>NZ_JARYTI010000067.1 GCF_029911635.1 Sphingomonas sp. AR_OL41
CGCGCCGGAAGCGGTCGCCAGCCTGATCGACGCGCCCGCTCCGCTGCCCGCGCTGCCTGCCAATGTCGCGGTCGGCGCACGCGCCGACATGCTGCGCCGCCGCCCCGACATCCGCGCCGCCGAAGCCGATCTTGCTGCCGCGACCGCCACTATCGGCGTCGAGACCGCCAATCTCTACCCGAAACTCAGCCTGAGCGGCAATTTCAGCCAGCAGGCGCGCAAGGCCGGCGACATTTTGTCAGGGGACAGCTTCGGTTTTTCGATAGGCCCACGCCTGAGCTGGGCGATCTTCGATGCCGGAAAGGTCCGCGCGCAGATCGGCGCCGCCAATGCCCGGGCCGACCAGGCCGCCGCGCGCTATACCAAGGCGGTGCTCGCCGCGCTGGCCGATAGCGAAACCGCAATCAACCGCTATGCCGCAACGACCGCGACGGTTGCCGAGCACGACGCCGCGCGCGACGCGAGCCGGATCTCGCTCGAGCTCGCCCGTCAGCGCTACCGCGCCGGTGAAGACGATCTGCTTGCCCTGCTCCAGGCCCAAACGGCGTACAGCAACGCCGACCGCGCTGCCGTGCAGGCACGCGAGGCCGCGCTCGAATCCTATGCGACACTGATCAAGGCCCTGGGCGGCGGGTGACCCGGCCGGTTATTCCTCGCCGGGGACGAGACTGCCGAGGCCGTGGCGGTGGAGCTTCGAATAGAGGCTCTGCCGGCTGACGCCGAGGATCTCGGCGGCGGAGGCACGATTGTCGTCGGTATAGGCGAGCGCCGCTTCGATACAGAGCCGCTCGATCAGGTCGGTCGATTCGCGGACGATTTCCTTGAGCGACATGCGCCCGACCAGTTCGGTGAGCTGCTCGACCGAGCGCGGCAGGTCGAGGCCCGGATCGGGCACGGAGCGCAGGCGACGGCCGACATTGCGGATCGTGAAGCCGTAACAGACTTCCTCGCCAAAGCGCGCCGAGACGCCGGACACCTCGACCTCTTCCTGGCCGCCGGTCGAACCGCGCAGGATGGTGGCGACATTGCGCACCGACTCGTGGTCGCGCAGCTGGCCCATAATCAGTTCGAGGTCGATCCCGGGCCGTCCCAGCCAGGTGCCGAGCGACGCGCCGCGAACGCGATCGGCCGAGGGCGCCTCGGCAAGTTCGACAAAGGCGGCATTGGCGGTGAGGATGTTGAGCGCGCCGTCGGCCAGCACAAAAGCATCGGGCATGCGCTCGACGACTTCGGCCAGGCGGCTGTCGCCGCCGCTGCCTGCCACCGATTCGGCAGCGGATTCGATGCGCACCAGCAGCAATGCGACGCGTGCCTGACGGAACAGGCGCGACACCAGCCGGATATCGCCACGCCCGCGCGGCAAACGCAGCGTGACGGGCGTCATGTCGTCAGTCGCCTCGGCTGCGCCGAGATGGGCGAGGAAGGCCTCGCGATCCTCCGCATCGACCATCGCTGTTGCAGGCTGGCTGGTGAGCGCGCCCTCGCGCGCGCCGAGCAGGCGATAGGCCGCAGGATTGGCCTCGACGATGCGACGGCTGCCGGCATCGACGATCAGCACCGCCTCGCGCGCCATGTCGAACAGCAGACGATAACGCGCCTCGGCCTGACGCAGCTTGATGTAATCGCGTTCGAGCGACTGTTGCGTCTGGAGCAGGCGTTGTTGCGCTGTCGCGGCGCTGCGCATGTCGCGACCGATCGCGATAATCCGGTCGCCATCGCCCAGCCGGAGCGCAAGATAACGGATCGGGACGTCGCCATTGGGCGTCATATGCGTGACCTGGCGCCAGCGTGCCGGTTTGCCGACGGTCGCCTCGTCGATCATCTCGGCGACCTTACCGCGGCTCTCGACGGTAACGGTATCGACCCAGTCGCCGCCATTCCAGCCGCCAAGGCCAAACGTGACCAGTTCGCGCTCCGAGATGGCGGTATCGAGGATCTTGCCGTGCAGATCGAGAACGAGCGTGACGTCGCCGACCGCGCCGAGCACCGCCGCCGAAACGTCAGCCGCCAGCGCACCCGGATTGATGTCGGGAGCGGTAAAGGCGTGAAGCCCGGAAGGTGCGTGGTGCTTGTTCATCTCGGCGCAGCAACGCTCCCATGTCCAAAGCGCCTAGCCGCAGGGCAGGCACTCACGTTCGGCAGCGCTGACCAGATCGTCCGCGACGGTCAGCGCGATCTTCGCATCCGGGGCCGTGCCGTCCGCGCCGACCAGGCTGGCCAGCTCGGGTTGCTCGACAAAGACCCGCCCCCCAACCATCACTCGCACCCGCGGGTTGCGCGACACGTTACGCAGCGCGGTAATGATCAACGTAAGAGTCGCCGTATGGGAGTCGCAACTCACCGTCAATCCGACAAGATCGAACCACGACCCGGCGACACGGTCGAGCAGGTCGCTTGCCGGTCCCTCTCCGAGACGATCCGTCATCCAGCCTTCGCGACTGAACACCTCGTCGATCACCACGGTACCGAAACTGTGCTGATCGCCGGGCATCACCGCGAACAGCGCGCGGCGCCCCGCCGAGCCGAGTCGCCGCGCCGAACTCGCGCGGCCGGCAACCTCATGAACGACTTCCTGCAAACGCCACAAGCCCATCGTCACATCGACGAAGTCGCAGCGATCCTGTTCCCAATATTCGCCGAGCAGGCGCGCGGCGGGCGCGAGCAGATCGACCAGCAGATTGCTCACCGGCACGCCGCGACTGAGGATGCGATCGGCGTAGTCGATCAGCTCATCGGCCTCGATCTGCAAGGCAAGCGGGGCGAGCGCGGCAATCTCGGCCTCGGTAATCTGCTCGCTACCTTCCCCGGCAGCGGGATCATCGACCGTCGCATCACGCAGGCCGCCACTGGCCACCATCAGGCGCGGGATGATCTCGCTCTCGATAAGGCTGCTCAGCGACCGTTCTTCTTCATCGCTCGGCGCCAATACCGAGCGCAATGCCGCGAGGCTGCCCGGCGCGAGCCGATGCCTGAGGTTGGGGTCGCGAGGTATGAGTTTGGGCGCGGCCTGCCCATATCCGAGTGACGATCCCATGCCTCGGCTCTCCCAAAAAGCCAGGTATCGACGCGAGTTACCGGTCAGGACGCCAATATTTTGAAAGCCCCGACGACTCGGAGCCTATGCCTGTTTGGCACCACTGACAATATGAGAAAGTTTCTGCGCTGCAACATTTGTCCATTTTTCTTTACGTCAAATTTTATTGACACTTTGCGAATGGCCAGCCTACTCTCCCGACAAGGAAAACAGCAGGCGGGGAGCGATGCGGCACGACCCATCCGATGCGAACAGGGCCCAGAACGGTGCCTCGCCGCTCTATACCCCCGAGCAGCGCCGGCGCCGCGACGCGACGCGCTGGACACTGGTCCAGGGCATTCTCGCACCGGTCCAGTTCCTCGTCTTCCTGATCAGCCTGACGTTGGTGCTGCGCTATCTCGCGACCGGTGACGGCGCGGACGCCGCGACGCTGTCGATCGTGGTCAAGACCGTAACGCTCTACACGATCATGATCACCGGCTCGATCTGGGAAAAGGTCGTGTTCGACAAATGGTTGTTCGCCGAGTCCTTCTTCTGGGAGGATGTGTTCAGCATGCTCGTGCTGGCGCTGCACAGCGCCTATCTGATCGCGCTGGTCGGTGGCTATGGCAGCGAGCGTGGACGCATGCTGCTCGCGCTCGCCGCCTATGCCAGCTACATCATCAACGCCGCGCAGTTCCTGCTCAAGCTGCGTGCCGCGCGGTTGCAGGGCAGCGGCACGCCATCAAGCTCATCGTCGCCGATGTCGGTGACCGCGGCGGTGGCGGGATGACCCCGGCGCTCCCCGCCATGCTGCCGGGCAGCAATTGCGGCACGGGTCTGCGCACCAGCGGGGCAAACGACTCGGGCTCACGACCGATCCTGCGCGAGCGCGGCCAGCGCGAGGTGTTCTGCGGGCTGACCGGGATCATCTGGCTGCATCGCAAGGTGCAGGACGCCTTCTTCCTCGTCGTCGGCTCGCGCACCTGCGCGCATCTGCTGCAGTCCGCCGCCGGCGTGATGATCTTCGCCGAGCCGCGTTTCGGCACCGCGATCATCGAGGAGCGCGACCTGGCGGGTCTCGCCGATTGCAACGAGGAACTCGACCGCGTGGTCGACCGGCTGCTCGATCGCCGGCCCGATATCAAATTGCTCTTCCTGGTCGGCTCGTGCCCGTCCGAGGTGATCAAGCTCGACCTGTCGCGCGCCGCGCAGCGGCTGTCGACCAAGCACAATCCCGCGGTGAAGATTCTCAACTATTCCGGCAGCGGGATCGAGACGACCTTCACCGAGGGCGAGGATGCATGCCTCGCCGCGCTGGTCCCAGACCTGCCCGCCGATACCTCGCCCGACGCGAGCCTGATGATCGTCGGCGCGCTGCCCGACATCGTCGAGGACCAGTTCCTGCGGCTGTTCGCCGAACTCGGCATCGCGCACGTCCACACGTTGCCGGCGCGCAGCGCGGCGGCGATGCCGCCGGTCGGGCCGAACACGCGCTTCCTGCTCGCCCAGCCCTTTCTCGGCGCGACGGCACAGGCGCTGGAAGATCGCGGCGCGGTGCGACTCGACGCCCTGTTCCCGTTCGGCGCCGAGGGCACGACCGCCTGGCTGCACGCCGCCGCACAGGCGTTCGGCGTGGACGAGATGCATTTCCGCCGCACCGTCGCGCCCGGCCGCGAGCGCGCCAAGCGCGCGATCGAACATCAGCGTGCGCGACTCGCCGGCAAGAGCATTTTCTTCCTGCCCGACTCGCAGCTGGAAATCCCGCTAGCGCGCTTTCTCGTCAACGAACTGGGGATGAACGCGATCGAGGTCGGCACGCCTTATCTGCACCGCCGGCACATGGCGCAGGAACTCGCGTTGCTGCCCGAGAGCGTGGTGATCAGCGAGGGGCAGGACGTCGACAAGCAGCTCGACCGCGTCCGCGCTGCCCGGCCCGACATCACGGTGTGCGGCCTTGGCCTCGCCAACCCGCTCGAATCCGAGGGGCTGACGACCAAATGGGCGATCGAGCTGGTTTTCTCGCCGGTGCACGGTTTCGACCAGGCCGGCGACCTCGCCGAACTTTTCGCGCGGCCGCTGCGGCGGCGCGACGTGTTGAGGGTCTGAGGCGATGCAGCTGACCGTCTGGACCTATGAAGGACCACCGCATGTCGGGGCGATGCGCATCGCCACCGCCATGAAGGACGTTCATTACGTGCTCCACGCGCCGCAGGGCGACACCTATGCCGACCTGCTGTTCACGATGATCGAACGGCGCGGCGCCCGCCCGCCGGTGACCTACACGACCTTCCAGGCGCGCGACCTGGGCAAGGATACCGCCGAGCTGTTCCAGTCGGCGGCGCGCGACGCCTATGAGCGGTTCAAGCCGCAGGCGATGCTGGTTGGCGCCTCGTGCACCGCCGAGCTGATCCAGGACGACCCCGCCGGGCTGTGCGATGCGATGCACCTGCCGATCCCGGTCGTTGCGCTCGAACTGCCGAGCTACAGCCGCAAGGAAAATTGGGGCGCCGGCGAGACCTTCTACCAGCTGGTCCGCGCGATCGCCGACAAGGAGCTGCGCCCGGCGCCGCGCGAAGGTCGCCGGCCGCGCGCCAATTTGCTCGGGCCGACCGCGCTCGGTTTCCGCCACCGCGACGATGTGATCGAGGTTACGCGGCTGCTCGATGCGATGGGCGTGGACGTGCACCTCGTCGCCCCGCTGGGCGCCTCGCCAGCCGACATCAAGACGATCGGCGCGGCCGATTTCAGCATCCTGCTCTATCCGGAAGTCGGCGACACCACGGCGCGCTGGCTGGACAAGACCTTTGGCCAGAAGACTGTGCGTACGGTGCCGATCGGGCATGGTGCGACGCGCGATTTCATTGCCGAGGTTGCAGCTTTAGCAGGTGTCGACGCGAGCGCGGTGTTGGACACCTCGAACATGCCGTGGTGGAGCCGCTCGGTCGACTCGACCTATCTCACCGGCAAGCGGGTCTTCATTTTCGGTGACGCGACTCACGCGGTCGCCGCGGCGCGCGTGGCGCGTGACGAGCTCGGTTTCCAGGTCGTCGGGCTGGGCTGTTACAATCGCGAATTCGCTCGCGACGTGCGCGATGCAGCGAAGCTGTACGGCGTCGAGCCGCTGATCACCGACGACTATCTTGAGGTCGAGGCGGCGATCGCGGCGGCGCAGCCCGAACTGGTGCTCGGCACGCAGATGGAGCGCCACATCGCCAAGCGTCTGCGCGTGCCCTGCGCGGTGATCTCGGCTCCGGTGCATGTCCAGGACTTCCCGGCCCGCTTCAGCCCGCAAATGGGTTTCGAGGGCGCGAACGTGCTGTTCGACAGCTGGGTCCATCCGTTGGTGATGGGGCTGGAGGAGCATCTGCTGACGATGTTCCGCGACGATTTCGAATTTTCCGACGCGAGCGGGGCGAGCCATCTCGGGCATGGTCATGCCGCACCCGCCCCAGCGCCCTCGGCG
Source organism: Sphingomonas sp. AR_OL41 (assembly GCF_029911635.1). Lineage (GTDB taxonomy): Bacteria > Pseudomonadota > Alphaproteobacteria > Sphingomonadales > Sphingomonadaceae > Sphingomonas. The sequence continues at coordinate 6,480 of NZ_JARYTI010000067.1, forward strand.
CCTGTTACCCATCACGCGACCGATCAGGACGTCGCTGTGATGGAAGTGGCGACGGTGGTCGCGACGACACCGGCGGTGACCGGCTGGACCGCCGAGGCCGAGCGCGAGCTGCTCAAGATCCCGTTCTTCGTGCGCGGCAAGGCGCGGCGCAACACCGAGAAATATGCCGCCGAGCAGGGGCTGGCCAGCATCACGCTCGACACCCTCTATGACGCGAAGGCCCATTATGCGCGCTGATCGCACCGCCGCAGCGCCGATCGGCAACGTGCCCGTCCGGGTGGTGATCATCACGCTCGACAATCATCTGTCGGGCGCGGTGCAGCGCGCGCAGGAGCAGTTCGACCGCGCCTGCCCGGGCGTCACGATCAGCTTCCATGCCGCCGCCGACTGGGAGGAGAAGCCGGGCACGCTCGATTCGGCGCGCGCAGCGATTGCCGCCGGCGACATCATCCTGTGCACGATGCTGTTCCTCGAGGACCATATCCGTGCCGTGCTGCCGCAGTTGCAGGCACGGCGCGACAGCTGCGACGCGATCGTCGGGCTGATGTCGGCCGCCGACATCGTCAAGCTGACGCGGATGGGCGATTATCGCATGGACAAGCCCGCCACGGGCATGCTGGCGCTGATCAAGAAGATGCGCGGCACCAACAAGGCGGGCGCCAGCTCGGGCGCCGGCCAGATGGCGATCCTGCGGCGCCTTCCCAAGCTGCTGCGCTTTATTCCGGGCACCGCGCAGGACGTGCGCGCCTATTTCCTCACGCTGCAATATTGGCTGGCGGGATCGGACGACAACGTCGTCGACATGATCCGCGCGCTGATCGACCGCTATGCCGACGGCCCGCGCCGCGTGCTGCGCGGTGCGACCAAGGCAGAGGCACCGCGCGATTATCCCGATGTCGGGGTCTATCACCCTGCCCTCAAGAACCGCATCGCGACGATCGCCGCGGACCTGCCGATGAAGCGCGGCGCCAAGGGCACGGTCGGGCTGCTGATGCTGCGTTCCTATGTGCTGGCCAAGGATGCCGGCCATTATGACGGCGTAATCGCGGCGATGGAGGCACGCGGCCTCAACGTCATCCCCGCCTTTGCCGGCGGGCTCGACGGGCGCCCGGCGATCGAGGCGATGTTCCTGCGAAACGGCAAGCCGGTGGTCGACGCGGTGGTCAACCTCACCGGGTTCAGCTTGGTCGGCGGCCCTGCCTATAACGACGCCGCGTTGGCCGAGGAGATGCTCGCCAGGCTCGACCTGCCCTATATCGCGGCGCACCCGGTCGAGTTCCAGACGCTGCAGGGCTGGGGCGCCAATCGCCAGGGCCTGTTGCCGCTTGAATCGACGATGATGGTCGCAATTCCCGAGCTCGACGGCGGCACCGTGCCGATGGTGTTCGGCGGGCGCTCCGATGGCTCGACCGACGCCTGCACCGGCTGCAAGCGCGGCTGCACCTTCCCCGCTACCAGCCATGTCCGTGCGATGCAGCCCTGCACCGAGCGCGCCGAGGCGCTCGCCGGGCGCGTGATCAAGCTGATCGAGCTGCGCCGCGCCGCGCTGGCCGAAAAGCGCGTCGGGATCGTGCTGTTCAACTTCCCGCCCAATGCCGGCGCGGCGGGCACCGCGCAGTTCCTCGCGGTGTTCGAATCGCTGCATGCCACGCTCGTGCGGCTCGCCGCTGAGGGTTATCAGGTCGAGGTCCCCGCCACCGTCGATGCGCTGCGCGAGCGCATTCTCGGCGGCAACGCGGCGCGTTATGGCAGCGAGGCGAATGTCCATGCCCGGGTCAGCGCCGACACGATCGTCGCGCGCGAGACTTGGCTCAAGGAAATCGAAGCCGCCTGGGGCCCCGCGCCGGGCAAGCTTCAGTCGGACGGCACCGCCGTCCAGATCCTCGGCGAGCGTTTCGGCAACGTGTTCATCGGCATCCAGCCGGCGCTGGGTTATGAAGGCGACCCGATGCGGCTGCTGTTCGAGGGCCGCTTCGCCCCGACGCACGCCTTTGCCGCTTTCTATCGCTGGCTGCGCGAGGATTTCCGCGCGCATGCCGTGCTGCATTTCGGCACGCATGGCAGCCTGGAATTCATGCCCGGCAAGCAGGCCGGGCTGAGCGCGGAATGCTGGCCCGACCGACTGATCGGCGACCTGCCCAACATCTATCTCTACGCCGCCAACAACCCTTCCGAAGGGGTGCTGGCCAAGCGCCGCTCGGGCGCGACCCTGGTCAGTTATCTGACCCCGGCGCTGACCCGCTCGGGCGTGTACAAGGGGCTGGCCGATCTCAAGGCGTCGGTCGATCGCTGGCGCAGCCTGGAGCCGGGCGATGACGCGGCGCCGGCGCTGGCCGAACTGATCGCGGCACAGGCCGAGGCACTCGACCTCGACGGCAGCGATGTCCCCGCGCTCGCCGCGCGGCTCTATGAGATCGAGCGCGCGCTGATCCCGCAAGGGCTGCACGTCGCCGGGCAGGCCGCGACACGCGCCGAGCGCATCGACATGCTTGCCGCGACCGCGTCGAGCCGGGGCGATCAGGTCGCGCACGACGTGATCGAGGCGCTGGTCGATGGACTGATCAAACCCGACACGCCCACGCTGAAGCATCTCGCCGCGCTCAACGCCGCGCTGTCGGGCAATGAGGAACTGGACGGCATCGTGCGTGCGCTCGCCGGGCGTTATATCCGGCCGGTGTCGGGCGGCGACCTGCTGCACACGCCGGAGATCCTGCCGACCGGGCGCAACATCCATGGCTTCGACCCGTTCCGCCTGCCCTCGGCCTTTGCGGTCAAGGACGGTGCGGCGCAGGCGCAGAGGTTGCTCGATCGCGGCATCGCCGATGCTGGGCACCTGCCCGAGACGGTGGCGATGGTGCTGTGGGGCACCGACAATCTGAAGAGCGAGGGCGCGCAGATCGCCCAGGCGCTGGCGCTGATGGGCGCGCGGCCGCGCTTCGACAGCTATAATCGGCTCGCCGGTGCCGAACTGATGTCGCTGGAGGAACTCGGCCGGCCGCGGATCGACGTGATCGCGACGCTGTCGGGCGTATTCCGCGACCTGCTGCCGTTGCAGACGCGCATGCTTGCTGAAGCCGCGCTGCTGGCGAGCCAGGCCGACGAACCCGAGGCGATGAACTTTGTCCGCAAGCACAGCCTGGCGCACCAGGCCGAGCATGGCTGCGACATCGAGACCGCCAGCCTGCGCGTCTTCTCCAATGCGCAAGGAGCCTATGGCGCCAACGTCAATCTGATGATCGACAACGGCGCCTGGACCGACCCCGACGAGCTGGCCGACAGCTTCGAGCGGCAAAAGGGCTATGCCTACGGCGTCAAGGGCGTGCCGGTGCGCCAGGCGGCGATCCTCGGTTCGGCGCTCAAGACGGTCGATTGCGCCTATCAGAATCTCGAATCGGTCGAGCTCGGCATCACCAGCATCGACCAATATGTCGACACGCTGGGCGGAATCAGCCGCGCGGTGACGCGCGCCAAGGGCGTCGCGGCGCCGGTCTATATCGGCGACCAGACGCAAGGATCGGGCAAGGTGCGCAGCCTGCAGGAGCAGGTCGCGCTCGAAACCCGCACGCGCATCCTCAACCCGCTCTGGACGGAAGGGCAGCTGCGCCACGGTTACGAAGGCGTCCGCCAGATCGAGGGCCATGTCACCACGACGATGGGCTGGTCGGCGACGACCGGCGAGGTCGATCCCTGGGTCTATCAGCGGATCAGCGAGACCTATGTGCTCGACGACGCAATGCGCCACCGCATCGCGCAGCTCAACCCGCGCGCCGCCGCCCGCGTCGCCGGCCGGCTGATCGAGGCGAGCGAACGCCAATATTGGACCCCCGACGCGGCGACGCTCGCCGCACTCCACGCCGCCAGTGACGAGATCGAGGACGCCCTGGAAGGCGTCGTCGCGGTCGCGGCATAGAAGGAACAGACCATGGCACTTCACGACCCCATCAAGGACGGCGAAGGCAGCGTTCAGGTTGCGCTCGACCCCAAGGACCGGATCGGCAACGCCAAGGTCTTCGCGATCTACGGCAAGGGCGGGATCGGCAAGTCGACCACCTCGTCCAATCTCTCCGCCGCGCTGTCGCTGCTCGGCAAGCGCGTGCTGCAGATCGGCTGCGACCCCAAGCATGACAGCACCTTCACGCTGACCAAGAAGTTGATGCCGACGGTGATCGACGTGCTCGAAACGGTCGACTTCCATCACGAGGAGCTGCGTCCCGAGGATTATATGTTCGAGGGCTTCAACGGCGTGATGTGCGTCGAGGCAGGCGGGCCGCCGGCCGGGACAGGCTGCGGCGGTTATGTCGTGGGGCAGACGGTGAAGCTGCTCAAGCAGCACCATTTGCTCGAAGAGACCGATGTGGTGATCTTCGATGTGCTCGGCGACGTGGTGTGCGGCGGCTTTGCCGCACCGCTGCAGCATGCCGAGCGCGCGGTGGTCGTCGCCGCCAACGATTTCGACAGCATCTTCGCGATGAACCGCATCGTTGCCGCCATCAAGGCCAAGTCGAAGAATTACGAAGTGCGCATGGCGGGCGTCATCGCCAATCGCTCGGCAGCGACCGACGAGATCGACCGCTTCAACGCCGCGACGGGCCTCAAGCGTCTCGCCCATTTCCCCGATCTCGACGCGATCCGCCGCAGCCGGCTCAAGAAATGCACCCTGTTCGAGATGGACTCGACCCCCGAGGTCGATGCCGCCTGCCTCGAGTACAAGCGCCTTGCCGCACAGCTCTGGGCCGGGACCGCCGCGCTCGACGCGATGCCGATGAAGGATCGTGAGATCTTCGAGTTTCTGGGGTTCGAATGATGAACAGCGCGACCTATCCGGCCCATAGCTATCAGGATCGCCGGACGCGGCTCGAAACCTATTTCGATCGCACCGCCTCCAAGACGTGGGAGCAACTGACCAGCGACGCGCCGGTCAGCAAGATCCGCGCGACGGTACGCGCCGGGCGCGACCGGATGCGCGCGACGCTGCTGTCGTGGCTGCCGCACGACATGACCGGATTGCGGCTGCTCGATGCGGGCTGCGGCACGGGTGCGCTGGCGGTCGAGGCAGCGAAGCGCGGTGCCGATGTCGTGGCAATCGACGTGGCCGGCAGCCTGGTGAAGATCGCCGCGCAGCGCGCGCCACGCGACGTGAAGATCGAGTGGCGGACTGGCGACATGCTCGACCCCGCGCTCGGCCGCTTCGACCATGTCGTGGCGATGGATTCGCTGATCCACTACCGCCCTTTCGATATCGTCGCGGTGCTGCAGGGCCTGACCGAGCGCACCGGCGGATCGCTGCTCTATACCTTCGCGCCATCGAGCCCCGCGCTCGAGGTGATGCACAAGGTCGGCAAGCTGTTCCCGCGCAGCGACCGCGCCCCGGCGATTGAGCCGGTGCGCGAGCGGCTGCTGCGCACGCTCGTCGCCAGTGCGATGCCGGCGACGTCGATCGGTCGTGGTGAGCGCGTCTCGGGCGGTTTCTACACCAGCCAGGCGATGGAGCTGCTGCCGCAATGAGCCGCCGGCAAGCCTTTTGGAACAAGGTGGGGACGCGTTTCCTGCCCTTTGCCGATGCGGCTTCGCCCGAATTGCCGCTCAGCCGAATCCTGCGCCTGTCGCTGTTCCAGGTCTCGGTTGGCATGGCCGCCGTCCTGCTGACCGGCACGCTCAACCGCGTGATGATCGTCGAGCTGGGCATGTCGGCGAGCCTTGTCGCGGCGATGGTGTCGCTGCCGTTGCTGTTCGCACCACTGCGCGCGCTGATCGGCTTCAAGTCGGACCATCACAGCTCGGTGCTGGGCTGGAAGCGCGTCCCCTATATCTGGTTCGGCACGCTGCTGCAGTTCGGTGGTTTTGCCATCCTGCCCTTTGCGTTGCTGGTGATGACCATCAACCAGACCGGTGCGGCGACGCTGGGCCATATCGCCGCCGCACTCGGTTTCCTGATGGTCGGCGCGGGCATGCACACCACGCAAACCGCCGGCCTTGCGCTGGCCACCGACCTCGCCAGCGAGGAAAAGCGCCCGCGCGTCGTCGCGCTGCTCTACGTCATGCTGCTCGTCGGCGTCCTGCTCAGCGCAATCGTCATCGGCCGGCTGCTGGCCGACTTCTCGCCGACCAAGCTGGTCAAGATCGTGCAGGGCGCAGGTGCGCTGACGATGATCCTCAACATCGTAGCGCTGTGGAAGCAGGAAGCACGCAACAGCGCCGCCGCAACCGCCAGCGAAGATCGCCCGGCTTTCCGCGAGGTGTGGAAGATCTTCATCGCGCAGCCGCGGACGATGCGGCTGCTCGTCGCGGTCGGGCTCGGCGCCGCCGCCTTCTCGATGCAGGACGTGCTGCTCGAACCCTATGGCGGGCAGATTCTCGGCCTGTCGGTCGGCGCGACCACCTCGCTCACCGCGCTGTGGGCGGTCGGCATGATGGCCGGCTTCGCGATCGCCGCGCAGCAACTTGGCCGCCAGGCCGACCCGCACCGCCTTGCCGGCTTCGGCGCCGTGGCCGGCGTCGCTGCCTTTCTCTGCGTCATCTTCGCTGGCCCGCTGCACAGCGCGCCGCTGCTCGGCATCGGCGCGTCGATCATCGGCTTTGGCGGCGGACTATTCTCGGTCGGCACGCTAACCGCGGCGATGAACATTGCCGATGAGGGCCGCACCGGCCTCGCACTGGGCGCATGGGGCGCGGTCCAGGCGACCTGCGCCGGCGCGGCGATCGCGATCGGCGCCTTTGCGCGCGACCTCATTTCCTCGGCCGCTGTCGCCCGCCAGCTCGGGCCGACGCTGGCCGGGCCCGAAACGGGCTATGCCTTTGTGTACTGCGTAGAAATCGTGCTGCTGTTCGGCACCGTGGTGGCGTTGGGGCCGCTCGTGCGCGGGTCGCAAGACCAGCCCACCCGCTTCGGCCTCAGCGAATTTCCGATTTGAAGGGAGAAGACCGATGCACCTCCAGCTCACCCAGACGATCGACGTCGCGCAATTGGTGTTCGCGGCCTTCGTCCTGTTCTTCGTCTGCCTGATTTTCTATCTCCGCCGTGAGGATCGCCGCGAGGGTTATCCGCTCGAAGACGAGGTGACCGGCCGGGTCGAGACGATCGGCGGCCCGTTGCACACCGCGCCGACCAAGTCGTTCAAGCTCCCGTTCGGTCACGGCACCGTGACCGCGCCGACCAAGGGCCGCGAGCCGGTGAATATCGCCGCGCGCCGCACCGATCGCTTTGCCGGCGCGCCCTATGCGCCGACCGGAGATCCGCTGGTCGACGGCATCGGCCCGGCGGCCTTTGCCGAGCGCGCCAAGCGCCCCGATCTCGACTGGGAGGGTCATGCGCGGATCGTGCCGATCAGCGTTGCGGGCGATTTCCATATCGTCGGTCGCGATCCAGACCCACGCGGCATGACCGTGATCGGCGCCGATGGCGCGGTGGCGGGCAAGGTCACCGATATCTGGATCGATCGCGCCGACCGACTGATCCGCTACATCGAGGTCGAGGTCGAGGGAACCGTCGGCAAGCATGTGCTGCTGCCGATGACCATGTCGAAGGTCAACCGCCGCCGTCACCAGGTCGTCACCGACTCGATCAATGCAGCGCAATTCGCCAACGCGCCGGTGATCGAGGCCAAGGACAGCATCACGCTGTACGAGGAAGACCGGGTGCAGGGCTATTTCGGCGGTGGCTATCTCTACGCCAACCGCAACCGCCAGGAGCCGTTCCTGTGATCACCGAATATGAGGTCGAGCCGATCCCGGGCCTGCCGGGTCGGTTGCCGCGCGGCGAGCGCATCCTGTGGCAGGGCGCGCCGCGCCGCGCGACGCTGGCGCGCACGGCGTTCCACACGCGGCACATCGCGCTGTATTTCGGCGGGCTCGCCACGGTTGCGCTGGTCTCGGCAGTGGTCAATGGCGGGTCGCTGGTCGGCGTGGGCATGACGCTGCTGCTCGGCGCGCTCGGCGTGGGCCTGCTCGAGGGGCTTGCCCTGCTTGCCGCGCGCTCGACGATCTACACGCTGACCAACCGGCGCCTCGTCATGCGCATCGGCATCGCGCTGCCGAAATGCATCAACCTCCCGCTCGGGGTGATCGGCGCGGTCGACATGAAGCTTAATCGCGACGGCACGGCTGACCTGCCAATGACGGTCGTGGCGCGCCAGGAGATGGGTTATCTCAGCCTGTGGCCGCACGCCCGGCCGTGGCGCGTTGCCGAACCGCAGCCGATGCTGCGCGCGGTGCCCGATGGTGCCAAGGTCGCGGCGCTGATCGTCAAGACCTGCCAGGCCGCGCAGGCCGCCGGCAATGTCGTGCAGCTGGACGCCGCGCGCAGCGGCACGGCACCCGACGCGGCGGTGGCGGCATGACCGCCGTCGTCCACAAGCATGAGGATATGCTGCCACGCGGCGCGCTGGTCACCGCCTGCGCGCTCGTGCTGTTCTCGCTCGCCGTGACGACGATCGTCCGCGTCGGCAATATCGCGCCCTCGGCCTCGCCCGAGGCGCTGCGCGCTGCCCGGCATGTCACCCCCGTCGCGTCGCGCACGCTACGTTTCGCCGACCGCGCCGATGGCGCGGTGGTAATCACCGACGTCAAGAATGGCGGGGTTGCCGGGATGGTCGCACCGGGCAGCAAGTCGGGCTTCATCCGCGGCGTCATGCGCGGGCTGGCCCGCGACCGCCATATGCGCGGGATTGGCGACCAGCCGCCCTTCGTCCTGACCCTGTGGAAGGACGGCGAATTGTCGCTGGTCGACACCGCCACCGGCCGCGATCTCGAGGTGAGCGCGTTCGGCGGCACCAACCGCGCCGACTTTGCCGCGCTGCTAAAGCCCGCCGACGGCGCGCCGCTGGAGGTTGCCGCGAAATGATCATGGGTGAGCGCTTCGACACGCCCTGCCGCATCGCCATCGAGCATAGCGACGAATTTCTCGCCGCGCATGTCGAACTGGCCGACGGCGTCGAGATCCGGCCCGGCGACCGGGTGCGCGTGCATGGCGCGCCGATCCATGTCCCGTTCGGCCAATCATGCGTGATCGAGCGCATGGCGACGGTGCAACGCGCCAGCGCGCTGCGCCGGCTGTGGACCAGGCTCGCCGGCCATTTCGAGATGACCGAACTCTACGAAGTCAGTTTCAGTGCAGGAGCGATGCGATGAACGCGATCACGCCGATCCAGGCCGCCCCGGCCATTCTCGACACGATGGAAATCGCACGCGCCGACACGGTGCTGTCGCCGCGCTTCTACACCACCGATTTCGCCGCGATGGACCGGCTCGACGTGTCGTCGGTCCGCGCCGAATGGGATGCGCTGATCGCCGAGATGGTCGCCGACCCCAACAAGCGCCACTTCAAGCGCACTGCCGCGTTCGACGGCGTGATCGAAAACCTGCCCGATGGCCTGCGTGAGGAGTTCATCGACTTCCTCGCCAGCTCGCTGACGGCCGAATTCTCCGGCTGCATCCTCTATGCCGAAATCGCCAAGCGAGTGACGAACCCCGACGCCAAGGCGCTGTTCAAGCTGATGAGCCGCGACGAGAGCCGCCATGCCGGCTTCATCAACGATACGCTCAAGGACGCCGGAATCGGCATCGACCTGGGCTTCCTGACCAAGACCAAGAAATATACCTATTTCCGGCCGAAATTCATCTTCTACGCAACCTATCTGTCGGAAAAGATCGGCTATTCGCGCTACATCACGATCTTCCGCCATTTCGCGCAGCATCCCGAACTACGCTTCCACCCGATCTTCCAGTGGTTCGAGGAGTGGTGCAACGACGAGTTCCGCCACGGCGAGGCGTTCGCGCTGCTGATGCGCGCCGACCCGAAGCTGCTCAGCGGGCACAACAAGCTGTGGATCCGCTTCTTCCTCGTCGCGGTATACGCCACGATGTATGTCCGCGACCACGATCGCCCGGCCTTTTACGAGGCGATCAAGATGTCGCCGTCGGATTATGACGCGAAGGTGTTCCGCATCTGCACGCAGATCACGCGGCAGGTCTTCCCGATCACGCTCGATACCGATGCGCCGGCGTTCGTCGCCGGGCTGGAGGCGATGCGCCGCGCGACGCTGGCAATCCGCGCAGGCAAGGCACAGGGTGGTGTGATCGGTGGGGTGAAGCGCGCCATCGGCATCGGCGCTGCCTCCATCGCCTTTGCCCGGCTCTACTTGCACCGCGCCCCGAAGAACGTCCTGCCCGCCACCGTTCGGCTGGCGCCGGCCTGGTGACGATCCCGCCGCTTCTGTTCGCGCTGCTGATGTGGTTCATCGGCACCGGTGCCGTGGTGTGGCTCGACAGCCGCCCGACGCGCACCTTTCGCACCAGCCACCGCCTGTCCGGCGTCGTTGCGGTGGCGGCGATGATCATGGTCTGGCTGCACCGTGACGATAACGGGACAACCGGTGCCTATATCGGCTTCGGCGCGGCGATCCTGATCTGGGGCTGGCACGAAATGGGCTTCCTGATGGGCTTCATCGCCGGCCCGCGCCGCGAACCCTGCCCCGAAGGTGCCGAGGGCTGGGCCCGGTTCAAGGCGGCGACCGCGACGGTGATTCATCACGAGCTGGCCATTGCGGCGAATGCGCTGCTGCTGTTCGCTTTATGCTGGGGCGGCACCAACCAGGCGGCACCGCTGACGTTCTTGCTGCTGTTCGTGTTGCGGCTGAGCGCCAAGTTCAACCTGTTCCTCGGCGTGCCCAATCTCAGCGACGAGGTGTTTCCCGCGCATCTCGCCTATCTCAAAAGCTATTTTCGCAAGCGCACGATGAATGCGCTCTTCCCGTTCTCGGCGATCGGCGCGGGCGGCCTGGCATGGTGGGCATGGTCCGCCGCCGAGGCCGCACCCGAGAACAGCGGCGCCGCCGCGACCGCGACTTTGCTCGCCGGGCTGGCGGTGCTGGGGCTGGTCGAGCATATCTTCCTGGTACTGCCGGTGCGCGACAGCGCGTTGTGGCGCTGGGCCGATAACAACAGGGCGGCAAAGGCCGCGATCAAGGATTATACAGGGGAGGCCCATCATGGACTATGAATCGTTCTTCGCAGGCGAACTGGACACGCTGCGCGAGGACGGGCGCTATCGGACCTTCGCCGAGCTGGAGCGCAAGGCGGGGGCCTTTCCGCGCGCCAGCCATCATACCGCCGACGGTGTGAGCGATGTAACGGTGTGGTGCTCGAACGATTATCTCGGCATGGGCCAGCATCCGGTGGTGCTCGAGGCGATGCACGCGACGCTCGACAAGTGCGGCGCCGGCGCGGGCGGCACGCGCAACATTTCGGGCACAACACATGCCCATGTCGAGCTCGAACGCGAGCTGGCTGACCTGCACGGCAAGGACGCAGCCCTGCTGTTCACCTCGGGCTATGTCTCGAACTGGGCGGCGCTGTCGACGCTGGCGGCGAAGCTGCCCGACTGCGTGGTGATGTCCGACGCGCTCAACCATGCCTCGATGATCGAGGGCATCCGCCACAGCCGCGCCGAGTGCCAGCGCTTCACGCACAATTCGCCCGAGGATCTCGACCGCCGGCTGTCCGCCGTAGCGCCGGGCCGCGCCAAGCTGGTCGCGTTCGAGAGCGTCTATTCGATGGACGGCGACATCGCGCCGATCGCCGAGATCCTCGACGTGTGCGAGGCGCATGGCGCGCTGTCGTATATCGATGAGGTCCATGCGGTCGGGCTGTACGGCCCGCGCGGCGGCGGCATCGCCGAGCGCGAGGGTCTGATGGACCGGATCGACGTGATCGAGGGCACGCTCGGCAAGGCGTTCGGCGTGATGGGAGGTTACATTGCCGCGTCCGACGCGCTGGTCGATTTCGTGCGCAGCTTTGCCAGCGGCTTCATCTTCACCACCGCTTTGCCGCCGGCGCTCGCCGCCGGTGCGGCCGCCAGCATCCGCCACCTCAAGACCAGCCAGGTCGAGCGCACGCGCCACCAGGAGCGCGTCGCTTATGTCCGCCGCCGGCTCGATGCGATCGGCATCCCGACGATGGACAATCCCAGCCACATCATCCCGGTGATGGTTGGCGACGCCAAGAAGTGCAAGATGATCAGCGACTGGCTGCTCGACAATCACGGCATCTATGTCCAGCCGATCAACTATCCGACCGTGCCGGTCGGCACCGAGCGGCTGCGCATCACGCCGTCGCCGGTGCACAGCGACGGCGATATCGACCGCCTCGTCACCGCACTGAGCGACATCTGGTCGCAATGCGCGCTGTCACGCCGCGCCATGGCGGCCTGAAGCGAGCGGCCGACTCGACCATCGACCGCGGCACGCATTAGCGCTATCTCGGGCACGATCCGTTCGCCGGGCGTTTAGTGCGATCTGGTCACGCGATGGAGAGCCGTTGAGATGTGGATGCCGATCATTGTTGCGGTGGGCGTGGCCGTTTTCCTCGGCGCCGCGGGCGGCCTGATGACGCCGATCGGCGTGTGGTACCGCCAGCTCCGCAAACCCAGCTGGCAACCGCCCGACTGGGCATTCGGCCCGGCCTGGACGATCATCCTCGGGCTCGCCGCCTGGTCGGCGATCATCGCGTGGCGCGCGGCACCCGATGCCGACACACAGCGCGACATCATCATCATGTTCGGCGTCAATGCGCTTTGCCATTTCCTGTGGAGCCCGCTGTTCTTCCGCCTGCGCCGGCCCGACTGGGCGCTGGTCGAGGTGGTGTTCCTGTGGATCTCGCTGGTCGTGCTGGTGGTCGGGCTGTGGCCGATCGCGCACGTCGCGAGTGTGATGATCATGCCCTATCTCGCCTGGGTCAGCTTTGCGGCGGTGCTCAACGCGACGATCGTGCGGCTCAACCGACCGTTCGCGCGCGGATAAAGTTTGAGCGCTGGCCCGAACGGGTGTAGTCTGGACAGACGAGCAAAAGGAACTGCCGACCGATCCAGGAGAGCGCGATGTCCAGCCTTGCCGCCCACGCCACGCCCGTCGATGCTGATCTTCCCGAGGTCAGACGTATTTCGAACGACGATCTGCGCTGGGCGCTGGCCGAGGGGTGGAAGGACTTCATCGCGAAACGTGGCGACTTGATCTTCGCCGGGCTGCTCTATCCGGTCATTTTCCTGGTCGCTGCGCTCGTCACCTTCAACGCGCCGTTGCTGCCGCTGTTCTTCCCGCTCGTCGCCGGCCTGTCGATCGCCGGCCCGGCCCTCGCCGCGGGTTTCTACGAACTCGCTCGCCGCCGCGAGGAGGGCAGCGATGCGAGCTGGTGGCATTTCTTCGATCCGCTGCGTGGTCGCAGCCGCACGCCACTGCTGACGCTCGCTGTCGGGTTGCTCGCGCTGTTCGCCGGCTGGTTGATCGTCGCCTATGCGATCTATGGCGCGACCTTCGGCGCGCAGGCGGCCTATGATGCGAGCTTGGGCACCCAGATGGGCGCCAATTTCGCGGAATTCGGCAGCCGGCTGTTCACCACGCGCGAAGGCTGGGCGCTGATCGCCTTCGGTAATCTCGCCGGCGGCGTGTTCGCGGTCGTCACCCTGGTCTGCGCCGTGGTCGCGTTCCCGATGGTGGTCGACAAGCCTGTTGATGCCGGGGTGGCGCTGCGCACGTCATGGAAGGCGGTGCGCCGCAATCCGCGCGAGGTCGCAGGCTGGGGCGTGCGCGTCGCGCTGCTGCTGCTGCTCGGGCTTATCCCGCTGGCGATCGGCCTTGCCGTGGTGCTGCCATGGCTCGGCTATGCAACCTGGCATCTCTACACCCGGCTGGTGGTGCGCTGACTCACGCCTGAGTCTGCCACCCGCCGCCGAGCGCGCGGAACAGATCGACCTGAGCGTCGGCGATCTGCGCATCCTGCAACGCCAGCGCGGCTTGCGTCTCGGCAAGCGTTCGTTCGGTATCGAGCGCGGCGAGCGCGTCGATCTGGCCTTCGCGTTGCTGGGCACGCGTGATCCGGGCCGCGACCTCGGCCTGGTCGCGCGCTGCTTGCAAGGCGGTGCGGCGGTCGAGCGCATGGGCGTAGCGCGAGAGCGCGGTCTCGCTCTCCTCCAGCGCGCGCAGGATCGTGCCGTCGAAGCGGGCGAGCTCAGCCTGGCTGTCGGCCTGCGCCCCGGCGACGCGCGCGCGGGCGCGTTCATGGTCGCTGAACGACCAGCTGATCAGCGGGCCGAGCAGCCAGCGTAGCGGCCCGCCGCCGAACAGGTCGCCAAGCCCCGCCCCGGTCGAGCCGATCGACGCGCCAAGCGTGACGCGCGGATAGAGATCGGCGGTGGCGACGCCGATCCGCGCGGTCGCGGCGGCGAGGCGGCGCTCGGCGGC
>NZ_JARYTI010000068.1 GCF_029911635.1 Sphingomonas sp. AR_OL41
GACATGTGCCAGCGCTGCTGCGTCAGGCGCTGCGCCGCGCCACAGGTTGCGCACCAGCGCCGCGCCGAGCGTGCCGTCGGCCAGCGCGGTGCGATAAGCGCCGAGCCGGCCGCCGAGCATGCCCATCATGTTGCCGATATGCTTGCCGACGACGATGTCGCCGATGCCGATCTCGCGCAGCTGCCCGTCCATATCGTCGACGAAGCGCTCGGTCAGCCGCGCGCTCGGTTCGGCGGTGGCGGGATCGGCCTCCAGCCGCAGCAGCACGAAGGCGAGGATCGTCGCGACCATGTCGAAACGCCCGTCGACCGTGTCGGGCACGGCGCCCGCCTCATACCAGTGCGACGCGCGTGCGCGGGCGACGATCGCGGTGTACAATGGCAGCGCGGTTTCGTCGCGCCGGCCCAATAGTCTGGCGATGAAGCCCATGCTAATCCGTCTCTGTTCGGGCGCGCCCTTGTTTGGCCGCGTTCATCCGCATATTGAGCGGACGGGCGCATGATGCAATGCGCCTCGATGACGATCGCGCCCGCGGTGGAGAAGTTTAGAATGCGTATCAAGTCCGCCCGGATGACCGCTTTGATCGCGCTGGTCGCGCTCGGCGCCTGCACGCCGCTCCGCACGCATCAGGGCTATGTCATCGATCCCGACCTGGTCAACTCGGTGCAGCCCGGCGTCGACACGCGGCAGTCGGTCCTCGCCGTGCTTGGCAAGCCGAGCTTCGCCAGCCAGTTCAACCAGGGCGACTGGTATTATGTCGCGCGCGACTCGCGCAACTTCGCCTACAACAAGCCTCATGCGAAGGAGCAGATTACGCTGCGCGTGACCTTCAACCCGGCGGGCGTCGTCACCGGCGTGTTCAAGTCGGGGGTCGAGCAGGTCGCCTCGATCAGCCCCTATGGCAAGAAGACGCCGACGTTGGGCAAGGACCGTAGCTTCTTCGACGAACTGTTCGGCAATATCGGTACGGTCGGCGCGGTCGGCGCCGGGGCGAGCGGCGACAGCGGCGGTCGCGACACGCCGTAACCGGCGGGCGTTTCGTCGCGCCCGACCTTTCTCCTTGCTGACGATCCGGTTCGCGACGCGTTCATCGCGGGTGCGCCATTGTCGCTGTCATGGTCATGGCGCGGGAGGGGCGCTGCATGGGCCAGGAATGGAGATATCAGATGCGTAAGATGATTTTGATGGCACTCATGGCCGCCGCCGCGCTGCCCGCCGCGGCGCAGGCGCAGTCCAATGCCGAGCTGCGGCACGACCGCCGCGACATCCGCCAGGAACAGCGCGAGCTGCAGGATGCCCGGCGTGGCGGCGACCGCGGCGATATCCGCGAGGAGCGCCGCGACGTGCGCGATGCACGGCAGGAATATCGCGAGGACCGGCGCGATCGTGATCGCCGCTGGGGTCGCGACGACTGGCGCGGCTGGCGTGACCGCAACCCGAACTTTTATGCCCGCGGCAACTGGAACGCGCCGTTCCGCTACACGCAGTTCCGCGCCGGGCTGCGTATCGCGCCGCTTTATTACGGCAACCGCTTCGTGATCTCCGATCCGTGGCGTTACCGGCTGCCGCAGCCCGGCTGGGGCCGGACCTGGGTGCGTCACTATAACGACGTGATCCTGGTCGATACGCGGCGCGGCATCGTCATCGATGTGATCCGCGGCTTCTACCGCTAAGCGATCGCATCAATGGGCCCGGGCGGAGGAGACTCCGCCCGGGCTCTTGCTTGAGTCGCGCGGGCGCTACCGCACCGTGAACATCACTTGGTCGACGACATGGCCGCCGACATCGAGCAGGCGCAGGCGGTGCTGGCCCGGCGCGGCGAGGACCTGCGGCACGGCATCGGCCGCGCCGATGTCGCGCTTGTCGAGCATCAGCCGGTGCGCGACCGCGCCGCCGGTGACGGTCACCGCAAGCCGCTGGCGATCGGGCGGGATATCGGGATCGATCGCATAGACGCTGCCCGACACCGGATTGGTGATGCGCGGGCGGCGCGATTCGGACGGCGCGAAGGCGATACGGCTCATTGCCGTGCCGGTGAGGAAATATTCGCGGCGCGGCTGCTCGATATGGTCGGCAAAGGTCACCGCGCGCTCCTCGATGCCCGGCGGGCGCGGCGGCGGTTGCGGGTGACGCTCGGCGCCGAGCGCGAGCATCAGGTCGCGCCATACGGGTGCCGCGCCGCTGGTGCCCGACACGGCGCGCATGGGGTCGCCCTCGAGATTGCCGACCCAGACGGCGACGGTGTAGCGGTCGTTGAAGCCGATGCACCAATTGTCGCGCATCGCCTTGGAGGTGCCGGTCTTGACCGCCGCCCAGAAGGGCAGGCGCAGCGCCGAATCGAGCCCGAAGGTCGCGGCGCGGGCATTGGGATCGGCGAGCATGTCGCCGACCAGCCACGCGGCCTGCGGCGTGGTGATCGCGCGCGGCGCGCCGTGCGGATCGGCGACCGTCAGCCGCAGCGGCGCCCAGCGCCCGGCATTGGCGAGGCTGCGATAGGCATTGGCCTGTTCGAGCAACGTAACCTCGGCCGAGCCGAGCGCGAGCGAGAAGCCGTAATAGTCGCCATCCTCGACCAGCCCGCGATAACCGCTGTCCCACAGCCGGTCGCGGAACGGATCGACCCCGACGAGCAGCAGCGTGCGCACCGCCGGCACGTTGAGCGACCCGGCCAGCGCCGAGCGCGCCGAGACCGGGCCCTTGAAGCCGCGATCGTAATTTTGCGGGACGTACAGGCCCGAGCCGGTGTCGAGCTGGACGGGCGAATCGTCGAGGATCGAGGCCGGGGTGAGATAGCCCTTCTCGATCGCCTCGGCATAGAGGAAGGGCTTGAGCGTCGAGCCGGCCTGGCGATAGGCATTGGCGCCATCGACCGAGGCGGCGGTCGAATTGCCGCCGATCCCGCCGACATAGGCGAGCACATCACCGCTGGCATTGTCGATCACCACCGCCGCGCCGTCGCGCGCACGGCTGCCGCCCAGCCCCTGCAGCTGGCGGCGCAGCGCGACGATCGCGAGCTTCTGGATGTCGTAGTCGAGCGTGGTGGTGATGCGCAGGCCCGGCTTGGTCAGCAGTCGGGCGGAGAGATGCGGCGCGAGGCCGGGGTCGAGCTGCAGGCTGCGCGTCGGGCCGAGCATCGACGCTGCCTCGCCGGTCAACCGCGCGCAATCGTTGCGATGCGCCAGTGCGCAGGCGCGGCGCGCGACGCTCGCCACGCTCGCCTGGGGTTCGGGGAGGAGCGCGGCGAGCAGCAGCGCATCGTCCCTGGCCAGCGCGTCGGGAGTCTTGCCGAACAGGCCGAGCGCGGCGGCGCCGATGCCCTGCGCCTCGCCGCGAAAGCCGGCGAGGTTGAGATAGGCCTCGAGGATCTCATCCTTGTGCCAGCCGCGCTCGAGCGCCCAGGCGGCGCGCATCTGGCGTACCTTGTCGAGCCAGCCGCGTGCACCGGGGGTGGCGATGCCGCGGGCGAGGAAACCGGCGACCTGCATGCTGAGCGTGCTCGCGCCGCGCGAGCGCTGCCCCGCGACACGGTCGCGCGATGCGCCAGCCAGCGCCAGCCAGTCGACCCCGCTATGGCTATAAAAGCGATGGTCCTCCGCCGCGACCAGCACCTCGCGCGTGACGGGCGACACCTTGGTGAGCGGCGTCCAGCCGAGCCGGCGCGCGGCGAAATCGACCCGCGCGGAATCGAGCAGCCGCCCATGCCGGTCATAGAGCCAGGCCTCTGACGGATGCCAATCGGCGACGACCTGGCGGTAGGACGGCAGCGGCGGGGGCAGGGTGATATAGTCGGCGATACCGAGCAGCAGCGCGACGAGGCCGATGCCGGCAAAGGTCTTGCCCTCGCGCGTGCCGAGCGCGGTGAGCCAGCGCTCGGGGTCGATCGCGGCGAGGCGCCAGAAGCGGGCTTCGAGCCAGGTCCGGCCGCGCCTTCCGATCTCCGCCAGTGTCGAAAGCCATTTTTGCCGCATGCGATCAGGCTATCATGGGAGGGGCAGAATGGAAGGGCTATGGCCAGGAGAGGAGACTGCCCCGCTAACACCGCCTGCCCGCGCCTGTCGTCGTCATGCTGGCCGGACATTGGAGGAGGGGAAATCGCTTGATTCGCCGCCCCGGCCAACAGTAGAACAAGGCATGAACATTTCTGTCAGCCGGAGGGATGTGATTTGGCGAAGGCAATATATTCGATCTTGCCGCTTCTGCTCCTGCTGCCGGCCTGCGAGCGCGATTACCCATCGGACGAACTAGCCCGGCATATCGTATCCGAGTGCGGGCTGATGGTTGACAGCATCCAAGGCGAATACGGATTCGACTATGTCGGGATAGCTATCAACGTCAAAAAAGTCCCTGAGGCCGAATTCAATAGAAAGCTGCGCTGTGTTCGTGCGATTTTTTTCATGCGCAGGTTGCGAGCTCACATCTCGAACGGCTCCCAGCGATTTGAAGATGAAGTTGTCATCGGCTAGAATGACCGGCCCTAATCGGGCTGAACCCCGCGGCCGAAATAATAGCTTTCGTCACTTGATCCATCAAGGAAGTCGTTTGTGTGCACGGCATTGATGATGAAGCGCACATCGGGATAAAATTTCGACATCGCGACATCCAGGTTCGTCGGCCCCTGCCCAGCCGTGGTGTGGCGAAAAGGGTCGTACCAGGGCAGCGGGTGTGTATGCTCGGCGATAACCAGCCTGAATCCTTTGAGCTCCGGCAATCGACCGAAAGGCAATCTCCGCCCTGTCTCGAAGTCACGGAAGACGACCCCATTTTGGTCTTTTGCCGCGACCGTTCGCGTCGTGAATACGCGCGCGTCATTCAGGCTCTGATAGACCAGCAGTGCATGCTCTAGCGGTGGCTCGGTACTTTTCGATGCCGCGAACACTGCTTTCTCGCGTCGCACGAATTCCGGCATGTTACGCCGAAAGCGCGTGATGAAATCAGGCGGTGAGTCGATGACATATTGATCCTTGCCGGCGGGGATACGTAGCCAGCGCCGCAGCGCGGGTGAAGGGTGGTCGTCCTGATGGAATGTCGTCGGGGCGCCGCCGTCTCCCGCAGCGATGGAAGCGCGGATGGGGGTCGAATCGCGACCGGCGGATGACAGTTCGCGCGACAAAAGGTCACGGTCCCGATCTTTCGCAGCCCACGCGGCAGAACTGAAATTCGACTCGACACCCGACAAACCGCTGACTTCATCAGAACGAATGGCTTGTAAGGCGTCGCCTGGGCCTCGATTTGTGCTGTCGAGATAGGTGGCAGGCATGAAGTGGTTGCCGCGTTGGTCCGGTTCTTCGCTGGAATCCCGAAGGGACGGTGCGGCTGCAATACCCAACCCGGCGACTGCCGCGCGCGGACCGGACGAAGTCGCCGCAGCCATTTGTTCCACGCGTCCGGCTGACATGCGAGCACTTGGGCGCGGGCCGATGGCGCTCGGTACGCCTTCCGCGGAAGCACTGCCGAAAGGATCGCCATCTTCCACGCCATGATCGGACTCCATGTCCGGCCCGGCAAAATCACTGGCGGAGATGGCTTGCGGCAGTCTCCCAATCCCCTCTTGCCCCTGACTGTCGATGTTGCGGGTCGTTTTCAGGATCAGGCTGTCGACCGCATCCTTGGAAAGATCGCGCCGAACTGCCGGAGGAATCTGCGCGATCGAGGTAAAGCTGTCGCCCAGTTCGTTTGCCAGCGCTTCAGCCTCGGCGGCGGCATTCGCCGACGCCTTCTGGCGCGTCTGGTCGGCCTGCATCATCCGCCAGTTCAATTCATCGAGTGCCTTTTGCCGGCGCTCATCGTCGACGCCCGGCTGGTTGACGATCCGCGTCGCGGCCGCCGCCGGATCGGCCGGCAGCGCCCGCTTCGAGCCGCGCGCGCCGAGAAAGGCGATATGCTGCGCCACATCCACCCGCAAATCCTCGGGCAGTGCCGGGTACCAGCCATCGCCGTGCCGCGCGATCAGCGCGTTGAGCTTGTCCGGCCCCAGCGCCGCCGCCGCCCAGCTGCGCGCCGCGTCGTCCTTGTAGCGTTGCAGCAGCGTTGGAAGCATGGCCTGCTGTTCGTCGGGGCTTATCGCCAGCATGCGGTCGCGCAGATCGTCGGGCGCCATCTTCGGCGGCAGCGGGGCGAAGGGCGCGGCGGCGAGCTCGCCGGCCTCGACATCGGCGATGGCGCGCTCGTCGGCGAAGCGCGGGGCGATGCCGGCCAGCGCCTTGTGCCTGTCGTCGGGACGCATCTCGGCGCCGTGGCGCCTGATCGCGACCAGCGCGCCGATCGCGTCGTCGCTCGCGCGGGCATCGACATGCGCGAGATGGATCGTCGACTGATAATCGTTCGCGGCCGCCTCGGCCTGGGTGTCGGGCTGGCCGGCGAGCCTTGCCTGTAGCCGCACCGCGCTCTTGCCGGTTTCGATATGATGGGCGTAGCGATCCGGCGCGTCGATATGGTCGAGGGCCGCGCGTGCGCTCTGTGCGGGCGGGGCGCGGTCGCGGTCCATCTGCGCTACGGCGGCGTCGAGCGCGGCGAGGCTCCGCGCCGCAGCCGCGCGGCGGTCCTGTTTGTCGGCGAGCGGCGGGGCGGACTGAGCTGCATCGACCGTGAGATCCACCGGGCCGGCGTCCTGCATTGGCATGGCTTCGGGTTTGTCCGTCGACGCGGACATCGTGTCGGTGGCCGGTGCGAGGCCGTACGGGTCTTGCTGAGGTTCGATACCGGGCATGAACTGCTCCTGCTGACGGGCGCGTACGGGACGCGGGGAGCAGCAGGACTAAGTGCGGGTGCGGATTGTTGAATCACGCTGTGGAGGTGGGGGCGCGCTGGTCGCGGATCTTCATCTTTCCCCAGAGCCCCAAGGGTCCGGGATGCGGGCTGCGGTTCAGCCGAAAGAGTCTGGCTTGCGGCACTCCCCCCACCCCAACCCAGTGCGGCAGCCTTTGGGTCGATCCGGGGGATCGACCTGCTGCCGCACTCCTGAAGGGGAGGGGCTTATTTGATCCGCAAACCGAACGTTCGGTGATCGCGGTCGTAAAGCGCGCAGCACTGGCGCCGCCGCCGCCCTTACCGCGCCGCCACCGTCACCATCGCATTGGGCCATTGCGCGCGGATTGCGGGGGAATACATCGCTTCGACGCGCGTCGCGGGCAGGTTGAAGCGGCCGGAGGTGTTGAGGCGCAGCACATAGCTGACGCTGAAGGCGCCACGCGGCACCCAGGCGAAATAGGCCCGCCATGAGTCGTTGCGGCGTTCGACATAGGCCGGCTGGGCGCCCGACTGGATCTCCCAGACCTTGCCGTCGGCGTCGCGCGCCAGCGTGTCGGTGCCGCCGCCGAGGCTGCCTTGGTCGCCAAGCATCTTTGACTGGCCGCCCATGTCGCCGACGATCGTCGCGCCGGCCGGGATCGGATCGTTGATCACCACCCAGTTGCGGTCGGCCGAGGCCTGGACGTTGATCGTCACCTTGATCACGTCACCGCGCGTCAGCACGCCCTTGGTGCGCGCCTGCACGACCTCGACCTTGCGGTTCATGACATAACCGGCGTTGAGCGGCTTGAGCAGCGGCACCGCTGCCGAGACCGAGACGCTCGCCCATGGCCCGGCACCGCCCGCTTGCGACAGGCGCAGCGGAGTCTGGGCGGCGGGCAGCGGGAAGCTGACCAGCCGCTGGTCGGCGGCGAGCGGCCAGCTGCGGCTCACGCTAGCCGAACCCAGCCCGAGCGAGGTCGTGCCGGTGATCGCGGTGGCGGGATAAAGCGATCCGAACTTCCGCGCCGCGATCGTGCCCCAGGCATTGGCGGTGGTGGTGTCCCAGCGGCCATGCGACTGGCGCAGCGCCACGCCGACCATCATCTTGCCGGCATCGTCCTGCCAGCCGGGGCGACCGAGCGTCGCGATCAGCGCCTTGATCGCCGATTCGTCGCTCGACACCATCAGCCACCAGGCCGAATTGGAGGCATCCGACAGGTCGAGCCGGGTGCCCTCATAAACGAGGCGGGTGCGCAGCACGCCCTGCGCGACATTCTTGAGCGCGGTGGCGTTGGCGAGGCCGGGGATATGATCGAGCGCGATGAGATAATCGGCCAGCGTATCGGTCGGCATCTCGGACGGGTTCATGCCGATCTGGCCGAGCATGTCGGGCGTGGCGACGCCGTTGCGCGCCAGCGCGGCGAGCGCGACGACGCGTTGCAGCCGGACATCGCCATATTCGTCATGCCGCAGCCGGCCGTTGAGCACGTCCTTCAGGCCCTGGATCATCCGCGCCTTGGGCGCCTCGGGGATCGGCAGCCCGGCATCGGCGGTCAGCGACAGGACATAGGCGGTGAGCACCTCCGAGCCGTTCAGCGTATCCGACGGCCAGTAGCGCAGCAGCCCGTCCGATGCCTGATAGGTTGGGATGTCGCCGGCCAGCCGCGCCCAGCCAGGGCCGTCGCCGAGCGCGACGATTCGGCTCAGCCGCTGCTCGAAGCAATTATAGGGATAGGCGGCCATGAAGGCGCGTACCCCGGCGAGCGGCGGTGCGAGATCGTCGCTGAGCCGGATATCGACCACGCCGCGCCCGGCGATCGCGCCAGCCGGCGGGGCGATGGCGATCGACGTGTCGCCGCCGATCCGCGCCAGCGTGCCCGCCCATACCTCGACCGGGTAGACCGGCACGACGCTCTGGCTGACGGTGACCTGGTCGGTCGCCTTGCCGGCTTCGTCGCGCGCCGAAACGTGCCACGACACCGCGCCCTCGGCATCGGGGGCGGTGAGGTTCCAGGCGATCGGCACCGCGCCGCCGGCCGGCACCGTCACGGTGATCGGCTTGCCGGTGGCGATGCGCGGCGTCAGGTCGACATTGGCGGTGACGGTCATCGGCTTGGCCGATCCGTTGCGCAGCGTGAAGGTGGCGGCGAAATAGTCGCCGCTGCGCACCAGTTGCGGGATGCCGGCATAGATCGACAGGTCCTGCGCGGTACGGACATCGGCCATGCCGGTGCCGAATTGCTGCGCGCCGTTGGTGGCGATGGCGACGAGCTTGAACGACGACAGCGCGTCGCTTAGCGGCACGGCGATGCGGGCATGGCCATTGGCGTCGAGCGCGACATGGCCCTGCCACAACAGCACGGGCTGGAAATTCTCGCGGTTGAGACCCGAGGCGTCACCGCCGCCGCCGCCCGCCTCGACCGCCTTGCGGCCATAATGGCGTTTGCCGACGACCTGGGTCTGCGCGGTCGAGGTCAGCACCGAGATCGGCCGTTCGCCCATCATCGCGGTGAGCACGTCCCAGCTGTCATTGGGGGCGAGCTGGAGCAAAGCCTGGTCGACCGCGGCGAAGGCGAGATCGGCCGAGCGGGCCGGCTTGCCGTCGGGGGTGTTGACCTGGACGTCGACCTGCGCGATGTCGCGCACGGCATAACGCTCGCGATCGGCCTTGACCGCGACCTTCAGCTGATGCGCTTCCCAGCCGACCTGCACCTTGGCGATGCCGATGCGGTAGCTCGGCTTGGCGAGGTCGACCATCGCGGTCGGTTCCTGCCCCTCGGGCGGTCCGCTGGCGAGGCCAAGCGACTGGGCGATCCCGTGCAGCCAGCTCCACATCCCGCCATGGGTGCGGCCGCGCACCACCATCACCGAGACGAACACATCGGGCGCATAGCTGCCCGGCATTGCCACCTCGACCACCGGATCGCTGCCCGTCAGGTGCGTGGTGAAGCTCGACAGCACGCCCTCGCGCTCAACCGTGACCAACGCGGTCGCCTCGCGGAACGGCATGCGGACCTGGAAGCGTGCGGTCTCGCCGGCGGCATAGCTCAGTTTCTCGGGGACGAGGTCCATGCGGTCGCCATTGTCGCCGCCGAACCACCAGTCGTCATTGCCGGCGAGCCACACCGAGGTGGTGGCGCGCGCGACATTGCCGCCGGCGTCCTGCGTCGTCGCCACGGCATAGACCTCGCCCGCGACGCCGGGGTCGATCGCGCACTGCGCATAGCCCTGCGCATCGGTCGTCGCGCTGCACGTCGCCGACAGCTTGGTCGTCTTCATCTGGTTGTCATAGGCGTAGAAGCCGCCGATCAGCCGGCGCCGCGCGGTGAGGATCTGGCGGCTGTAGAGGGCAACCGAGACGCGCTGGTTGGCGAGCGGCTTGCCCGAGGTGTCGAGCGCGACGAAGCGCAACCGCAGATCGTCCTGCTTCATCAGCCAGCCATCGGTCTTGATGCCGAGCTGCACCGCCGAGGGGAAGATCGGGATGGTGCGCGACGCGGTCAGCGTCTGGCCATTGGCATCCTGATAATCCATCTCGACCTGCATGTTGGTCGCGGCCTCGAGACCCTGCGGCACCTCGATATTGTTGTGCGCGGTACCGTCGGCGCCGAGCGTCGCGGGCAATGTCTGGGTCGGCGGGGTGGGCGCGGTGGTTTCCTCGCCATCGCCGTTGAGCGGCTTGACGCCTTCCTCAATCTTGTTGCCGCCGAAGCTGTATGCCTCGTAACCGGTCGGCGCGGACTCGCGCGGGAAATAACCGACGCGCAAATCGACCGGCAGGTTCGACGCGCCGCCGCCCGAGAGATAACCGACGAACAGGTCGAGCAGCAGGTTGGTCGGCCTGACCGCGGCCTCTTTCGGGCCGGTCACGGTCGCGCGCATCGTCGGCAGCTTGTATTCGTCGACCTTGAAGGATTGCGCGGTGTAGATCGTCTTGTCGCCGACGATCACCTGCAGGTCGTAATCGCCCATCGGCGCGCCCTGCGGCGCGGTCCAGCTGCTTTCGCCGGTGCCGTTGGCGTCGATCGCCAGCGGCATGTCGAACTGCGTGTCGGAGCCGCGATGCGACAGGCGCAGCGTGCCGGCCAGCGCCGGCGCCATCCCGAAGCCCTCACCGAGCGGGCGGCGCAGGATGTGCTTCATGTGGATCGTCTCGCCCTGGCGGACCAGCGCGCGATCGAACACGGTGTGGAGGATGTCGTCCTTGGCCGAATAACCATAAGGCAGGTCGAAATCGTACGGCTTGATGCCCTCGCCCCATTCGGTCAGCGTGAAGCTCATATCGCCGTCGGCCCGCGCCGAGATCATCAGCGGGTGGCCCTCGGCGCTGTCGCAATTGCCATAGGTTTCGGGCGCGGGCAGGCCGGCCGGGACGATCAGCCCGCCCGAGCGATCGGTCGTGCCGGTGGCGAGCAACTGCCCGGTGCAGCTGTCAGAAATGCGGATCGCGGCATTGGCGACGGGCTTGGCGTCGTCCAGCCTTGTGACCCAGGCGAGGCTCTTCTCGCGGCCCCATTTGAAATGCACCGCCATGTTGGTGACCAGCGCAGCCGAGGCGATATAGCGCGGCGTCTTGCGCCCGAGCAGCGCCTGGCCGAGCACCGGGCTGGCGAATTCGACGACGTAGAAGCCGGGCTTGCCGAGCGGCATGCCGACGACCTCGAAATCCTTGCCCTTGCCGGGCAGCCCGACCTTGAGCGCCGCACCCTGGCCGGCGGCGAGGATCGGCTTGCTGCCGGTGTCGTTGATCCGCACGGTTTCCTTGCCGCGCTTTTCTTCATGGTCGTCAGCGTCGTCGGCATGGTCGACGGTGCGCAGCCATTCGGCGATTTGCGTATCGCTGTCGCCGACACGCAGCGACTGCCCGGCAAGGTCGCGGCGCATGCCCTGCAGCGCCGGCTCGACATTGCGCACGGTGACCGGCAGCACGCCGCCCTCGGTGCTTTCGAGAATGCCGAAGGCGGCGGCGAACTTGATCAGCGGTGGCGCCTGGTCGAAGCGCACCTCGAGCGGGAAGCGCTCGGCATTGGCCAGCGCGCGGCCGCTCTCGTCCTTGACGCCGGCGGGCAGCAGGATCTTGCCGGTGGTCGCTTCGGGCAGCGGCGCCATGAAGCCGACCGATGAGATCGTCGCGCTGGTCTTGGCGTCGCCCTGCTCCGCGTCGCCGCTGCCATCGAACAGATTGGGCTTGATCGTCCGGCCATCGGGCAGCTGCAGCGTGATGGCGCGTGCCGTGTCGGCGGGAACGGGCGACGAGAAACGGATCCACGCCTGCTCGACCGGCGAACAGCCGGCCTGGGCATTGACGCGCGAGCATTCGAAGCGCGCGGTGAACGGCTTGCGCACGGTATAGTCGAAACGCTGGTCGGTGCCGGCGGTCTTGCCGCCCGCGCCGGATATGCCCTTGCCCCACATCAACGCCACGTCATGACCGGCGGGCAGCGCACGACGGCAGCGCAGCGCGGTGATGGCGGCATAGGCCTTTTGCCGATCCTCGGCCTTGGCCGGCACGTCGGTCGGCAGGCCCGCCTCGTCGAGGAAGTTGCGGACGTTCCAGTTCTCGTCGGGCTTCAACTGCGCGAGCAACTCGCCGGGCAGGTCTGCCTTGAGCACCTCGACCGGAATCTTCTCGCCGATCCCGGCGACCGAGCAATAGGCATTGGCGGCGACCGATGCAGGATCGGCCGGCAGGTTGGCGGCGACGAGGAACACCTGGTCCTCCTCGATACCGTCGTCGCTGCTGTTGCCGGCAAGCACCGCGCGCGCCACCGGGCCGCCGGCGTCGACCTTGAATTCCTGCTGCCCGCCGACGGCATAGCCGGCGACGCTCTTGAGGTTGGCGCGCAGCTTGAAGCTGCACTGCGTGCCGCCGGGCAGGCCCTGCTTGAAGTCGTAGACATAGGTCTGCGGATCGACCCAGCGCCCCTCGCCGGCGATAGCGCAGGTCGTCTCGAAGGGCGACGTCGCCCGCGGATCGCCGAGCGGGACCATCGGCTGGCTGAAGCGCATCGTGAAGCGTTCGATCGCGCCATTGCCGATACCGGGGGTGGCGAGGACGACGGTCGGGCTGTTGTCGCCGAGCGCCGCGACCGGAGCGATGACGAGTCCGAGCAATGCGAGACGGATTGCGAGCTTCATCACACATTCCCCCGGGGCGATTGGCCGCGAAGCTACCCGTGGATCAAGGCTTTGTCCAGCGCCGAGCCGTGGCAAAAATACGACGAAGCGAAATAGTTTGAAATTTTGCACCGCGCGTCGGAACACGATACGGCGGGTGACCCATGGACATCTACCTGCCCATCGCGAATCTCTCGGTGAACGCGATCGTGATCGTGTTGCTCGGCGGCGGCGTGGGCTTTCTGTCTGGCATGTTCGGCATCGGCGGAGGGTTCCTGACCACACCGCTGCTAATCATTTACGGCATCCCGCCGACCGTCGCCGCCGCCTCGTCGGCGAGCCAGGTGACCGGCGCGAGCGTTTCGGGCGTGTTTGCGCATCTTCGCCGCGGCGGGGTCGACTTCAAGATGGGCGGCGTGCTGGTCGCCGGCGGCATGGTCGGCTCGATCCTCGGCGGCTGGATCTTCAAGCTGCTCCAGGCAAGCGGGCAGATCGATACCGTGATCGCGGTGATCTATGTCCTGCTGCTCGGGTCGATCGGCAGCATGATGGCGCGCGAAGCCTGGACCGCAATTCGCGCGACGCATGGCGGCCCGCCGCCCCGCGCACGCAAACGACGTCATCATCCGCTGGTCGCGGCGCTGCCGCTCAGGACGCGCTTCTATGCCTCGGGGTTGTACATCTCGCCGCTCGCGCCGCTGCTGCTCGGCTTCGGCGTCGGCATATTGACGATCCTGCTCGGCATCGGCGGCGGTTTCATCCTCGTGCCGGCGATGCTCTATCTGCTCGGCATGGGGACGCAGGTCGTGGTCGGCACTTCGCTGTTCCAGACGCTGTTCGTCACCGCCACCGCGACGATGGTCCATGCCACCACGACCAAGGCGGTCGATATCGTGCTCGCAGCGCTGCTGCTGCTCGGCTCGGTCGCCGGCGCACAGGTCGGCGCGCGCTTCGCCAGCCGGGTGAAGCCGGAATATCTGCGCATGGCGCTGGCGGTGATCGTGCTGCTGGTTGCGATCCGTATCCTGCTCGGCCTGACCTGGCGGCCCGACGAAATCTTCTCGGTCGATGCGTCATGAAGCGCGTTTTTGCGTCGGCAAGGCGGTACCAGCCCGCTCCCCCACCCGACCTCCCACAGAATATGCTGGATGGTAGGTCGGGTGGGGGAGCGGGCTGGTACCGTTCTTCGGCTATGCCGAAATATTGCATCGCCCTCGTGCTCGCGCCGTTGCTGATGGGGCAGGCGCGCCCGGCGCCCAAGCCGATCCTCGTCCCCGACGTATCGCAAAGCACGATTGAGATCGCCTATTCCTTCACCGGCGCCGACCTGCTGCTGTTCGGCGCGATCCTCTATCCCGGCGGGCGCTTGCCCGACGACGACAAGCCGGCCGATATCGTGGTGGTGATCAAGGGGCCGAGTCAGCCGATCCTGCTGCGCGAAAAGGCCAAGGTCGCCGGCATATGGGTCAATGCCGCGCGGTTGCGTTACAGTTCGGCACCGAGTTTCTACGCCATTGCCTCGTCGCGCCCGGTTAACCAGCTGGTCGATCCGCGCACCAAGGCGATTTACGAGCTCGGGCTCGATTCGCTGCAGCTCTCGCCGTCGAGCAACGCGCCCCAGGCGCAGCAGGACCGCTTCGCGCGCGGGCTGGTCGATCTCAAGAAGCGCGCGAAACTTTATCTCGAGTCACCGGCACCGGTCGAGATCAAGGACGGCGTGCTGTACCGCGCGCGCATCACCATTCCGGCGCGCGTGCCGGTCGGGCGTTTCACCGCCGAAACCTTTCTGATCCGTGATGGCCGCGTGCTGGCGGCAGCGACGAGCGAAATCGAAATCCGCAAATCGGGCTTCGAACGTTTCGTTGCGCGTTCGGCCGAGAAATGGGCGATTCCCTATGGCCTGTTCACCGTGTTCCTGTCGGTGCTGTTCGGCTGGGGCGCGGGCTGGATCGCCCGGCGGATCTAGCAACGGCGACCCGTGGTCGGGCTTTGTCTACCGGTGGCACAAACCCAATCTTTACTTCTCCCGGGGCATAGCTGGTCGGTATTTTCAGGGGTTCGCCGCATGACCGAGATGTTGGGTAGCCACGCGTTCGACAAGGCTGCTCCGATCACCGCGCCGCTGCCGACCTCGGCGGGGATCGGCACCGTGTTCGAGATTTCCGGCTCGTCGAGCCAGGTGCTGCTCGATCTGGCCGCGCTCGACGGCTATGCCGGGCATGCCGATCCGGTCGTCGCCAGCGCCGGCACGGTCGGCAGCCAGATCAAGATGCGCGTCGGCGCGACCTGGCTGATCGCCAATATCCGCTCGCTGCGCCTCGCCGCCGACGATGCCGGCAAGGTCGCGGCACAGCTCGACTTTCTCGGCGAGGGCGACGAGGAGAAGCTGACCGGCAAGCTCTATCATTTCCGCCGCGGCGTGACGCGCTATCCGACCCCCGGCGCGATGGTCTACCCGGTCAGCACCGCCGACCTGAAGCAGATCTACGCGGCCGACGACCGCGCGACGATCGAGATCGGGACGGTCTTCCCGACGCGCGACATCCGCGCCTCGCTCTATATCGACGCGATGCTCGGCAAGCATTTCGCACTGCTCGGCTCGACCGGTACCGGCAAGTCGACCAGCGCGGCGCTGATCCTGCACAAGATCTGCGAGCTGGCGCCGCAGGGCCATATCGTGATGGTCGATCCGCATGGCGAATATGCCGCCGCGTTCAAGAGCAACGGCGCGATCTACGACGTCTCGAACCTGCAGATGCCCTATTGGCTGATGAATTTCGAGGAGCATTGCGAGGTGTTCATCAACACCTCGGGCTCGGAGCGGCAGATGGACGCCGACATCCTCGCCAAATGCCTGTTGATGGCGCGCGCCAAGGGCCGGCTGGGGCAGGAGATCGCCAAGCTGACGGTCGACGCGCCGATCCCCTATCTGCTCAGCGACCTGACCAACCTGATCCAGCTCGAAATGGGCAAGATGGACCGCGCCGGCGACACCGCGCCCTATCTCCGCCTCAAGACCAAGATCGACGAGATCAAGGCCGATCCGCGCTACAGCTTCATGTTCTCCGGCATGCTCGTCGCCGACACCATGTCGACCTTCATCAGCCAGGTGTTTCGTATGCCGGGCGATGGCAAGCCGATCTCGATCATCGACGTGTCGGGCGTGCCGTCCGAGATTACCTCGGTGGTGGTGGCGGTGCTGGCGCGGATGGTGTTCGATTTCGCGATCTGGTCGCGCAATGAGCCGCAACGCCCGATCCTGCTCGTCTGCGAGGAAGCGCATCGCTACATCCCGAGCGAGAAAAATTCCGATTCCTCGTCGGTCGGCCGCATCCTCAGCCGCATCGCCAAGGAAGGCCGCAAATATGGCGTGTCGCTCGGGCTGATCACGCAGCGCCCGTCGGACCTTGCAGAAGGCGTGCTGTCGCAGTGCGGCACGATCATCTCGATGCGCCTCAACAACGACCGCGACCAGGCGTTCGTCCGCGCCGCGATGCCCGAGGGTGCGCGCGGCTTCCTCGATTCGATCCCGGCGCTGCGCAACCGCGAATGCATTATCTGCGGCGAGGGTGTCGCAATCCCGATCCGCGTCGCGTTCGATCCGCTCGAGGAAAACAAGCGCCCGGCGTCGGACGACCCGATCTTCTCGCAGCTGTGGCGCGAGGTCGGCCAGGAAGACCAGATCATCAGCCGCACCGTGCGCCGCTGGCGGTCTCAGGGAAGGTAATCCCCTTCAAAATTCCTCCCCGGAACGGGGAGGGGGACCACGAAGTGTTGGAGGGGCTGGTCGGACGAGACCAAGCCACTCCCGTCCGGCGTGCATTTGCCACAGTGGCAATCGAGAACGAAGTTTGAAGCGGGCTGCCTACGCCCGACCAGCCCCTCCACCGCGCTGCGCGCGGTCCCCCTCCCCGTGCCGGGGAGGAATTAATCGGTCAATGCGCCCCCGGCTTGATCGACAGCAGCCAGGCCACCTTCGCCTTGAACTGGCGCAGCGCGTCGCCCGAGAGCTGGCTGACGCTCGAGAAGGACATGTTGCGCGGGTTGACCGAGATGCCGTTCTTCCACACTTCCCAGTGCAGGTGCGGCCCGGTCGACATGCCGGTCGAACCGACATAGCCGATCACTTCGCCCTGGCTGACATGCTGGCCGCCGCGCACCGCGATGCGGCTCATATGGCCATAGCCGGTGCCGATGCCGCCGGCCGAGGCGAGCTTGACGAAATTGCCATACCCCGCGCTGCGCCCGGCGAACTGCACGACGCCGTCCATCGCGGCGTGGATCGGCGTGCCCCAGGGCGCCCCGATGTCCATGCCCTTGTGCATCCGCATGAAGCCGAGCAGCGGGTGCATGCGCATGCCGAAGCCCGAGGTGATGTGCCCGGCGACGGGCATGCCCATCATGCCCTTGTGCTCGGTCTGGCCCGACGCCTCATACCATTGGCCGTCGTCCCATTTGACGAGCTGGGTCTTGCGATTGCCCTGCGTCACGCCGGCAAACAGCAGGTCGCCGAAGCGCACCTCGCCGG
Source organism: Sphingomonas sp. AR_OL41 (assembly GCF_029911635.1). GTDB lineage: Bacteria > Pseudomonadota > Alphaproteobacteria > Sphingomonadales > Sphingomonadaceae > Sphingomonas. The sequence continues at coordinate 17,375 of NZ_JARYTI010000068.1, forward strand.
TCGCCGCGCGCTCCTGCGCCATGGTCAGCGTGAAGGTGGCGGCCGGGCCGACGTCGCGGCCGATATTGATATGCGCCGCCAGCGCCTTGATGAAGCTCTCGACGATCTTGGGCGAGGCGCCCGAGGCGCGGGCCGAACGATAAAGGCTCTGGCCGACCAGCCCCTCGAGCCGCAACGGCGTGCGGTCGATGGCGATCTCGTGGCGCGCAAGCGTAAGTCCGTTGCCGGCACGCGCCAGCGACAGCGCGAGGTCGAACCGCGCACGGAAGGTCAGCGCCTCGAGCGGGCGCGCGACGGTCTTGTCGGGGCGACGGCCGAGAGTCACGTCGAGCCGCGTGCCGGGCTTGACCTCGCCCAGCGCGATCGCGCCGGAAATCATGCGTACGGCGCTGTCGGTATCGGTCTTCGACACGCCGGCGCGCTGCAGGACATTGGCGATGCCGTCGCCCTGGCCGAGCGTCGCGACGAGCTCGACGCGCGGCCGCTCGGGCGCTTCGGAAAGCGGCGCGACGAGGTCGGTCGCCGCCATGTGCTGACCGGTATTGCCGCCCCAGGCGAGCGGGCCGATCGACTGCGCGCGCGCCTCTTCCCATTGCTGGCCGGAAAGCGGCGCGGGCACGTCGCCGATGACGGTGCGGTTGAAACCGGGCGACAGCGCATAGCCCAGCGCGCACAGCGCCGCACAGGTCGCCGCCCCGCGCCACCAGGTCGGCGAGCCGATCTGCGCGCCAAGGTCGGGTGCCCAGTCGGTGCGTGCGATGAAGATGCGGACGCGGTCGAGCGGCGAGAGCTCAGCGGCGGGCACGATCGCGCGCCCGAAAGACATCGTCGCGGTGCCGCCCGCCTGGTCGAGGCCATGATCATTGCGCTGGAACAAAGCTGCGCCGTCCCCAGAAAAAGCGCCGGTTGAAATCGCTCAGCCCCCCGGCGTTGAGGCCAAACTACTGTGTCCGTGATATCCTAAAGTCAAATTAACTGCTGTTCCGCAATGATACGGTCACGATGAGCCGGGGCGATCCTGCGACCGGGCGCGGGTTTTGCCAAATCCGTTAACCAAATGATGCCCTTATGGGGTTTTTGTGCACGCATGGTTGCGTCGCGCGCGTGGCGCGACGATGTTGCCCGGCGTGACGCAACGCTCCGCCGTGACCGCCGTGCTGGGCCCGACCAACACCGGCAAGACCCATCTCGCGGTCGAGCGGCTGTGCGGCCATTCGAGCGGGATGATCGGTTTCCCGCTGCGGCTGCTGGCGCGCGAGGTCTATGACAAGGTCGTCGCGATCAAGGGCGCACACCAGGTCGCGCTGATCACCGGCGAGGAAAAGATCGTGCCCGCCGGCGCGCGCTGGTTCCTGTGCACCGCCGAGAGCATGCCCCTGGAAAGGGATCTCTCGTTCGTCGCGATCGACGAGGCGCAACTCGGCGCAGACGCGGAGCGCGGCCATGTCTTCACCGATCGCCTGTTGCGCGCGCGCGGGCGCGACGAGACGATGATCCTCGGCTCCGAGGCGCTGCGGCCGATGATCAAGGCGCTGGCGCCCGATGCCGAGATCATCGGCCGCCCGCGCTTCTCCAAGCTTACTTATGCCGGCGCGCGCAAGATCTCGCGCCTGCCCAAGCGCTCGGCGATCGTCGCCTTCTCGGCGGAGCAGGTTTATGCCGTGGCCGAGATGCTGCGCCGGCTGCGCGGCGGGGCGGCGGTGGTGATGGGCGCGCTCTCGCCGCGCACGCGCAACGCGCAGGTGGCGATGTTCCAGGCCGGCGAGGTCGATTACCTCGTCGCCACCGACGCGATCGGCATGGGGCTCAATCTCGACGTGTCGCACGTCGCCTTTGCCGCGCTCGACAAGTTCGACGGCCATCGCCAGCGCCGGCTGACCGTCGCCGAAATGGCGCAGATCGCCGGGCGCGCCGGGCGGCACCAGCGCGACGGCACCTTCGGCGCGCTGGTCGAGCAGGGGCCGGGGGCGTTCACGCCCGAGGAAGTGCTGGCGATCGAGGAGCATCGCTTCCCGCGGCTCGACTTTCTCTACTGGCGCGACGGCGAACCCGACCTCGCCAGCCTTGAGGATCTCGTCACCAGCCTCGAAATGCGGCCCGATCACCGTGCGCTGCGTGCCGCGCCCGAGGCGGTCGACCTTGCGGTACTCAAGCGGCTCGCGCTGGAGGGCTGGGTGCGTGACCGCGCGCGCGATCCGGCGATCGTCGCGCGGCTCTGGGCGGCATGCGGCCTGCCCGATTTCCGCAAGGTGGGGGTTGATCCGCACGCCCGCTTCGTCTCGCGCCTGTTCGGTTATCTCAGCGAGGGCAACGGCCATGTGCCGCATCGCTGGTTCGCCGATGAGGTGGCGCGGCTCGACCGCGTCGAGGGCGATGTCGACACGCTCGCCGGGCGCATCGCGGCGATCCGCAGCTGGGCCTATATCGCCAACCGCGCCGATTGGCTGGCGGAGCCCGGCCATTGGGCGGAACGCACGCGCGAGATCGAGACACGGCTGTCCGACGCGCTCCATGCCGGGCTAACCCAGCGCTTCGTCGACAAGCGCACCACGGCGCTGCTGCGCGGGCTGGGCAAGGGCGCCGGGGCGCTGCCGGTGGTGATCGGTGCCGATGGCGAGGTCATCGTCGAGGATCATGAAATCGGGCGGCTCGACGGTTTCCGCTTCACCGTCGCGCCCGACGCCCGCCATGCCGACAAACGGCTGCTGCTCGCGGCGGCGGAGAAACGGCTCGGTACCGAGCGCGCGCGGCGTGGCGCCGAGCTCGCCGCGGCGGCGGATACCGCGTTCGCGCTGGCCGGCGGCGACACGCCGATCGTGCTATGGGAAACCGTGCCCGTCGCGACCCTGTCGGCGGGTCCTTCGCTGGCACGGCCGCGTATCATGCTCGATCCGGCGCTCGACTGTCTCGATCCTGCCGCCCGCGCGGCGGTGACGGCGCGGCTTGAGACGTGGCTCGCACAGCAACTTGCCCGGCACGTCCCGGTGCTCGTCGCGCTCGATGCCGCGACGCGCGATGCGGCGCTGACCGGGCAGTTGCGTGCCGTCGCGGGCGGGCTCCTCGCCGCTGGCGGTATCGCACCGCGCCGCCCGCTCGCCGCGATGGTCG
>NZ_JARYTI010000069.1 GCF_029911635.1 Sphingomonas sp. AR_OL41
GCCGATCGCCAGGTCGGTCAGCGCCACGCCGTTCCACGCCAGCGCAGCGACATCGTTCGGCGACAGCGCAAGTGCGCGTTCGGCATCGGCGAGGCATTCGCCGGCATGGCCGCCACGACAGTCCGCCGCCGCCGCGAACGCCTGGACGCCGGCGTCGCGCGGGAACCGCGCCGCGATATCGCGAATGCCCGCCAGCCAGCCGTCGCGATCCTGCGCGCCGGCCGCATCCGCCGGAACGGCAGCAAGCCGCGCGCCGAGTTCGATCCGCGCCTCGACCAGCGCGGCCTCCCCGGGCGAGAGCGTGCCGATCGCCGGCTCGCCGACCGGCGCCTCGGGCGGTACGGCGCGCGCGACGGGCTTTTCGCTCGTGAGATAGGCGATGATATCGCGCTCCAGCCGCGTGGTGTTGCCGAACGCGCGCGCGGCCTCGGCCATCGTCTGGCCCTGATGGATCGCCGTCATATAGGCGCGAAACTGCTGCGCCCGTTCCGGCTTGAGATTGGCGAGCAGGAAATAATGCGCGACCAGCCAGGCGTGATACGGCGTCCACTCCGCCTTGCCCCGCGCCGGCGCGAGATAGCGCCCGGCCAGCACATCGTCGATGTTCAGCCTGCCATAGGCGCGAAAGACCTGCGGGTAATCGAGCGGCGGGCGGCCATAGCTGACCGCGCCATTGGCCTTGATCTCGACGGTCGAGAACAGCGCGCCGATCCCGTCGAGATACCAGCGCGGATAGGGTGCGGGCACATAGGTCTGGATGAAGCGCTGCGCGAACGCGCCATAGAGCAACGCCTCCCATGGTCGCGTCGCGGGCGGGCGATTGGGCGTGTGACCGACGCAATCGGTGGCATCGTTGGCGAGCGCGTCGTCGCAGTCGGCATGATAGGAACGGTTGGTATTCACGTCGATGATCTGGCCGCTATGCGCCACGGCAAGGATATCGCCCTCTTCGCCCGGATCGTAATAGGTCAGCGGCGGAAAGGCCGCCGGATAGGGCCCTTCCTCCGCCCGCACGCTCCTCAAGCGCAGCGCGCGGAATTCCCCGGCGGAACCGATCAGCGTCACCTGCAGCTTGACCGTGGCATCGGCCTGCTCGCCCTTGCGGTAGAGCCGCGACAACAGCGCATGGAGCCGCTCGAGATTCCGCGTGACGTTGGCCAGCGCATCGGCGCTGTCCTTGCTGAACACCACGACGTGCTCGGACTCGGCGCGCTTCCAGTCGCCGCGCTTGCGGTCGAGCAGCGCGTTGACGACGACGTCGGGGGTGCCGACTTGCGGCGCGGCCTGCGTCGGCGCGCCGGGCGACGCCGCGGGCGATGGGCCAACCCCGTTCTGCGCCGCGACCGGCGGCACCAGCGACAAGCAGGATATGACAGCGCACCAGCGACCGACTGACATGGCATTACCTTCCGACCTGCGGCGGGAACCGTCTAGCAGATGGCGGCGATTGCCAGCCACAAGATGTTGGCATCGCGCGACATCTTTTTTGTCGGGTCAGTTGCCTTCGCGTGTCCAGCCGGCGCAGCGCGCAAGCCACGCCTCCAGCATGTCGACCAGTTCGTCGAACGAAGCGGTTTCGCCTTGGTGCACCGTCTCGGCATCGCCGTCGAAGCGCAGCGGCACGTCGCTCCGGCGCGCGCCGCGCGCGGTCCTCGGCCAGGGCTGATAGTCGACCGCCAGATGGAAGCGCCCGGCGGGGTCGAATTCGGGCCGGAAGGCGACGTCGATGTAAAAGCGCCGCGCGGCATGGGTCGCGTTGAACAGCGACGAGCCGCCGAACGCACCTCGGTCGGCGCGCAGGTTCGCATAGAGGCTGTTCCAGCCGATCGCCCAGCCCGCAGGAATCCGCAGCGGCTGCAACGCCAGACTCGCCGGCGCGTCGTGAGATACCATCCTCTTTCTCCGCATGCCCCAGCGCGTGGAGCGCGGATCGCCCTGCCTCGCAGCGCGGCACCTTGGCAATAGTCGTGCCCAGGCTGCCTTACGCGCATGCCGGCGGCCGCAACCCCGTAGCAATTCGAAACGCGCTGGCGGGCCACCCGCGCGGTCGCTATGGCGCGATCATGACCACGCATCTCGACACCAAGGCCGCATCACCGACGATCGAGTCGCGCGACCAGCTCATCGCCAGCTTCGCCAAGGGTGAGAAGCCGCCGACGGCGTGGCGCATCGGCACCGAGCATGAGAAGTTCGTCTATGCGCTCTCCGACCATCATGCGCCGAGCTATGACGAGAAGGGCGGCATCCGCGATCTGCTCGACGCGCTGACCGCCTATGGCTGGAAGCCGGTGCTCGAGGGCGGCAACGCGATCGCCATGTCGGGCGCCGACGGCAGCATCAGCCTCGAGCCCGCCGGCCAGTTCGAGCTGTCGGGCGCGCCGCTCGACAATCTCCATCAGACCTGCGCCGAAACCGGTCGCCACCTCGAACAGGTCAAGGCGATCGGCGATCGCTTCGGCATCGGTTTTCTCGGCCTGGGTATGTGGCCCGACAAGACGCGTGCCGAGCTGCCGATCATGCCCAAGGGCCGCTACGCCATCATGCTGCGCCACATGCCACGCGTCGGCAGCATGGGGCTCGACATGATGCTGCGCACCTGCACCATCCAGGTCAATCTCGACTATCAATCCGAAGCCGACATGGTGAAGAAGTTCCGCGTCGGCCTCGCGCTGCAACCGCTGGCGACCGCGCTGTTCGCCAACTCGCCTTTCACCGAAGGCAAGCCCAACGGCATGCTCAGCTATCGCAGCCATATCTGGTCCGACACCGATCCGGCGCGCACCGGCATGCTGCCCTTCGTGTTCGAGCATGGTTTCGGCTATGAGCGTTACGCCGAATATGCGCTCGATGTGCCGATGTACTTCGTCTACCGCGACGGCAAATATATCGACGCCGCCGGCCTGTCGTTCCGCGATTTCCTGAAGGGCGATCTCTCCGTCCTGCCCGGCGAAAAGCCGACGCTCGACGACTGGAACGATCATCTCTCGACCGCCTTCCCCGAAGTGCGGCTCAAGACCTTCCTCGAAATGCGCGGCGCCGATGGCGGGCCGTGGGGCCGCATCTGCGCGCTGCCGGCCTTGTGGGTCGGCCTGCTCTATGACGATAGCGCGCTCGATGCGGCATGGGATGTCGTCAAGAACTGGACGATGGACGAACGCGAGGCACTGCGCAGCGCGGTGCCGCGCCTCGCGCTCGACGCGCCGATCCCCGGCGGCGGCAAGCTCAAGGACATTGCCGGCGAGGTCCTCGACATCGCCACCGCCGGCCTGACGGCGCGCGCACGCTTCGACAGCTCGGGCAGCAACGAGACGGGCTTCCTCGATCCGCTGCGCGATATCGTGCGCACGGGCAAGGTGCCGGCACAGGCGCTGCTCGATCGTTATTACGGCGCGTGGGGCGAGGATGTGTCGAAGGTGTATGAAGAAATGCGGTTCTGATGATCGGCTGAAGGGATCAAATCGACCATCCCCTCAACCGGTCACAGCGCGCCGTAACACCCGCCGCACCCCATAGGTGATCGCGCGCAGCGCTCGTTCGAGCACGCAGGCACAGAGCGCATAAAAGGCGATGGTTGGTGCCCACCATAGCCCGTCATCGACGACGTTGTGAAACCCGACCTTGAAGGCGAAAATCGCCATGTGCCGCATCATGCCCAAGGCGAGACACACACAGAGCGCCAGCAACATCGCCCGGTAGCAAAGATGTTCAGTGCCGAGCTGTCTTGTCGGCGCGCACGTGATGTAGCGTATGTCGAGCATATGCCACGTCAAGATCAGCGGCGTTATGATCAGATACCAGGCGAGCGGATCGAGCAGGGTGGGCAGCGCCCGGTCACCGAACACGCCATGAGCAGTGAACACCGACGCCCAAGTACCATAATCCACATCGCGGATCGGCGTCACCAGTATCGCGGCCGATCCGCCGATCACGATCGCCATGGAGATGGACCAGCGCCGCAACCAGATTTCGATACCCGGCCGAGGAAGGTCATCGCCACGCGACAATCCAGGAAATCGCAATCGCCCCTCCCCTAGCCGCGTCGCGTCAGCCAGCAACGCGGGCAATGCACAGGCTGCGGCTGCCGCCGGCTTGGGTCAAGCCCTGAACAGGGAAAGAGAAAAAGGCCATGCGTTGCCAGTTCGGCGAGCGTCAGCCGGTCACACCGCAGATGGCGATCCGGTTTGGCAAGCTTTGCGGCAATGATCCGGAGATCCGGGGCCGGATGCGGCTGCCATTACCGCGAAAGGTGCAATAGCCACCAAATTCAATCAACAGTCTGCGCAGTCAATCAGCATCCCGACGCCAGTTTCCCAAATGCACCAACATCAAATCTGCCAGCACCAAATCCGACACCGACACCCGAAACAATCACCGCCGCGCAGTAATCGCTCGCAGCGTAAAAGATGTAATCTTGCTTCCAAAAGAACATTGGAACGATCGTCGGTTTTCGCCCTCACCCGCCGTGCCCCAGACGACAATTTTACCCGACGACCGGCGTTCGACATCGATGACATGGGCAACACCATATTGTTCGGCGCGAGCAGAACAGGCGGCTCTTGCCGCCGGTTCGGATCCTTCATTGCTCGCCGGGGTGCCCCGCGCGCCACGAATGGCCGCCCCGGCCGCGCCGGCCGCGATCATCGGGACGCAGCCCTCAAGCGCCATCGCGCCACCAACCAACAGTCCGACAATCAAAATGCGCATGGCCCGCGATCCTCCCGATTTGTACCAGCCTATCATGCTGGCGCCCACGCTGCGACTATCACGATTCCCCTCATCGCGATGCAACCCGCCGCCTTTCTGCGGCCGTGTTCGTGTGGCAAACAACAGCCCGGATACCGGGGGGCGTTGGGATGGCTGTGATCGTCGGCATGGCCATCGGGGCCGCGATCGTGCTGCGGCTGTTCGCACTGCTGCTCGAATGGGCCGTCTTCAAGCGCGTGATGGACGATCCGGTCGCCGGGAAGGTGACGTCGCTGTTCGCGGCGGGGGTGCTCGTCGCGCTCATCCTTGCATCGGGTGCGGTGCTGATCCGGGGCATCGCCATCGTGATATTTGGCGCGATAGCATTGATATTGCTGCCGTTCGCAATTCGATCCGGTTTCAAGGTGCGCCGCCGCATCAGCGAAGAGAGCCTCCAGACCGACCTCGAAGAAACGTTCGGCTAGCCCACCGCCGCAAACGCTCGGAGCGTGATCCGGCGGCGACGATCATTGTCGGCCCACCGATCTCGAATTGCGCAGCGTAGGGCGGTTATTGTGACCACCGGTCGTACCCTGCGTGGTCGATGGCCCGCGTGACAGGCAGCCGAACATGACGCGCGTGCACAATCGATGCGGGTCTGCAGGTGCCCCGGCAAGGTCGCCGATACAGACGCGCTTGTTGGCGACGTCCGACCAATAGCAAATCTTCCCCGGCGGGTCTTCGACGAGCGCGACCGGCCGCGCCATGGTCGAACCGCCAGGCGTGAACATCACGCTTTGGCCCGCAACCGGCAGCGTCAGCGCGGCGATCGATGCCGCGACCCGCCACGCACGAAAGGTGATCATTGCAACGCCTCCGCGTTGACCTTCTCGAAGGTCTTGAAAAAGCATTCCTGCGCCGCCGCGCCGCCCAAGGCGCGGCATTCCTTGAAGTGGGCGATGGTCCTTTCGTCCGCGCCGGCGGGAATTCCCTCGACCTGGACGAAGCCGGGGATCGGCACCGTGCTATATTCGTTCCGCAACACGCCCCCCGCCGTCGCCATGGCCGCGCCCAGCACGAAGACGACGACGCCGGTCGACCCCGTCTTGAGGTCGAAGCGCAGGGCGCCCGTTGCGAACCCGCCCTCGACGGCGCCATCGCGAAAGCCGAGAATGATGAACATCACGCCGATGCTCGCGACGGCAAAGCCGATCTGCATGACCGCGATCTTCATGACCTGTTTGTTGGTCACCACCGATTGATTGGCACGTTCGGCCGCGATGACCGAATAAAGCGCATAATCGTTCGCACTGCGCAGGGTCGGTTTCGCCTCGGCAAGCGCCTGCGCGACGGATCGGGAAGAGAGCGCTCCCCTGACCTCGGCATTCAGCGAGGATAGCCCGACATAGGCCTGCAGCATCAGCATGACCGGGACGAGACCGCCAAAGATGACGATCACCGCGGAGCGTGCCAGATTCTTGATCATCGCCGTACCTGCTGTCTGAATATCGTCGCGATCGGCCGGATATTGCGCTCCAGGGTCAGGGCAGGAAGCTGCGGATCACCACGAACGGGAACTGCGCGCGGCCGTTCGCATTCACCCAACCCTCGCCGTCCCTGACGAAGAGCTTGCGACCGATTTCGCCGGGTGCATGGCCGACATTGCCGCCGATCGTGTGGATGCCCTGGGCATCGACCGCCACGACGATGTCGGAATGGCTGAGATAATCGGCATTGTGCCGCGCCCAGTCATAGTCGATCTTGGGTGCGCCGGAACGGTTCATGCCCAGGATATCGCCCGGCGCGATATCGATGGCGCCGATCGGGTAACCCCAGAACGACGTCTTCTTCTGGATCACACGATCGTTGATCGTCCGGTAGAAATAGACCGAATGCTGGGCGCTATAGGGAAAGGCGCTGCCCGCGCCCGACAAATGAACCATGTAGGAGATGAAGGCCGCCGACCATGGGACATTGTCGCCACCATCGAGATCGGGGCGACCGAGAAACACCCAGTAATCGTTGATCCGCTCGCGCAGCGGGGAAGCGCTTTCCAACACGCCATCATATTTCTGCTTTTCGGCAGCGCAGGTCGCCACCAGCTTGTCGGCAAATAATCCCATCACCTGTCCTCCCTGAAATAATGTCGTCGCCAATCGCTTTCGTGCTGCGCGCCTTGCCTGGGCGGGCCGTCCGGCCGGACGCGTCGATCAGGACAGCAAGGCGGTCAGATCGTGCGCGTCGCCATGCACCTTGCCTTTCCACATCGCGATCGTGCCCTTGCGATTGAGCGTGTCGACCTGCCATTTCGCGACGGACTTCAACGACCGCAGATAACTCAGATAGAGCAAAGTCTCGCGTTGCGGCGAAACCGGCGCACGCCAGGTCTTGCCGTTGACGCGGGCGTCGGCCCCGCCGGAGATCGTGTTCGGGCGCTGCTCGAGCCAGCTGCACAACAGGTCGCGCGGATCGGCGCTGCTCGCGCGATACGCCTCGACATCGGCGATCGTCACGCCCTTGAGGCCACCATTTTGCGTCGTCAGATCGAAGAACCAGCAGAACAGCGCCTGTGTCACGCTGTCGAAATGCGGGTCGGCATCTGCCCAGTCCTGAGCCTGCGTCAGCGCGATGCCCGCGGTCCGATTGCTGACCGACACCTGCTCGGCAATGAACGCCGCGCTGCGGGCATAGGCTTTCAACTCTTTCTCGGGCACCGCATGGAGAGCGCCGTTCGTCTGCCATGTCGCGACGATCGGCCGCCACATATTCTGCGCGGCGTTGCACGCGGCCCAGAATTGCTCGCCGATCGTCGGCATCGACGCGTCGACGGCGGCCTTGCCGACGCGCAGCACCATCGGCTGCAAGGATCCCATCCCGAAATTCCATTGCAGCACACCCAGCGACACGCCCATATTGTCGAAATCGCCGACAACGCCGCCCCAGGGGTCGGCGCTATCCTCGAAATGGCCGGTGATCTCCAGTGCACTCCTGATCCAGTCGGTCGGTGGTGTGCTCATATTCCCCCCTGACATTTCACCAGTCCCACGATCGCTATTTTGCCAGACACATCATCGGGTGTCGGACGGTCTTTCGGATCATTGGCCTCTGATGAATACTGCATCGCAAATACTGGCCTGTCTACTCATAATGCCTTGCCATTCATCACGATGCCAAGCTTTCCCACGAACAACGTGCGATCTTATGATTTTGAATTCACAATGATATTTCGCGCCATGCCATTTAACACTAATCCGCCGGTGATAATTCTCACATCCGACATGGCTATTCGCTGGCACGTGCAACCCGACCGATTCTGGTTACGACAATCATTGCGCGTTTCTGCGCTACCCGCCGCATGACCCTGCGCACATACGCACCGACAATGATTCAACTTCGCCCGCAACTCATGCAGCACCGGCGCGCGCCACCGCGCCCGCTGTTTCTCATCGTCATTTATCATCAAGGCCGCACGCCTCAGGCGCGGCGCTCCTGTTATCGCGCCTGTTCGACTTGTTATCGTCTTGTTCCTGGCGGATCAGGAAATCGCAATCAACCGTTTGACGCAGCGCACTATTTTCGCCCCCGAAATCCATCGGAACAGGGAGCAAAAAATAACTGTCGAAAAACAGGCGATAACAGGAAGCCGACCATGCCCCGCGAGCGCCGACGCGCTTGTGCCCGGCCCGGCTTGCCGGTAATTCGCGCCGGCACGTTCAGCGCATCGTCCATCCCCCTTGCCCCTCGGTCCGAAGGAACACTGCGCGCATGGCCGCCACCACGCTTGCCGAGGCACGGGATGCGATCGTCGCGGTCGGGCGCTGGCTAGACGCCAAGGGCTGGGCGCCGGCGACGGCGGGCAATTATTCGATGCGGCTCGCCGATGGCAGCTTCGCCGTCACGGTGTCGGGCAAGCACAAGGGACGGCTGACCGCGGACGATGTCATGACGGTCGATGCCGCCGGGCGTTCGCTCGATGGCAGGAAACCCTCGGCCGAAACCGCGCTGCACCTCGCCATCTATCGCGACTTCCCCGAGGCCGGCGCCGTGCTCCACGGCCATTCCCCCGCGGCGGTCGGGCTGAGCCGCGCTTTCCCCGACGCCGCGTCCTATGAGTTGCGCGGGCATGAGATGCTCAAGGTGCTGCCCGGCATCACCACGCATGACATTGCCGTCGCCCTGCCGATCGTCGACAACAGCCAGGACATGGCGGTGATCGACGCCGCCATTGCGCCGCAGCTGTTGGCGCCGGGCGCGATCCCGGCCTATCTCATCCGCGGCCATGGGCTGTACGGCTGGGGCCGCGACATGGCGGAAGCGGAGCGGGTGATCGAGGGGATCGAGTGGATGATCGCCGCCGAACTCGCCGAGATCGGGTTCCGTCACGGGAGCAAGCCATGAGCCGGTTGCAGATCTTCGACGACGACGACGGCACCACGCCGCTGCTGGACACATCGGCGCTCGAGACGGTCGCCGCCGAACTGGCCAAGGTCGGCGTGCTGTTCGAGCGCTGGCCGACCCGCGACATCGGCGACATCGGCGATCCCGCCGCGATCCTCGACCGCTACGCGCCCGAGATCGAGCGGCTCAAGGCGCGCGGCGGTTATCGGTCGGTCGATGTCATGTCGCTCAGCCCCGATCATCCCGAGCGCGCGACGCTGCGCGACAAGTTCCTGTCGGAGCATGTCCATGCCGAGGACGAGGTGCGCTTCTTCGTCGACGGCGAGGGGCTGTTCACGCTGCATGAGGGCGGTCGCGTGTTCAACATGCTGTGCACCGCCGGCGACCTGATCGCGGTGCCGGCGGGAATGAAGCACTGGTTCGACATGGGTGCCGCGCCGCGCTTCACGGTGATCCGCCTGTTCGTCAATCCCGATGGCTGGGTGGCCAGCTTCACCGGCGACCCGATCGCCGCGCGCTTCCCGCGCCACGAGCCTGTCGCCGCATGACCCCCGCCGCGATCCTGACCGATATCGAGGGCACGACGAGCAGCATCGCCTTCGTCGCCGAGACTTTGTTCCCCTATGCCCGCGCGCGCCTGCCGACGTTCGTCGCAGCGCATCCGGCGGAGAGCGCGCCGCTGCTCGCCGAGGTCGCGGCGGCCGAAGCGGGCGATCCGGTAGAGACGCTGCTCCGCTGGATCGACGAGGATCGCAAGGCGACCCCGCTCAAGACCTTGCAGGGCATGATCTGGGCCGACGGCTTTCGCGACGGCGTGTTCACCGGCCACATCTATCCCGACGCGGCGGCGGCGCTGCGCCGCTGGCACGCCGCGGGCATCGGCTTGCACATCTTCTCCTCGGGCTCGGTCGCGGCGCAGAAGCTGCTGTTCGGCCATAGCGACGTCGGCGACCTGACCCCGCTCTTTTCGGGCTATTTCGACACCAATACCGGGCCGAAGCGCGAGGCGACCTCGTACCGCGCGATCGCCGCCGCGATCGGCCTGGCGCCGGCCGCCATCCTGTTCCTGTCCGATACCCCGCAGGAGATTGCCGCCGCGCGCGCCGCCGGGCTGCAGGCGCTGCTGATCGACCGCGCCGGCGGCACGGGCGACATCGCCACGTTCGAGGAGATCGCGCTGTGAAACTCGAAGGCCGCCACCAGCGCTCGATCACGCGCACTGCCGACGGGCGCGGCGCGCGCATCCTCGACCAGCGCCGGCTGCCCTGGGAGGTCGTCTGGGTCGAGCTGCGCAGCGCCGAAGAGGCCGAGCGTGCGATCCGCGAGATGTGGACGCGTGGCGCCCCGCTGATCGGCGCGACCGCCGCTTACGGCCTGGCGATCGCACTGGCGGCGGACGGCTCGGACGCCGCGCTCGACGCGGCGCATGCGCTGCTGCTCGCATCACGGCCGACCGCGGTCAATCTCCGCTGGGCGCTCGATGCGGTCGCGGCGACGGTGCGGCCGCTGCCCCCGGCCGAGCGCGGCGCCGCGGCGTTCGCGCATGCCGATGCGATCTGCGACGAGGATGTCGCGCTCAACCGCGCGATCGGCGAGCATGGGCTGGCGCTGTTCCGGGAGTTGCACGCCAGGCACCCCGACCGGCCGCTCAACATCCTGACGCATTGCAACGCCGGCTGGCTCGCGACGGTCGATTACGGCACCGCGACCGCGCCGATCTATCTCGCGCACGATGCCGGCATCCCGGTCCATGTCTGGGTCGACGAGACGCGGCCGCGCAACCAGGGCGCGCTGCTCACCGCGTTCGAGCTCGCCGGGCACGGCGTGCCGCACACCGTGATCGTCGACAATGCCGGCGGCCATCTGATGATGCAGGGCCAGGTCGATGCGGTGATCGTCGGCACCGACCGCGTCACCGCCAATGGCGATGTCTGCAACAAGATCGGCACCTATCTCAAGGCGCTCGCCGCGCAGGACAATGACGTGCCCTTCTATGTCGCCCTGCCCTACACCACCTTCGACGCCGCCACTGCGACCGGCGCCGAGGTACCGATCGAGGAGCGCAGCGGCGACGAGGTGACGACGGTCGCGGGTGAAGGCGGAACGATCCGCGTGACCGCCTCGCGCGCCGCCAACCCGGCGTTCGACGTCACCCCGGCGCGGCTGGTGACGGGCTATCTGACCGAGCGCGGGCTGCTCGACATGGTGTAGCGAACTACCCGGTAGCATGCTGCCCCCCGCCTGGGCACACTGCGCAACCTCGATCAAGAAACGCCCTATCGTTACTCTATCGTACCGAAATCACTGATTTTTCTCGCCGCTGACCTCATCCACCGCGCTATTGAGATACCGCACGACTTGCCGTTAATGCTTGGTGATCGCCGGTGGGCGAGCGGCCCTCAAGGCACCGGAGCAAGCGATGTTCGACTATTTCCAGAAGCTACTCGGCGCGCAGGGCCTGGCGCCGCATGGCTATTGCCTGTTGTGGGACCCGGCACTCATCTGGACCCATGTCATTTCCGACGCGCTGATCGGGCTGGCCTATTTCTCCATTCCCGTGGTGCTGGTGACCTTCATCACCCGGCGCAAGGATATCGCGTTCAGCTGGATCGCGTGGATGTTCGCCGCCTTCATCCTGGCCTGCGGCACGACGCATTTCTTTTCGATCTGGACGTTGTGGCGGCCCGATTACGGCCCCGAGGCGCTGGTCAAGCTGGTCACCGCGATCGTCTCGGTGTTTACCGCGATCGCCCTGTGGGTGTTGTTGCCGCGCGCGCTGGCGGTTCCCTCCCAGGCGCAGTTGCGTCTCGTCAACGATGAGCTGCTGGCCCGCGTGGTCGAGCGCGACCTCGCGCTCGCCGCGCTGGAGCGCGAGACGGCCGAGCGCCTCCATGCCGAGACGCTGCTGCGGCAAAGCCAGAAGATGGAGGCCGTCGGTCAGTTGACCGGGGGCATCGCGCACGACTTCAACAACATGCTCGCCGTCATCTCGGGGTCGCTCGAATTGCTCGAGCGGCGCATCGGCGAGGGCGATCCGCGCACCACGCGCTATTTGAGCGCCGCCAGCGATGCCGCGCGTCGTGCGGCGGATCTAACCAGCCGCCTGCTCGCCTTTTCGCGGCGCCAGGCGCTCCAGCCGCAGGTCATTGCCGCCAACACGCTGGTCTCCGGCATGTCCGAGCTGCTGCGCAGCTCGCTCGGCGCGACCATCCGGCTCGAGACGGTGCTGGCCGGTGGCTTGTGGCGGATCTGCGTCGATCCGGCGCAGCTCGAAAACGCGTTGCTCAACCTCTCGGTCAATGCGCGCGACGCGATGCCCGAGGGCGGGCGCCTGACGATCGAAACCCAGAATGCCCATCTTGACGACAATTATGTCGCCGACACTATCGGCCTGCCGCCCGGACAATATATCATGATCGCGGTGTCCGACACCGGCGACGGCATGGCGCCCGAGGTGATCGAGCAGGCGTTCGAGCCCTTCTTTACCACCAAGGATGTCGGCAAAGGGACCGGCCTGGGGCTCAGCCAGGTCTATGGTTTTGTCAAGCAATCCGGCGGGCACATCAAGATCTATTCGGAGCCGGGCAACGGCACGACCGTGAAGCTCTATCTCCCGCGCCATCGCGGCGAAGAGGCTGCACCGGCGCCCTTGCGAGAGGAACAGGACATTCCGCAGGGCGAGCTTTCCGAAGTCATCCTCGTCGTCGAGGATGAACCCGCCGTGCGGCAGTTCAGCGTCGATGCGCTCACCGACCTCGGTTATCGCGTGCTCGAGGCCGATGGCGCGGAGAATGCGTTGCGGTTGCTCGCGGCCCATCCGGAAATCTGCCTGCTCTTCACCGATGTCGTGATGCCCGGCGTCAACGGCGCGCAGCTGGCGCAACAGGCGCGCCAGGCCCGGCCGGCGCTCAAGATACTGTTCACCACCGGCTATACGCGCAACGCCATCGTGCATAACGGCGTGCTCGAACCCTCGGTCGAACTGATCGGCAAGCCGTTCAACATCAACGACCTGGCGCGCAAGATACGGCAGATCCTCGATCGGTAGCGGCGCGGCGTCCACGTCAACCGGCCATCGCCCGCTGCTCACTGCGTTCGGGCAGGGCGTGCTGCACACCGTGATCGTCGTCAATGTCGGCGGCCATCGGATGATGCAGGGCCAGGTCGATGCGGTGATCGTCGGCACCGACCGCGGCACCGCCTCGCGCGCCGCCAACCCGGCGTTCGACGTCACCCCCGCGCGGCTGGTGTCGGGCTATCTGACCGAGCGCGGGCTGCTCGACGCGGTGTAGCGCGCCACGAACCTGTCGCGCTGGGCAAGCGAGACGTGTTCCCACGATCTCGTTCCAGCCTGTCGCGGTTACGGCATGAAGATCGCACCATCCGGGGTGTTCGGTGCCATTGTATCTAATATTCATCAACATGCGGTCATTTTTTACAATTTGGTAGTGCTTTCGGCACCATGAATAGATTGCGGGAAAGGCACAAAATGCCTGGGTGTTGCAAAGCTTTGTCGGAGGGATTCCGGCGAAGCGGCTAGCGTGTGAAGGACCCGGCATGTCGCAATGGCAATTTCCCCGTGCAGGCACCCGCATTTCGCTCGGCACCGATGTGCCCGTCACCGACGAACGGCGCTCCGATTCACGGACCCTGTCGATCTTTCGCGTCGCGAAGTTGATGACGGAAACCGAGTCGCTGTGCGTCGTGCGCAACATTTCGTCCGGCGGCCTGATGACCGAGGCCTATGAACCGCTCACGGTCGAACAGACCGTCCGCCTGCAGTTCGCCTCGGAAATCACGCTCACCGGAACGGTCGTGTGGCAGCGTGAACGCATGGCCGGTATCCGCTTCGACGCGCCGGTCGACATCTTCGAACTGCTGCGGCCGACCGCGCAATGCCGTCCGCTGCGCTTTCGGGACCGCGCGCCGCGCATCACCGTCTCGGGGCAGGTCGAGCTCCGGGCCGGCTCCCATTATCACCGCGCGCAACTCTGCGACATTTCCCAGGGCGGCGCGAAATTGATCCTTCCCCAGGCACTGCGCATCCACGAGGAAATCGTGCTGCGCGCCGGGACGCTGGATCCGTTGCGCGGCAATGTCCGGTGGCAGGATGGCGCGGCGATCGGCGTCGCGTTCCAGAGTCCGGTGCCGCTCGAGCTGCTCTCGCAATGGACGGGGGTGGTTCGCCGCGCCGCAGCGCCCGACAAGCCGGCCCTGCCGCCCCCCGATCACCGATCCTAGCACCCGCAGCGTGGCGCGGCACGCCGCGCAGTGGCGCGACGCTCCACGCGATCAGGCACGCGGCTGCATCATATCTCGATCCCCGTCTGCCATGACGGCAGGATCGTCCCGGGAGCAGCATCATCACGTCGCGCATTCGCTACGCCCTCGCCGCGCTGCTCGTCTTCCTGACCGAAGGCGCCATCGCGGCCTTCGTTCATGACGACTTCGTCCGCCCATGGCTCGGCGACAGCCTGGCGGTGGTGCTGGTCTATTGCGCGCTTCGCGCGGTGACGCCGCTCGGGGTGCACGGCGCCGTCGCCACCGCCTTCGCCATTGCCTGCGCGATCGAGCTCGGCCAGTTCTTCCATCTCGTCGACCGGCTCGGCCTGGGTCATTGCCGCGTCGCGCGCGTGGTGCTCGGCACCGGCTTCGACCTATGGGACTTCCTCGCTTATGCCGGCGGCGCGGTCATGCTGCTCGTCGCCGAGGCGGCGTGGCGCAGCCGCCTTGCCCCGGCGCACCGCGCGGCCTAACCGGGCGCCACCGCCTTGCGGGCCGCGCCGCATGCCGAAAGAAGCGTTCCCGCATGACGATACCGCCCGACCTGCTGCTGCCCGACCGCACCGGCCTGCCCGCGGAGATCGCCTATCTGCGCGCGACGTGGCCGGCGCCGACCTGGCGCGCGCACGACAATTTTGGCGAGCTCGCCGCCTTCTGGCTACGGGTCCATGCCCATCTGCGCGAACAAGGCGAGGCGCTGCAGCGGATCGTGTCGTCGTTCCGCGAGCACCGCGCCGACGCGGAATCCTTCCAGCGCCTGTTCGTCCCGCGCCTCAACCATTTCCTGCAGCATCTGAACGGCCATCACCAGATCGAGGACGCCGCCTATTTCCCCAAATTCCGCGCGCTCGACCCGCGCATGATCGCCGGGTTCGACCTGCTCGAAAGCGACCATGCGATCATCCATGACGCGCTGACCGCTTCGATCGACACCGCACGTGCTTTGCTCGCCGCGCTGCCCGGCGACGACGACACACGCCGCCACATGACCGACCGCCATGCCGAGGCCGCCGACCGGCTGCACGCGCTGCTCGGCCGACATCTCGCCGACGAGGAAGATCTCGTCATCCCGGCAATGCTCGAACATGGCGAGCGCAGCGTCGGCTGAGGTGCCGCGCCGGCGACGCCGTCAGGCCGGCTCGGTCGGGTTGCTGTCGATCGACACCGCGCGTTTACGCCCGAGTGCCCAGTCGAAGGCGCGCGGCACCAGCCCGTTGCGGTCCATCCATGCCGAATAGGCGCGGTAGTCGGAGTCGAGCGACAGATGCCGCTCCTCGGTCTTCGCACGCCAGTAATAGACCCCGCTGACGCAGCCGAGGATGATCGTCGCGCGCGCCGCATCGACCAGCGACCCGGTGGTCAGGAACGGGATGGTCGAGATCCACCAGAACAGGTTCTTCGACAGATAGGCCGGGTGGCGCGTCAAGGCATAGGGGCCATGCGTCAGGATGCCGCGATTGGTCAGGTTGGAGAATCGGAAGCCGAAGGCGATCGTCGCCCAGGCATAGATCGCGGTCAGCGCGACCAGCACCGCGCCGGTCGCGGCGAGGATCACCGGATGGCCTGCGAACCAGTGCATCCAGTCCGACGTGCCGGGATGGTAATCGAGCGGCCCGCCATCGGCCATCAGGATGAACGGCGGATAGCAGATCAGTGCCGCCATCCAGCCCGCGGCATAGGGCGTCGCGGTGCGGATATGCGAATCAAGCGGCTTCATCGCGAGGATGTAGCCGACGGTCGCGAACGCCACGTCGATCACGAACATGAAGGTGATCAGCCAGTTGGCCAGCGCAACCGGATCGTGCAGGACCCGCGACAGGTCGCCGCGCACGAAGTCGCCAAAGCCGCCCGGCACGATCGCCAGCATGAAGGCGAGGAAGAAGGTCTTCACCCCCCAGCTGCGCAGATGGTTGAAGATCGCCTCGCGATCGACCGGTTCGTCGAGCCCCATCAACCACGCGCCGAGCGACCAGCAACCGTCCTTGGGGTCGGTCGCGCGCTGGTCGAGCAGGATGATATAGGGGATCGACGCGACGAACAGGATCGGCGCCGCATAACCGAAGCACCACATCGCAAAGGCGAAATTGCCCTGCCAGTAGAAGCGCCCGGTGCCGTAGATCAGCGCGATGCCGGCCCAGGTCAGCCACAGCCCGGCGAGCTTGGTCAGGCTGATGTCGATCGTCTCGCGCCACGGCTTCGCCTGGCCCCAGGCGATCCCGGTCGAGGCGTTGAGGTGGACCTTGTCGACCAGCACCGCCCACAGCATCATCGGCAGCCCGCACGCCGCGAGGTTGACCAGCGCCGCGAACGGCCCGTCCATCCCGTACCAGCGCGCGACGCCGACCCAGCATAGCAGCCCGGCCAGACCGGCCAGCCCGCAGCCGGTCGAGACGGCGGAAGTCGGGCGCGGATCGGCCTTGGCCGCGGCGGCGAGGGCGGTGTCGTGATACATCGCCGCTGGCCTAGCCCGAAAATGGTAAGCAACCCGTGAAGGATGCGCGAGTGGCGCCTCCCCGCCTCGCCCGCTACTTCGCTCGCGCCTTGGCGATCGCCGCGCGCAGCATCACTGGGTCGAAGCCGGTGCGCGCCTTGCCCGTGCCGATCAGCCAGGCCGGCAATGCCGTGCCCTTGTGATCGACCAGCAGGCGGTCGTTGCGATTGAGTTCGGCGAGTACCGGACTGTCGATCAGCGCGTCTCCGCTCAGCGGCGGCAGGCTCGCCGGGTCGATCCCGGCAGCCTTGAGCGCGGCGGCGATGCCCGCCGGCCCCGGGTCGCCGCCGGCATCGAGCGCGTGGTGGAACTTGCTCCAGTCGGCGCCGGTCTGCGCGACCGCCACGCTGGTCATCGCCGCCTGGCGCCCCTCCTCCTCATTGACGAGGATGAGATAAACCACCTTGAGATGCGGGTCAGACGCGATCAGATCGTCGATCACCGGTTGCGCCGCGCGACACGCCGGGCAGGCATAATCGGCGAACACCAGCAGCGTCACGTCGCCGTCCGCCGCGCCGAGCCAGGCATGGCCGAACGGCAACCCGAACGGCCGGTCCTCGAGCCGCGGCGCGAGCGCGGGATCCTCGTCCGTCGCCGGCGGGGTCTCGGTCTGTTCGGCCGGCGTGGCGGGCGGTCTGCTGGTCTGCGCCGTGGCGGGCCATGCCAGGCCGAGGAGCAGCAGCGCGAGCAGTTGGCGACAGGTCATCATGCCGACCCTTTCCACGGGAAGACGGGATGCCATGATCCTGCGCCGCCCCGCCCCCGCTCACAAGCCGCTTGCCGCAAGTGCCTGAGATCAGCCGCGCAACAGGCTCCGCGCCACGACCCATTTGTGGATCTCGGTCGGCCCGTCATAGATCCGCATCGTGCGCAGCCGGCTCGCCATGAGGTGCAGCGGCAGCTCGCGCGTCATGCCCATCGCGCCGAAGCATTGCATGGCATGGTCGACCACGGTCCATGCCATCTCGATCGCATCGGCCTTGATCATCGAGATTTCGAGCCGCACGTCACGCCCCTGGTCGAGCTTCCACGCACAGTCATAGGTCATCAGCCGCGCGGCATGGATGCGCGTCGCGGCATCCGCCACCCAGAACTGCACCGCCTGACGCTCGGACAGCTTCTGGCCGAAGGTGCTGCGCTGCGGGGCATAGTCGATCATCATGTCGAGCGCGCGCTGCGCCATGCCGATCGACCACGCCGCCATCTCGATCCGCCGCGTGCCGAGCCGCAGCTGCATCGGCGCGAAGCCCGCGCCTTCGGTGCCGAGCAGCTTCCACCCCGGCACGCGGCAGTCGTCGAGCGCCACCTCATAGGTCGCCTGCCCGCCGATCATCGGGATGCGCCGCAGCACGTTGAACCCCGGCGTGTCGCGGTCGACGAGAAAGGCCGAGATCGCACTGCGGTCGCCATGGCGCCCGGTCACCGCCATCACGATGGTGAAATCGGCTTCGGCCGCGCGGCTGATCCAGATCTTGCGGCCATTGAGCACCCAGTCGTCGCCGTCGCGCACCGCCTTCGCGGTCATCGCCGCCGGGTCGGAACCCGCGCCGGGCTCGGAGATGCCGATCGCCGAGATCGTCTCGCCGCGCACATAGGGCGCGAGATAGGCCTCGCGCTGCCGCTCGGTGACGGTCGCCATCAGCATGCGCAGATTGGGCGAGTCGGGCGGCAACGTATAGGGCACGATCGTCCGCCCGATCTCCTCATTGACGCCGACCATCGCCACCGCCGGCAGATCGACCCCGCCGACATCGACCGGCGCGTCGAGCCCCCACAGCCCCATGTCGCGCGACACCGCATCGACCTGCGCGGCCTCCTCCGCGGTCAGCGCGGGCGACTGGCCGGCCGCCTCACGCTCGAGCACGCGCGGCTCGAGCGGCATCAGCTCGCTGTCGACGAAGCGCCGCACCAGTTCCTTGAGCATGCGATGCTCGTCATCCAGTTCGAAGTTCATGCCGCTACCCGTCCCACGTTCCTACCGCCGCTCGTCATGCCCTAGGGCGGCAGCACAAGGAACACCCGTCGACCGGCGCCGCAAGATCGCGCAGCGGCGCGTTGCGATCCCCCCACGCCGCTTTGCACAATTACGCACCAATAGTATGATGATCTAATTTACGACCGGTAGATCGGATTCGTTCATGGCAACCGTACGCAAGACCATCACGCTCACCACGCAGCAGGATGCATGGATTGCCGCCCAGATCGAGGCCGGCAGCTACACCAATGACAGCGAGGCAATCCGCGATCTCATCCGGCGCGCGCAGGAAAGAAGTTTCGAAATCGAGACGATCCGCCAGGCGCTGATCGAAGGCGAGCAGAGCGGCGCGCCGGAGCGGTTCGATTTTGCCGCCTTCAAGCAGCGCAAAACCGCCGAGCATGGCTGAATTTCGCCTCACTGCGCGCACAGCGCGATCTCGGCGCGGTGTTCGACTACAGCGTCGCACAATGGGGCTTGCGACAAGCGCTGGATTACACCGACCTGATCGCAGCCGCCTGCGCCGATCTCGCCGAAGCGCCGCGGCGCGCGCAGGACTGTACGAGCATCAGGCCGGGTTATCGCCGGCGCAGCGTCGAACAACATGTCATCTATTTCCGGGTGACGCGCTACGGCATCGCTGTCGTCCGCATCCTGCACCAACGCATGGATGCGGCCCGTCACCTTTGATGCCGTATGCATGACCGGGAAGGCTTGCAAACACCGGCAAATAATCCGGCGCAAGCGTCACTGCCGATCCACATCCCCCGCGCGCCAGCCGCCGCCCATCGCCTGGTAGAGCTGCACCCGCGCCGTCCGCGCATCGGTCTCCAGCCCGACCAGCGCGAGTTGCGCACTCAGCAAGCCGCGCTGCGCGTCGAGCTGTTCGAGATAGGAGGAATAACCCTCGCGGTAGCGGTTGGTCGCCAGCCGGAACGCCTCGGCCAGCGTATCGCGCTGGTGCCGCGCCAGCGCGATCTGTTCGTCGAGATGCTTGCTCGTCGCCAGCGCGTCCTCAACCTCGCGGAAGCTCGTCAGCACAATGCGGCGATAACCCTGCGCCGCCTGGTCGCGCTGCGCGGCGGCGACATTGGCCTGGGCGCGCAGCCGCCCGCCCTCGAACAAGGGCGCGAGCACGCTGCCGCCGATCGACCAGATCGTGATCGGGTCGCCGAGCAGCGTCGAAAAGGCCGCGCCCGCCGCCCCGCTCAGCCGCAATTGCGGCAGGAAGCGTTTGCGCGCCGCCGCCAGCGACGAATCCGTCGCGGCGAGCTGGTCGGCGGCTTGGGCGATGTCGGGGCGGCGCTCGAGCAGGTCGGACGGCAGGCCGTCGGGGATCGGCGGCAGCGCCAGCGCGGCGAGCGTGCCGCCGCGCGCGATCAGAG
>NZ_JARYTI010000006.1 GCF_029911635.1 Sphingomonas sp. AR_OL41
CGCCGGTTGCGCGCGGCGACATCGGCGCCGAGCGCGAGCAGCATGCGCGCGACCCCGGGCCGGTGCGCCGCCGCCGCGACATGCAGCGCGGTGTCGCCGGCATAGACATGGTGCCCGATCGCGGCGAGGAAGTTTTCGCTCGCTTCCTCGCGCGTCGCACCCTGGCCGAGCGCTGCCGCGGCGAGCCCTGGCGCGGGTGCGAGCTCCTGGTGGATCGCGGCCTCGTCGCCCGTCGCGATCGCGTCCATCAGGCGCCTGAGTGCGGTGTCGTCACGCATCTTCAGTTCACCTCGTCGAGCAACCGGCGCGCGATAACCTGCGCCTGGATCTCGCCGGCACCCTCGAAGATGTTGAGGATGCGCGCATCGGCGAGCAGGCGGCTGACCTGATATTCGGTGGCGAAGCCGTTGCCGCCATGGATCTGCAGCGCATTGTCCGCCGCCGCCCAGGCAATACGCGCGCCGATCAGCTTGGCCATGCCGGCCTCGAGGTCGCAGCGCCTGCCTTCGTCCTTCTGGCGCGCGGCGTGATAGGTCAGCTGGCGCGCCGCCATGATCTCGGCCGCCATCATCGCCAGCTTGTTGGCGACGCGCGGAAAGTCGAAAATCGCGCGGCCGAACTGCCGGCGGTCGAGTGCATAGCCGAGCGCGATGTCGAGCGATGCCTGCGCCACGCCGACGGCGCGCGCTGCGGTCTGGATACGCGCGCTTTCGAAGGTCGCCATCAGCTGCTTGAAGCCCTGCCCCTCGACCCCGCCGAGCAGGTTGGTCGCCGACACACAGAAATCGTCGAAGCCCAGCTCATATTCCTTCATGCCGCGATAGCCGATCACGCCGATCTCGCCGCCGGTCATACCGGGGGTGGGAAAGGCATCGGCGTCGGTGCCGCGCCGCTTGGGTGCAATCAGCATCGACAGGCCGCGATAGTCGCTCGTCGCCGGATCGGTGCGGACGAGCAGCGTCATCACATCGGCGCGCGCGGCATGGGTGATCCACGTCTTGTTGCCGTTGACGAGATAATCATCGCCGACGCGCGTCGCGCGGGTGCGCAGCGCGCCGAGATCGGAGCCGGTATCGGGTTCGGTGAACACGGCCGTCGGCAGGATCGCCGCGCTGGCGATGCGCGGCAGCCATGCGGCCTTTTGCGCGTCGGTGCCGCCGCTGAGGATCAGCTCGGCGGCGATCTCCGAACGCGTCGCGAGCGAACCGACGCCGATCCAGCCGCGCGACAATTCTTCAGAGACGACGCACATCGCGGTCTTGCCCATGCCGAGCCCGCCATGTTCCTCGGGGATGGTCATGCCGAACACCCCCAGCGCGCCGAGTTCCTCGACCAGCGCCAACGGGATCAGCTCGTCACGCAGATGCCACCCTTGTGCGAACGGCGCGACCTTGTCCTGCGAGAAGGCGAAGAACTGGTCGCGCACCATGTCGAGCGTGGCGTCAAGCCCGGGATTTTCGAGCGTCGCCCGGCCGCGCGCGGCGGCGAGATGACCGGCGATCGCGGTCTTCACCGCCTGCGTCCCACCGCTGCGCACGAGACGCTGGAGCGCCGGCGGGGTGGCGAGCGCGAGGATTTGCGGATCGTCGGTCAGATCGCCGGGGCGGATCGTCTCGCCCTGGTTCATCGCGATGCCGCCGGCGATCTGCGCGCCATATTCGGCGAACAGCGACTGCGCGAGCAGCGCCTCGACCTCGCCGAGCGCGCCGTCGTCGGCGAGCCGCGCGGCCCAGTGCGCAACCTCGCACAGCAATGCGGCATAGGTCGCATACCAGCCGAAGCCATGGACGATATGCTGCTCGCGATCGGCCAGCGCGCGGTCGGGCGCGCCGTCGGCGCCGGTGATACGCGCGCGCACCGCCGGGCGGACGGCGGCGACGAAGGCCTGCGCCGCTTCGGCCGCGTCGCGCAGCACGCTCGGCAGGTCGGGCGGGGTCATTCGCTGCCGATCACGCCGTCGCGCTGCAACGCGTCGAAGCGCGCATCGTCGAGGTCGAGCCAGTCGGACAGGATCTCGCGGCTTTGCTCCCCGACGCGCGGCGGCGCGCGGCGATATTGCACCGGCGTCGCCGAGAATTTGCCGGGATAGGCGATGGTCGGGATCGCGATGCCGTCCTCGCGCTCGAAGCGGTGGACGGTGCCGCGCGCGGCGACGAACGGGTCGTCGAACACCTGGTCGATATTGTTGACCGGCCCGGCCGGCACACCGCACGCCGCGAAGCGTTCGATCAGCGCGGCGCCCTGCTCGCCGCGCACCAGATCCTGCACGATCGCCTCGATCGCGTCGCGGTTGATCAGCCGGGCCCGGCTGGTGACGAAGCGCGGATCGCTGCCAAGCTCGGGCACGCCGAGTTCGTCGCACAGCGCACGAAACTGCCCGTCATTGCCGACCGCGATGATGATGATACCATCGGCCACCTCGAAGGTCTTGTACGGCACGACGGTCGGGTGGCGGTTGCCGAGCCGGCCCGGCACGACGCCGCCGACCAGCCAGTTCATCCCCTGATTGGCGAGCATCGCGATCTGCGTATCGAGCAGCGAGATGTCGATCTGCTGCCCGACGCCGGTGCGCTCGGCATGGCGCAGCGCCGCGAGGATGCTGACGGTGGCGTACATGCCGGTCGACAGATCGGCCATGGCCACGCCGGCGCGCAGCGGCCCGCCGCCTTCCTCGCCGGTGATGCTCATGAAGCCGCCCATGCCCTGCGCGACGAAGTCATAGCCGCCGCGCTGGGCATAGGGACCGGTCTGGCCGAAGCCGGTGATCGAGCAATAGACCAGCCGCGGGTTGATCGCGGCGAGACTGGCGTAATCGAGCCCGTATTTGACCAGCCCGCCGACCTTGAAATTCTCGACCAGGATATCGGCCTCGGCGACCAGTTCGCGGATCAGCGCGGCGCCGGCGGGGTGGGCGAGGTTGATCGCGGCCGATCGTTTGTTGCGGTTGCAGGCGAGATAATAGGCGCTCTCGCCGAGTTCCTCGGCGCCATCGGCATCGTGCAGATAGGGCGGGCCCCAGGCACGCGTATCATCGCCCTTGCCGGGCAGCTCGATCTTGATCACGTCGGCACCAAGATCGGCGAGGATCTGCGTCGACCACGGCCCGGCGAGCACGCGCGACAGATCGAGCACGCGCACATCGGACAGCGGCGCGCCGCCGGAAGCGACCTGATCGGACATCAGGCCGCGCGCTCGAAGATCGCGGCAATGCCCTGCCCGCCGCCGATGCACATCGTCTCCAGGCCGTAACGCCCGTCGCAGCGGTGCAGTTCGCGCGTCAGATTGGCGAGGATACGCCCCCCGGTCGCGCCGATCGGATGGCCGAGCGAAATGCCCGAGCCGTTGACGTTGAGCATATCGTGTCGACCGTCGTCGTCCGACCAGCCCCACCCCTTGAGGCAGGCCAGCACCTGCGGCGCGAACGCCTCGTTGAGTTCGACGAGGTCGATATCGCCCCAGCCAAAGCCATTGCGACCGAACAGCCGCTCGACCGCCGGCACCGGGCCGATGCCCATGCGCGACGGCTCGCAGCCGGCCGCCGCCCAGCTGTGGAACCAGGCGATCGGCTCGAGCCCAAGCTCTTCGAGCTTGTCCTCGGCGACGACGAGGCACGCCGCGCCGGCATCGTTCTGCTGGCTGGCATTGCCGGCGGTGACGACGCCGTCCTTTTCGAGCGGGCGCAGCAGCGCGAGCGATTCGGCGGTCGCGTCGCTGCGAATGCCCTCGTCGCGCGCGAAGATGAGCGGATCGCCGCGCTTCTGCGGCACCGCGACGGGCACCAGCTCGTCATCGAACTTGCCCGCCGCCCAGGCTGCGGTGGCGCGCTGGTGGCTGCGCGCGGCATAGGCGTCGCACGCCGTACGGCTGATGTCATAGTCGCGCGCGAGATTGTCGGCGGTCTCGATCATGCCGCTGATCACCCCGAAGCGCGCGATCGGCTGCGACATTACCCGGCCGCGCGTCAGCCGGTCGTGCAGGGTGGTCGAGCCCATCCGCGCGCCGCTCCGGTGGTCGATCGAATAATATTCGACGTTCGACATGCTCTCGACCCCGCCGGCGAGCACCATATCGGCGGCGCCGGTCTGGACGCGCATCGCGGCATCGATCACCGCCTGCAACCCGCTGCCGCAGCGCCGGTCGAGCTGGACGCCGGGCACCGAGATCGGCAGCCCGGCGGCGAGCGCCGACCAGCGCGCGATGCACGGCGCCTCGCCATTGCCATAGCCTTGCGCGAAAACCACGTCGTCGATCCGCGCCGGGTCGATGCCGGTGCGCTCGACCAGCGCCTTGATGACGACCGCGCCGAGATCGCCCGCCGTGATGCTGGCGAGACTCCCCTGAAACTTGCCGACGGCGGTACGAATCGGCGAAACAATGGCTGCTCTGCGCATGGTCATCCTGTCGTGCGGTGGTTCGAAAACACTTGGTCGGGGCAATGCCCTATTCGGGGTCACCCTGTCACGGTCGCTTGCATCGCCACCACGCCGTCGCAGCGGAGCGCGACGAAGCTGCGAGGCGCGTCACCGCGTCGCAGCCGCACCGGCTGATCGACGAACAGCGGCGCCAATGCGCGAAACGCAAAGCGACGTGGTGTTCCCGCGCGCGCCGCCAGGCCGAACAGCCGCGCCGCGGTGAAGGGGCCGTGTACGACGAGGCCGGGATAACCCTCCTCGTGTGTCGCATAAGGCAGGTCGTAGTGGATGCGATGGCTGTTGAAGGTGACGGCGGAGAAGCGGAACAGGTCGATGCTGCTCGGTTGCCAGAGGATATCGTCCGGCACCGCCGGCACATCGGCCGCAACGACCGGCGCGGCCGGCGCGCCGGCGTGGCGGTAGACGATCGTCTGGCGTTCGGTGACGCGCGGCGCGCCGTCCTGGACAATGTCATGGACGATCTCGACCAGCAGCAGTTCGCCGCTGCGCCCGGCCTTGTGGTTTATGGTGTCGATCCGCGAGGTGCGTGTCGCCGGTGCGCCCAACTGTAACGGCGCGTGGAAAAGCATGTCCGCGGCGGCGAACATGCGGCGCGGCAGCGTGATCGGCGGCAGGAACCCGCCGCGCCGCGGATGCCCGTCCGGCCCGATCTCGTCCGCGGCGACGACGGGCAGGAAGAATGCCCAGTGCGCCAACGACGGCGCTACGCGCTCGACGTCGAGCGGCTCGCCCAGCGCGGCGGCGACGCGACGCAGGCTTTCGGCGCAGAGAATCTCGCTGCGAGTCTCGCTGCGGCCGACCCAAGACTGCCATTCAGCGAGTCGGCTCGCGTCAATCGTCATGACACCAACCCGCTGTCGTGCGGCCGTACGAGCGCGCCGCTGTCGAGCCCGAGCACTTTGTCGAGCACCTCGTCGCCATGCGGGCCGACCCGCGGCGCGGCGTCGATCGGCCCGCCGCCGATCATATCGAAGCGGATGACCTCGGCGCCCATTTAAGCAAGATGCAGCGCGCAGGACGGCCCGGCGACGAACGCCGAACCATCGACGACAAGCATCCCCACCAGCAGATCGTACATACGCGCTCCTCGTCCCGTCGGCCCAACCGGGCCAGCGTGCGTCCGGGTTGGTGCCTTTTGATCAGCCCATCGAACGCGGCGAGCGCGTTGTCGATACCCGAATGGATTTTCCACCCGCGTGATCCGCAGCAAGCTGTGAAACCTGTTCGGCGGCCGCCGGGCAAGGTCGATGCAAATTTACGCCGCATGGCCTGCGCGGGTCGACGCCATTGTGCGACATTGGCGGCACCATCGATCCATCGGAGCGATTTGACCCGGGTTATGCGACGGCTTGTTGAACGCCAAGCGCGATGGTGCGAAGTGCGCTGTTCAGTTGCTCCCGGGTCGCTTGCGGAATGTCATTCATGATCCGCTGGAAATAACCGCGCCGCTGACTGCGGATCCTGGCAAAGGAATCTCGCCCGGCACCGGTCGGCTCAAGGATGAGCCGCTTGCGATGTTTTGGATCGACCGAGCGCGCGATGAGTTCGTCGCGTTCCAGCTTCGCAACCGCCCGACTGACCTCGGCGCGATCGATCGCGCTGGCGGCGCCGACATCGGCCGCACTCGCCGGCCCGGCCGCGCAGATATAGGCCAGGACGCGCCATTCGGCGAGCGACATGCCGAATTCGCGCTGGAGCTGCTTCGCAGTCTCGCGATCGATCATCTTCGCCAGCAATTGCAGGCGATGCGGCAAGTGGTCGTCGCCAAAGAGGTCCCAGGTCGGTGGCAATGTCATGATCTTGCGCTGCCAAATGCGCGCGGCGAATGCAATGCTCGCTATGTTGACAAATCAACTCATTACGCGTTTATCGCCAGCGATGACCCAATCTCACCCTTTCCTGCCGCGCCTCGAGCATGCGTTCACCATCTCGATCACGCTGACCAAGCCCTATTGGATCAAGCCGGGCGCGCGCGGGGATACGCGCGCGGCGATCTATGCGGCTGATGGACGGGTCGAGGGCCCGCGGCTCAATGGCACGGTAGTGCCGATGTCGGGGGGCGATTTCCCGCTCTCGCGCCCCAACGGCGTGATCGACTTCGACGCACGCTACCTGCTCCAAGCCGATGACGGCGCGATCATCTACCTCGAGAACCGCGGCTATCGCTGGGCGCGGAGCGAAGAGATCGCGGCGCGGATGCGCAGCAACCTGCCTGTCGATTTCGCCGATTATTATATGCGCGTCACGCCGCGTTTCGATGCGCCGGCAGGCCCCCATGAGTGGCTCTCACAACATGTTTTCGTCGGCGTTGCGGAGAAGATCCCCGGCGCTAACCGTATCCATTATTTCGTCGTGCTGTGACAGCGAGCATGCGTTTCGAGCCACTGATGCTGCCAGGGCTTGATCCGCACAGCCACCCGACCAAGCCGCCTTTGCCGCCCGTGGAGTATCACCATCGGATCGAGCGCGGACTCGAGATCGAACGCAATTGCCGGATCCCGCTGCGTGACGGTGTCGAGATATTCTGCGACATCTACCGGCCTGAAGGCGTGCGGTCGGCAGTGCCGATCCTGCTCGCATGGGGTCCCTACGGCAAACATTGGTTGACCAACCGCGTCTTCTGGCCGCGCTCCGGGGTCGATCCCGACTGGCTCTCCGACCTGACCGCCTTCGAGGCGCCAGATCCGCTCTGGTGGGGCCGCCAGGGCTATGCCGTGGCGGTGGTCGATCCGCGCGGCGCCTGGCTGTCGCCGGGCGATTTTCACCACAACGGCATCCAGGAAGCCGAAGACTGCGCCGATGCGATCGAGTGGCTTGGCCGCCGCCCATGGTCGAACGGTCGGGTCGGGATGACGGGCGTCTCCTACCTCGCGGGAATCCAGTATCTCGTCGCGCCGCTCCGGCCCGGGCCGCTGGCGGCGCTCAATCCATGGGAGGGCTTTTCCGACTGGTATCGCGAGTTCGCCTATCATGGCGGTATTCTCGAGACGAACTTCCTGCCCCGCGCATGCGGCAATATCCGCTATTCGCTGGGCAGCACCGAAGACACCTGGGCGAACGTCACGGGACATCCGTTGATCGACGACTTCTGGCACTCCAAGGACTTCGACCTCGAAGCGATCACCCAGCCAGCCTATGTCGTGGCTAGCTGGTCCGACCAGGGCCTGCACCTGCGCGGGACGATCGAGGCATGGCGGCGTATCCGCTCGACCGATAAGTGGCTGGATATCCACGGCCAGAAGAAGTGGGCGCATTACTACCGCCCCGAGAGTCGCGCCCGTCAGCTGGCCTTTTTCGATCGTTTCATGCGGGATCGACCGACCGCCGTCAGCGCATGGCCGGCGGTTCGCATCGAGGTGCGCGAGCGGCACGGCGTGGCCGAGGAACGCGCCGAACAGACCTGGCCACCGGCGCGCACCGAATATCGCCGCCTCTTCCTTGATGGCGGCAAACGGACTCTGGGCGATGCGAGCACGGACGCGGCGGAAGTTCGTTACGATGCGCGGGCCGGCCAGGCGACCTTTGATCTCGTCTTTGCCGAAGACACCGAGATCACCGGACATGCCAGTTTGCGCCTGTGGGTCGAAGCGGCGGGCAGCGACGATATCGACCTTTTCGTGGCACTGCAGAAGCTCGACGCGACGGGCGCGCATGTCGGCTTCACCTTCTACGCCTTCTACGAAAACGGCCCGGTCGCGCTGGGCTGGCAGCGCGCCAGTCACCGCGCGCTCGATGCGCAACGATCGCGGCCCGAACAGCCAGTGCATCTACACACCGCCGAACAGCGCCTTGCCGAGCGCGAGTGCGTGCCGGTCGAGATCGAGATCTGGCCCTTCTCGGCGCTGTTCGCGGCAGGCGAGACCTTGCGCGTCGTCGTCGCGGGCGCCGACATCTACGACAAGGAGGAGGGCGTCATGCTCCCCTTCCCGCTGCACGAGCAGACCCGCAACGCCGGCACGCACATCATTCGCACCGGCGGCGAGCATGACTCGTCGATCCTGCTGCCCTTCATCCCCCAACAAGAGCGTGACCTATGAGTTCCGCAGACTGCACGCTGGAGCATGTTTTCGATATCGAGGTGCTGTTCGGCAGCGACCGGACGATCTTCGGTCCGCTGCCGGGCGGTGGCCATCAGGGCTATACACCAGCCACCGGCGGCACGATCAGCGGCCCGCGTCTGAGCGGCACGGTCATACCGCACAGCGGGGCTGACTATGCGCTGGTCCGCGACGACGGGACGATCGAACTCAACGCCCATTACCTGCTGCGGGCAGACGATGGCACGACGATCTACATCCAGAACCGGGGTTACCTCGTTCGCCCGGCCCCGGGCGAACCGCAGCCATCCTATTTCCGCCTGACGCCCTATTTCCGGGTGCCGGCCGGGCCGCATGACTGGTTGTCGCGCACGGTGATCGTCGGCGGCGGGGAACGTCGCACTGATCCCGACCGCTCGCTGTTTCGCTATTACGCGCTGATCTGAGCCGCGCTTCCGTCGCCGGCGGTGTCGCACCGCGTACGCAATCCGCGCGCCGCGCACAGGAAGCAGACCGCAGCGATCAGGAACGACAGGACCGACAGCGATAGCGCCAGCTGGATTCCGCTGGCCGAGGCTTGCGCGCATTTCGCCACCGCCGCCGCAGCCGCACCGTGCGGGGCGAGCCCACTGGGACAATCGACGAGATAGTCGCCCGCATATCCCCGTCGCGCAAAGATGTCGCTCATGCCGCCGACGAACACCGGGCCAAGCCCCGAACCTATTACCGTGTAGAGCAAGGTGTAGAGCGCGAGCCCGCTGGCGCGCATCCGGGTCGGCAACAGATTCTGGATCATGCCCGCCGTCGGGCCGAAGAACAGCAGCAGGAAGGATCCCGCAACGAACAGCAAGCCGATGGCGAGCGGCAAGCCTGCGGCGTGAAAGGCGAACCAGTAAATCGGCGGCGCGCAGCCCAGACCGATCGCCGCCCCCCAGGCCGGCCAGCGCGGATCGCGGCGCGAAAGATAGTCGGTGCCGAAACTCCCGACGAGCAGCCCCACGGCGATCGACAGGCCGGAAATCGCGCCGAACGCACCCGCCGCTTCGCGCACGCCGAGATGGTAGTTGCGGGCGAGGAACACCGCCATGAACTGCGAGATCGAGGTCATGCCGAAGCCCGCCATGCTGCCCCCCGCGATCACCCACAGCAGCGGCCGGTTGGCGAGCACGGTCTTGATGAAGACACCGAAACCGGGCGCCTTGCCCGACCCGGCATCTGGGGCATCATGCATGCCGCGGGTCGGTTCGGGAACGAGCAGCAGGAGTAGAGCCGCGACCAGAACGCCGGGAATCCCGAAGGCGAGAAAGGCCGTGCGCCATCCCCAATGCGCCGCGATTTGCCCCGCCAGCATCGCGCCGGCGAAGATCCCGACCGGCGTGCCGAGCAGGACCAGCGACATCGTCGAGGCGCGCTTGGTGCGCGGCGTGACATCGGCGACCATCGACGCCGCCGGCGGGGTAAAGCCGGCCTCGCCCATGCCGACGACCAGACGCATCACGACCAATTGCGAGAAGTTCGCGGCCAGCCCGGTGCCGAGCGTCGCCGCGGACCAGACGATCGTCGCCGCCGCGATGATCCGCTTGCGCGAAAAGCGTTCCGCGAGCAGCCCGAGCGGCAGACCTGTAAGCGCATAGAGCACCGCAAAGACCAGCCCCTGCAACAGGCCCAACTGAAGGTCGGTCAGGCGCAGATCGGCCTTGATGACCTGCGCGAGCGAGGAAAATACCGCGCGATCGGCAAAGCTCAGCGCGCAGACGAGAAAAAGCATGAAGACCATCGCGCCACGCGGATATCGCGAAGCCGCCGCCGCCCTGTCCGGCGCATTTTCCATGTTCATGCATTCTCCTTGCGGATGATCGTGCGGCGCAGGGTGGTGGCATTGATCGATGCAAACCGCCCCTCCGCCATTTCGTACAGTGCCATGCTGTTGATCTCGACGCGGTCGCCGGCATTCAGCACATCGTTCGCGAACGACGTGCCGTCCTGGAGGATCGTGAAGCGCGAGGCGAGCGCGGCGGCGATGCAGGTCTCGGCGCAGAGCAGCGCCTCGACCGTCATTACCCGCTCGACCGATTGCCTGAACCGGGCGTAATAATCGACGATCGCCCGCGCGCCGACCAGCGCCGCCCCGGCGCCGTTGCAGAAAACGACATCGGGCGCATAGAAGCGGCTATAGGCGACGTCGTCACCGGCGTTGAAGGCGTCGACATAGTGGCGGAACATGGCGCTAAAGGGCATATGGCAGGACACCCTCTCCCAAGGACATTGCAGCACCATCGAACAGCATAGTTGATTTATCAACAAAAGAATTCGAGAACGCCCTGTGTCTCACGCTCCACGCGGCGCCGCCGACCGGCTCGCCTACCTTCTCAAACTGATCGCCAGCGGACCGTCGCGCTTCTCGCTCGGCGATCTGGCGGAGCGTGCCGGGCTGCCGGCAAGTTCGGTTCACCGGCTGCTGCAGTCGCTGTTGCGCTCGGGGCTGGTCGAACGCGGCCTGGCGCAAAGCTATCGCCCAGGGCGCGAATTGCATCGCCTCGCTTCGCAGCTCGTCGCCAATTTCGACCTGGTTCGCGTCGCGCGTCCCTTCCTCGACGCGCTGGTCGCGCAGTGGCACGAAACGGCGGTGCTGTGCATCTACAGCCCGACCCAACACAAGGCGATCATCGCCGACATTGCCGATACGCCGCATCCGCTTCGCTTCGCCGTCTCCCGCGGCGGCGAGATATCGCTGCCCTGGGGCTCGCTCGGGCGCGCGATCCTGGCACACCTTCCGCCGGGCGAAGCCGAAGCGATCTTTCGCGAGGCGCAGGTCGGCCCGTTGACCGGTCGCCCGCGCTCCACGCGCCAGGAGATGATCGCCGAACTGGCCGCCATCCGCCGTGAAGGCTATGCCCGCTATTTCGATCCGCGCTACGATATCGCAGGGATTGCCGCCCCGATTTTCGGGGTGGATGGGGAAATCTACGGCTGCGTCGGCGTGACGATGCCGTCCAACCGCTATCAACTGCATCTCGAAGATGACCTCTCCGTCGCCGTCCGGGAAGCCGCGACGAAGCTCAGCGAGCTGGCCGCGATCTCGCACAGCTAGCCCCGGCGCCGCGCACCGCCAGAGGCCCGAAACGATTCCGTATTTCGGAATATTGCTTTCATTTTTTGGAATTTCGATTGACAGTTGATTGATCAACACCTCCAGTTGGCGCGATGTCACGCCGCAAGGGCGGGCAATTCTTGAGGGGGAGGGTTCCGATGCCACTGAAAGACCACCGTCACATCCCGAGCGTGTCGTTGATCGCGCTCGCCAGCGTGCTTTGCATGGCGTCGCCCGCCATGGCGCAGGACAAGACCGACAAGCCCGCCGCCGATTCCGCCGAGCCGGTCGAGGTTGTCGTGACCGCCCAGTTCCGCGAGCAGAAGCTGCAGGATGTTCCTATCGCCATCACGGCGCTGTCCGGCGAAGCGCTCGAACAGCGCGGCCAGACCAACCTTGCCGACCTCGGCGGCTCGGCCCCGAACGTAACCCTGCGTCAGGCGCCCGCCACCTACGGCCCGGCCGTCGTCGCCTTCATTCGCGGTGTGGGGCAGCGCGACACGAGCTTTGCGCTCGAACCCGGCGTGGGTCTCTATGTCGATGACGTCTATCTGCCGACGCTGCACGGTTCGATGCTCGCGCTGGTCGATCTCGACCGCGTCGAGATCCTGCGCGGCCCGCAGGGCACGCTGTCGGGCCAGAACTCGATCGGCGGCGCGATCAAGCTCTATTCCAAGAAGCCGGATGGCTCGCCCAATGCGTTCGCCTCGGTGACCTATGGCAGCTATAACGACGTCGAGATCAAGGCGGCGACCAACATCACGCTCGCCAAGGACACGCTGTTCGCGCGCATTTCCGGCGCCGCGGTCCGCAAGGACGGCTACGTCACGCGCTACGATTATGCCTGCACCCATCCCGGTTCGACCGTCCCGACCTCGGTCGTCAACAGCAGTTGCAAGCTTGGCACCGAAGGCGGCAAACAATATGTCGCCGGGCGGCTGGCACTGCGCTGGCAACCTTCATCGAGCGTGACCGTCGACCTCGTCGGCGACATCACGCGCGACGGCAGTGAGGTCGGCCCGACGACCCTTCTCTATGTCGGCCGCAACGCCAATCCCGGCGCGACGCTGACGGGGGTCGCGACGCCCGCAGCCGCTGCCTATACCATCAACGGCAATCTCTATGGCACTGCCACGGGCTCGCCGTTCGTCAGCTACTCGCCCTATGGCAATTATGCGCAGGACACGTTCAGCAGCAGCCCGTACATCAACTATGAAACCTATACTAACCTGGCACCGCGCGACGGCACGGCTGCCTGGCAGGCACCGCTGAAGTCGGCGATCAACACCTGGGGCATTTCCGGCACGATCGGCGTCGACCTGTCCGATTCACTCAAGCTGACCTCGATCACCGCCTATCGCAAATTCGATGGCACCTATTCGTCGAGCGACGGTTCGCCCTTCTCGCCGACGCAGCAGGCCAACCAGGTCTTCAACCGTCAGTTCAGCCAGGAACTGCGACTCTCGGCCAAGATCGGCGACATCATCAACCTTACCCTCGGCGGCTATTATTTCGACAAGACCAGCCGCTACAGCGCCCGGATCACGCTGACGACGCTCGATTTCATCGAGGACGATTCGATCCCCTCCAAGACCAAGGCGGTCTTTGCCAATGCCGAAATCTCGCCGATCCCGGCGCTGACCTTCATCGGCGGGCTGCGCTACACGAACCAGACGAAGAGCTTCATCTATGGGCGTTTCGGTGTTCCTGGGTCGTCCACGGGCGGCGCGGTGCCGGCGTCGCTGGCCTCACTCAATGGTCTGGTCGGCAACTTCTCGGGCAACCGCGTCGATTATCGCCTCGGCGCGCAATACCGCTTCAACGACAACATCATGGCCTATGGACAGTTCTCGACCGGCTTCAAGGGCGGCGGCATCAACCCGCGCCCCTTCTTCCCGGCGCAGGCGCTGCCGCACAATCCGGAAACGATCAAGGCCTATGAGGTCGGCTTCAAGAGCGACTTTCTCGATCGCAAGGTGCGTCTGAACGTCTCGGGCTTCATCAACAAGTACAACGACATCCTCGTATCGGTGTCGAACTGCCCGCTCACCGGCGCGCCGGCCGCGCCGTGCGCGCTGCCGCTCAACGCCGGCACCGCGACGGTCAAGGGGTTCGAGGCCGAGCTGACCTTGCACCCGGTCCACGGGCTGTCGATCGACGCTTCGCTTGCCTATCTCAACTTCAAATACACCTCGATCAGCGCGCTGGCGGCAAGTGCCGGCATCGGGCTCGAGGACAAGGGCGTCTATGTCTCGCCCTGGCAGTGGAACATCGGCGCGCAATATCAAATCGATCTCGGCAAGACCGGTTCGCTGACACCGCGCATCGACATCAACCATGAGGACGCCTTCAACCGCAACGCCAACAACGTCGACGCGACGACCGGCGGGACCGATATCTTCGGCCTCGTCGCGGGTCGCACGCTGGTCAACGCCAGGCTCTCGTACAAGACGGCAGACGGCGACTGGGAGCTGGCCGGCGAGGTCCGCAACCTCACCAACAAGTTCTATTTGACCGACATCTTCGACAATCGCGGCTCGACCAATTCGATCCAGGGCTCGCCCGGCGAGCCGCGCACCTGGACGCTGACGGTGAAGCGGCACTTCTGACGACGCACCGACGGGCGGCGGCAAGTCCGTGCCGCCGCCCGTCGGTCATAGATCCACCCGTTCCCGGACCAAAGGAAACCTCGTGTCCAACCTAGAGACGCTCGAAAAACCCGATACCATAGCCGGTACGCCCGTTGTCGCTGGGCTGCCGATGCCCGAGTTCAAGCGGATCGGGGTCGAGCCCATCACCGGCGCGTGTGGCTGTGAGATTTCAGGCGTCGATTTGCGCGAGCCGCTCGACGCGGAAACGCTTGCCGAGATCATGTTGGCGTTCGAGCAGTTCCTCGTCATCGTCTTCCGCGATCAGGATCTGACGCCGGAGCAGCACAAGGCCTTTTCACGTCATTTCGGCGAACTGACCGAGCTGCCGCAGGCGCCGATCTACGACGGCCATCGCGACATGCAGGAAGTGCGACGCGAGGCCTATGAATCGGTCAACGTCGTCCCATCGTTCGAGCATTTCCACACCGACAGTTCATTTCTGCCACGGCCACCGAAGTGCATCGTGATGCGCGCGATCGATGCGCCGCGCTGGGGCGGCGATACCGCCTTTTCCAACGCCTATCTCGTCTATGAGGGTCTGTCGGACGAGATGAAGGCGCTCCTCGATCGGCTCAAGATCGTCTATTCGGGCAAGAATATCTGGTCGAACAACGAGAAGCTCGCGCCCGAAAAGCGGCTGCGCCTGCGCGAGAGCCACGATTTCACCGAGGACCTGCTCGAAAGCGTGCATCCCGCGGTCCGGATCCATCCGACGACCGGGCGCAAGGCGTTGTTCGCCAACACCGCCTATTTCCAGCGCTTCGTCGGCTGGTCCGAGGACGAAAGTCGCGCCCTGCTCAACTATCTGCAAGGGCTTGCCCAGCATCTCCATTATCATTGCCGCGTCAAATGGCGGAAAGACACGCTGATTGTCTGGGACAATCGCTTCACGCTCCATCGCGGCGTTCATGATTTCAAATATGAGCGTCGACATTTGATCCGGACGACCGTCATCGGCGAACGTCCTCTCGGCCCCGGTGATGCCCTCGCATCATGAAGATCAGCACGGCGATTGCAGAAATTCTTCGGCGCGAAGGCGTCGATGTCATCTTCGGCTACCCGCGTAACGCGGTCCTCGAACAGGCGGCGGCGGCCGGGATCAGGACGGTGATCGTCCGTCAGGAGCGCACCGGCCTCCACATGGCCGATGCCTTGTCGCGGATGACGCGCGGCCGTCGCATGGGCGTGTTCGCCATGCAGCACGGCCCGGGCACCGAGAACGCCTATGGCGGCGTGGCACAGGCCTATTCGGAAAGCGTGCCCGTGCTCGTTTTGCCGCAGGGCTATGCGCGTCGGCTGGCCTATGTCCCCGACAACTACAATGCCTGCATCTCGATGCGCGATATCACCAAGACGGCGGAACCCATCAACCGCGCGGAAGACACCGCCGGGGTGATGCGCCGCGCCTTCACCGCGCTGCGCAACGGGCGCCTGCGTCCCGCGTTGGTCGAACTGCCATGGGACGTGCTCGACGAGGAACTGCCCTGCCCGCTCGACTATACGCCGGTGGTAACCACGCGCAGCGCGCCCGACCCCGAAGCGGTGGCGCGCGTGGCGCGGCTACTGGTCGATGCGCCGCGGCTCGTCATCCATGCCGGCCAGGGCGTCCACTGGGCCGATGCCTATGACGAACTGCGCACGTTGGCCGAGTTGCTTGCCGCGCCCGTCTCGACCACGCTGGAGGGCAAGAGCGCCTTTGACGAAACGCATCCGCTCGCGCTCGGCTCGGGCGGCGCCGCGATCCCCGGGCAATTGCGCCATTTCCTCGATCGGGCCGACCTGATCCTGGGGATCGGCTGCAGTTTCTCCGAAACGGTGTTCGGCGTTTCGATGCCGACG
Source organism: Sphingomonas sp. AR_OL41 (assembly GCF_029911635.1). Taxonomy (GTDB): domain Bacteria; phylum Pseudomonadota; class Alphaproteobacteria; order Sphingomonadales; family Sphingomonadaceae; genus Sphingomonas. Next base: position 16,052 of record NZ_JARYTI010000006.1, read on the forward strand.
CATGTGCCGATCGTCCACGCCACGCTCGACCCCGCCGACCTCAACAAGGGCGTCCCCTGCATCGACGCGCTGATCGGCGATGCACGGCTGACGCTGGTAATGCTGACCGAAGCTTGCCGGGCCTTGATCGACGCGCCCCGGTCGAGCGAGGCGGTCGCCGCCGAAATAGCGACGGTCGAAGCCGACTGGCTGGCGCAGTGGTTACCGCTGCTCGAATGCGACGATGCGCCGCTCAGCCCGTATCGCGTCTTGTGGGACCTGCAGCGCACCGTCGATGTCGCCGAAACGATCATCACCCATGACGCCGGATCGCCGCGCGACCAGCTGACGCCATTCTGGAAATCAGTGACGCCGCTCAGCTATATCGGCTGGGGCAAGACGACCCAGCTCGGCTATGGCCTTGGCCTGGCGATGGGCGCGAAGCTGGCGCATCCGGAAAAGCTGTGCATCAATGTCTGGGGCGATGCGGCGATCGGCTTCACCGGCATGGATTTCGAAACCGCGGTGCGCGAGCGGTTGCCGATCCTCTCGATCCTGCTCAACAACTCGGCCATGGCGATCGAGCTGCCGATCATGCCGGTCGCGACCGAACGCTACCGTGCCACCGACATATCCGGTGACTATGCCGCCTTTGCCCGCGCGCTGGGCGGCTATGGCGAGCGCGTTACCTCGCCCGATCAGATCATACCGGCGCTGCTCCGCGGCATCGCGGCGACCGAGGCCGGGACGCCCGCGCTGATCGAATTCATCACCACCCAGGAAACGCGAGCGTCGCGGCTATGAGCGACGGCGCCGCATCCAGGGAAGTTGGGTCCGCCGCCACGCGCGGCGCCTGGCCCTGGTCCGCGACCTGGCCGCTGGCGCTGCTCACCCTGATCTCGACGTTCAATTATCTCGATCGCTCGCTGCTGGGACTCGCGCTGCCGGCGATCAAGCACGAGATGGGCGCCTCGGACACGCTGCTCGGGCTCGCCTCGGGGCTGGCGTTCATCCTGTTCTACTCGGTGCTCGGCATCCCGATCGCCTGGCTTGCCGATCGCTACAACCGCCGCAACATCATCGCGGCCGGGCTCGCCTTCTGGAGCGTGATGACGGCGCTGACCGGCATCGTCGCCAATATCTGGCAACTCGCGACGGTCAGGCTGCTGATGGGCGCAGGCGAGGCGTGTGGCATGGCGCCCTCCAACTCGATCATCGCTGACCTGTTCAAGCCCGAGCGCCGTCCGCTCGCGCTCGCCATCTTCGGCACGGCCAGTTCGCTGTCCTATATCGTCTTCTTCCCCATCGCCGGCTGGGTCGCCCAGCATCATGGCTGGCGCGCGATGTTCGTCGCGATGGGCATTCCCGGCCTCGTACTTTCGCTGCTGCTGATGTTGACCGTGCGCGAGCCGCGGCGCCTGTCCCCTGCCCCGCAACGGCTGGCGATCGCCCGCTCGCTCGGCAACGATCTGGCGGCGCTGTTCGGCAACCGCTGCTTCACCTGGATCTTTCTCGGCGTCACACTGATGGGCGCCAATGTCTGGGCGGCGGGCGCCTGGACGCCGACCTTCTTCGTGCGCGTCCACAAGCTCGGCGTGGCCGAAGTCGCCAGCATCATCGGCCCGGCACGCGGCCTGATCGGGCTCGTCGGCATCCTGCTCGGCGGTGCGCTGATCGACCGCCTGCCGCGCGACCGGATCTTCTGGCGCATCGGCATCCCCGCCATCGCCTGCCTGCTGGCCGGGCCGGCAGAGGCACTGTTCTTGCTCGGCAACAGCTATGCCGCCTGGGTCGGCGGCTTTGCGCTGAGCAGTTTCTTCTCGCTGATCCACCAGGCACCGATCTTCGCCGCGGTGGTCAACATCGTCGGTGAACGGCGCCGCGCGCTGGCGATTTCGGTGGTGCTGCTGGGCGCCAGTCTGATCGGAAATGTCGTCGGCCCGAGCATGGTCGGCCTGCTCAACGACCTGCTCGCCGGCGAGTTTGGCGACAACGCCATCCGCTACTCGCTCCTGCTTGCCGCAATCACGCCGGTGCTGGCCGCGCTTTGTTTCTGGCGCGCCGCCCGGCTCTACGCCGTATCCTTCGCGCAGGCCGGGGAAGGTAGCATCACGACGGCGACGCCATGACCGTCGACCCGCTATCGTTGATCGACGATCGCATCGCGGAAGGCGTGTTCCGTGTCGACCGGGCAATCTTCCATGATCCAGCGATATTCGACCTCGAGATGCGCCACATCTTCGAAGCGGGCTGGGTGTTTCTCGGCCTCGAGGCGCAGGCCTATGACCGCCACGACTTCTTTACCACGACGATCGGGCGCGTTCCCGTCATCGTTATGCGCGATCAAGAAGGCAAGCTTGGCGCGTTCGTCAATTCCTGCCCGCACAAGGGCGCGCAGATCGCCCAGACGGGACAGGGCCATGCGCGGCTCCATGTCTGCCCCTATCATAGCTGGACCTTCGACAGCGCAGGACGGAATCGCGGGATCAAATGGCAAAAGGCCGGTTGCTATTCCCAGACCTTCGATGGCCAGAGCCATGACCTCGCGCCCCTGCCCCGCTTCGCGGCCTATCGCGGCTTCCTGTTCGGCAGCCTCGTCGCAGATGTCCCCTCGCTGGAGGAGCATCTTGGTGAAGCGGCGCGATTTCTCGATCTGGTCGTCGGCCAGCCCGAACGCGGCGTCGAACTGGTGCCGGGGAACGTGTCCTTCACCTATGATGCGAACTGGAAACTCCAGCTCGAAAACTGTTCCGACGCCTATCATTTCACCTCGGCGCACCCGTCCTATGTCAGGATCATGGAGCGACGCCAGCGCGGCGAGGGCGCGACGGCGGTGCGGTCGATCTGGGACGAATCGCGCGCCTGGAGCGAAACCGCCGAGGGCATCCAGGGCGGCAGCATGAGCTTTGCCCATGGCCATGTGCTGAACTGGGGACGGATCGCGGTATCCGACGCGCACCCCTTGTTCGAACGCGCCGAAGCGTTGGCGCGCGAGCATGGCGCGGAAATCCGCGACTGGATGTTCAACATGCGCAACCTGACGATCTTTCCCAATTTGCAGATCGCCGAGAACGCGTCGAGCCAGTTGCGCGTGATTCAGCCGATCTCGGCCGGGCGAACGCTGATGCGGACATGGTGCATCGCACCGCGCGGTGAGAGCGCGGCGGCGCGTCGCCAGCGCATCCGCCAATATGAGGACTTCTTCAATCCGTCGGGCATGGCGACCCCCGACGACACCGTTGCCTATGAAAGCTGCCAGCGTGGTTTTTCCGGCCGTGTAGAACCGTGGCTGCAAGGCTATGCGCGCGGCATGACCGCGAGCCAGCCAGGCGGCAACGCGCTCTCCAATGCGGCGCGGGCGACGCCGGAAAGGAGCGTCCTCGCGGATTCGCAACTCTGCGACGAAACGCTGTACCATAGCTATTATCGCGAATGGACGCGTCGGATGCAGCGGGCGGGCGACCGGCCGTGACCGCGACACTCGATCGCGCCGGCGCGGAGGAGCTGCTCTTTGTCGAAGCGGCGTGCCTCGATCGCGGCGCATGGCAGGACTGGCTCGACCTCTATGCCGAGGATGCGCGGTTCTGGATGCCCGCCTGGCGCGACGAAATGACTCCGACATCCGATCCGGATCGCGAACTTTCGCTAATCTATTATGACAGCCGCGCCGGTCTGGCTGACCGGGTATTCCGGGCGACCTCGGGGCAATCGGTGGCGTCCCTGCCCCGACCACGCTGCGTCCATTGCATCAGCAATGTCCTGATCACGGCAAGCGAACCGGGCAAGGTCACCGTCGCGTCGAATTTCATCGTCCACCTCCACGACGTCCGCGCCGCGCGCAGCCACAGCTTCTTCGGGCGCTACGATCACGAGCTGCGCCGAAGCGACGGTCGCTGGCTGATCGCCGCCAAGACAATCCTGCTGCTCAACGACACGATCCCGACGGTCGTGGATTTCTATTCGGTCTGACGCCGCAGCCCCCGGAGCATACCATGAAGGAAATCGTTATCGTCGGCGCCGGGGCGATGGGCTGCCTGTTCGCCGCCCGGATCGCAGAAGCGGGCGTTTCGGTGACGCTTGTCGATGTCGATCGCAAACGCATCGACCTGCTCAACGCGGATGGCATCGGCCTCAGCGATGCCAAGGGGCGTCGGCGCGTTCGCGTCCCGGTTCGTCAGGCGGCGGATCTCGCGCTCCGTCCCGATCTGGTGGTGCTGTTTGTCAAGGCGATCCACAGTCGTGCCGCCATCGCGTCGGTCGCGGATCTCGCGGCGAGCGGCTGCTTCGCGCTGACCTTGCAGAACGGGCTGGGCAATGCCGAACTGCTTGCCGAGACCTTTGGCGAAGACCGCACGCTGCTCGGCGTGACGGATCAGCCGGCCGACCTGCACGGGCCGACCGACGTCAGCGTTCCGGGCGAAGGGCGAGTCTGGCTGGGGAGCCTCGTCGGAGACCTGGGCGCGGGTCCCCGAACCGCCTCTGCGCTGCTCAACCTCGCCGGCTTCGATGCCCGGGTTGTTGCCGATGCGCAGGCCGCTGTGTGGGAAAAGGCCGCGTTCAACGCCGCGCTCAATGCCACCGCGATGATCGCGGGGGCGACGGTCGGTCAGCTCGACACCGTCGAGGGACGCCGGATCGCCGCCGCGGTCGTCGATGAAGCAGTGCTTGTGGCACGCGCCAGTGGCATTGCCGTCGACCCGGCCGCGATTGCCGCGAAGATCGATTTCGCGCTCGCCAACCATCGCGGTCACAAGGCGTCGATGCTGCAGGACCGACTGGCCGGCAGGCCCACCGAGATCGACGCGATCAATGGCGCGATCGCGGCGAAGGCTGCCGCATTCGGCCTCGACGCGCCGGTCAACGCCACGCTCGCAGATCTCGTCCGGCTGATCGGCGCCGTCGAAAACACGCCTGGCGAGGCGCTGGACGCAGCCGCACAGGCAGTCGCGCAAGAGTAAGCGACACCCGGCTAGGCAAAATTTGCCTATGTTACCCGTACCAGGCGCCGCGCCGCCTATGATGGTAACCATGAGGAGCCCTCGCCGACCCATCCTGCAACGAAATGCGTTGAGTTGAGCGTGCCGTTGACGGCCCGCGACGCGCGCCACCCGGCCTTTGACTGGGAGCATCTCCAGTGAATGCGCTAACGGCCATCACCCCGGCGGCACCGGATCTCGCAAGCGCTTGGTTCAGCGATGTCATCGCAGCCGAACGCGACGCCTTGTCGCGCTTCCTTTGCGCGACGCCTGCAAACATTACCGACATCGTCGCACTGATCGCGCGCCAGCAGCGCCCGATCGTGCTGCTCGGCGTCGGCAAGTCCGGCCATATCGCGGCCAAGCTCGCCGCGACCTTTTCCAGCCTTGGTACCCCTGCGCTGTTCGTCAACGCGGCTGAGGCGGCGCATGGCGATCTCGGCGCGGTCCAGTCGGGCAATGTCGTCGTCATACTGTCGAACAGCGGCGCGACCGATGAGATTGTCCGGATCCTGCCGCTGCTCAAGGCGCGCGCCTGCCCGCTGCTGGGCATCATTGGGCGCGCGGATTCGCCGCTGGCACGCGCGGTCGATCATCTCATCGCCGCCGAAGTCGCCTGCGAGGCCGATCATATCGGCATGGCCCCCACCGCCAGTACCACGTTGCACCTGGCGATTGGCGATGCCCTCGCGGTGGCGGTCAGTCGCGCGCGCGGTTTCACCCGGGAAGATTTCCTGCGCCATCATCCCGCAGGTTTGCTCGGTCGCCAGATGATCCCTGTCGCGAGCCTGATGCGGCGGGGCAGCGATCTCCCGACCGTCGCCCCCTCCGCATCGATGGCCGACCTGCTTGGCGTGATGTCGGCGAAGCGGATGGGAGCGGCCTGCGTGATCGACGCCGACCATCATCTGCTCGGCCTGATCGTCGACGGCGACGTGCGCCGCCACATCCAGGCACGCTGCGACGTCTACGCCATGACCGCCGACGCGATCATGCACACCAGTCCGCATGTCGTGCGCCCCGACGTGACGATCGGCGATGTCCTATTGATGCGCAGCACCGTCTCGGGCGGCCTGCTGGTCCTCCCGGTGGTCGCTGACGACGGGCGACTGCTGGGCATGCTCCACCCCAACGACCTGATGCAGGGCTGAGCCATGAAAATCATCGCCTTCATTCCCGCCAAGGGTCACAGCGAACGCGTTCGCGACAAGAATCTGTCGATCCTCGACGGCGAATATCTGTTCAAGCGCAAACTGCGCCAGGCGCTCGACTGCCCGGCCATCACTGAAGTCTGCCTCGACACCGAGTCCGATGCGCTGGCCGATCTGGCGAGCGACCTGCCGATAACCCGCCTCGTTCGGCCGGAAGCACTCGCCAGCAATGCCACCGACGGGCATGAGATGTTCGCCTGGGAATGCAGCCAGCGTCCCGATGCCGATCTCTGGATCCAGATCCTGTGTACCGCGCCGTTCGTTTCCGCGGCCACGATCTCGCGCGCAATCGACGCGTTGCTGGCCGACCCCGACGCCGACAGCCTCGTCGCGGTGTCGCGCGCCAAGCAATATTGCTGGGACAGCGACGTGCCGGCTTATGGTGCCGGCCGCATTCCCAACAGTGTCGACCTGCCGGCGACGGTGATCGAGGCGATGAGCCTGTATATCGTGCGACGCCCGACATCAGGCGAAACGCCGACGCGCCGGTTCGGCACGCGACCGATATTGTTCGAGCTCGATCCGCTCGAGCAGATCGACATCAATCACGGCGCGGACCTGGTAATCGCGGAAACCGTCGCGGCCGGCCAACGCGCCGCCGAGGTCACGCGCTTCCGCGCGATGTTGCCGCATTTGTCGTCGACCGTGCTGGCCGACATCTGCAAGGAAAAGGGCATGGTCGCGGTCCTGCCGCCAAACCTGCGCCCGACCAGCGGCGGAAAACTGCTTGGCCGAGCCAAGACGCTCGAGCTTGGCGCGCTTGCACCGGACGACACAGCCGACGCGTGGAAGGGTATCTACGGCGCGCTCGAATCCTACAAATTCGTCCGCCCCGGCGATGTCATCATGGTGGCGACCGACGTGCCTGAACGCGCCTATTTCGGCGACCTCAACGCCAATCTCGCGATCCGCTCAGGCGCAATTGGCGCCGTGATCGACGGCACGACGCGCGACACGGCCGACGTCCGTGCGCTCGGCTTTCCGGTCTATGCCCGCGCCACCCACTGCAACGACATCAAATATGACGGCACGCTGCGCGCCATGAACCGTCCCGTCACCATGGGCGGTGTGCCGGTGCACAATGACGATATCGTGTTCGCCGACGAGGACGGCGTGATCGTCATCCCCCGTGCGCGCTGGGACGAAATCGAGGCAGCCGCGTGGGAGGTGATGCGCAACGAGGCGCGCATCCGCATGTACGCGGCAAGCGGCCGCGACATCCACGAGATACTCGCCGAATGCGGGACGTTCTGAGGACATGAAACGATGAAGACCGTCACCGTCGGCCCGTTGGAGATCGCCAACGACAGGCCCTTCGTCCTGATCGCCGGGCCCTGCGCGATGGAAAGCCGCGCGCATGCGCTCGACATGGCGGCCGCCCTGACCGAGATTTGCGGCGGGCTGGGCCTTGGCCTGATCTTCAAATCATCGTTCGACAAAGGCAATCGTACCTCGATCGGGTCGCAGCGCGGGATCGGGCTCGACAACGCGCTGGCCGTGTTCGCCGAGATCCGCGAAACCTTTGGCTGCCCGGTGATCACCGACGTGCACGAGGCCAGCCAGTGTGCCCCCGTCGCGGAGGCCGTCGATGTGCTCCAGATTCCCGCCTTCCTCTGCCGCCAGACAGACCTGCTCGTCGCCGCCGCCGCCACCGGGCGTGCGATCAACGTCAAGAAGGGCCAGTTCCTCGCCCCCTGGGACATGAAGAACGTCCTGGCCAAGCTCGTCGCCAGCGGCAACGAAAGCGTGATGCTGTGCGAACGCGGCGCCAGCTTCGGCTACAACACGCTGGTCAGCGACATGCGTTCGCTACCCATCATGGCGGAAACGGGCTGCCCGGTCGTGTTCGACGCAACCCATTCGGTGCAGCAGCCCGGTGGCGAGGGGGAGCGTTCCGGCGGGCAGCGCGAATTCGTGCCCGTGCTGGCGCGCGCGGCGGTCGCGGTGGGCGTGGCGGCGGTATTCATCGAGACGCACGAAAAGCCCGAGACCGCACCGAGCGATGGACCGAATATGGTCCCGCTGAAGGAGATGCCCGCGCTGCTCGCCCGGCTCCAGGCCTTCGACCGGCTTGCCAAGAGCTGATTTCAGCTACCGAACGCGCCTCGCACCTCGTCCCAGATTTCGGCGTTCTGCGCGAGGATGATGGCCCCGCTCGGGTCCGCCGGCCGGTAGGGCGTGCCGTCATACCGCGCGGCCACTGTTAGGAGACAGGACGTTCTGGAGTGCCGGGATAAAACGGGCCTTCGCGGGATATCGTGGGACGAATGGCGGTTTTCCGGCCGTTTCGGCGGGGTGGGCCAAAAAATTGGCGTTTCGTGCTGTGTCTAGAGTCGGTCGCGATTTAGACAGGGTGGGACAGGACCTGCTGGAGTGGGCGCGGCGCGGCGTCGATTTAGGTGGCCGGCGCCTTAGAGCCTCTAAATGGCGCAAGAGCGCCGTTTGAAAGGCCTCTTAGAGGGTGATGAGCCGGCGGTGGCGCTGTTTGGGGCGCTGGAAGTGGGACCTTGATGGGTCCCACTTCTGTCTTGGGGTCCCACTTCGGCAAAAATGGCGGAAATGCTTGGTTTGCGCGCCCCGTGGCGCTCGGCGCGGGCCAAACTGGCGCGATTTAAGTGGGACCGTTTTCCTTGCCGACACCTCGGCGCCGGTCGAGCTCGGCGAGGGCGACCTCGTCAACGGCGCTCGGTGGGGTGGCCGCTTGGGTGACGCGATCGCACCAGCTTTGCAGCATCTCGTCGTCATAATTGCCAAAGCGACCGGCCCACAGCCCCTGTTTGTATTCGGTGAGCACATCGTCGGCCATGTTAGGCGGCCAGGTCGAGGACGAGCTGATCGTCGCACATTAAATCATGTGCTTCGGGCTCCTGCGCGGCCTCGATCGTGCGCAGAGCCGCGACCAGCTTCGGCGCGCCCCAATAGGTGGCGGCGCCGAGCAGCTGATCGGTCTCGGTATAGCCGCTGCCCGGCGCCTGGCGCGCGCGCCGGTCGAGCAGCTGCTCTATGCGCTCCATCACCTCGCGGATCTCGGGCGAGATCATACGCACAGCCAGTCCAGCTCGGCCTCTTCAAGCGCGAGATGCATGTCGCCATCGGCCTGCAGCTGGTTGAGCCGCTTCGATACGGCCTGGACGTCGCCGTCCTTGGGAAACTGGCGGTCGCCGGCGGCAGCCTGCGCAAGCTCGGCGATCGCGCCGCTACCGCTCGCCTGGGCGAGCAGCCAGCGGCCAAAGGCGGGCTTGGGTTTACGGTACCGAACGTGGTCGGCGCTGAGCATGATCGTTCTCCTCGACTCGAAGTCGAATGAGAACAGAAAGGGAACGAAATTGCAAGGCGCCTAGGCGCCGAGGTCCTCGCTTGTGGCGCAATCGACGTGGCCGAGGCTGGCGGCTCTGAAGTCTCCCGACTGAACCCGGGCGATGTCGACCACCCGGACGTCGGTGTGCGCGCCTACCAGCTTCTGCTCGGCGAGCAGCGTGCAGACATATTGGGCGTAGCCGCGCCGAGACGTGCCATCGTCATGCACCGCGACAGTCCAGGCGACGCGAGCCGGCCCGGCCTGATACATCACGTCGCCCACCTTGGGCTCTGCCAACAGCGCCTTCTTCATCGCCGCGATTCTGGGCGCATCGAACCCCGGCTGCGCGGCGAGCTGGGGACGCGCCGCGGGTGACGGCGCAGCAGCGGTAGGCGTCGGCGCCGGCGCGCTGCAGGCAGCGACCAGGAGGAACAGCGGCAACGCCGAGCGTACGTTCATCACCTCACACCTTCCGTCCGATGAAGATCACCCTGCCCACGACGTTGACTTCCTCGTGGTGCGCCTGGTCGGGCGGCACGCGATCATTGTCCGACAGGATATGCACAATCTCGCCGCGAACGCGAATCCGCTTGATCATCGCGATGTCGCCGACCGTCAGCGCCCAGAAAGCATCCTGCTCGCGGATGGTGCGCTGGCCGCGGTCGATCATCACCATGTCGCCGTCCTGAATAGTCGGCTGCATCGAATCGCCGCGACCGCGGGCGATGGTCAGCATCGAGGGCGGCGAACTGGTGATCGACTCTACCCAGGCGCGTGGGAAGTAATGGGTCTGAAGATCGACGGGCCCGTCGCTGAAGGTGCCGCCCATGCCATAGGCGAGATCGATCTCCCGGATCGCGACCAGGTCCATCTCGCCTGCCGCATCCGATCCGAGCAGGCGATCCACAGACGTGGATAGCGCCGCCGCTATTCTGAGCAGCGCCGTGATCGGGATCGGCCGCTTCCCCTTCCAGTAATTCCCTAGTGTGGAGGTGGCGATGTCCGCCTTCTCCGCGACGTCGGCCTGGGTAACGCCCAGCTCGGATGCACGAACGCGGATTCGCAAAGCGATTTCAGCTACGAATGTGTCTTGATCATCCACGTTTGTGGCGTTACTCACCACATTTGTGGATATGTCACTCGGAGCCTCGACCATGTCAGTCACGACCCTCCATCCTGAGGAGGTACGCGCACGGCTGCGCATTGTTCATGGATCGCTTGAGGCCTTCGCCGATAGCCGGAAGATCAAAAGCCAGCTCGTGCGGGACCTGCTGCGCGGGCAATCGAGCACCGCACATCCCATTGTCGCCGAGGCGTTGGGCTTCGAACCTGATCAACTGAAAATCTCTCGCCGCTCCACAGTTGTGGAGCGGCATAGCAACGCGGCGCCTAAGGCGCACCGTCTAAATGCGGCGGCGCGCTAGACATGGCGAGCGCCCCCGCAAACCCGCACGCGGTCGAAATCGCCGGCGAGATCGTAATCCTGCCCGTCGATCAGATCACGATCGGCGAACGCCTTCGGGCAATCGATGACGTCTGGGCGATGGCGCTCGGCCAGGTCATGGCCCGCGAGGGACAGCAGACCGCGATCGAAGTCTGCCGTCTTCATGGGAAGCCCGGTTGGCAGCTGGTCGCCGGTGCGCACCGGCTGACTGGCGCCCGTCTGGTAGGCATGGAATTTATCGAGGCGCGCGAGGTGTCGCCCTCGGACGCGCATCGGCGCATGCGCGAGGTATCCGAGAACCTCTGGCATCGCGGTCTCGAGCCGATCGATCGGGCAGCCTTCATCGCCGAGCTGGTGACGATCCATAAGCTGCGCATCGGCATCGATCCCACAAAGGATGGCCGCGCCGCGTCGGCCGCGGTTCGCTGGAGCAAGGCGATCAAGGCCGAGGCCGACGATGCAACGGCAACGCTTGCCACTGCATATGGTTGGACCGCCGAGATCGGCGAGCAACTCGGTCTGTCGGCGCGAACAGTGCGCGACGATTTGTTTCTGTTTCGACGCCTTTTGCCTTCCAGCCTGGCCCGCCTTCGCGAGCATCGTCACCCGGTGGCGACGAATGCTAGCCAGCTGCGCGCGCTCGCCAAGCTCGAAGGGCGCGAGCAGGAAGCGGTTGTCGATTTCCTCGTCTGGCCTGGCATGTCGTTTGGGCATCCGGTGCCGAAAACGGTCGCCGAGGCGCTCGCCTACCAACGGAAAAGCCCCGCCGGTGCCAAGTCAGCGGCCGACCCCGAGGCAAAGCGCCTCGGCACGTTCCTGGCCACCTTTGGGCGGATGTCGCTGGCCGAGAAGAAGGGCGCTCTGGCGCACCTCGCCGAGCAGCTGCCCGCAGGCTTCAAGATCATCAATGAGGAGGACGCATGATGCGCATTCCGGAATGGCGCTCGCCGCAGACGGGCAGCACCCTGATCGAGCGTTTGATGGTGGCGGCCTTGCTACCGGTCAGCCTCGGGATCTACGCCGCAGTCTATTACGGCGCCCGCGCGCTGGGGCTGGTGTGGCTGTGACGCCGATCGAGGTCCGCGCACTGGAGTTCGTCCGCGACTTCATCGACACTCGCGGCTTCGCGCCATCGCTGGTCGAGATCGCCAAGGAACTGGAGGTCTCGCGCCCGCGCGTCACCCAGCTGGTCAAGGCGCTGGTCGATCAGGGGCAGCTGACCAAAGAGGGCCGGAAGTGGCGCTCGCTGGAGATCGTCGGCGTGACCGACCTTCGCGCGGTGCCGACATCGCGCCTGCAGGCCGAGCTGGGCCGGCGCGGCGTCAACCTGAGCGCGCTGGCGGTACCGGAGACGCGCAGCTGGTCGCGCCACGCGGTGACCTGCGCAGTCGATAGCTGCGATATCGTCGTGAAACGCGGCCACCTGATGTGCCGGACGCATTGGTTCGCGGTGCCCTACGCGATGCAGGAAGGCATGAAGCTGGCGAATAGCGCCGGCGACGGCGCGACCTATCAGGACCTCTTCTGGCGCGCCAAAGAGATCGCGGCCCGCGCGACGGCGAGGAAGGTGGCATGAGCCTCACCCCGCCACCCTCGGGCCACGGACTCAGCCCGCGCGAACAGCAGATCATCGATCTGGACGAGGCCGGCGTGCCGGTGAGCGAGATCGCGCGGCGGCTTCAGCTCAAGCCGCGCCACGTCTCCCGCACGATCAAAATGTACGACGGCAGCATGAGCGTGAACGAGCGGTTCGACGCGATGGTCGTCGCCGGTACGATCGCACTCGCGAACGCCTGCGCGCAGACCGGCAAGGTGTTCGCGTGATGGGTGCGCCAGACACCGCCGGTCGCCTGGCCAAGCACAATGCCGAGATGCGGCGCGCGATCGCCGATGGCGTCTCGCTGGTCGAGGCGCGGCGCCGGATCGCCCAGGACGCCTCGCGCGATGCGAACGCTCGCCTCGCGGCGCGCCAGTGCGGCAGCTACATTTCCCGTCGCGATCGCGGCGAACTCCCCGAGCAATGGTGGCAGCGTTGAGGCGCGGCTCTCATCCGCCGCGCATCGCGCCGCCCAGCCTGCGCATGCCGCGTGAGACGGTGACGCCTGAAACGGTGGGCCGCTTCCTGTGTCTCGCCGAGCAGCTGCAGGCGCGCGGCGAAAGCGCACCCGCACCGATGAAATCCGTCAATCCTAAGGGGGACCGTCGCGATGGCCGATGAAGCTGAGATCGCCTTCGACGTGTCGCAGGCCCTTGTGGAGCGCGGGCTCGCCGGGATTGCGCGCGCGCTTCCGCCCGGTGTCGCCGGGGTGTGCGCCGAATGCGGCGAGAACATGCCGCGCCTGGTCGGTGGCCGATGCGGCTTCTGTCGCGACGGCCGCTTCCGCCCGCCTCCTTCTTCGAATCCCGCATTCCGGCCCAGCCGGTTTCACCCGCGCAGATCAGCGCACCATTGAAGGAGATTGCCGTGACGAAGCCGATTACACCAACATCGAAAGCGATCAGCGTACCTGCGAAGGACGCGGTGCTTAGGGCGATCGAGGCCGTCGCGGAGAAGTTCGATCTGCCGCTCGGCCAAGCGGCGATCAAGCTGATCGAGGATGGCCTTGAGCGCGAAACTGCGACCGCCGAGGCCGCTCTTTCGACCCTGGCAGACTTCGGCACTGGCGAGCTGCTCGACGAACTGCGCGAGCGCATGGACCGCTCAGATGATCAAGCCGTCGTCGACACGGCGGTCGCTCATGCCGAAGCGGCTGAAGCCAAGCTGGCGGCCCTGCGCGAGTTGATCGCAGGCTGATGCCGATCGACCCGCGCATCCAGGCGGCGCTTGACCGCCCTCTGAACGGCAAGCGCACGCTCCGCTTCCGTATGGTGCGCGGGTACGTCGCGGCGCCCGGTACCGGGCCGATCGGCGAGACGTGCCATACCTGCCGGCATGCCGAGCCGCTCGGCTGCGACAGGCGCGAATGGATTTGTGGGCCGGTCGGTGACCACACGCTGAAGATCGACCGTTCGACCAAGGCATGCTCGCGCTGGGAGCGCTCTAAGCATGCCCGCTAAGCATCGCCCCGATCCTCGCCAGATCGACCTGTTCACGTCGACGCGCCCGCTATCGGGCCCGGCGGCGCATGCGGGCGTCGAGGCGTGGGTCGCGGCCGAGGTCGCGACGATGCTCAAGGATGACGTGCGCAGCCGCGAGGAGATCGCCGGCGCGGTGTCGGCCGCGATCGGCGAGGACGTCTCGCGCTGGATGCTCGACGCCTATGCGTCGCCCGCACGCGACACGCACAACATCAGCTTCGGCAAGGCGATCGCGTTGATGTCGGTCACGGAGAATTGCGCTCTGCTCGAAGAGGCCGCGCATCGCCTGGGCGGTCGCATCCTGTGGGGCGACGAAATCCACGCTGCACGGCTCGGCCACCTGCAGGCCCAGCGCGACCGGCTCGACGCCGAAATCAAGAAATTGCGCACCCATGCGCAGCCTATCGAGAGGAACCGGGACGCGTGAAGCCTGCGGGGGGAAAGACCTGGTTTACCGCTGCCGAGCTGGCCGAGCTTTCATTGCCCGGCCTGCCGAAGGCGAAGCGCAAGATCAACGAGCGCGCCCAGGTCGAGGGGTGGGCGTTTCGCACCGATGCCGCGGGCCTGCCGCTGTGCAGGCCGCGCCAGGGGCGTGGCGGTGGTCTCGAATATCACATGGACATTCTGCCGGCTGCGGCGCGCGCCTCGCTCGCCTCGCGCGGTGTGTCGATCGTCGCCGACGTTCGCCCGGTACCGGAAAGCGGCGCCTCGTCGCGCTGGCGCTGGTTCGAAGGGCTCAACGACGACGCCAAGGCTAAGGCCAAGCATCGCGCCGGCGTCGTCGCGAGTGTCGATGCCTATGTCCGCGCCGGCCTGACGCGCTCCGCGGCGGTCGCCACGGTCTCCGCGCGGGCCAGCGTGTCGCCGGCGACGCTGTGGAGCTGGCTGGCGATGATCGACGGCGTAGCGCCGGCCGATCGGCTGCCGTTCCTCGCGCCGCAGCACAAGGGCGGCGGCACCGAATCCGATGTCGATGCGACGGTGTGGCAGTATCTGCTCTCCGATTACCTCCGCCCCGAAAAACCGACCTGGTCGAGTTGCTATCGCCGCGCGACCGAGATGGCGACGTCGATCGGCGTCACCCTGCCGCACCAGAAGACGCTGCAACGCAAGCTGGAGCGCGAGGTCGATGGCCGGTTGATCATCGCCCAGCGCGAAGGCGCCGATGCCCTGCGCCGCGCGATGCCGCCACAGCAGCGCAGCGTGATGGACCTTCACGCGCTGGAAGCGGTCAATATCGACGGCCACAAGTTCGACGTGTTCGTGCGCTGGCCGGATGGTCGCGTGGGCCGGCCGCTGATGGTCGCGATTCAGGACCTTTACAGCCGGAAGATGCTGGCCTGGCGGATCGACGAGAGCGAGTCGGCGCTCGCCACGCGCATGGTGTTCGGCGATCTCTTCCGGAACTGGGGCATCCCGAAAAAGTGCCTGCTCGACAATGGCCGGGCGTTCGCCAGCAAGATGATCACCGGCGGCGCGAAGACGCGTTTCCGCTTCAAGATCAAGGACGAGGAGCCGACCGGCGTCCTGACGGCACTCGGCGTCGAGATCCATTTCGCGCTGCCCTATCGCGGCCAGTCGAAGCCGATCGAGCGTGCCTTCCGGGACATGTGCGACGCGATCGCGAAGCATCCGGCCTTTGCCGGCGCCTATACGGGCAACAGCCCCGACGCGAAGCCCGAGAATTACGGCAGCAAGGCGATCCCGATCGAGGATTTCCGCCGCATGGTCGATGCGTGCCTGGCGGAGCATAACCGGCGCGAGGGGCGTCGCACCGAGACCGCCCAGGGCCGCAGCTTCGACGCGACCTTCGCCGAATCCTATGCCGTCGCGCCGATCGGCAAGGCCACGCCCGAGCAGCTGCGCCTGACACTGCTGACGGCCGAAGATCGCCCGGTCGATCGGCAGACCTCGGTCATCACGCTGGAGGGCAACCGCTACTGGACGCCTGAACTGTCGGCCTATGCCGGCAAGCGCGTCGTGGTGCGCTTCGACCCCGACAATCTGCACGGCGAAGTCCATGTCTACACCCGCGAGGGCCGCTTCATCGCGACCGCGCCGGTGATCGCGGCAGTCGGTTTCTTCGACAAGGCGGCGGCCGGCGCACGGCGCAAGCTGGAGGGCGGCGCCCGCAAGCTCGCCCGCGATCTCGCCGCCCAGCACGAGCTGCTCAAGGCGTCCGATATCGCCGCGATGCTCCCCGCCTATGAGGACGAGGCGCCCGCGCCCCAGCCGACCGTGGTGCGGCCGGTGCGGCATCGCGGCCAGGCCGTCGCTCTGCGCCAGGAGCGCGTCGAGCAGGCAGCCAACCAAGCAGGAATTCTCGACCGCATGGCGGCCGGAATCACGCGGCTTCACGCCGTTAAATAGTCCCCAACTGGAGCCTTCCCATGAACGACCCCGAAAACACGCCGATCCACGCCGAGGATGAAATCACCTGGATGCGCAACTATCGCGCGACCAAGGGCCTCAGCTGGACCCAGCTGTCGCGCATCAGCAACATCCCTTCGTCAACGCTGTCGCTGCTGCTGAGCGGCAAATATACCGGCAATGTCGACGCGGTCGCCAAGCGCGTCTTCGGGTTCCGCCAGAAGGCGCAGAGCCAGGAAGAGCGGGCGCTTGGCGCGCTCACCTTACCCGACTATGTCGAGACACGCAGCTCGCGCTTGCTCACCAATTTGCTCGGCATCGCACATACCGGCCGGCTGATCCTGGCGGCGATGGGCCCGGGCACCAGCAAGACGATGACCGCGCGCCACTACAAGGGCTGCATGGGTGACACCGTGTGGATGGTCACCATGCGCGACACGACGGGTTCGACCGGCGCGATGATCAGGGCGGTGATGCGTGCGATGGCGCTCCAGGCGCGCGGGCCGCTTTCCAGCGTGGCTGACCAGATCATTGACCGCGTCGCCGGCACGCAGGGCCTGCTGATCGTCGACGAAGCCAACCATCTGGAGCGCGGCGCGATCGAGGAGCTGCGCGGCTGGCATGACGTGACGGGCATCGGCATCGCGCTGCTCGGCAATGAGGAGCTGGCGCTGCGGATCAAGGGCGGTGCCAACCGCCACGCTTATGCCCGCCTCGAAAGCCGCATGGCGGCCTGTCACATCCAGGACGTGCCGACCGACGAGGACGTCAGCATCTTCCTGGACGCGTGCGATATCGATGAGCCGGCGATCCGCAAGGTGCTGATCGATGTCGGCACCTCGCCCCAGCATGGCGGTCTGCGCGAGGTTCACCAGATCCTGCAGGGCGCCAACATGCTGG
The DNA here is from genome assembly GCF_029911635.1 of Sphingomonas sp. AR_OL41. Classification (GTDB taxonomy): domain Bacteria; phylum Pseudomonadota; class Alphaproteobacteria; order Sphingomonadales; family Sphingomonadaceae; genus Sphingomonas. The sequence continues at coordinate 33,308 of NZ_JARYTI010000006.1, forward strand.
CGATCGCCGACGAACAGCTGCTCGGCCTGGCGCATGTCCAGCAGGCCAAGGGCTCGCGCTTCACCCAGCAGATGCGGCGGGCGTCATGAGCCGGCGGTTCAAGGTCGCCGCGGCGCTGATCGCCGCGATGGCGATCGGCACGATCGGCGGCAATGTCCTGGTCGCCTGGGGGATGTCGCTGTGATGTCCTCACGCGCCGATCGCGCCGGCGTTGCGCGAGTCCTCGCGGCTCTCTCGGCTCGCGCGCAGAAGGCGCCGAGCGTAGAGCGGCTCGCGCCGCGGCTTGAGCCGGTGCGCCGGCCTGTGCCCGAACAGCGCGCGCGGCGTGTCGCGCCGCCGCCGATGGACCCGGGCGAGGCGCTCTCGATCGTGAACGCCGTCGCGTTCGAGATGGGGCTGCGTGCCGAGGCAATCCTGCATCGCAGCGACAGGGCACAAAAGCTGGTGCGCGCGCGCGCCGCGGCTGCGTGGCTCGCGCGCCGAGGCACCACGCACTCGCTGCCGAAGATCGGAGCTGCGCTAGGCGGGCGCGATCACACGATGATCCTCTATCTGGTCGCCAAAGCCGAAGGCTTGCGCGACACCGATCCGGCCTTCCGCATGGTAACCGACCGGCTGCTGGTCCGTCTCGGCGGGGCGCAAGCATGAGCGCCGCCTGCAAGCCCACCAAGGCGCAGTTCGACCCGGCAGCCCAGCTGCGCCGCGCGCTGATCGCCAAGGTGCATATCGCGCCCAAGCAGCTAGGTATGATCGACGATGATTATCGCGCGGTGATGCTCCGGGTGACCGGCGCGATCAGCGCGAAGGATCTGTCGACCGAGCAGCTCCGCCAGCTGGTCGAGGAATTCAAGCGGCTCGGCTTCAAGGATCAGATCAAGGCCGGCCCGCGCAAGGCGCGGGTCGCCGACCATCTCTCGGCGCGCAAGGCGCGCTCGCTGTGGATCTCGCTGCACCAGCTCGGCGTGGTCGAGAACCCGTCCGACCTCGCGCTGGAAGCGTTCGCGCGCCGCCAGCTGAAGGTCGAGCGGCTGCAATGGGCCGACCAGGCGCTGTGCTACAAGCTGGTCGAGGCACTGAAGGCGATGGCCGAGCGCGCCGGATGGAGCCAGGACATGGCGGGCGTCGCCGGCGCCGCGGCGCGCGTGCGGACCCTCAAGGTGCGTCTCGTCCAGACACAGCTCGCCAAGCTGCAGGCGGCGGACTTCGCCCCGGCCGGCTGGAGCGTGACGCGCGCGGCGAAGGAATTCGCCGGCATGGACCTCGCCGGCCTCAACTTCACCAGCGACGGCGACCTGCAGCTGGTCGCCCAGGCGTTCGGTCGCGTGCTGCACAAGGCCAAAGCGGCCGAGGCGGCGAAATGAGAAGCGCGAGCTGGATCGTTCGCGCGCGCGATGCCGTGCGAGAGGTGGCCTTGACGATCCCGGCCGATGCCACGCTTTCCGCGCGGCGCAAGGCGATGCGCGCCGTTGGCCCGCACTTCCATGGCGGTACCTATTGGGGCCGCAAGAAGTGGGGTCAGGCGGTGCGCGAATACCTAGAACGGCACGGCCAGCCACCGCGGATCACGCAATCGGTGCGGAATGCCCCGAACTTCGGGCCCGACATTATCTTCCCGTGGAAGAAGGACGCGGGGGCATGAGCCGGCTGCGCATCCCCGCCGATATCGCCCTTGTCATCGCATGCCTCGCGATCGCCGCGGCGATCGCGCTGCTCGGCCGGTGAACGCGATCCGCCCGATTCGCCGCCCTTCGGAGCAGATGCAGGAACTGGCCCAGGTGATCGGCCAGCCCAACGTACTCGCATTGTGCAAGGTGCTGGGCGGCACCAAGGTCTATATTCCGGCAAAGATCATCGCCACGCACCCGATCGCGCAGGCAATCGGCATGCGCGCCGCGGCGATCCTCGCCGAGCACTATCACGGTACTCAGATCGACTTGCCCAAGGCGCACCATCGGCGCCAGGCGGTGATCGAGCTGGCCAAGTCGGGTGAAATGACTATCGCGCAAGCCGCGCTGGCGTGCGATTATACCGAGCGTCACGTGTACCGGCTGATCCAGCCGGAGGACGATGGCCAGGGGAGCCTGTTCGACCTGCTGTCCTGACATTTGTCAGGTGGGAGCGTCCCTCTCATCCAGCCCATAGCTTCGCCCCATGGGGCGGCAGGAATCAATCAGCGACGCAATCGATCTAATGGCTGTGGAGCCGATGATCGGGGTCGCTGTCAACCTTGCCCCCGCGATCGGAGGCAGGCTGCTATGACACCGAAGGAATTCATCGCCGGGTTCATCGGCACGCATGAGGGCAAGCTCTCGCTCCATGCGTCCGACAACGGTAACTGGTATGACCCGGTCCGCTATAAGGCTGAGAAACCCCAGCGTCGGAACATGGGCCAGCTGGTTGGCTCGAAGTTCGGCGTAACTGCCTATGCCCTTGTGCGCTACCGCATCCGCAAGGGGATGCCGGAAGCGCAGGCGCTTGTCGTCAAGCCAGCGGACATCGATGCGATCGACTTCGCCATGGCCGTCGACATCGGCATTGAACTCTACTTCAAGGAACCCGGCTTCGACACGCTGCCGTGGAACCGCGTCACGGCGTCAATCGTCGACAAGGGTTGGGGCTCGGGTCCGGGCGCCGCGGTCGACATGATGCAAGCGACGATCGGTGCGTCGACCAAGGGCGGCATCGGCCCCGAGACGCGTTCGAAATACGCGGCATTCCTCGCCGCGCACGGAGAGCAAGGCGCGGCGATTCTGTGGTGCAACACGCGCTGCGAATTCGATCATAACTTGGCGACCAACGAAGGCCCGAACGACCCCGACAAGGCCTTCATCAACGGCTGGAACAACCGGTCGCGGAGCTTCCTGCCAGGCACGCCTTGGTGGCAGAGCTTCGGCGCATGAACCCGCTCAGCATCGCGCGAATCGCAGCTGGCATCGTCGCGGTCGCCCTGGCGGGGTGGCTGATTTGGGCGGTCAATGACCGCTTCAAGCTGGCCGGCGAGGTCAAGCAGCACAAGGCGTGCCTGGTGGCGATCGCCAAGCCCGAGCTGCCGCTGTCGCCGGCGTGCGAGCCGTCGATCGCGGACAACGTCGCGAGCGCGCGCCAGGCCGCGGGCTGTGACGGAGCGCTAACCGCGAAGAACATCGTGGCGATCCGCGCGCTCTGCCCGACCTCGGTCAAGACGATCGTCGCCGATCGCGACGCCCAAGCCGGCAACCTCGTCGACGCCAACCAGCAACTCGACGGCGCGAAGCAGCGCCTAATCGACGCCGTTTCCCGCGCAGAGGCGCGCGCAGCCGGTACCGCCAAACGAAAGGCAAGCAATGACCGCACGATCCAGACCGCCCCTCGCACTGCTGACGGCAGCATGCGTTGCGATGCTCAGTGCCTGCACGACCTCGCCAACCCCTGAGCGGCCGAAGATCGCGGCCGACCCGATAGTCGAGAACCACACGGTAACGCGGGTCGAATGCCCGGCCGAGGTGACCGCGCCGACGCCGGGGCCGGTGCCCGACTATGCCGGGCCGGAGGTCGTCGCGCCGCCGCCTTATTTTGTATGGCTCGGCCGACACCTCGCGCGCGAGGCGCTACTCGGCGCGCGGATCGAGGACGCGCGTGAGAGCTGCCCCAAATGACCGTGTTCGGTGAAGGTACGGGCGACACCTCGCTGGCGCCGCGCGTCTTGGTTCTCGAACAGCGTGCCGATGGCCTGACCGCGAGCGTCGGCGCGAACGCGGTCGCCCTCGTCGCGGCCGTCGACGGCGAGGCCAGCGCGCGCAACTCGGGCGACCAAGCCAACGCCGCCTCGATCCTTGCAGAGCGCGACGCACGCATCGCCGGCGACCAGGCCAACAACGATCAGCTCGGCGACATTGCCACGCGCCTCGGCAACGTGGACGAAGCGCTGGTATCAGCACTGGTACAGACGGCCGCCGATCGCGTCGCCACTGGCCAGGACAGGGCGCAAACGGCTGCCGATAGGGTCGCAACGGGCAACGATCGCGCCGCAACGGCGGCCGATCGGACGCAGACCGCGCTCGATCGCACCGCGACCGGCGGCGACAAGACCGCGACGGCGGCCGACCGGGCGCAAACCGGCCAAGACCGAATTGCGACAGGCTCGGACGTGATTCTTACACATGCTGATGTATTGCTCACACACGCAGATGCGGTCACTACGTCTAGCGCATCCGCCGCAGCGGTGGTCGGCGCGGCGACCGCAGATGTGTACCAGACCGCCGCCAGCGTCGGCGGTAACGTTCCAAAAGGCGCCGTCGCATTCAGCTTCACCTCAGGCTCGGGTGGCGTCAACAGCGTAAATAACGTTGCGACGTTCAGCGGCGGGACGCTGACCTACCAGCCAGTAATATATTACGATGTTGTCGGTGGGGCGGTGACTAATGTTCGCATGCCCTGGGGAGGCCTCTTCATCGGAACCGGTACCCCTACCATGCCTACCGTCCTCCTCGGGAACGGTGGCACGGGTACGATTACGCTGGCAGCCGGGCTCTATTATGCGGCGGGTCAGGGCTACTGGGCGGTCTCGGCGGACGGCAGCAGGCTAGACCGCGTAGTCAACTCGGGCGGCGCGCCAATCTTGGACTCTACGGTGCCGTCGCTTTCGTTAGGCGGCTATTTCCGCGTCGTGAAGGATCTCGCGCAGTTCGGAGCGACCTCGACGCGCATCTTGTGGGGCATTGAGAGCAGCGCCGGCCGGATGGCGCTCGGGCTTGTCGATAACGGCCAGTTGATCTTCGACATCCACCCCACCTCACGCGCGCAAGCAGGCATCACAGCCGCGCTCGCCGCCGCGACGGGTGGCCGAAACGTCGTCGCATCCGGCATCAGCGAGATCGAGGGCGGTTCCTCGTATGGCAGCCCGTCGACCGCCACAACGATCGCGCCACCGCTCGGCCTGGTCGATGGCGTGCGCGATGCCAGCAAGCGGCTGGGATATGCCCTCGCATCGGATGGCACGTTTCTGATCGGCAAGTACGACACCAGGCTGGCGCGTGCCGCACGCGGCGGTGAGAGTGCCGCACAGAACGAGACGCTCGGGCAATTCATCACCGAGGAATCGAACCAGATCGTCTCCTATTTCGGCTCCGCCAAACAGGTTCTCACCACGGAGGGCAACAACAGCAAACCCAAGCTGCTCACCTCGCGTATCGCCTTCCTGTCTGACCGGTTCCGGGGCGTTACCGCGCCGTACATCATGAATTACGACGGCAGCGACCAGCGCGCGATGCTGCGCGATGTCGCGTATGAGGTCGTCCTGGGCGCCGGCCAGTCTCTCCTGGTCGGCAACACCACAGTCGCAATCACCACCGCGGCACCCTATCCGCAGCAGGGGCTGAAGCTGACTGGCGGGCCGCTCGTCAACTCGGGCTCGCCTCCCGCTGCAGCGACAGCGCTCATCCTGCCCCTCGCCGAAAGCGGGGCCGAAACCTTCGCAACTGCGATGGTATCGCGCATGCTCGACCGCGAGCTGCCGAAGCGCCCAAACCTGCGCGTCGCAGTAGTGGGACGCGGCGCGCCCGGAAAGACCTATGCCGAGCTGGCGCGCGGCACGATCTACTATCAGTACGGCATCGACCAGATAACGCGCATCGCGACCTACGGGTCAACGATCGTGCGCGCCGTCGTGATCGTGCATGGCGAGGCAGATCTAGTCAGCACCACCTATGAGGCTGATCTCGGCACGTGGCAGGCCAATTACGAAGCCGATATTCGGGCGATCACCGGCCAGAAAGAGCCGGTGTATTTCATCCTCACGCAGACGTCTTCGATGCGGTGGAGCTACGCGACCGGATCGACGGCGCCGAGGTCGTGCCTGTCGCAATACACGGCGGCGCTCAACAATCCCAAGATCGTGCTGGCGACGCCCGAGTACATCTTCAACTATAATGATAACCTGCACATCGACGCGATCAGTCAGCGCACGATGGGCGAGTATATCGACAAGGCGCACGCTAGGCTGATCAGCCAAGGCCGCGATTGGAAGTTCGCGGTCAACAGCATCACGCTCGGCGCCAACACGATCGATCTCAAGTTCGACGTACCGGTCGCCCCGATCGTGCTCGACACCGCGCTCTGCACCGATCCCGGCAATTATGGTTTCACCTATTCGGATGCGTCGGGTCGCACGATCAGTTCGGTCGCGGTCAAGGCCGGCACGACAGACACCGTGCGCATCACCCTCTCCGGCACGATCGGGTCGAGCGCGATCCTAGACTATGCCTATTCGAACGGGGTCGATGCCGCAACGGCGGGCACCGCAAATGGGCAGAGCGGCAATGGCAAAGTCATCACGCCGAACGTCACCGGCGCAGGTGCTCGCGGGTGCCTGCGCGACAGCGACCCGGCCGTATCTCGGTTCGATCCATCGATCCATCTCTACAACGCCGCTCCGGCCTTCCGCTACCTGCTCAACTGAGGACATCGGCCATGCGCATCCTTACACTCGACTCTGCCTTCACCGACGCGACCATCCCGCTCCTCAATAAGCTCGAGGACTATGAGGCGCAGATTACTGCGCTGTCGCCGCGCGCCTGGTGGGACGCCAGCAATGCCGCATATCGCACCGATGCATCCGGCAAGTGCGCACAGCTGACCGACCGAAGCGGCGGCGGCTTCCACCTTGTTCAGGCCACCGGCGTAAACCAGCCGGCCGTGACGGCGAATTACTGGGGAGCGTTGAACGGTGTGAGCCGTGACGCGCTCATCTTCGACGGCGCTACCGACCTGTTCATGCAAACGGCCGGCAACGTGTTCGACAGCACAAATGTATGGACCGAGGCGATGTTCATCCGGTCGGCGAGCACCGCGCTTGCCGTACCGCTCGGCAATGGCACCCAGAACTGGGGGTACTTCCAGGGCCCGACTAACATTCAGTTCCCAAACACGAGCGGCGTGCCCGTGGCGACGCCGACGGCGGGCACCAACCTCGCCTTGATCGGGACGACCAACTACCCCGGTTCCGGTCAGATGACAGCGACCATCGACGTTAACGGCACAGCTGCGACGCTCGCTATGGCCAACGCGGCTGTCGGCACGAACAAAGCGATACTCGGCTGCACGCAAGCCTCGCACGTCTTTAAGTGGAATGGCGCGGTCGCAGAGGCGATCATCTTCAAGGCCGATCTCAGTGGCAATGCGCCAGCGATGGCTATGCTCAAGGCCTATTTTGCGATGAAGTACCGGTGATGTTCGCTTCCCGGAAAATCTCGGGGACGGCTGGCCGTACGTCTACGATCATGCGTTCTAGAGCCGCAACCTGCTGCGCTGGCTCGGTCATCTGATGTCGCACGCAGCTCTCGACGCCGGCCGGACCAGCCTCGCGATCCTCGCGGTCGCGGCCTCCAGCTCGGCGCGCAATGCATTTGTGGTGCCCGGCCCAGAGCTGGTAATCGTCTTGGGCGTGGCGGTGCCGGCGCTCTCGGCGCTGTTCGGTGTGATCGGCATCCTGCTCGGCCAACTGCTCGCGCCGACGCCGGCGGTGCCACTGGGCTGGCGGCGGCGATCGGCGTTGGTGCTGGCCCTGGTGATGTTCGAGCTGGGGATCGTCATCTTCACCGGACAGAACGCCATGCTGGCGATGGGCTGGGGCATCGGCCTCGGCTTTGCCGGCCTGTCGGTTGCCCAAGCGCTGGGCGACGAAGCCCTCTCCGGAGTCAAGCGCATCGCCGATGCGTTCATCACAGCGATCGCCAGCAGGGTCGGCGGCAAGGAAAGTGACAAATGAAACCCGTTGATATCGCCTCGATCCTCTTTTGCGTGTTGGTGGTCGCCCTCGTGCTGTTCGCCTTCTACCGGCATGGGCGAGGTAACCCCGAGACCACCGGGGCGATCGCGCGGCGCCAGGGCAGGATCGAAGCGGAAATCGCCGAGCTGAGCAGCTCGCTGAAGGGGTGCGCGACGCGCGGTGCGCTCGACCTTCTGGCGGAGCAGGTGCGCAGCCTCGAAAGCCATGCGGCGTCGAGCGGCGAGGTCATCGCGCTGGAGGCGAAGATCAACGGCATGGATCACACGCTGAACGCCAAGATCGACGGCGTCCGCAATGCTGCCGACCGCACCGAGGCGGCTGTGTCGCGGATCGAGGGGTATTTCCTCCAGAAGGGGGTCAACGGCTAATGGTCACTTGGCATCAGCTCGCCGTCATCGCACTTGCGATCGTCTGCATCGTCCTTCTCGTAGCGGGTATGATGATGAGGCTTGCAGGCGGCATGTCGAGCGCGCCAGCCGAGGGCGACCGTGTCGCCAAGCAAGGCTGCGTCGTCTCGCTATTCGGTCTCGCCGTGCTGGTTCTTCTCGTCTTAGTAATCCGCGGGGGCGGCCTGTGAGCTATCTCGACGAAGTATTCCTTCCGCACCTGCGCCTGACGATCCTGCGGGTGACCGCCTCGGCACCCGGCTATTGCGCGAACTCGTCTATCCTGCAGCAGGCGGTCGGTTCGCTCGGTCTCAACGCGACGCGCGACCAGGTCCGCGGCGAGATCGGCTGGCTGGTGGAGATGGGCTTGGTCAAATCGACCGAGCCATCGCCCGGCCTGCTGGTCGCGACGATTACCGAGCGCGGCATGGACGTCCAGGCGGGCGCGGCCGTGGTCGCCGGTGTGCAACGCCCGTCGCCGGGGGCGTGATGCCGAAGAACACACCCTCCACGATTGACCGGCTGCCCGAGCCGGTGCGCGAACTGATCGGCTCGCTGCGCCGCGAAGGCCGCACGATCGACGAGATCCTGGCGAAGCTGGGCGAGCTGAGCATCGACGTGTCGCGATCGGCGCTCGGCCGCCACGTCCGCACGCTGGCCGATCTGTCCGAACGGATGCGGCGCACCACCGCGGCGACCGAGGCGATCGCGCGCATGGGCGGTCAGCAGGACAAGCTGCTCGAAGGCACGATGGAGTGGCTGAAGTCGCTGCTCCTGGAGGCGTCGCTTGCCCAGGAAGAGGGCGAGGATGGCGAGTGGCGGCCGGTGACGTTCAACCCGCTGCAGGTGAAGGCGCTGGCCCAGACTGCCGAGGCGCTGGCGCGGGCCGAGAAGATCACCGTTGATCGCGAGGCGAAGATCGAGGAGCGGGCAGCGAAGAAGGCCCTGGCTATGGCCGCGACCAAGGTCAGCGGTGCTGCGAAGGCGCGCGGGCTCGGCCAGGAAACGGCGGACTTTCTCTACAAGGAAGTGCTCGGGGTCGCGGGCTGATGCTGCGCGATCCGAACCAGGAACAGCGCAGCGAGGAGCGCGAGGTCGCCGAGGCGACGCTGACCGGCATGGCGCGCGGCGTGGTGCTGTTGCCCTATCAGGCGCGGTGCCTGGCACGGATGCGCGCCGGCGTGTCGCTGCTGGTGATCGAGAAGTCGCGGCGCATCGGGCTCACCTGGGGCGTCGCCGCCTTCGCGGTGCTGACCGGATCGAGCCAGGCCAGCGCCGGCGGCGATAACTGCTGGTACATGGGCTACGACATGGAGATGGCGCGCGAGTTCATCGAGACGTGCGCCATGTGGGCGCGCGTGTTCGGGATCGCGGCGGGCGAGGTCGACGAAGAAGTGCTCGAAGGCGACGGTGACAAGCCGGTGATGGCCTTCCGCATCAAATTCTCCTCGGGCTTCAAAATCGTCGCGCTGCCGTCCGTACCCCGCGCCATCCGCGGCAAGCAGGGCAAGGTGCTGGTTGACGAAGCCGCGTTCCACAAGTCGATCGGCGAGACGCTGAAGGCGGCGCTGGCGCTGCTGATGTGGGGCGGCCAGGTGATCGTCTGGTCGACGCATGACGGCGTCGACAATCCGTTCAACACGCTGATCGACGACATTCGCGCCGGCCGGCGCAAGGGCGAGGTGCTGAAAGTCGATTTCGACGCGGCGATCGCGGATGGCCTTTACGAGCGCATCGCCCTGGTCGCCGGGGTGAAGGGGCGCTCGATTCTACCGAAGGACGAATGGATCGCGGATATCTTCGCGACATATGGCGACGCGGCGGACGAGGAGCTGCGCTGCATTCCCAGCGCCGGCAGCGGGTCTCTGATCAAGCCCGAGGATCTCGCCGCGGCCGAGCATGACGACGCCGGCAAGCCCGAGCTGTATACGGGCGGGCTCTACGGCATCGGCCGCGACGTGGCGCGCCGGCGTGACGGGCAGATCATCCTGGGCGGCGAGCTGATCGGAGACGTGGCGTGGCTTCGCGACGAATATAACGAGGTTGGCCAGACCTTCGAGCACCAGGACGAGTATTTCGATGGCCTGATGCGCACTCGCAACGTGCTGCGCGCCGCGATCGACCAGACCGGCATGGGCGAAAAGGTGGTCGAGGATCAGCAACTGAAATGGGGCACATATCGTGTCGAGGGCGTGCTGCTCACCGGGCCGAACCGGCTCAATCTAGCATTGGGCCTCGCGACGGCGTTCCAGCGCACGCTGATCCGCATCCCGGCCAACCGGCCCGACATCCGCGCCGATCTGCGCGCCATCAAGCGCATCGGCAGCGAAGAGAGCGGCTCGATCCGCATCGTCAACGATGGCGCAGTGCACGCCGACTGGTTCTGGGCGCTGGCGCTGCTGATCCGCGCGCTCTCCACGACCCAGCAGCTGATCGCCTATCGCGGCGTGCGTAAGGCCGGCTTCGGTGGCGATCGCCGCGGCGATGACGATGACGCCTTCGCCAACCGACACGGCCGGCGCGAGGCGCCGCGCGGCCGCTTCGGCAACGGCGCCTGGTAGGAACCATGAACATGTCCAATGCCCTCGTCCCTTTCCAGGCGCCGGCGCCGCCGGCCCTCGTGGACGGCCGCGGCCGGCCGCTGCGCACCGCAGCCGACGTGCTGACCGGCGAGATCGCCGGCCCGACGATCGCCGGCATCCGCTCGATCGTGTCGGGCCACCCCGCCCAGGGCCTCGACCCGTACCGCCTGACGCAGATCCTGCGCGCGGCCGAGATGGGCGAGGCGACCGCGTATCTCGAACTGGCCGAGGAGATGGAGGAGAAGGATCTCCACTATCAGTCGGTCATGGGCACGCGGAAGCGCGCGGTGGCGCAGCTGCCGATCGAGGTCGAGGCGGCGAGCGACGATCCCGATCACGAGACCGACGCCCAGCTGGTGCGCGACTGGCTCAAGCGCCTCACCCTGCAGGCCGAGCTGTTCGACATCCTCGACGCCCTCGGCAAGGGTTACAGCGTCACCGAGATCATCTGGAAGACGACGTCGTCCGTCTGGCTGCCCGAGACGCTCAAGCTGCGCGACCCGCGCTTCTTTCAGTTCGACCAGGTCACTGGCGAGGAGCTGCTCCTCAAAGGCGGCCTGGACGGCAATCAGGGAATGCCGCAGCCGTTGCCACCGGCCAAGTTCATCACCCACCTGGCGCCGGCCAAATCGGGCCAGCCGATCCGCGGCGGCATCGCGCGGGCGGCGGCGTGGGGCTACCTGTTCAAGAACTTCACGCTCAAGGACTGGATGACCTTCCTGGAGGTCTACGGCCTGCCGCTGCGCGTCGGGAAGTACGCCAACGGGACCAGTGAGGGCGATATCCGCAAGCTCGCCCAGGCGGTGGCGCAGATCGGTTCCGACGCCGGCGCCGTGATCCCCCAGTCGATGATCATCGAATTCGTGAAGTCGGACGGCGGCGCCTCCAACCCGGAGATGTTCAAGAACCTGTGCGTCTATCTCGACGATCAACTGTCGAAGGCGGTGCTGGGGCAGACCAGCTCGGCCGACGCCAAGGCCGGCGGGCTGGGTTCAGGGCAAGCGAACCTGCACGGCGAGGTGCGTCACGATATCGAGGCAGCCGACGCGGTGTTGCTGTCGGCGACGCTGACTCGCGACATCGCCAAGCCGATCGTCATGTTCAACCGCGGCCTGCGCGATGCGTATCCGATCATCCGCATCGGCCGGCCCGATGCGGTGGACGTCGAACAGGCGCTGAAGTCTATGGACGAGGGTGTGAAGATGGGCGTGCCGATCGCCGTGTCGTTCTTCCGCAAAGCCACCGGCATCCCCGAGCCAAAGGCCGGCGAGCAGCTGTTGACGGCGCCCGCGCCAGCCGCCCCGCCAGCCGTAGACGAAAAGGGCGACCCTAGCTCCGGAGCCAAACCGCCCCGATCTGGCCTCTTAGTGCCCTTTAAGCCCTCTGAATCGGCAAACCGAGGCGGCAGCCAAACCCCCGTTGCGGCTGCCGCGGGAATTGACGACCGCGAGGCCGATGCGATCGACATGATGATCGCCGAAGGGATTGGCCAGCTCGGCGGCCTCGACGATCAGCTACTTGGCAAGTTTGGAGAGCTGATCGCCGGGGCGACATCGCTGGTTGAAGTGCGCGAGCTGATCGCCATGCGCGCCGGCGACATCATCGACGGCATGGACGTCGCGGCGATCGTCCAGCTCGGCGAACGTATGGGCTTTGCCGCCAAGATCGCCGGCCTGGTCGCGAAGCCTGGGGAATGAGCGCGATCGTGCGCACCGCCGTGCTAGGCGGGCCAGGTAACTGCTACCGATATGAGCTTCGCCGTGTCTGGGATGACAGCCTGCCGATGCTGGTCGTCTGCATGCTCAACCCGTCAAACGCCGATGCGGAGCGGGACGATCCAACTATCCTGGCGCTGATCTGGTTCGCCAGGCTTTGGGGTCATGGCGGTCTGCTTATCGTCAACCTGTTCGCCTTCCGCGCGTCGCGACCGACGACGCTCGTGGCCATGCACGCCAAGGGCGGCGCTGTGCATGGTGCCGGGAATGGAAAGCACATCGAAAGCGCGCTGGCCTATGCGGCCGAAAATGGCGGCAAGGTACTGGCGGCCTGGGGTAACGGCGGCTCACTCGATGGCATGGACGATTGGTTCGTAAGCCGCGCTCGCTCGGCACATCGCCTTGACGTGCTTTGTCTCGGCACGACGAAGCTGCAGATGCCGAAGCACCCGATGGCGCGGGGCAAGCACCGCATCCCGCGCGACCAGCAGCCGATCATCTGGCGGCGCGCCAATTGAGCGCCGCCCCCGAACTTCCCCCCGCCGGCACCGCGCCCGAGGAGGCGATCCGCTTCTTCCGGTCGAAGGGTTATGCTATCGGATTCTCCTGGCAGGACATCTTCCGCGACGAGCATGCCCGCGTGTTTACCGTCGCCAAGGCGATGTCGCGCGATCTGCTCGAAGAGATCCGCGAGGCGGTCGACACGGCGATCGCGGACGGCACGACGCTCGACACGTTCAAGATGACGCTGCGGCCGAAGCTGGAGGCGCGCGGCTGGTGGGGCAAGAAGCGCGTCATCGATCCTGCGACCGGGCAGACCGAGCTGGCCCAGCTCGGCAGCCCGCAGCGCCTGGCGACGATCTTCGACACCAACGTCCGCACCGCTTATGCCGCCGGCAAGTGGGAGCGCATCCAGCGCACCAAGGCCGCGTTCCCGTTCATCGAATATAGCTCGATGATGGACGGCAAGGAGCGGCCGCAGCACCACGCCTGGAACGGGACGATCCTGCCGGCCGACGATCCGTGGTGGGATACGCACTATCCGCCCTGCGCCTGGCGGTGCCGGTGCTGGCCGATCCAGCGCAGCCAGCGCATGCTCGATCGCCAGGACAAGACGGTCACCGACCAGCCTGTCGCGTTCCCGCATTACACCTGGCACAATCGGCGGACGGGCGAGACCGGTACGGCGGAGCAGGGCATCGCCAAGGGCTGGGACTACAATGTCGGCAAGGAATATTTGCGCGGCCTGGCGCCGTCGCCGCTGCCCGAATCGTTCGACGGCGCGGATGAGGTCGGCGCTAGTGTGCAGCTGACCGGCGGGCAGACAGCGACTATCAACACGTTCCTGGACGCGTTCAACATTGGGCCGGGCAAGGAAGCGATCTGGACCGATCGCGACGGCTGGCCGCTGTCGATCGGCTGCGGCTGGTTTCTCGCGCCGGGCAACGTGCCGCGCGTTCCCAAGCGGGCTATGGTCGCGCCGATCGCCACGGCGATCACGGCGCCCGACGCGATCGACTGGGTGTGGGTCGCCGGGCTGGACGGCCGGGCGATGCTGTTCCGCCGCTATCGGCGCTCCAGCGCTGGCGTCGCGACGATCGTCGATATAGGTCGTGAGGGCTGGCGGTACCGAATCGCGGCGGCCGATCGCGAGCAGCGCGCCGCCTGACATTTGTCAGGTTAGAGCCCGGCCCAAGCAAACCCATAAGCCGGCCCATGGGCGGGGCTTCAAAATTCATCCTGGTCGCAGCAGCGGCCGCCGGCTCGGCGCTGCAGGTCGCGGCGTCCGCGAGCGAAATCGCCGTGCAGGACGGCGCGCCGTCGACGCGGGTGAAGCTGCTGCCGATCGGTCGCATCGAAATGCGCGATGCGCGCGGGCCCTTTCAGATCCGCGACAAGGCCCATGCCGAGGCCGTCGTCGCCGCGACGCGCACCTGGCTCGGCAATGCCGACTTCATGTTCGATTATGACCACCAGGTCGCCTACGCGGTAAAGCCCGGCGTCGGCGGGCAGGCGATCGCCGCCGGCTGGTGCAAGCCGGCCAACCTGACTGTCGAGACTGACGGCATCTACGCCAACGACGTCGAGTGGACGGTCGCCGCTCAGGCGAAGCTGACCGGGCGCGAATATCGCTACATCTCGCCGCTGTTCATGGCCGCCCAGGACGGCGGCGACGTGCTCCATCTCAAGAACGCCGCCCTGGTGAATATCGGGGCGATTGACCTGCCGGCGGTTGCAGCCGGCCATTCCGAGGAAACTGACCAAATGGATCTTGCTGCCCTATTGGCGCTGCTCGGGCTCAAGCCCGACGCCAGCCCCGAGGCGATCGCCGCGGCGGTCACCGACATGAAGACCAAGGCGGCGGCTGCGCCGTCGACCAGCACCATCGCGATCGCCGCCGGCCTGACCGATGGCGCGACCGTCGAAGAGATCGCCGCGGCCGTCGCGACGCTCAAGACGGCCGGCGTGCCCGATCCGGCCAAGTTCGTGCCGATCGACCAGGTGAGCGGTCTCACCGCCCAGCTCGCCGTCCTTACCGGCGAGCGCGCTGAGCGCGAGATCGCAGCAGCGGTCGAGTGCGGCAAACTCGCTCCCTCGATGAAGGCTTGGGGCATCTCGCTCTTCAAGTCGAACGAGACGGCATGGACCGACTATCTCGCCGGCGCGCCGGTCATTGTCGCTGCCGGCGCCGCTCTCGGCGACCGCAAGCCGGCCGAAAAGGCCACCACCCTCACCGCCGACGAAGTCGCTGCCTGCGCTGCGATCGGCATGAGCCATGAGGAATTCCTCACGGCCAAGAACGCGGAGATCGCATAATGGGCCTCACTACGGGCAAGAAAACGGTGCAGGGCACCGGCCGCGGGCTCCTGAGCCTCGGCGCCAAGGCCGCCGCCGCGCTGTTCCAGGGCGGCATGGTCATGCTGGCGAGCGGTTATGCCACGCCCGCGGCGGCCGGGACCGGTGGCAGCGACTTCGCCAAGATTGGCGCAGTCTCGCTGTTCCGGCTGATCGGCGTCGCGCAGGCGAGCGTCACCGGCAGCGGTGTCGATGGGGCGATCCCGATCGACGTCCAGCAGGGAGACTGGCTGTGCAAGAACAGCGCTGGTGTCGATGCGATCACGGTCGCGAACGTCGGGCATTATTGCTTCGTTGTCGATGACGAGACCGTCGCCAAGACGTCCAACTTCCGCACCCGGCCACGCGCCGGCGTCGTGATCGCCGTCGATTCGACCGGTGTCATGGTGCGCATCCTGCCGGAGATCGCGGCGTCGGCGGAGCGTTACATCTACCTGCCGTTCGCGATCAACGCGACCGATCTCGCGGCGCCGACGTCACAGGAATTCGTCTCGCCGGTAAGCGGCTCGATCAGTCGGCTCACGGGCATCGTGCAGACGGCGATCGTCACTGGTGGCGATCTCACCGTCAACCTCGACGTGACGGCGGTGGCGGGCCTCACCTGCACTTTCGCCGACGCAGCCGCCAAGGGCACGATCGTCACTGACACGCCGACTGCCGGCGATGCCACGACTATCGTCGCGGCAGGCCAGCGCATTCAGATCGTGTCGAGCGCGCCGTTCAACGGTGGCGGCGCGATCAACGGCATCCTCGAAATTGCTTACTAAGGAGCAACCCCTTGCTGATCACCGCTGCAGCGCTCCAGGCGCTTCGAACCGCCTTCAACAATAAGTTCAAGGATGGCCGCACCAAGGCCAAGCCCAAGCTCACCGTCCTCGCGACGCCCGTCACCTCGTCCACCGCGATCGAGACCTATGGCTTCCTCAGCGAGATGCCCGCGTTTCGCAAATGGGTCGGCGATAAGCGCATCAAGTCGATCGCCGAGCGTGCCTATCAGTTGATCAACGACGACTACGAGGCGAGCGTCGGGATCAAGCGCAAGTCGATCCAGGACGACAATCTCGGCCTCTATCCCAGCATGTTCGAAGGCTGGGGCATGGAAGCCGAGCTGTGGCCTGATCGCTTGCTCGCCGCCGCCCTTGCTTCGGGCAATACTCTGCCGTGCTTCGACAACCAGAACTTCTTCGACACGTTGCACCCGAACTTCGACGAAGCGGGCTCGACCTACTCGAACAACAACACCATCGGCACCGTTCAGCCCTGGTACCTGGTCGACCTGTCGAAGCCGCTAAAGCCGCTGATCATGCAGAAGCGCGAAGAGCCGCACTTCTGGATGACCACCAACCCGGAGGACACCGCCGTCGCCGAGACCGGTCGCTTCGGTGCCTGGGGCGAAGCGCGCGGCGCGGCTGGCTACACCATGCCGTTCCTCGCCTATCGCTCGACCGCTGCGATCACCGCGGCCAGCTACGTCGCAGCCCGCGACGCGATGGCGGCCTATGTCGATGACGTGGGCGATCCGCGCGGTATCGTGCCAACGCACATCGTCTATGGCGTTTCGAACCGCGCGGCGGCCGAGGATCTGTTCAAGAAGATGAACCTCGCCGGCGGTGAGAGCAACGTCCACTGGAACGCGGTCGAGTGCCTCTTCGCTGAGCGGCTGCCATAATGCGCGGGCTTATCCTGCTCGCCAGCACGCGCGTGCCCTACATGCGCGCGGGGCTGGCCTGGGCGGCTCGGGAGCCGCTCAAGGTCGACATTCGCGAGCTGGACGCCCCGCGGCTGCTCGAACTGTTGGCCGACCCAGTGCTGACGGTGACGCTCGGCCAGGGGGACGGCAGTTTCAGGCCGTTTCCCGCACTGGACAAGACGGTCACGCCGGAACTGGTGCAGGAGATGATCGACGATCTGGCGGCCGAGTTGCCGCCGATCGGCGCCGACACGCCGGCCGTCTCCCCGATCGAGCAGCAGCTGATCGATGCCCAGGCGACCTGCGATCGCCAGGCCGATGCGCTCGATGCAGCGCGGAAGCGGGAAGAGGCTTTGGCAGAGAGTCTCTCGGCCGCCGGCTTCACCTCGGTCGATCAGCTGATCTCCGCGCATTCGTCGGCAGTCAGTCAGGCCAGCAGTCTCGGCAGCCAGCTCGGCGCCGCGAACGAGACGATCACGGTTCTCACCAACGAACGCGACGGGGCGACGTCCCGCGTGAGCGAGCTGGAGGGCCAGGTCGCAAAGCTGACGGCCGCCGCGACCAAGGCACCGAAACCGAAGTCCGCTGGTACCGACAAGGCGTCGTAGCCGCAGCTTCGTCGATCCAGGGCGGTCGCCGGTAAAGGCGTGGCGCTTAGGCGCAAGGGCCGCCCTGGATCACTCATTCGCCGCTTGCTTGGGAAGGCTTGGCGGCGACGCGACCGGGCGGCGGGCGATGCTAACCCGCAATCCGGTCGCGCTTTCCCCCACCGCTTAAGGAAGGTCGCTTTCGTCGCCATGTACGCCACCGCCGAAGATATGCGCACCGAATATACTGAGGCGGCGCTGGTGCAGCTGGCGGACAAGGCCGACTGGGCGAGCGCCCTGCCGACGATCAACCGCGCGATCGAGAACGCCACCGTGCGTGCGGACGGCCATATCGCCAAATACTACGCCCGCGCTGCCGGCCGGCCGGTGCCGCCGCTGCTCGCGCTGATCGTGCGCGAGATCGCCTTTGCCGACATGCACCGCTCGCCGACCGACGAAGTCGCCGCGCGTCGCAAGGCGGCGATCGCCGACCTGGTCAAGATCGCCAACGGCGTGATCAAGCTCGACGACGGCACCGAGGAGCTGCCGTCGCGCGACGGCCAGATCATCGTGCCCGATCGCGAGCGCACCTTCTCGCGCGACCGGCTGGCGGGCTTCTGATGTCCGGCGCCGAGATACGCCTGGACCTGAAAGGGCTGGCCGAGAGCGAGCGCCACCTGGCGTTCATCATCGACCAGCTCGAAGACCTTGAGCCGTTGATGGATATCTTTGGCACCACGGTCGAGAGCGACGTGCACGACAATTTTCTCGGCGAACATACGCCGGAGGGCGTGCCCTGGCCGCCATCGATCCGCGTCCAGGAGCATGGCGGCAAGACGCTGCAGCTCAGCCGCCGCCTGTTCCAGTCGATCACCCACCGCGCGTCGCGCAACGCTGTCGAGATCGGCACCAACGTCGTCTACGCCGGCCGGCACAATGACGGCTTCCACGGCACCGAGCATGTCGGAGGCCACAAGCGCACCTTGCGCAAGGTGTTCGGCTTGGATCTGAAAGAGCCGATCGAGGTCATCGTTCCCGCCTTCACCCGCCAGGGCAACACGCCGCAGCGTGAGTTTCTCGGCGTCTCGCCAGGCGCGCGCGCCGAGCTGATCGCCCAGGCCGAAGACTATCTGACGGCGCCGGCGGCATGAGGATCAGCCTGCCTTTCCTCTGGTTGTACGCCGGCGCGGATTATTGTCGCGGTGAGGGCGCCTGGATGGCCTATCTGATCCTTCTTCCACGCCCAGCGGCCGCGCGGCCTGGTGAGGAAACGCCTGGCGCCGTGCGACTGGACTTCACAGCCTGGCGGCAGCTCGACGCCTATTTCGTCGGGCGTCGCCCAGGCCACTTCAATTCGATCGCGTGGACCGGTCGCGAGCCCGGCATGTGGCGTCTCGGTTTGCGCGCGAGGTTCGGATGATTGCCGCGCTCGCCCTCTTCCTGGTCGCGCGGTGGCTCGCGCCGGCGGTCATTTTGTTCGCGCTGGCGTGCAAGGCCGACTGCATGGAGCCAGACCAGCTTCGCCCGATCGCATTGGCGATCCTGTTCTGGCCATTATTCCTAGTCGAGTTGCTGCGCGAGCGGCGGTCGTAATGGCGCACACGCTCCTTCTTCTCTGGCTGGGCGGCATCCTGCCGACGATCGGCATCTCCATGATGCCGCCGCGCACGAACCGCGGCCAGGTCCCGGTGATGATCCTTGGCATCCTGTTCTGGCCAATCCTGTTCGGCATCATGCTTTCCACAGCGTGGAGGGCGCGATGATCGCCGCGATCGAGCTTGGCATGCTGGCGCGCCTGAAGGCGGTGGCAGACACCGGCGTCACCGGCTTCGCGTGGAAGACGCTGACCACCTATCCCGACGACTGGGACGCCTATCTCGCAGCCGAGGGTCAGATCAACACGGCCGCCGCTTGGGTGGTGTTCGCCGGTTGGTCGGGGACCGAGGAAACCGAGAGCGGCGACGTGCATGTCGATGCGTCGTTCGGCCTCGTCGTCGCCGACGAAAATCTCCGGCCGGCCGAGCAGTATCAGCGCCATGGCGGCACCGATATTGCGTCGGAGCCGGGCAGCTACCGCCTGGCGATCGCCGCCGTGACCAGCCTGTCGGGCCAGTCGCTGGGGCTTCCCCTGGTGCGGCCGCTCAAGGTCGGCGCGCTGCGGCCGGTGCGGCCGAACGACGCCATCCGGAAGCGCAAATGGTCGATGTATGCGGTCGAGTTCACCTGCCGCGTTCCGCTTACCCTGGTCGGCGACGGTGAGATCGACCCCGCCGACCTCGAAGTGCTGCACGCCAACTGGGACATCCCGGTTTTCGACAGTCCGATTCCGATCGACGCCGATCCGGCCGCCGGCCGGCAGTTGCCCGACGATCACAATGCCGACGCCACCGACATCATCACGCTTGGAGACACCTGATCATGAGCGACCGCCGCTTCATCAAGCCCGCAACAGGCCTCACCGTCCACGAGCCTGACGGCAACCCGCTGCCTGCGGAGGGCAAGGCCGTCGAATGGGGTGTCTGGTGGCAGCGCCGCCTCGACCAGGGCGATGTCGAGCCGACAACCGAGGCCGCGATCAAGAAGCTGATCGGCGCCACCGACAAGGGAGACAGCAATTGAGCACGTTTGCTTTCGATTCGATCAGCTCCTCGCGCCGGGTGCCCGGCAGTCAGATGGAGTTTTCCAACGTCCGCGCCCTGACAGGGCTGCCGGCCGCCGTGCAGAAGGTTCTGCTGGTCGGCCAGAAGCTCGCCACCGGCACGGTCGCGGCATTGACGCCGAAGCGCATCACGCAGGTTGCCGAGGGTGCCGCGTTCTTCGGGCGCGGTTCCGTGCTGGCGGCGATGGTGGCGCGCGCGATCGCGGTGAACAGCTCGACCGAGCTGTGGGCGATCGGCCTCGACGATAACGGCGCCGGCACCGCCGCGACCTGGACCGTCACGCTGACCGGGCCCGCCACCAGCGCAGGCACGCTGGCCTACCTGATCGCAGGGCAGAAGGTGCCGGTCGCCGTCGCCAGCGGCGACACCGCGACGATCGCCGCCACGGCGCTTGCCGCCGCTGTCAACGCGCTGCCCGATCTGCCGGTCACCGCGACAAGCGCCGCTGGCGTCGTCACGCTGACGTTCCGCCACAAGGGCACGGCGGGCAACGATCTCGACATCCGCCTCAACTATTATGAGGGCGAGGTAACCCCAGCCGGGCTGACCAGCGTCGTCGCCGCGGGCGTCGCCGGCGCGACCAATCCGGATTTGACCGCCGCGTTCGCCGCGATCGGCGACGTCCAGTACCAGACGATCGCGCTGGGCTTTAACGACGCCGCCAACCTGACGGTCGCCGATACCGAGATGCTGTCGCGCTGGGGGCCAGGCCGGCAGATTGACGGCCGCGTGTTCGCTGGCCTGTCGGGCAGTTTCTCAACCTGCTCCACCTTCGGCGCGACACGCAATGGCATCTTCACGACGATCGTCGGTGCCTACAAGATGCCGAGCCCTCCCTGGGAAGTCGCGGCGGGTTTCGCCGGCGTCGCCGCGTTCAACCTGCAGATCGATCCCGCACGTCCGCTGACCGACCTGGTCGTGTCCGGCCTATTGCCGCCCAAGCCGGGCGAGCGGTTCATCGACAGCGAGCGCAACATCCTGCTCTCGAATGCGATCTCGACCTTCCGCGTCACTGCGGGCGGCGAGGTGGCGATCGAGCGGCTGATCAGCACCTACCGCGTCAACTCGCTGGGCTTCCCCGATGTCAGCTGGCTCGACGTCACCACCACGGCGACGCTGTCCTATTATCGGTTCAGCTACCGCGCGCGGATGGCCGCCAAGTTCCCGCGCGCCAAGCTCACGAACGACACAATCAGGTCGATCCGTGCCGAGACGATCGCCCTGGCGCGCGACTGGGGTGACGCCGGGCTGATGGAGGATGTCGACGGCTTTATCGCCGGTCTCGTGCTCGAGCGCGACAGCACCAACGTCAACCAGCTCAACACGCTGATGATCCCCAATGTGGTCAACGGCCTGTTGCAGCTCGCCGCGCGCATCGAATTCATCCTCTGAGCGAGTTCTCAGGCAGCATTTAGAAGGGACTGAGATGCCAAATCCGAACCAGGTCGTGGGCCGTGCGAGGGTCAAGATCGACGGCCAGCTTTATGACACCGGCAAGGGCAACACGACGCTCGAACCGGGCGGGCCGATGCGCGAAGAGGTCGAGGGTGATTATACCGCCGGCTCGTTCCGTCGATCGGTCAAGGGGTCGAAGCTCAGCTTTGCCGCGCTGACCAACCCGGCGTTCAGCGCTGTCGCGTTTGGCGCGATCGAGGACGCGACCGTGAGCATCGAGTTCGACAACGGCCGCAGCTACGTGATCCGGCACGCCTGGGCTGAGGGCACGCCGCCGATGAAAACCGATGGCACCGCCGATTGCGTCCTGATGGGCCCAGCGGCCGAGGAGGTGCGCTGATGGCTCGCCCGCCTCTACCATCCGCACGCCCACAGGCGGTCGCCAAGCGCCCAGCATGGCTGAACCAGGACAACAGCTATGATCTGTTGGTCCCTGTCGAGTACAAGGTCGGCGAGGAGCCGCAGAGGCTCACCAGGCTGCAGCTCTCTCGCCTCAACGGCGCGGATATGCTGGTCATGGATCAGCCGATCAGTTTCACCGAGAAGCTGTTCCTAACGCTCGAAAGCAAGACCGGCCTGCCGCGCATCGTCATCACCAAGATCGACGCGGTCGACCTCGACCGGCTCGACGATTGCTTCGGCTATTTCAGGGAGCCTGGTTCGGTGACTGGCGCGATCTCCTAGGCGATCTCGTCCTGCGCCTCGGCTGGTCGCGGACCGAGGCGCTGAAGCTCGACGATATCGAACTGGATTTCTGGCTGGGCCAGGCTGACCGCATTGCCGCGGGGGGAACATGAAGCTCTCTCTCATCATCGAAGCGATCAATCGCGGCGCCACGCGCACCGTCGAGGGCGTCGGCAAGTCGATGCGCGGCCTCGGCCGGGCTTCGCGCGAGACGTCGGGCGACCTCAAAAAAGTTGACCGCGAGATGGCTGCGACCGAGCGATCGGCAACGCGGCTTTCCCGAGCGGCGCATGGCGTCGGCTTTGCGCTTGGCTCGGCCGCGCGGAAGGGCGTTATCGCGCTCGGCCAGCTAGAGGCGAAAACGAAGCTCAGTGAAGAGGGCATGCGGCGCCTTGCCGGCATGGGCGGCCGGCTGCTCGGTACCGGCGCGGCGATCGCCGGCGGTGCGATCCTCGGCCTCGCAACCGGCGGTATCTACAAGATCGTCTCGGCCGGCATGGAGTTCGAGAAATACCGCACCCAGCTCACCGGGCTGATGGGTTCGGTCGCAGCCGGCAACAAGGCGATGGACTGGGTCACCAAGTTCGCGCGTGAAACGCCCTATGAGGTCGCCCAGGTGATGGAGGCGTTCATCCGCCTCAAGGCCTACGGCATCGACCCCACTGACGGCTCGCTGCGCACGCTCGGCGACACCGCCGGCGGCATGGGCAAGGATCTGATGCAGGCGGTCGAGATGATCGCCGACGCGCAGACCGGCGAGTTCGAGCGGCTCAAGGAATTCGGCATCAAGGCGAAGCAGAAGGGCGACGACGTCACCTTCAACTTCATGCGCAATGGCAAGTCGATGACGCGCCACGCGAAGAAGACCGGCCAGGACATCACCAAGGTTCTGTTTGATATTTTCAACGGCCAGTTCGCCGGCGGCATGGATCGCCTTTCGCAGACCACCGAGGGCAAATGGTCGAACGTCATGGATCGCATGACGATCAACGCGAAGCGCGTGTGGGAAGGCGGTTTCGGGAGCAGCGTCAATCGCCAGCTCGACCGCTTCTCGGCGTGGATCGACAAGCTGGAGGCGGACGGGTCGCTCTCGAAATGGGCGGAATCAACCGGCAAGTCGATGGGCGACTTTATCGGCAAGATGGGTTCGGCCGACTGGGCTGGGATGGGGCGTGATGTCTCGACGCTCGCAGGCGCGGTCCGCGACCTCGCCGGTGCGCTCGCCTGGCTTAACTCGGCCGACAGCGCACCAGCTCGTGCGCTCAACGGCGTCGCCGGCGCCGCCGATCGGGCCGGCCGCAGTTCGCATGATGCTGTCCAGGGCATGGGGATGCCCGACTGGAGCGGCATGAAGGCGCCCCGCGCTCCCGTCTCGCCCGACGCGCCCTGGTACGAGCACGACATCTTCGATTTCTCCTGGCTGCGCGGTTCGAAACCAACGCGGCCGGCCAGCCCCGCGCGTCCGGCCGCGCCGGCGACGCCGCGACCGTCCGCGCCAGCTGGTCACGCGAAGATCTCGCTCGAAGTGCGGAGCGCGCGCGATCTCACCGTCACGCCGACCCGCGTTGCCGCCCAGGGCGTCAATGTCGAACTCAACACCGGCCGTGCCTGGCAGGGTGCGGCATGAGCGCGCCGGCAGGCTGGCAGAAGGGCAGCTTTCGCGGGGCGAAGTTCGTCACGGAAGGGCATGAGGAGACCGGCGGCCGCCGTTTGGTCTCGCATGAGTTTCCCCAGGCCAATACGCCGGTGCTTGAAGATCTCGGCAAGAAGGCCGGATCCTTCTCGATCACCTGCCATATCATCGGTGACGCCTATCCGGCTGACGCCGACGCGCTGCGCGATGCGCTGCTCAAAGATGGCGTCGGCACGCTGATCCACCCCTGGTATGGATCGATGCAGGTCGGCGTCGACACCTATTCGCGCACCGACTCTGCCGGGGCCGACGGCGGCACGGCCGTCTTCTCGATCACTTTCCTCGAAAGCGGCCTGCCGGCCGTCCCGGCACCGACCGCCGACACAGGCGCGATCGCTAAGGACGCCGCCAACCGCGCCGGCGAGACGGCTAAGGCGCAGCTCGCGAGCAAGTTCTCGGTGCCCGGGGCAACTGCCTTTGTCGAGGATGCGGCGAACAAGCTGATCAGCGGGGCGGCGATCGCCACGTCGGTCCAGGTGGCGCTGCTCGGCGGCGGTGGTCCGGCACTTCGCGCGATTCAATCGGGTCTCGGTGCGCTCGGCGCCGGCGACCTCGCGCGCGACGTCCTCGGCCTGGGCGCGGCGACCGTGAACCTGATGCAGGCCGTCTCGGCGATCGGCAGCCCATTGTCGCGCATCGGAGCGTTCACCGCACTGCTCGGTTTCGGCAGCGATCTCGCGCCGATCGACGGCACGACGCCGGCGCGCGATCTCCAGCGCGACAACCAGGCCGCCTATGTCCAGCTCGTCAATCTCGCCGCCTCGGCCGAGCTGGTACGCGCGATCGCCGACAGCGATTTCGCTTCGTATCAGGACGCGACCGCGATCCGCGACAGCGCGGCCGACGCGCTCGACCAGCTGGCGCTGCGCCAGGCGGATCTCGGCGATGATGCGGGCGCCGAAGCCTACGACGAACTGCGCCGGGCGATGATCGCCGACGTGACGGCCCGTGGCGGCTCGCTGGCGCGGCTGCAGACCTATCTGTCGCTGATTACGGAACCGGCGCTGGTGCTAGCCTACCGGATCTATGGCAACGCCACCGGCGTCGCCGACGATGCAGCCGAGATCTGCGCGCGCAATCGTGTCGGCCACCCCGGCTTCGTGCCCGGCGGCCAGTCGCTCCAGGTGCGCGCGCATGGTTGATGCCGCCACCGAGGCCGCGAAGCTGGCGGAGCTGGTCGAGCTGGCGATCGACGGCAAGCGCTACAGCGTGTGGTCGTCGGTCAGCGTGACGCGCTCGCTCGACAGTCTGGCCGGTACGTTCGAGCTGTCGCTTGCCGCGAAGGATCGCACCGCCGGCGCCGAGCTGGCGATCAACAAGGGTGACAAATGTCGGGTGATGATCGCCGGTGAGCCGGTGATTGACGGCTTTGTCGACGTCGTTTCGCTGACGATCGGCAGCGCCGATGCCGGCATCACGATCAGCGGGCGCGATCGCACCGCCGATCTGGCCGACTGCTCCGCGATTCACAAGCCGGGCAGCTGGAAGAATGTGAAGCTCGAGGCGATCGCCAGCGAGCTTGCAAAGCCCTTCGGCATCTCGGTGACGGCGAAGACGTCGACCGGAAAGCCGATCGTCAAATTCGCGCTGCAGCAGAGCGAGACCGTGCAGGCGGCGATCGAGCGGCTGTGCCGGTTCCGCGGGCTGCTGATGGTGGCCAACGCAACGGGCGATCTGGAGATCATCAAGCCAGGCGACGGCGCGCCGATCGCGACGCTGGAGATCGGCGTCAACATCCTCTCAGCCACCGCCACGCATGATGCCTCGCAACAGTTCAGCGAATATCGCATCAAAGGTCAGGCGGCCGGCAGCGACCACAAGCATGGCAAGACGGTCGCGCAGATCTCGGGCAGCGCCACCGATGCCACGGTCAAGCGGTACCGACCGCTGCTGATCATAGCCGAGGACCAGGGCGATGGCGCCAGCCTGGGCGAGCGCGCGGCGTCTGAAGCCGGCGTGCGGCGCGGCAAAAGCCTTACCGTGCCGATCTCTGTGGTCGGCTGGCGTGTCGCTGCGGGCGGCGCGCTGTGGCGGCCTAACGTGCGGGCGCGGGTCAAATGTCCGCCGGTCAAGGTCGCCGACCAGGTCATGCTGGTATCGGCCGTCACGTTGACCAAGAGCGAGAGCGGCACGACCGCGACGCTGACCTGCATGCCGCGCGAGGCCTGGGTCCAGCTGGCAGGAGGTAAGCTGTGACGCCGACAGATCGCCGCGTGCAGATGATGGTCGGCCGCGGCACGGTCGCGAAAGTCGACGACGCGCACCAGCTCCAGGAGCTGCAGGTCGAGATGCTGGAGGACGAAACGCACGACGAGATCGAGCGCTTCACCGAATATGGCTTCACCTCGCATCCCAAAGAGGGTGCTGAGCATGTCATGGTCGCCGTGGGCGGCCTGCGCAGCCACGGCATCGTCATCGCCGTTGCCGATCGCCGCTATCGCCTGCAGGGCCTCAGCCAGGGCGAGGTCGCGCTGCACGACGACCAGGACCAGGTGATCCACCTGACGCGCGACGGCATCGTCATCCGGAGCAGCAAGGGCGTGTCGATCGACGCGACCGGCGCCGACGTCGCGATCGTCTGCGACAACTTCACGGTGACTGCCTCGGCCAAGATCAAGTTGGCCGGCGACGACATCGAGGTCGGCAACGGCGCGACACTCGCCGCCGCCAGGCGCACCGACACGGTCGCCAGCGGCGCGATCAACAGCGGCTCCAGCAAGGTGAAGGTGGCATGAGGGCGGGATCTCCGAAGAAGCGGACTGGCGGCTGGCTGCGCGTCGACATCGATCTCAGCGAGGCGGGCGAGCTGATGCGCAAGTTCGGCTTCGTCATGTGCGCCGATGATCCGGTCGAGTCCTACGGGCATCGCGATCGTTTGGGGAACCTGCGCCGCGTCCATGCGCGCTATCCGGCCGGCTGGCGGTCTACACTGGTGTTGCGCCTCAACGGCAATGCGAAGCTCAGCCAGACCCTGAAGACCGACATCCCGTTGGTGTCGGCATGATGTCCTCGAAAGACCTGTACTGCGAGGAGCACGCGCGGCTGACGGCGCTCGCCGAGGACGAAGGCATGCCTTGGGAGGCTGCCTATGAGGCGACAGCTGATGCCGCCTGGGATGCAATGAGCGACCGTCTTGCCGACCGGGCCGACGAGCTTCGCCAGCGAGCGAAGGATGCGCAGCCATGACTGACATCGCCCTCCGCTTTTCGCCGGCGTCGCAGGCGGCCGACATCGCCGTCCAGGGCGGCGCGCTGGCGAGCGACGACGGGCTGATGACCGCGATTGTCATCTCGCTGTTCACCCATGCCCGCGCCCGCGCCGACGACGTGCTGCCGCAGGACGGCGCCGATCTACGCGGCTGGTGGGGCGATATCGGCAACGCCGACGCCAATGACGGCATCGGATCGCGCCTGTGGCTGCTGGTGCGCGAGAAACTGCTCCCGACGACGGCGCTCAAGGCGCGCGACATCTGCCGCGAGGCGCTCGCCTGGCTTGTCGATGACGGCGTCGTGCGCTCGGTCGATGTCGAGACCGCGATCCTGCCGCTGAGCCCCGCCAATCCGACCGGGGCGCTGGCGATCGGCGTCTCAATCTCCCGTCCCGATGGGCCGTCGCGAGAGCGCTACGACTTCGTCTGGGATGCCACCGGCCGGAGCTTTAGCACCCTATGACTTTTGAACGTCCCACCTTGACCCAGCTGATCGAGCGCGCCCAGGGCGATATCGATGCGCGGCTGCCCGGTGCCGACAGCCGTTTGCGCCGCAACACGCTCGACGTCCTGGCGCGGGTCCATGCCGGCGCCATGAGCGGCGCTTATGGCATGCTTGACGATATCTCGCGCTTCCTGCCCGACGTAGCCGAGAGCGACCGTCTGCGCCGCTGGTGCTCGATCTTCGGTATCGTCCCGAAGGCGGCCGTCTCGGCGACCGGCACCGTCACGCTGACCGGCAACGATGACCTCACCGCCGGCGCCGGCACTATACTGACGCGCGCCGATGGCGGGCGCTATGTCATCACCGCTGACTCGACGATCGCCGGCACCACGGCCACCGCCTCGGTGACGGCCGAGGGCGAGGGCATGGCCGGCGCGATGGACGCCGGGCAGAGCCTGACCTTCCTGTCGCCCGTCGCAGGCATCGCGGCGATCTGCACAGTCGACGCGCCGGGCCTGATCGGCGGCGTCGACGACGAAAGCGACGACGCGCTTCGGGCCCGCCTGCTGCTGCGGCTGCGCAGCCCGATTCGGGGCGGCGCGGCCAGTGACTATGTCAGCTGGGCGCGCGATGTCGCCGAGGTGACCCGCGCATGGGTCTATGAGAATTGGGACGGCCTGGGCACGGTCAAGGTGCTGTTCGTCATGGACGGCCGCGACGACATCATTCCCACCAGCGACGACGTCACCTTGGTCGCGACGCATATCGACCCACTGCGGCCGGTGTGCGCGGAGGTGACGGTCGCCGCGCCGATTGCCACCGCGCTCGATCTCACTATCCATCCGGTGCCCGACAGCGCGGACATCCGCGCCGCGATCACTGCCGAGCTGAGCGACCTGATCTCGCGTGAAGCCGAGCCCGGCGGCACGATCCTGATCAGTCATATCCGCGAGGCGATCTCGATCGCCGCCGGTGAGACCGATCACACGCTGACCACGCCGAGCGCCAACGTCACCGTCTCGGCCGGGCACATCTCCACCTTGGGGACGATCACCTGGTCATGATGAGCTTCAGCGCCTCGCAATATGCCGGCCAGCTCCAGGCGTTGCTGCCCACGGGGCCGGCTTGGCCGCGCGAGGCCGACGCGATGCTGACCAGGCTGTTGTGCGGCTTGGCGGCCGAGTTCGGCCGGCTCGATGCGCGCGCGCACCAACTGCTCGAGGAAACCGACCCACGCACCGCGTACGAGTTGCTCGGCCAGTGGGAGAATGTGCTTGGGCTGCCCGATCCTTGCACCGCGATGGCGACGTCCGTCGCGGCGCGCCAGGCGGCGTGCTGGCGCAAGCTCGCCTTCCAGGCGGGGCAGACGCCGGCCTTCTACATCGCCTTGGCCGCGTCGATCGGCTTCGAGATCGAGATCCACGAGTTCGACCCCGACGTCGACGACTATGACGGCTCTCTCACGGCGCTGATCGCCGGCGGCAAATATCGCTTCGTATGGCGCGTCCATGTGCTGAACGCCGGCGACTACAGCGTCGCGCGCATCGGTGACCCGATCGGCACGCGCTTGGTCGACGGCGCCGGCGGCGCGGTCGATCTGGAATGCATCCTGCACGCCGCCAAGCCGGCCCACACCCACGTCATCCTCACCTATCCGGAGACCTAAGCCATGCGTCGCGTCAGCAGTTCAGGGGCCACAGTCGATGGCATGTTCAAGGCGTCGCCGGCACCGGCGACCCAGCTCGACGCCGCATGGCACAATGCGGTGCAGGAAGAAATCTGCAAGGTAATCGAGGACGCCACCGGCGGCGACGCGGTGCTCGATCCCGGCAACAACGGCCAGCTGCTCGCCGCGATCGGCACGATGATTTCGACCGCCTTGGCGACAACGAATTCCCGCAAGCGCGGTCGCTATGTCGGTACGATCGCGGTGACCCAGGTCATCCCCATCACGTTCGACACGCCTTTTCCGGACGGCACCGAATATGCCCTGGTCTACGGCGACCTCAATCTCGGCGGCTCGGCATCGCGCGACAACTGGATGCAGACCTACGGCAAAAGCGAGGGCGGCTTCTATGCCCTGGTCCAGGGCACCGTGACGGGCGGCTCTAACACGCTCGATGGCTTCGACTGGATCGCCGAGGCGATCTGATTTCAGCGGCACTCCCCGGCCGCACGATAACGGGGAGGGCTTGGGGCGTTGGTACCGCCCTTTCGCCGCAGGCTAGCACCTGCACCTCGGTGGCGGCGCGCCACCACGTCGATCTCCCCGGCCGCTACCGGCAGGGAGGTGTTTGAGTGAAATGAGTTAATGGAGACCTATCAGCTCACCGAAGTGCAGCCGGTCCGCCCTGTGGCGGGTTATATCGGCGGCAAGCGCAACCTCAGCGCGCGCCTGGTCGCGAAGATCGATGCGATCGACCACCATATCTACGCCGAGCCGTTCGTCGGCATGGGCGGCGTTTTCTTCCGTCGCCGGCGTCGGCCAAGGGTCGAAGTCATCAACGACATCTCGACCGACGTGACGACGCTGTTTCGCATCCTGCAGCGCCACTATCAGGCGTTTCTCGACACGCTTAAATGGCAGCTGTCGAGCAGGGCCGACTTCGAGCGGCTCATGCGCGTCGACCCCTCGACCCTCACTGATCTGGAGCGTTCAGCGCGCTTTCTCTACCTCCAAAAGACGGCGTTCGGCGGCAAGGTCGTTGGGCGCACCTATGGCATCGATCGCGACAACGGCAGCCGATTCAACCTGACCAAGCTGGCGCCGTTGCTGGAGGACGTGCACGACCGCTTGGCGCCGGTGACGATCGAGCGGCTAGACTGGCGGACGTTCCTCGCCCGCTACGATCGCCCGGGGACGCTGTTCTACCTCGACCCGCCCTATTGGGGCTGCACAGACGACTATGGCGCCGACGTCTTCTCAGAGGGCGATTTCGAGGCTCTTAGAGATGCCTTAGCGGCCATCCAGGGGCGCTTCATTCTGTCGATCAACGATGTGCCCGAGATCCGCGCTTTGTTCGCCGAGTTCACGATCGAGCCGGTCGACCTGAACTATCGCATCAGCGGCAAGGTGACGGCGGCGCGCGAGCTGATCATCAGCGGCGGAGTTGGACAGTGAGCCCAGAGATGCAACGCATGCTCGCCGAGCGCAATGCGCGAGAGCAGCCACCGGCGCCGGCTAGGGAGAAGGATGATCCGATCCTCGCGAAGATCGAGCAGATGGCGCCCTTCGTGGACGAGGGCTGGGCGCCTGGTATGCCCGGCCAGCCCGTGCGGCCTTCCACTATGATGGGCATCAGGTATTGCGCCGTGGTGACCTCGCCCGACGCAGGCGCGGCTGACGCCGCCTTTCAGATGGCGCTGCGGTGGCTCAACACCGCTCGCCGCCGTTGGCGGGCAGGATATTGCGCTAACCCCTTCGGCGAGCCGGTGCGGCGGCGCTGACGCGGTTGCGGAGTGCTCCAGAATGTCCTGTCAAAGACTCTAAGACCTTTTGTCCCGCTACAGCCACCCCACCCGCTTCCTGGAGGAACAGCACGCCCGGGGCATGGTCCCAAACCAACGTCCGCCAATAGAGCGCGAAGTGGCGCGCGCCGGTCACGACCAGCGGATATTCGTCTCCGGCGCAGCGCCGGGTCTCCACTGCTTCGCCCACCATGCCGGTCAGCCGCGCAATACGGGCTCCGAAGGCGGGCGGCTGCGCGAAACTGCTGACGATCCCCGACAGCGCGGACAAGCCCGGCGAACCAGCGACCTGCGCAATCCGCATGCCATTGATATAGGCCCCCGCCCCGCGCTCGGCGGCTGCGAGGCGATCATCGAAGGGATCGAGGATGCACGATGCGATGATCTCGCCGTCTTCGAGCAGCGCCGCCATCAGCGCGAACGGGCGGCGACCGGCAGCGTAATTGCCCGTGCCGTCGATCGGGTCGACGATCCACACCGCGCCGCGATCAAGGTCGCGCAGCAGCGACGGATCACGCGCGCATGCTTCCTCTCCGATGAAGCGGGCATCGGGCCGGATCGCCGCAAGCCCGCGCGCGATGATCGCTTCGGCCTCGTGATCGGCGATCGTGACGAGGTCGCCCGGCGATTTCTCATCGATATCGGCATCGGCGAGCCGCTGAAAACGCGGCATCACCGCCTCGGCGGCGGCTGCGCGCAGCACCGCGCCAATCGCATCGGGCAAGGCCGTCTGCCGACGGCCGGATGAAATATTCTCTACTGCCATGACATGACGCCTATCAGCGATCGAGTGCGTGAGCGATCTTCTTGCGCGGTGCTAGCCATTTCGGCGTCGGTTGACCGCCTGCCGACGCGGGCTTAGCTTCGGCCGTCATGCTGAAGGCGGGCGCGGAGGAATCTAAGTACCGTGCCCGAATTTACATCAACCACATCAATATATTGCATTATGTGGACCGCTTGCGATCGGCTCGCGTCCACGTCACGAGGAGAGTCAGGATGAGCGTCGCCTTCCGTCGCGAAAGCGATGAAGAGCATCTCGAGCCGAAGTTCGAACTCCCGCTGCCGCCGGGGCCGAATCTGGTCACCCGGCGCGGGCTCGCGCAGATCGAGGCGCGCGCCGACGACTTCGAAGCCGCCTATGCCGCTGCGTCCGATGACGAAGCACGCAAGCTCGTGCAGCGCGAGCGTCGTTACTGGAACACACGCCGCGCGACCGCGATCGTCGCGCCACCCCCGCCGCCCGGCGAGGTAGCGTTCGGCGCGCGGATCGATTTTCTGCTCAACGGCAAGCCGCGCCGCGTCGATCTCGTCGGAAGCGACGAGGCGGCCCCGGCCGAAAACCGCATCCCCTTCACCGCGCCGCTCGCCCGGGCGATGATGGGCGCCGAGGTAGGCGACGTGCTGGAATTCAACGGCGATGAAGACGCGATCGAGATCGTCGCGGTCGCCGCCATCCCGGAGGAAGAAGCCTGAGCGACCTGACGCCGATCCGCATCCTCGTCGATGCCGATGCCTGCCCGGTGAAAGACGAAATCTACAAGGTCGCGTTCCGCCACGAGGTACCGGTGACGATCGTCAGCAACGCGATCATCCGCATTCCGGCGCATCCGCTGGTCACCCGAGCGATCGTCAGCGACGCCTTCGACGCCGCCGACGACTGGATCGTGGAACGCGCCGATGCCCGCGCCATCGTCGTCACCGGCGACATCCTGCTCGCCGACCGCTGCCTCAAACTCGGCGCGACGGTGATCGCGCCGACCGGCAAGCCCTTCACGACGAGTTCGATCGGCGCAGCGATCGCGACCCGCGCGATCATGGCCGATCTGCGCGCCGGCGGCGACGTGGTCGGCGGCCCGGCACCCTTTGCCAAGACCGACCGCTCGCGCTTTCTCTCCGCGCTCGACGTCGTGCTGGTGAAGCTGAAGCGTGCGGCCTAAGGACGCCACATGAGCAACGAACGCTTCGAACGCCACCGCCAGCCCTGGACCCCTGACGAAATCCAGAAGCTCCATACCCTCGCCAAGAAGGGCATGGCGCTGAAGGCAATCGCCAAGGCACTGAAGCGCAGCGAAGAATCGACGCGGGACCGCGCCAAGGCGGACAGCCTGACGATCGCCAAGCTGCGTTAGAGCAGTTCGTCCAGCCCCACGCCTTCGAGCAAGGCGTAGCGCGCGGTGCGACATTGCGCCCATAGGTCTGGCGAGCCGAGGTCGCTAAGCGCGACTTGCTCTGGCCATTGCATCTCGACGATCCGTTCGATCAGGTCGCAGCGTGCCTCATCGAGCAGGAAGCGTGGATCGATCGCGGAATAGGCCGCGTCGTCGACCGCCACCCGCAGGCGCAGGCACGCAGGCCCTCCCCCGTTGCGCATCGACTCGCGGACGTCGATCACCTCGACCCGGGCGATCGGCCCGTTGCCGCCGACCAGCTCGGACAGCCACGACCAGACACGCGGATTGTCGCGCACCTCGCCCGGTGCGATCAGCGCCACACCGCCCTCAGGCAGCGTCACGAGCTGTGAATTGAACAGATACGAGCTGACCGCGTCGGACAGGCTGACGCGATCGGCCGGTGCTTCGACGATCGCCAGACCGGGGACACGCGCCCGCAAGGCATCGTAGAAAGTCGACGGCTCGGCAAAGGCCTGCTCGTGGGTGAACAGGATCGTTTCGTTGGCCACCGCGACGACGTCGTTGTGAAACGCCCCGGCCTGGATCGCCGCGTCGCTCTGCTGCACGAACAGCGTCATGGCCGGGTCGAGACCGTGGCGCCGCGCGATCGCCTCGCTCGCGGTGCGCGACTGGCGTGCGGGGAAGCCGCCGGCTTGCGGCACGCCGTAGACGAATATCTCGACTCCGCGCTCACCATGACGCGGCGCCAATCGCATATGGTTGGCGGCACCTTCGTCGCCAAGCCGCGCCGGCAGCGCGGGATGGACGGCGAAGTGGCGGGAATTGCCGAAGGCCAGCGCCAGCAGCCGGAAAGTCTCGTCCTGCTCGATGCTGCGATGCAGGTTGGTCGCTAGGTTGGCGACGGAGAGGTGGCACCGCGCGTCCCAGCTGTCGGGCGCCGGCGAAACGGTCGCGGCATTCGCGGTCCACATCGCCGAAGCGGAACAGGCGTTGGCAAACAGCACCGGGTCGGAGCGAAACGCGGCGGCGCAGACCGCATCGTCGTCACCGGCGAAGCCGACCGCGCGCAGGAAGCCGGCCGCGGGACGATCGTGCGGCGGCAGGAAGCCCTGCGTCAGCCCCAGGCCGATCAATCGACGCATCTTGCCCAGCCCTTGCAGCGCCGCCGCGCGCGGTCGCGCGATGGCCCCGGCATTGTTGGTTGCAGCGAGATTGCCGAACGACAATCCGGCATAATTGTGGGTGGGGCCGATCAGGCCGTCGAAATTGATTTCGCGCATCATCGCGCCGCCATGCCACAGCCCGCGGCGCGGGAGAACCGCCAGCCTGCCCGGCCGTCGCGTGACATTGTTTGCGACAAATCGAATCTTGGCATACCGCACTGCAACAGGAATAGCCCCCCGGCTGGCTTGACCGGTTGATTTTGATCAGGAACCACCGGGGGGTGGCGACGTTTGTGACGGTTGCGTGCCGATCGTCCATCGCACAATGGGGTAGGCCTGAAGCGATGGAAAAGATGATGACGTCACGCCTGCCCGGAACATTGCTGCCCGCGTTGCTCATCGCCGCGACGCTGGCGGGTTGCGGCGCTGGCAGCGGCAAGGGAAAGGGCGGGAAAGGCGAGAGCGGACCGACCGAGGTCGGTTACATCGTCGTCCAGCAAACCAGCGTCGCGGTCGTCACCGAGTTGAGCGGTCGGACGAGCGCCTATCAGACATCGGAGGTCCGTCCGCAGGTCAGCGGCATCATCCGCCGCCGCCTGTTCGTCGAGGGTTCGCTCGTCCACAAGGGCCAGACGCTCTACGAAATCGATCCCAGCCTGTACCGCGCCGCGACCAGCCAGGCCGCCGCCAACCTTGCCAGCGCGCAGGCGAACGCCGAGGCAACGCGGGTCAAGGCCGAGCGTTACAAGCCGCTGGCCGACATGGACGCGGTGGCCAAGCAGGACTATACCGATGCCGCGGCGCAGGCGCGTCAGGCCGCCGCAGCCGTGACGCAGAACCGTGCAGCACTGCAGACCGCGCGCATCAATCTCAACTTCACCCGGGTGCCGGCGCCGATCACCGGTCGCATCGGCCGCTCGCTGTTCACCGAGGGGGCACTCGTGACGGCCGGCCAGGCCGACCCGCTGACCAACATCCAGCGGCTCGACCCGATCTATGTCGATATCCAGCAATCGAGCGCCGATCTGCTGGCGCTGCGGCGCGCGCTCGCCTCTGGCGGTTCGGCGCCAACCACCGCCGTCGTCCGGCTCAAGCTCGAGGATGGCAGCGACTATGGCGTGACCGGAACCGTTGAGTTCACCGAGGCGATGGTGGACGCCACGACGGGCACGGTCACGCTGCGCGCGCGCTTCGCGAACCCCAATGGGCTCTTGCTTCCGGGCATGTTCGTCCGGGCGAGTTTCGCGCAATCGCTCGACACGAGCGCCTATCTCGTGCCGCAAGTCGCGGTGTCGCGTGATCCCAAGGGCAACGCCACGGTCTTCATTGTCGGCCCGGGCAACAAGGCCGTGCCGCGCACCGTCACGACGAGCCGGGTCCAGGGCACCAACTGGATCGTCACGTCCGGGCTCAACCCCGGCGACAAGGTCATCACCGAGGGCATCGGCCGTCTCAAGCCGAACGACCCCGTGAAGCCGGTCCCCGCCGGCTCGCCACAACGGATCGATCCCACCGGCGGCGGCAGCGACAAGGGACGCGCTGGCGGCACCCGGAGCTAACCCGGTATGTCACGGATCTTCATCGACCGGCCGATCTTCGCCTGGGTCATCGCCATCATCATCATGCTGTGCGGCGCGGGGAGCATCCTGTCGCTTCCCGTCGAACAGTTCCCCGACGTCGCGCCGCCCAACGTCAACATCCGCGCCAGCTACCCCGGCGCCTCGGCCGATACGCTCGAGAACAGCGTCGCGCAGGTCATCGAGCAGCAGCTGACCGGCATCGACGGCCTGCTCTATTTCACCACCAACTCCTCGTCGCGCGGCCAGGTGTCGATCGGCGCGACCTTTGCCAAGGGCACCGATCCCGACATCGCGCAGGTGCAGGTCCAGAACAAGGTACAGCAGGCGCTCAGCCGCTTGCCGCAACAGGTCCAGCAACAGGGTCTGACGGTCACCAAGTCCAACCCGGACTTTCTGATGATCGCCGCCATTTATGACACCACCGACCAGCGTACCGCGCTCGACGTGTCGGACTATATGGTCTCGCACCTGCAGGAGACGATCGGGCGCATCAAGGGCGTCGGCGACACCAATGTGTTCGGTTCGCAATATGCCATGCGCATCTGGCTCAATCCGGATCGGCTCGCGGCGATCGGTTTAATCCCCAACGATATCATCACGGCAGTTTCCGCGCAGAACACCGAGATCGCGGCGGGTGAGATCGGCGGCGTGCCGAACGCCGACAACCAGTATCTCGACGCCACCGTCACCGCGCAATCGCGCCTGTCGACGCCGGAGCAATTCCGCAACATCGTGGTCAAGACGCAGAGCGACGGCGCGGTGGTGCGGCTGGGCGATGTCGCGCGGATCGAGCTCGGCGCCGAATCCTATGGCATCCTCAGCCGCGTCAACGGCCATCCCGGCGCCGGCCTCGCGGTCAGTCTCGCGCCGGGCGCCGACGCGCTGTCCACTGCGGAACTGGTCAAGGCGGAATTCGAGCGCCAGGCAAAGGACATGCCGAGCGGGTTCGCGTTTGATTTCCCGCAGGATTCGACCGCCTTCATCAAGCTGTCGGTCAAGGACGTGGTGTGGACGCTGATCGAGGCGATCGTCCTGGTCGTGATCGTGATGTTCGTCTTCCTGCAGAGCTGGCGCGCGACGCTGATCCCGACGATCGCGGTGCCGGTGGTGCTGCTCGGGACGTTCGGCGTGTTCGCGATCGCCGGCTTTACCATCAACACGCTCACCTTGTTCGGCCTGGTTCTGGCGATCGGACTGCTGGTCGACGACGCGATCGTCGTGGTCGAAAATGTCGAGCGCGTGATGGAGGAAAATCCGGGAATGACCCCGCGCGAGGCAACCATCCGGTCGATGGACGAGATCCAGGTCGCGCTGATCGCGATCGCCCTGGTGCTCTCTGCGGTGTTCCTGCCGATGGCGTTCTTCGGCGGATCGACCGGGGTGATCTACCGCCAGTTCTCGATTACGATCGTCTCGGCGATGATATTGTCGGTGGTCGTCGCGCTGGTGCTCACGCCGGCGCTGACCGCGACCTTGCTCAAGCGCAAGGAAGAGGAAGAAGAGACCTGGCTGCAGCGCAAGACGGTCAATGCGCGCGCCTGGTTCAACACGCGCTTCGCGCAGGGCGTCGAGCGCTACACCGGCAGCGTCGAGCGCGTCGTCGATCGCAAATGGCTGTTCCTCGCAATCTACGGTGTGTTGCTGGTGCTGCTCGCGGTGATGTTCATCCGCCTGCCGACCGGCTTTCTGCCGACCGAAGATCAGGGCATCGCGCAGATCCAGTTCAACCTGCCCGCCGGCGCGACGATCAACCGGACCCAGGTCGCGCAGCGCGAGATCGAAAAATATTTCCTGGTCCAGGAAAAGAAGAACGTCGCGGCGATGCTCATCGTTGCCGGCACGTCGGGCGGCGGCGGTGGTGGCCAGAATGCCGGTCGCGGTTTCGTCGCGTTGGCTGACTGGGACCAGCGCAAGGGCGCCGACAATGCCGCCCCGGCGATCACCCAGCGCGCGATGAAAGCGCTGCGCGGCTTGCGTGACGTCGAATTCTACGCGTTGCAGCCGCCAGCCGTCCGCGGTCTCGGCCAGTCCAACGGTTTCACGATGGAATTGCAGAATACCGGCGGGCTGAGCCGCGCCGACTTCAAGGCGGCGCGCGACAAGCTGCTTGCGGCTGCCCGGGCCGATCCGCTGCTGACCTCGATACGCAATACTGATCTGCCCGATCAGCCGACGCTCAATGTGGCAATAGACGCGCAGAAGCTGAGCGTGCTCGGGTTGAGCCAGGCCGACGTCAACGCGACGCTGTCGACCGCCTGGGGTGGTCGCTACGTCAACGACTTCAACGATCGCGGCCGCGTGAAGCGCGTCTATGTCCAGGGCGACGCACCCTATCGCGCCGCGCCGGAGGACCTGTCGCAATGGTATGTGCGCGGCAGCAGCGGACAGATGGTGCCCTTTTCCTCCTTCGCGACGATCTCCTGGTCGACCGCACCGACCTCGCTCAGCCGCTTCTCGGGCATCTCGTCCTACGAGTTGCAGGGCCAGGCAGCACCCGGAGAAAGCTCGGGCACGGCGATGGACGAGATGGAGAAGCTCGCCGCGCAGATCCCCGGCACCTCGGTCGCCTGGGCCGGCCTGTCCTATCAGGAGCGGCTGTCGTCGGGTCAGGCGCCCTATCTCTACGCGCTGTCGCTTCTCGTCGTGTTCCTGTGCCTTGCCGCACTCTATGAGAGCTGGACGATTCCGGTCGCCGTGCTGCTCGTCATTCCGCTCGGTCTGGTCGGCGCGATCTTCGCGGTAACGCTGCGCGGCCTCAACAACGACGTCTATCTCCAGATTGGCCTGCTCACGACGATGGGTCTTGCCGCCAAGAATGCGATCCTGATGATCGAGTTCGCCGAGCAGGCCGAGAAGCAAGGCAAGCGTGTCATCGAGGCGGCACTGGAAGCGGCGCGCATCCGGCTCCGGCCGATCCTGATGACCAGCATGGCGTTCATCTTCGGCGTGCTGCCGCTGGCGATCGCGACCGGCGCTGGCGCCAACAGTCGCGTCGCGATCGGCACGGCGGTGATCGGTGGGATGCTGACCGCGACGATCCTCGCGATATTCTACATTCCGCTGTTCTTCGTGCTCGTGCGCCGCACCACGCGAGATGCACTCAAGCGGTTGCATCATGAGCCGCCTGCCCCGCCGCACCCGGAGCCAGCCGCATGATCCGCCCGCTCGTCACGCTGCTCGCCGCGGCATCGCTCACCGCCTGTTCGATGGCGCCGCATTATATCCGGCCTGAGCTGCCGGCCCCGCCAAGCTGGCCGGTCGGCGATGCCTATCTCAGGCAGAGCGAAGCGGCGCTGCCGGCGATCAGCTATTCCGACATCTTCCGCGACGCCCGGCTGCAACGGATCATCGAGCAGGCGCTCGCGAACAATCGCGACCTGCGGATCGCCGCCGCCAACATCGCATCGGCGCGCGCGCAATACCACATCCAGCGCGCCGAACTGCTGCCCGAGCTCGATGCGAGCGGGGGCTATCGCTACGCGCGCAGTGCCACCGGGTCATCGAGCTCGACCACGACCACCGGCACTTCCAACCGCACCGGCAGCAACTTCAGCGCCGATATCGGCATCACCTCGTTCGAACTCGACCTGTTCGGTCGCGTGCGCTCGCTGACCAGCGCGGCACAGGACCGCTATTTCGGCACCGAGGCGGCAGCGCGCGCGACGCGCCTGACGCTGGTCGGCGACATTGCCACCGCGTGGCTCACCTATGCCAATGACAAGAGCCTGCTGAAGATCGCGCAGGACACTGCCGCCAGCGCGCAACGCAGCGTCACGCTGACCAAGGCGCGGCTCGACGGCGGCGTCGCGCCGCGGACCGATCTCGACCAGGCGAGCAACATCCTGCAGACTGCATTATCCGACGTCGCGCTGCAGACCACAGCGACGGCGCAGGATATCAACGCCTTGCAACTGCTGGTCGGCGCGCCGGTCGATCCGGCACTCCTCCCGGCATCGATCGAGGAAGCGGCGCCGACGGTTGCCGAACTTCCCGCCGGGCTGGATTCGGCCATCCTGCTGCGCCGCCCGGATGTCGTGCAGGCGGAATATGAGCTGCGCGCCGCCAATGCCGAAATCGGTGCGGCGCGCGCCGCGCTCTTCCCGCGCATCAGCCTGACCGCGCTACTCGGCTTTGCCAGCAGCGGGCTGAGCAATCTCTTCACCAGCGGTGCCTTCAACTATTCGGTCGCGCCGAGCGTGAGCTATCCGATCTTTCGCGCCGGCGCCGGCAAGGCGACGGTCGCCCAGTCGCAGTCACAGCGCGACGCCGCGCTGGCGACCTATGAAAAATCGATCCAGACCGCCTTTCGCGAAGTTGCCGATGCGCTGGCCCGCCGGGGCACCATCGCCGACCAGGAACGGGCTCAACGCGCGCTGACGGCGGCAGCGGGCGACAATTACAAGCTGTCGGAGGCGCGCTATCGCGGCGGCATCGACACGTTCCTCGCCAGCCTCGACGCGCAGCGCTCCTATTATTCGGCGCAGCGCACCCTGGCCGCCACCGAGCTGACCAAGGCGACGAACCTCGTCACGCTATACCGCACGCTGGGCGGCGATGCCCGGCTCGACACGACGCCCGACGGTCCCCGCTCTGGCGTCGAGGCTGCCACGCCGCGGTGATGCTGCACCGATGTTGCGCAACGCAGGCTGCTTGACGCCAGCGCGCGCGCGGTGAAGGATGCCGCCATGGCGGTCCCACCCCTTCCCGATCCGGCGGCACTTTTTCGCGACATGCTCGGGCAATGGGAGAGTATGACCAACAGCCTAGGCGGCGAAATGATGAAGAGCGGCGAGTTCGGCCGCGCGCTGCAAGGCGCCAATGCCGCGGCGATGAAGGCGCAGGCGGCGACACACCAGATGATGGACCGTGCCCTGGCCGCCGCCA
Organism: Sphingomonas sp. AR_OL41; assembly: GCF_029911635.1. GTDB lineage: Bacteria > Pseudomonadota > Alphaproteobacteria > Sphingomonadales > Sphingomonadaceae > Sphingomonas. The sequence goes on from NZ_JARYTI010000006.1 coordinate 74,261, forward strand.
ACATGCCGAGCCGCAGCGAGGTAGAGGACATCTCCGCGCGGCTCGCGCGGATCGAGGAGTCGGTCCAGCGCATCGAAAGCCTGATCATGGCGCAGGCCGGCATCGCGCCGCGCGAGCGACCCAAACCCAAGCGCACACGCAAACCGCCGGGCAGCGCGGCTTGAGCGAAGCGACGTCGCCCGGCATTTTCGAAACAGCGCGGCGCGAGTTCGATCGCGCGCTGCAACGCAATCTCAAGGGCCTGGATTATTTCGCCTCGCCCGCGCCGGTGCTCGGGGTGTCACCCAAGGACGTGCTGATCCAGCGCGGCACGATGAGCCTCTATCATTATCGCCCGATGTCGGACGAAGTGTACCGGGTGCCGCTGCTGCTCGTCATGGCAACGACCAATCGCGGTTACATCTTCGACATGGTGCCGGGGCAGAGCCTGGTCGAATATCTACTCAAGGCGGGTTTCGACGTGTTCATGATCGACTGGAACCCGCCGCGCGCCGATGAGCGCAACCTGGCGCTCAAGGATTATGTGCTCGACTTCATCCCCAGCGCGGTCGAGCGCGTCCAGCAGGAGACGGGCGAGAACGACGTGACGATGGTCGGCTATTGCTTCGGCGGGGTGTTGTCGCTGCTCTGGGCCGCGCTCGAGGGCAAACCTGCGCTGCGCAATCTCGTCTGCTTCACCACACCGGTCGATTTCAGCCAGATGGAGATGTTCCAGGCCTGGGCCGACAAGCGCTTTTTCGATGTCGATCGGCTGGTCGATACTTTCGGCAATTGCCCCGGCGATTATCTCTACACCGCCTTCGACATGCTGCGGCCGGGCGCGCGCGTTGCCGGCAATATCCGTCTTATCGACAATATGTGGAACGACGAGTTCGTCAAATCCTTCCGCATGTTCGATCGCTGGGCGGCGGACATTCTGCCGCTTGCCGGCGAATATTTCCGCGAAACCACAAAAAAACTGATGTGGGGCAACGAGTTGTTCCATGGCACCATGGAGGTCGCGGGACGCCCGATCGATCTCGGGCGGATCACCGCGCCCTTCCTGCACGTCACCGCCGAGCATGATCACATCGTGCCCAGCGCCGCCTCGACCCCGCTGATCGGCATGGTGGGATCGGCCGACAAGGAACAGGTGACAATGAAAGGCGGACATGTCAGCCTCGTCGCCGGGGGCAACGCTATAAAGCGGTTATGGCCGAAACTCGTCGAATGGCTGGGGGAGCGTTCCATATGAGTCATCAGATCCGGCGCTTCGAGCCGGCCGATCGCGAGGCGATGCTCGCCTTTGCCGACAGCCTGTCCGAGCACGATCTGCTGTTTCTCGGGCGCGATCTGCGCCATCCACGCGTGATCGAGGCATGGCTCGCCGCGATCGAGGAGGGCTGGATCGACAGCCTCGTCGCGATCGACAATGGCAAGCTTGTCGCCAGCGCGGCACTGGTGCGCGATCCGCTCGGCTGGAGCGCGCATGTCGGCGAGATCCGCCTGCTCGTCGCCGCCGACAAGCGCGGCGCCGGGCTCGGTCGCGATCTGCTCGAGGGCATCTACTCCATCGCCATGGAGCGCGGTCTGACCAAGCTCACCGCGCAAATGACCCCCGATCAGGTCGGCTCGGTCATGCTGTTCGAAAGTCTCGGCTTCCGCGCCGAGGCACTGCTCAAAAACCATGTCCGCGACCGCGCCGGCAATTTGTTCGATCTGGCGCTGCTCAGCCAGGACGTGGCGCGCGTCACTGCCCAGCATCACGCCTTCGGGCTCGACGCATGAACTTACAAGATAACCGGTGCGTTGACGCCGGAACCGCAGGAGAATTGCCTTGGCCCACGCGACTGCCGAACACGCTGAGATAAAGCCGCCCTCTGCGCTGCTCGCGCTGACCGAATTGCCGCGTGCACTGGTCGAGCTGGGCAGCCTCGGGCTCGCCGCACCGATTTTGGCCACCGCGCCACGCGGTGACGGCCATCCCGTGATGGTGCTGCCCGGTTTCGTCACCACCGACATCTCGACCGCGCCGTTGCGGCGCTATATCCGCGATCTCGGCTATGACGCTCATGCTTGGCAGTTGGGCCGCAATCTCGGCCCGAAGGCAATCGGCCGCGAAGGCGAGAAGCTCATCGCGCGCTTGCGCGACATCCATGACACGACCGGCCAGAAGGTCAGCCTGATCGGCTGGAGCCTTGGCGGCGTGATGGCGCGGCAGCTGTCGCGCCGGGCGCCCGAAGCGGTGCGCCAGGTGATTTCGCTTGGCTCCCCCTTCACCGGCCACCCCCATGCGACAAATGTCTGGCGCACCTATCAGGTGCTGACCGGCCAGCGGCTCGACGACCCCGATACGCGCTTCCAGTTGCGCGAAAGCGCGCTGCCGCCGCCCGTGCCGTCGACCGCGATCTACAGCCGCGAGGACGGCGTCGTGGCTTGGCAGAACTGCATCGAACCGCAGGGCCCCGAGACCGACAATATCGAAGTCCATGGCAGCCATTGCGGGTTGGGCGTCAATCCGGCCGTACTCTACGCAATCGCCGACCGGCTGGCGCAGGCCGATGGCGACTGGCACCCGTTCGAGCGTCGCGGGTTGCGCTCGCTGGTCTACCCCTTCGCCGGGCACGCCTGAACAACGTCCCCCTCCCGCGCGCGGGAGGGGGACCAGGGCTTATTCCTTGTCGCTGCGCAACGGCGCCACGGCATCGCGGCCGAACTGCATGATCAGTTCGCCGATCTCGCGCGCCTGCCCCATCGAACGCGTGCCCTGGTCGCGCAGGAAATCGCCCTGGATCTTCATCACCTCGGACAGATCCTTGGCCTGCGCCGCCGCGCGCATCGCAGCAAAGGCCTCGCGGGCATTGGCTTCGGCCTGATCGATCATCCGCGCGCCGATCGTCGAGCCACCCTCGGCGATCTTGCTGCCGCTGGCACGCATCGCCTCGCCGGCCTTTTTCGCCGGATCGATGATGCGTTCGTTGATCGTTTCGCGGGCCTTGTCGGCGGTGCTCTTCTTGTCGGCCATCACTTGGCTTCCTTCTGCTGCGGAGCCGGCTTCCGGCCGGCGGCGGCCGGCTTCTTCGCGGCCGGGGTGGGTTTGATCGGCGCTTTCGCTCTCGACTTCGCCGCGACAACGGTTTTGGGCGCCGCGGGTTGCGTCGCCTTCTTTGCCACGGCCTTGGTGGCAGCCGCAGGCGCCTTGTCGAGCGTTGCCGCCTTCAGCGCCTCGAACGACGCGCGCAACGCGGCGGCGTAATTTTCCGGGTCGGGCATCATGTTGCGGTCGGAGGTGAAGGAGATCGCGATCGTGTCGCCATAGCTGTAGATCGGATTGATCAGCCCCATGCCGTCGAACACCGGCCCGGTGCCGTACATCGCAACCATCTTCGCGCCGCAGAAATAGAGCGGCACGCGACTGCCGGGCACATTGGTCACGACGCAGTTGAACACCGGCGCATGGGCGTTGGCGGCGCCGACGCGGGTGTAGAGCCGCGCCGCGAGACCCGCGAGACCCGACGGGATCAACTGGCTGTAATCGGTCAGCGTCCGCGCGCCGACGGCGTTGGTCAGCGCCTTGGAATTCACCGTTTCGTCATGGACGAAGCGCAGGCGCTCGAGCGGGTCCTCGATCTGCGTACCCAGCCCGACCACCATCGCCGAGACGAGATTGCCGAGCGCCGCCTTCTCGCCCTCGCCGCGCACCGAGATCGGCGCCATCGCGGTCAGCGTTTCCTTGGGCAGGTCATCCTTGCTCGCGAGATAGCTGCGCAAGCCGCCGCCGACGATCGCCAGGATCACGTCGTTGACCGTCGCACCGGGCACCGCGTCCTTGATCGCACGGACATCGGCGAGCGGCAGCGGCACGGCATCGAACACACGGTGCGCGGACACCTTGCCGTTGAAGCGCGTCTTGGGCGCAGGGCGCGCGTTGCGGATCGACACATCGCCCTTGCCGACCTGCGCGGTCAGCTTGGCCATGCCGGGCAGCGAGCGGCCGATCGTCTCCATGATGCGCATCGGCTGGGTTAGCGAATTGAAATAGCTGCGCACCAGCAGGTCGGCGACATTGGGCATATGTTCGGGCCGCCATTCTTCCTGCGCCTTGGGCGGAGTCATGGTGGCGTCGAGATCGTGCACCGCCGCCGACATCTCGACCCCCGACATGCCGTCGATCGCGGCGTGATGGACCTTCGAGACAAGCGCGAAACAGCCCGGCGGCAGCCCCGCGATATTGTCGAGCCCCTCGACGATGGTGAATTCCCACAGGGGCTTGGAGAGATCCATCGGTCGCGCGTGGAGCCGCGCGACCTGGATGCACAATTGCCGCCAGTCGCCGGGCCTGGGCAAGGCGATGTGGCGGACATGGAATTCGATGTCGAACTCGGGATCCTCGATCCAATAGGGATGGTCGAGATCGAACGGCACGCGCACGAGCCGCTGCCGGAAACTACGCGCGCTGCCGAGCCGCGAGGCGATGAAGGCGAGGATATCCTTGAAGCGCACGAACCCGCCAGGCGCGGTCGAGGGATCATAGATGCCGACCGACCCGATATGCATCGGCGTGTGCGGCGTTTCGAGATAGACGAATGACGCGTCCTGCCCGCTAAGTTGCAGCATCTCCTCTCCCCTTTTCTAATTGCAGCGAATCTAGGCCTCGACGAGGGCAATTGGCAAATACTCTTCCGCGCTTCTCGGCGCGGTGATAGCGAGGCTTCATCGCGGACGAATTGGCGGATTCGCGATCGGGCACCGGGGGATGCATGTCGAGAAAAATGGCGCTCGCTGCGATGGTTGCATGCGCGTTGCTGCCAGGCGCAGTTTCGGCCGACGACACGAGCCAGCCACCTATCAAAATTGCGCGTCAATCCCCGCAACTCGCTTATGTCAACGCCGCGCCGCGTGGCACGCGCACCTATCAGCGGGGCGAAATCATCATGATCGCGCCGCTGATGTGGGAGATCGGTGCCCGGCTGCCGCAGGAAACGACGATTCGCGCCGGGGAAGACAGCAAGACCATTCGCGCGGGCAGCGTGCTCCAGGGCGTGATGCTGACGGAACTGGCGGCGCATCGCGACGAAATGGCTTATTGCACGCCGCGCGTCGCTGCCGAGCGCAAGGCGGACGGTGGCATGCTTGGCGCGATGCTCGGCGGTGGCTCGCTGTGGCGTAGCGTCATCCGCAGCGCGACCGACGGCCAATTCTGTCTTATCGATAGCGATGACGACGGCATGGCAGATCACAGCGTCGAGTTGAATGCGGGTTCCCCGGCAGCGCGTACACCGGTTGCCATTGCTCCCGTGCGGCTCGAACGCGACAGGATGATCCCGATCTCAAGCAATGACGACCGCATCGAAATCAGCGTGAGCGATGTATCTTCCAAAGGAAAAGCCGCCAGGTTCAGGATTGACGTCTTCCAGCAGGGAAAAGGTCGGGTGTTCGATACGATCGGGGACACGCAGCGCATCACATGGGTCGACGCGAAACGCGGCCTGCCCGTACACGCAATGATCTATCAAACGCAATTCGATGTCGTGTCGATCGACGGCGCAGCGCGAACGGTCACCGTCCGATGGCCCGAGGACGTCGATGCCAAAGAGGTCGTTCCGATAACTGATGGCCTCAGGGTCGTTCTGCGCTGATAGCACACTGCCTGGCCGCAACGTTATTTCCCGAAGCCGAACACGTCCTGGTGAAACCGCCCCTCGGCTATCATCGTCTCGAGCCACTCCGAGCCTTGCGCGTGTTCGTCGCCGACCTGCTGCATCTGGATGCGGATCAGCGTGTCGCGCACCGCCGGAGCCATGAACTTGCCGTCTCCGCAGACGAAGATGTGCGCACCAGCCCCGATCGCGGCCCACACCTTTTCCTGCTCCGCCCACAGCGCGTCCTGGACGAATTTCCACGGATGCGACGCCAGCGCGGAGAAGGCGAGATAGGGTTCGATAACACACTGCGCCACCCACCCCGCGACCTCGTCGCGGCAGAACCAGTCATGGTCCGGATGGCGACAGCCGAAGAATAACAGGCTTGGCGCGACGTCCTGTCCCGCCGCCGCCTGCGCCGCGCGTTCCTGGATGAAACCGCGCAGCGGCGCGAAACCCGTGCCGGGGCCGATCAGGATCATCGGCACCGTCGGGTCCGACGGCGGCGCAAAGGGTGGGTTCGGACGGCGGACATAGCCGAAGACGTGATCGCCCGCAGCGACGCCCTGCATATAGCCCGAAGCGAAGCCGCGATGCTCGCCTAGCCCCGACCAGGCCGGCGCGGCCATCGTGCCGACGATCAGGTCGGCGATGTGCGGATCGGCCAGCGGGCTCGACGCGATCGAATAGAAGCGCGGCGCGATCGCCGCCGATAGCTCGACGAAACTGTCGAGCGAGAGCTCGGCTGCAGGCAGATGCTCGAGCAGATCGAGTACGCTCAGCCGCTTTTCCGTCACCTCCGCCTCGAACGCGTCCCCGGCGAGCCGGGCGAGTTCGGCTTTGGTGTTCGGGCAGCGCGTCTGCGCCGCGATCACCGCCAGCGCGCGACGCGGCAGCGTGTCGGCCAGTTCGACGAAATCGGTCAACAATTGCCGAATTGTCACCGTCTGGCCGAGCGGCAGATGCTTGAAGCGCCCACCCTGCCCGTCGACGCGCAACTGCGTCGCGCCCTTGAGATCGAGCCGGGCCATGGCGCGATCGACCAGCTCGGGGCGGTTGCGTGCGTAGACGGCGATATGGTCGCCGCAGTGATAACGCTGCGCCTCGGGCAAGCGGATGCGGATCAGCCGCGTAGAGGGCCGTGGCGGTTCGATCGCGAAATCCCACAGGCCGTCGGCGGGCTTCACCAGTTCGTCGTTGCTGACGATCTCGAGCCGCTGGGCATGTTCGGGCAAGGCCTGCGCCCGCGTCGCATCGGCGTCGACCGGCCGCAGCATCAGCGACGATGCCGCCTCGCTCGGCGCGGCTTCGTTGCCCAGCGCCTTCCACAAATCGCGGACGAAGCCGGCCACCGCGCCGTCGAAATCGCCCTGCCCATCGGCTTCGGCGCGCTGCAGCAGGAGCGTCGCCCCAGCTGCCTGAAGCGCCGCCTCGATCCGCTTGGGAAAGACCTGATAGTTCGGCCATTGCGAATTGCCGATCCCGAGCACCGCAACCCGCGCGCCGCCCCAGTCGGCATCCTCGAACAGCCCGGCGTCGAGCGCGCGCTCGACCTCCACGGCGCTGTCCGGCGCGCGGCCATTATAGGTCGCGGTGACGATGACGACGATCTTGTCCTCGGGCTGCGCACCGCCCTTGAAGCTTTCGTCCATCGATCGGACCACCGTCTCGAATCCATCGACCGCCGCGCGCTCGGCGATTTCCTCGGCAATGTCGCGCGCGGTGCCCAGGCTGGAGCCGTAGATCACCGCGAAGCGCTGGCCGGTGCCCGACACCGCCGCCACCGGCGCCTCGTCGATCGCTTCGCTCACGGTGCCCACGCTCAGCCGCTCGTGCGGGCTGCGCAGACGGATACGCATGTGGAAATCGTCGGGTTTGATCGACAGCGTCTCCTTGATTCGCAGCCGGTAGTGATGCGGGTCGGACACCGCAAAGGCGCGCAGCATCATCGCCATGGCGATCTTGGCCTCGACCATCGCGAACTGCCGCCCGATACAGGCGCGCGCGCCATTGCCGAACGGCTTATAGGCGTGCGGATGGCGCGCCGCCTCGGCCTCGGGCAGCCAGCGGTCGATGTCGAACTCTTCCGGATCGTCCCAGACATGCGGGTCGCGGTGCAGCCCGGGCGAGAAGATGTTGATCGGGCGGTCCTTGCGCATCGCCCATTTGCCGCCGATCACCGTATCCTCGAACGGCGCGACGCTGAACGCCGGCGCGGTCGGCCACAGCCGGAGCGCTTCCTTGAGGATGCGCTCGATCACCTCGAGCTGCGCGACATGGACGTAATCGGGGCGCGTGTCGCCGGGCAGCACGCGGTCGACCTCGGCATAGGCCTGCGCCAGCACATGCGGTGTGCGCAGCAGATGATGGAAGGCGAAGGTCAGCATGCCCGACGTCGTTTCGTGCCCGGCGATCAGGAAGGTCAGCACCTGATAGCGGATATTGACGTCGTCGAGATTCTCGCCGGTCTCGGGATCGACCGCCGCGATCATCAGGTTGAGCAGGTCCTTGCCGTCAGTCGGGTTCCTGCGGCGATCGGCGATGATGCCGTCGACCAGCGCGTTCATCTCGGCGATGTCGGCATCGAAGCGGCGCTGGGCGCGCTTGGCGAAGCGGTTCTGCAGCGGCATCCGCGTGATCATGTTGAGCGATTCGCCCAACGCACTGCCCAGCGCGACGAGGAAGCTGTCGAGCTCATCCTTCTCGAAACTGTCGAAGCGATGCCCGAAGCCGGCGATCGCAATCGAATCGAGCGTCAGCCGCGTCATATCGTCGGCGACCAGCACGTCGGTGCCCGACAGCCGCGTCCATTTCGCCACGAGCTGGTCGCAGACCTCGAGGATCATGTCGAAATAACCGCGCATCGCGCGCTGGCTGAACGCCGGCAGCAGGATGCGGTGCGCCTTGCCCCAATTGGGCTCGTCGCTGAACGCGGTGAACAGCCCGTCGCCGGCGAAGCGCCGCACCACGCGCAGGCCCGGTCCCGGCATCTTGCGGAAGCGCGTCTCGTCGCTCAGCTCGGCGACGAGATCGGCCCCGGTGACGAACAGCCCGACACGGCTGCCGAAGCGCAGCTTGAAAATGCCGTCCGGAAAATCGCGCGCGACGCGCAGCAGATGCGAGATCAGGCCATAGCGGGCGATCTGGTGGAGGTGACCGACGACCGGCAGGCCGGGCGGCGAGGGAATCACCGCGTTCTCGGCCAGGACCGTCGCCATCCGCATCTCCCCATGCCGCCTTGTTCGACGGCTTGGACACACTTCATCACAGCCCGGCGTCGCACGCAACCTCGATCGGCGGCAAGCTTAACGTCGTCTCAACATGCCGCGGGCATGGTGGCCGCGAACTGCGCGATGATGACGATCCCCCTTCCCCGGCCCCGTGTCAGGCCGCTGCCGCCGATCGCCGCGACGCTGGCGCTGGCCTGTGTCATGCTGTGGCTTGCGCTGCCGGTTGTGACGCTCGACATGACCGAGTTCCTCGCGCCCTGGCTCGATCACATCGTCGCGACCGGACCGGTCGCCGCCTTCGCCACGCCGTTCGGCAATTACGCGCCGGCCTATCTCTATCTGCTCGCTGCCGTGTCGCCCTTGGCGGGATCGGTTGCCGCGCCGCTGCTGGTGAAATTCGTCTCGCTCGCGGGCACCGGCGCGCTGGCGCTGGCGGTGCGCCATTTGCTGATCCGCCTCGACGCGCCGCAACCCAACCGAGCCGCCGCCCTGCTGTTCATCCTGCCCAGCGCGATGGTCAATGCCGGGCTGCTCGGCCAGTGCGATGCATTGTGGGCAGCGCCGTGCATCATGGCGCTCGCCGCGGCGGTGGAGCGCAGGCACATCGCAATGCTCGCCTGGTGCGGGCTGGCGTTGGGTATCAAGGTGCAGGCGCTGCTCATCGCGCCGTTCTTCATCGCCCTGCTGATCAATCGCCGCGTGGCGCTGCGGCTGTGGGTGATCGCGCCGCTCGTCGCAGCGGCGACGATGTTGCCGGCCTGGGCCGCCGGCTGGCCTGCAAGCGACCTGGCCACGGTCTATCTCCGTCAGGCCGGCACCTATCCGGCGCTGGCGATGAACGCACCCAATCTCTGGCAGATCGTCGGATCGCTCCCGCTGATCGGCGCGCTGCCGCTGAGCGGCCTCGCGCTGGCCTCGGCACTCGGCGCGACCGCCGCTTATATCGCCTGGTTGTCGACCCGGTCGCTCGACGGGCGCGCGCTGCTCGGCCCTGCGCTACTAGCGCCTCTCGTCACCGCCGGCCTGCTGCCGCACATGCACGAACGCTATTTCTTCCTCGCAGATGTCGTGGCGCTCGCGATGGCGCTGACGTTTCGAGATCGTGCGAGCTGGCAGACTGCCGCCATGATCCAGATCGGCTCGTTGCTCGGCCTGTTCGGCTATCTCAGCGGGCTCGATGCGATGGCGATGCTCGGTGCGATTCCGATGATCGCAGCCACCGTCAACCTCGCGCGCCCCCTGCTCCGTCCCTTCGCCAACGACAATCCCTTATTGGCACGGGCGTAACGACCTTCGCGAATATGTCCAAAATGGCTTTTATGCTAAGATGACGTACTGATTCGTTCAGTCGAGAGCGGGGATTTGATCGATGTTCAACAATAGCAGCCGTGGCCGGGAAACGTCATCAGGGCTTCCGCCCGCCCCGCAGCCGCAGCCGAATGGCCAGAAGCGCGGCATGTTCTCGGTCGTCGGACCCGACATGATCATCACCGGCAATGTCGCCGCGACCGCCGACCTGCACATCGATGGCCGGGTCGATGGCGACGTTACCTGCGGCAGCCTCGTCCAGGGCGCCGACAGCATCATCAAGGGCGTCGTCAGGGCGGAAGTAGCCCGGCTTGCCGGCGCGATCGAAGGTTCGGTCGCGGTGCGCCAGCTGACCATCGAGCGCGCCGCCCGGATCACCGGCGACGTCGAATATGAGACTATCGCGATCGAGAACGGCGCGTCGATCGACGGCCGGCTCAAGCATCTCGCCGCCGACGCGGTGCGTGCCGTGGCGCCGACGCCGGCGAGCAAACCGGAAAGCAGCGTGACGCAGTTCCCGACATCGGCCGCCGGCGAAGCCGCCTGATCTCCACGACAGGTTAGATCGACACAGCCCCGGGCCCGTCATGCCCGGCGCTTTGGATCGTTATGCCGAGGGCGAATCTGCGCGCGCGGCTCAGCCCTGCATGTCGCTCATCGCGGCGTGGTAGCTCCCGGCGGCAGGTACCATGTCGACCGCGAAGCCGATCCACATCGCCGACAGCACCGCGCACGCCGCAAGATAGACGAAGAAGCGCACGGTCACCTTGTTGCGGCCGATGTGAATGACGCTGTGCGCGGCACGCAGGACGACGAAGGCCCAGGCGAGCAGCACCTGCACCTGATCGGCGTGGCGTGTGATCAACAGCAGCGGGACCAGCGCGAAGAACAGCACGGGCATCTCGAACAGGTTGCGCAAATTGTTGGCCGGCATCTCGACCGGCAGGAAATAGCGCATCGCCGCCTCGCCATCGGTAAAGTCGCTCGCCCGCGGCGGGTTGCGGCGCATATACGCGACGCGCTGCACGAACAGCGTGACCCACACGACGAAGATCAGCGCGACCATGGCAAAGGTCGGCCACAAAATCCCGAACGGCATGAAACCTCCCTGTGATAGTGCAGGCTATCCTGCCGCAAGAACGAAGGAACGCGAGCCATGGCCAATGCATCATTGCCGATGTCGGGCGGCTGCCGCTGCGGCAAGGTCCGCTTTGCCATCACCGCGGCGCCGCTGCTGACCATGGCGTGCCACTGCACCGGCTGCCAGCGCATGACGGCGAGCGCCTATTCGATCAGCGTCGCGGTGCCCGAAAACGGTTTCGCCGTGACCTCCGGCGAAACGGTGCTTGGCGGGCTGCATGGCGATCAGCAGCAGCACCATCATTGCGACTGGTGCAAGAGTTGGCTGTTCACGCGGATCGAGCCCGACCTGGGCTTCGCCAACGTCCGCGCCGCGATGCTCGACGAAACCGGCTGGTTCACGCCGTTCATCGAGACCTTTACCAGCGAAGCCTTCCCCTGGGCGAAAACTGGCGCGCCGCACAGTTTTGCACAGTTTCCCGCAATGGAAGAGTATCAGCCGCTGATCGCCGCCTTCGCCGCGCACAACGGCTGATCCATCACATGTGGAGCGTGCGCCCATAGGCGGCGAGCACACTCTCGTGCATCATCTCGCTGAGCGTCGGGTGCGGGAAGACCGTTTCGATCAGTTCCGCCTCGGTCGTCTCGAGCGTCTTGCCGATCGTGTAACCCTGGATCAGCTCGGTCACCTCGGCACCGATCATATGCGCGCCGAGCAGTTCACCGGTCTTGGCGTCGAACACCGTCTTGATGAAGCCTTCTGCTTCGCCGAGCGCGATCGCCTTGCCGTTGCCGATGAACGGGAAGTTGCCGACCTTGACCTCATGGCCGGCTTCCTTCGCCTTGGCCTCGGTCAGGCCGACGCTGGCGATCTGCGGGTGGCAATAGGTGCAGCCGGGGATGTTGCGCACGTCCATCGCATGCGGATGCTTGCCGGCGATCGCCTCGACCGCGATGACGCCCTCATGGCTCGCCTTGTGCGCCAGCCAGGGCGGCGCGGTGACGTCGCCGATCGCGTAGAGCCCATCGACATTGGTCTTGCACATCGGGTCGGTGACGATGTGCCCGCGCTCGGTCTTCACGCCCAGCGCTTCCAGCCCGATATTCTCGGTGTTCGGCACGATGCCGATTGCGACGATGACATGGCTGAACTCGGACGTGACAACCTTGCCGTCCTTGCCCTTGATCGCCGCCTTCACGCCTGACGCGGTGACGTCGAGCTTGTCGACGCCGGCGCCGGTCATGATCGTCATGCCCTGCTTCTTCAGCGCCTTTTCGAGGAACGCGGAGACATCGGCATCCTCGACCGGGACGACCCGGTCGAGCATCTCGACCACCGTCACCTCGGCGCCCATGTCGTTGTAGAAGCTGGCAAACTCGATGCCGATTGCACCTGAGCCGATGACCAGCAGTTTGCTCGGCATTTCGGGCGGGGTCATTGCGTGGCGATAGGTCCAGACGCGCTTGCCGTCGGCCTTGGCGAAAGGCAGGTCGCGGGCGCGCGCGCCGGTCGCGACGATGATGTTCTTCGCGGCAAGATCGCTCGTCTTGCCGTCGGCGGCGGTGACGGCGAGCGTGCCCTTGCCCGTCAGCTTGCCCTCGCCCATGAACACGGTGATCTTGTTCTTCTTCATCAGGTGCGTGACGCCCTGATTGAGCTGCTTCGCCACGCCGCGTGAGCGCTTGACGACCGCGTCGAGGTCGGCGCTGATCTTCTCGGCGACCAGCCCGTAATCCTTGGCGTGCTGCATGTAATGGAAGATTTCGGCCGAACGCAGCAGCGCCTTGGTCGGGATGCAGCCCCAGTTGAGACAGATACCGCCGAGATTCTCGCGCTCGACGATCGCCGCCTTCAGGCCCAGCTGCGCGGCGCGGATCGCCGCGACATAGCCGCCCGGGCCGGAACCGAGCACGATCAGGTCAAAGGTGTCAGCCACGATATAAATCCTCGTTCGGCCCCGCTTTCGGGGCTCATTTCGTCAATCGCGCGGATCCGCCGCCGCGCGATCGCCACGCCACGCCAGGCGCAGCGGGCGAATGCCCATGAAGATCACGATGATGGTGACGCCACCGGTCACCTGCCAGATCTCGTTGACCGCCTGCGGCACGGCGCGCGCGCAAATGGCACCGATCGCGAGCGTCCCGACGACGCCGATCAGCAGGTGCAACAGCTCGGTAATCGTGCGCGTCACCGTCGCCTCAAGCCAGCATGCCGAGCGGGTTCTCGATCATCGCCTTGAACGCCTGCATCAACTCGGCACCGTCGGCACCGTCGATCGCACGATGGTCGAAGCTGCCGGTCGCCGACATGATCGTCGCAACGCCGAGCGCGTCGTCGATGACATAGGGGCGCTTCTCGCCCGCGCCGATCGCCATGATCATGCCCTGCGGCGGATTGATCACCGCCTCGAACTGCTTGATGCCGTACATGCCCATGTTCGACAGGCTTGCCGTGCCGCCCTGATATTCCTCGGGCTTGAGCTTGCCATCGCGGGCGCGCACCGCGAGGTCCTTCATCTCGGTCGAAATTGCCGCGAGCCCCTTGTTCGCCGCATCGACGATGATCGGCGTGATCAGCCCGCTCGGGGTCGACACCGCGACGGAGATGTCGGCGCGGCTGAAGCTGATCAGCTGGTCCGGCGTGAACATCACATTGCACTTTGGCACCTGGATCAGGCTGGCGGCGAGCGCCTTGATGATCAGATCGTTGACCGACAGCTTCACGCCGCGCGCCTCGAGCGCCTTGTTGAGATCGCCGCGCAGCCGCAGCAGCGCGTCGAGCCGGATGTCGACCGTGAGGTAGATATGCGGCACCTGCTGCTTGGATTCGGTCAGGCGGCGCGCGATCGTCTTGCGCACGTTGGACAGCTTGGTCGCCTCATGCGGAATGTCGGGCACGGCGGCGGGCTTGGGCGCGGCAGCGGACGTCGGAGCCGCTTGCACGCTGGCGATGGGCACTGGCGCCGGCGCGCTCCCGCTTTTGGCGCCCTCGAGATCGGCACGCACGATCCGCCCGTTCGGCCCGGAGCCGTGCAGCGTTGCGAGATCGATGCTCTTTTCGGCGGCGATGCGGCGCGCCAGCGGGCTCGCCTTGACGCGATCCCCTGTCGCAACCGGCGCCGCGGCGACCGGCGCGGGTGCCGCTGCGGCAGCCGGTTTTGTCTCGACAGGGACTGGAACGGGCGCCGGCGCCGGTGCAGCAATCGGCGCTGCTTCGGCCTTGGGCGGCGCAGCCTCGGTTGCCGGCGCCGCCTCGTCATCGCCGGTCAGCGTCGCGATCACGGTGCCGACCTTCACATTGTCGGTACCCTCGGCGACCGTAATGCTGGCGATCACGCCCTCGTCGACCGCCTCGAACTCCATCGTCGCCTTGTCGGTCTCGATCTCGGCGAGCAGGTCGCCCGACTTCACGCGGTCTCCTTCCTTCACGAGCCATTTGGCCAGCGTACCTTCCTCCATCGTCGGGGAAAGTGCGGGCATCTTGATCTCGATCGGCATCAACGGCGTCCTTGTCTTTTGCGCGAGTCCGTAGCGGCGCTTTCCTTCGCGCCCGATCCCGTCCCGGTCAAGCCTTGCGCCGAACGCGGCGGCGCGCCACCTTCACATCAAACAGGAGGGGCCGCCATGCGCATCTATCTCGTCGTCGTCGACGAAAGCCCGGAATCGCAGATTGCGCTGCGCTTCGCCGCGCGCCGTGCGGTCAAGACCGGGGGCGGCGTTGAGATCCTGACGCTGATCCCGCCATCGGAGTTCGTCGCCTTTGCCGGCGTCCAGGCGACGATCGAGGAGGAGGCGCGAATGCACGCCGAGGCACTGATTGCCGGCGCGGCCGGCGCCCTGCTCGAGGAATCGGGGCTGCATCCGTCGATCACGGTTCGCCAGGGCGACGGCCCGAAGATCATTCGCGACATGATCGACGCCAACTCCGACATCGCCGCGTTGGTGCTCGGCGCGGCGGCGATCGGCGCGCCGGGGCCGCTGGTCAGCCATTTCGCCGGGACCGACGCCGGCATTCTCAAGATTCCGCTGATGATCATTCCCGGCAGCCTCGATCGCGACGCGATCGACCGGCTGAGCTGAGCGCGCGTTCAACGAACTTTCTGAAAAGCGCCATAGGTCACGGTCGCGCGCATCGTGCCGGCCTTGCCGAGCAGGGAGCCAGCAAGGTTGCTCGATGACTCGGCCGGGACCGGGTATCCGTCCGCGAGCAGATGGTAACGCCCGCCGATCGAGATATTCTGCACCGAGGCGACCAGCATCATCCTGAAGCCCTTGGTCGAGACGAGCCGAACCTGCTCGACGATCGGCACCTTGCCCCGGGTGTTGACCAACGCCTCGGCCTGCGTGTCGGCCGATGCATCGTGCGAGCCGATCTTTAGTGCGCCGGGCGGCAGTTGCGCGAAGCGGTAGGTGACGTAACCCGGAGCACCGTCGTTACGCGTCGCCGGCGCGCCAAACCATTTCACGATCTCGCCGTAAAAAGGCACTGGCCCGCGCTTCACCTTGCGCGATTGCTCGGCTTCCTTGGCGGTCGGCGCACGCCCGTCGACGCTCAACAGCGACCATTGCTGGCCGGCGGGCCGGCGCGGATCGAACGCTTCCTCGAACACCTGGCGCGCCGCGCCGGTGCGCTCGACGACCAGCGTGCGCCGGAAGGCATAAAGGTCGGATCGCGTCGCACGCGCCGCCGCGAGCACCTGGTTTTGCAGCACATCGGCATGCGCGACGCCCGTGGCTCCGCTCGTCATGACGGCCAAACAGACGGCCAAACACTTTGCAAACTTCATCGCTTACTCCCGGGAGAAAGCCCGTCTCGATCAGCTTTGCGGCAAGGAAAAGGCCAGCGCGAAAATTCCCGGACATGCGACACCGCAGGGCTCAGCCCAAAAAAAACATTCAGTTGTCACAGTTTGGTCACGCAAGCCCATCAAAGGCCGGCCAGCGCCCGCGGCCGATTCACGAAGTCGCGGCAACTTTCAGGGAAAATCGTCACATGACCCATTTCAAGCCCAGCACCTTGTTGCTCGCCGGGATCGCCACACTCGCGCTGATGCCCGGCGCCGCGCAGGCCCAGGCTGCGGACGCCTCCGCCGCCGCCCCGGCCGCGACCAACGATGATCCCAACACCATCGTCGTCACCGCGCAGCGCCGCAGCGAGAACGACCTGAATGTGCCGGTTGCCGTGTCGGTGCTCAAGCCTGAGGCGCTGACCGACTTCCACGCCGCCGGCGCCGACACGTTGCTCTCCCTGTCCGGCAAGGTGCCGAGCCTCTATGTCGAAACCTCGACCGGCCGCATCTTCCCGCGCTTCTACATTCGCGGCCTCGGCAACATCGATTTCTATCTCGGCGCGTCGCAGCCGGTCGAGATCATCCAGGACGACGTCGTCGCAGAGCATGTCATCCTGAAGTCGAACCCGGTGTTCGACGTCGGCCAGATCGAAGTCCTCAAGGGACCGCAGGGTTCGCTGTTCGGCCGCAACACCACCGCCGGCATCATCAAGTTCGACAGCGCGCAGCCGACCCAGTCGTGGCAGGGCCAGGGCTCGATCGGCTATGGCCGGTTCAACAGCCTCAACGCCGATGCCGGTGTCGGCGGTCCGCTGACCAGCGACGGCTCGCTGAGCTTCCGCCTGTCGGGTCTGTTCCAGCATCGCGACAACTGGATCAGCAACAATTACACTGGCCCGTCCGATGACGGCACGGTCGGTGGTCACAACGTCATGGGCGGCTTCAACGAGCGCGACGGACGCCTGCAACTGCTGTTCAAGCCGAGCAGCGCACTGAGCATTCGTCTGTCGGGCCACATCCGCGACTATGACGGCAATGCCTCGATCTTCTATCGCGGCTCGATCATCCCTGGCACCAACAAGGTCCCGGCCAGCTTCGATCGTTCGGTCGTCGCCTATGACGAGGCGCAGAATAACCCGCAGAGCTACCAAACGCACGGCCTGTCGCTGAAGGCGGACTATGATCTCGGCCCCGCGACGCTGACCGCGATCACCGCCTGGGAGCACGCCTCAGGCTATAGCCGCGGCGACACCGATGGCGGCGCGGCGGCCAATTTCGGCGGCACCGCGCCGAACTATTGCGCGGTCGGTTGCGGCGAATCGCAGGGCCGCCTGCGCGGCCTGAACCAGTGGAGCCAGGAACTGCGCCTTGCCAGCCCCGGCACCGGTGCGTTCAACTGGCAGGTCGGCGGCATGTATTTCGATGCCCGCGACAATACCGAGTTCGACCAGCGCGCTTTCTTCCTGACCAGCAACGCGCTGGGCACCACGCCCAACCCGAACAATTGGGTGCTGCTGCATAACGTCAACACGTCCTGGGCAATCTTTGGCCAGGCAAGCTACAAACTCACCGACGCGCTGACGCTGACCGGCGGCGTTCGCGTGACCAACGATACCAAGACAACGACGCTGCTCAAGACCGCCAACACCGTCGCCAACGTGTCGACCTTCACGGGCGCCACCAATGTCCGGCTGAGCGATACCAAGCCGAGCTTCGACGCCAGCCTGCTCTACCGCGTCGACTCCAACGTCAGCGTCTTCGCCCGCGTCGCGCGCGGCTTCCGCGGCCCGACGATCCAGGGGCGTTCGGCGGTGTTCAACTCGCCGTTCACCACCGCCAATTCGGAAACCAACACCAGCTACGAAGGCGGCGTGAAGACGAGCTTCCTGCACAATCGCGTGCACTTCAACGCTACCGGCTTCTACTACACTGTCGACAACATGCAGCTCAACGGCAACGACAGCAACGGCAACGGCGTGCTGTTCAATGCTCGCCGCGGCACCGGCTATGGCGTCGAGGCGGAGCTGGAAGCGCGTCCGACCGACAATTTCCGCATCAACATGGGCCTCAGCCTGCTGCACACGCAGATCGAGGACTCGACCGTTTATGCCCAGGTCGGCGCAGCCGTTGTCGGTGGCGTCGCCGTGCCGTCGGAGACGGTACTCAACCCGCTGAAGCAGGTCGGCAACAATTTCTACGCGCAGATCAACGGCAACCCGTTCCCCAATGCGCCCGACTATAACTTCAACATCAGCGCGCGCTACGACATCCCGCTCGGTGGCGAGAGCAAGGTGTTCGTCGCCGGCGACTTCAACATGCAGGGCAAGACCAACTTCGTGCTCTACCGCACGGTCGAATATACCGCCGACGGCAACAATGAGCTCGGCGCCAAGGTCGGCTACGCCTTCGGCAAATATGAGATCGCCGCCTTCGTGCGCAACCTGACCAACAACAAGAACCTCGTCGACGTGATCGACACCTCGAACTATCGCGCCGGCATCTACAACGAGCCGCGCATCTTCGGTCTGATGATCAGCGGTTCGTTCCGCTAAGACCCTGCCGACCCGCCCGCGCGATCGCCGATGGCGATGGCGCGGGCATCTTTCTCGCGGAACCGCGCGCCGGGGTTGAACGCCGGCCCCGCGCCGGGCACGATACCGCGATGCGTATCCTTCTCCCGCTCGCCCTGTTCCCGCTCCTCGCCGCACCCGCCGCCGCAAAGGAGGGCACGACGCCCGATCCGGCGCGTCTGAAGGCAACGGTAGAGAAGCTCGTCTCGTTCGGCACGCGCCATACGCTCTCGTCGCCCGACGATCCGGTGCGCGGCATCGGCGCGGCGCGGCGCTGGGCGGCGGGCGAACTGACTCGCCTCGCCGATGCGTGTAACGGATGCATCACCGTCGCCAATATCGCCCGCACCTTCACCGGGCCGCGCGCGCCCAACGGCGTCGAGATCGTCGACATACTCGGTTTCCAGCAGGGCCTCGACCCCAAACGCGTGATCATCGTCGGCGCGCATATCGACAGCCGGGTGTCGGACGCGATGGACGCCACGCACGACGCGCCCGGCGCGAACGACGACGGCTCCGGCGTCGCGCTGGTGCTCGAGGCGGCGCGCATCCTGTCGAAGGAGAAATTCCGCGCAACGATCGTCTACGCGATCTTCTCCGGCGAGGAGCAGGGCCTGTATGGCGGGCAGCTGCTGGCCGAGACCGCCAAGCAGAAGAACTGGACCGTCACGGCGATGCTCAACAACGACATCGTCGGCAATACCATGGGCCAGAACGGCATCCGCGTCGCCGATCGCGTGCGGGTCTTTTCCGAAGGCATCCGCGCCTCCGAGGAGACGCCGCAACAGCTCGCGCGCCGCGGCAATGGCGGCGAGGATGACGGGCCGTCGCGTACATTGGCCAAAACCGCCGATGAGGTCGCGCGCGGCATCCCCGGCGGCATCGATGTGTTCGTCGATCGCCGGCCCGATCGCTTCGGCCGCGGCGGCGACCATGAGCCGTTTCTCAAGCTCGGCTTCCCCGCGGTCCGCTTCTCGGTCGCGGCGGAGAACTGGACGCAACAGCACCAGGATCTGCGGGTCGAGAATGGTATCGCGTACGGCGACACCGTCGACAAGATGGATTTCGCCTATCTCGCCAGGGTCACCGCGATCAATGTCGCGACGATCCGCCGCCTCGCCGCGGCACCCGCTGCGCCGTCAGGCGTGACGATCGCCGGCGCGTTGAGCTTTGACACCACGGTCAAATGGCAACCGGTCGACGGCGCGGTCAGCTACCGCGTACACTGGCGCCGCAACGACGCGCAGGACTGGCAGCGTTCGGTCGACGTCGCGGCGCCGGCGACGAGCACGGTGCTCGTCAACACGCCCGTCGACGACAATTTCGTCGGCGTCGCGGCGGTCGCAGCCGACGGCTCGGAAAGCCTCGCGACCTTCGCCGGCCCCGAACCGCGCCAGCCCTGACGCAAAACCGGCGCCCCGCGATGCGCGGGACGCCGGCTCGATCATTCTTGCCGCGCTATCTCAGCGGCACCCGCATACGCAGGTGCAGCTCCGTCGCACCGGCGCACGCCAGCGATGCACCGGCCGCGCTACGCGGCGCCTTGCGACATAGGTCTCGACATATTCGGTCGTCGTGGTGGTCACCACTGGCGCCGACTCGATCGTCACAACCGTGGTGGTCGCCGGGGGATAGTAAAAGCCGCCCGCCGCATAGCCCGCGCCGCTCGAATAGCTGCGGCTGGTATAGCCGCCGCCCTGCTCGCCATAAACGACACGAGCCGGCGGCGGTGGCGGCGGCGCGTACCCGGCGCCATAGCCACCCTGACCGCCCTCGGCGTAGGCATAGCCGTCATCCGCTTCCGCATAGCCGCCCTGTCCGCCCCGGGCGTATCCCGCGCCGTCCCAATCGACGCCGTTGACCGAGTCCCACACCCGGCCGCGCCCGTCGATCAGCACGGCATCGTCATAATAGCGCGACCAGCCATAGCCCGCCGGCGGTACAGCCAGGCCGAAGCTGGCATAGTCGCTGATATAGAAGGTCGGCGCGACCCAGTAGCGCGGCAGCGACCAGCCGCGCGTCGGGCGCCGATAGGCGTTCCAGCCACCCGGCGCGTTGCTGCCGCCCGACCATTGGCCACCACCCGACCAATGGCCCCCCGACCACTGACCGCCGCCATGCGACGGCGGCGACATCACCGGCGGCCGTGGCTGCGGCGCGGGATAGTTAGCGCCCGGATAGTGGCGCGGCATGGTCTGGCCGCCGCCGCCCTGCCATCCGCCCGTCACCTGACCGCCACCCATCACGACCTGGCCATTGCTCATCGGCGCCGGCACGAGTCGCTGCGCCTGCGCGGGCAAGGCGGCACCGGCGGTAACCATCGCGAGGCCAGCAATCATCAGGGTCTTCATGGTAAACGCTCCTCAACCGATCCGAGCGAGCCTCGTGCGCCCGCCGGATACTTAAGAATTTCCTTACCATTTCGGTCGCTTCGCGACGAGTCGCCGGGCTGTCCCGAATCGGATCAGGCGATTCTTGGCGCCAGCATCGCCACCAGCGCCTCGCACGCGGCGGCATCGATCGCGTCGAACCGCTCCGCACTCGGGCTGTCGAGATCGAGCACGCCGATCAGCCGCTCACCGATGACGATCGGCACGACCAGCTCCGACCGGCTCGCCGCATCGCAGGCAATGTGGCCGGGAAAGGCGTGAACATCGGCGACGACCTGCGTCGTGCGCGTTGCCGCGGCGGTGCCGCACACGCCGGCGCCCAGTGCAATCCGGATGCACGCCGGTTTGCCCTGGAATGGCCCGAGCACCAGCTCGCCGTCCACGAGGCGATAAAAACCCGCCCAGTTGAGATCGGGCAAATATTGCCACAGCAACGCCGCCGCATTGGCCATGTTGGCGATCGCATCGGGCTCGTCGGCGGTCAGCGCGTCGAGCGCTGCGTGGACATCGCGATAAAGCTCGTCCTTCGAGCCGTTGGAAACGTCGAACGCGTACATCAATCGATCCTTATCTTGCCGCGGCCGGCCTTGATCGAGGCGCGGCCCTTCTTCTCATCGACCCGTTTCGCCTTGGCCGTCCTGCTCGGCTTGGTCGGCCGGCGCTTCTTGGGCACGATCAGCGCTTCGCGGATCAGCGCGATCAGCCGATCGCGGACATCCTGGCGATTGAGCAATTGCGATCGGGCACCCTCGCTGCGCAGTAGCAGCACGCCCTCGCGCGTCATGCGCGATCCCGCAAGCTCGGCGAGGCGTTGCTTCACCGCGTCAGGCAGGCCCGGTGAGTTCGCCACGTCGAAACGCAGCAGCACCGCGCTGTCGGTGGTGTTGACATGCTGCCCGCCCGGACCGCTCGAACGTGTGAAGCTCTCGTCGATTTCGTCGCTGTCGATCGAAATCGAGCGCGAGATGGGGATGGCGACCATGACCGACGCCGTTCAGTCCGCGCCGAAGCCCGCGGCAATGAAATGCGCCGGGATCGGCGCCTCGGCGACGACCGGATCCTTGCCCGCGCGCGGCACCGTCAGCGATGCGGCATGGAGCAGCATCGGCGTACCGCCCTGGCCATAGACCGGATCGCCGACCACCGCGACGCCCAGCGCCTCGGCGGCATGGACGCGGATCTGGTGCGTCCGCCCGGTCTCGGGCCGGAACTCGACCAGCGCACGGCCGTTATTGACCGACAGCAGGCGCCACGCCGTCCGTGCCGCCTTGCCCGCCGGGTCGCCGCGCATGCGCCAACCCTCTTCGCGCGTGCTGGTCTTGGCCAGCGCGAGATCGATCATCCCTTCCTCGCCCTTGGGCACGCCTTCGAGCACCGCGAGATAGCGCTTCTCGACGAGGCCCTGTTCGAACGCCTGCTGCAACCGCGCGTGCGCCTTGGGATTGCGCGACAGCAACAGGCAACCCGACGTGTCGCGATCGAGCCGGTGCACCGCCTGCGGCCAGCGCTTGAAGCCGAAGGTCAGGCCATCGAGATGGTTTTCCAGGCTGAGCGAGCCGTCGCGCGGCGGGTCGACGGGAAGACCGGCGGGCTTGTCGATGACGAGCGCCTCGCCGTCTATAAAGAGAACATGGTTGGCGAGCATGCTCGCGCTCTTGCCACCGCGCGCTCGCTCATGCCAGAGTTTCGACACATGACACGCAAACTGCGCCGCATCATCAGGATCGCCGTGGTGTCGCTCGGCCTTTTGCCGGCGCTGGTGCTGGCGGCCGAACCGCAGTTTCCCTGCCCCGACCAGATCGCCTGGGTCGGGCTGGACGGCCGACTGTTCGGTCATATCCCCTATGCCGAGGCCGCGGCGGGCGATCTCGTTCCCGCGCCCGCCGGCTTCGGCATCGACCATCCCTGCTACGTCCAGCGCGACATGCTGCCCGACCTGACACGGCTGCTCGCCGCCGCCGAACAGGCGCCGGGCGTCGGGGACCGGTTGCGCGGCATATCGTGCTTCCGCGGCATCGCCCAACAGCAGTCGGTATTCTGCCGCCAGATCGGCCCGACCAGGCCGTGCCGAAACGCCGCCGAGCGCGCGCTGAGCGTCGCGCCGGCCGGCTATAGCGAACACGCCACCGGCTATGCGATCGACTTCGCCGTTCGACCCTCGCCGCGCTGCCACGATGTCGATCCGTGCATCGCGACCACCGCAGCGGGCCTGTGGCTGCTGGCGCACGCAGCCGAATATGGTTTCGAATTGTCCTTCCCGGCCGGCAACGCGCAGGGCGTGACATGGGAGCCGTGGCACTGGCGATGGGTCGGCGCTTCGGTCCATGTACCGGGCGCGGTACGGGCGCGGGTGAACTTCACCCGCGCCCGCTCCTTTTTCCCGGCAAGGCCGGGGGTCAACGATGTCTGGGACTATTGGCTGATTCAGCCACGCCCCGTGGCGGCCTCACCAGCCCCACCGACCGCCATTGGCGGCACGGTGAGCCCTGGCTTCGGCGCGGCCTCGCTCAGGCGCTGAGCTTGGCCGCGACCTCGGCGATGCGACGCCCCTGGTAGCGCGCGCCGTTGAGGTCGATCTCGCTGGGCTGACGGCTGCCGTCGCCGCCCGCCACCGTGGTCGCGCCATAGGGAGCGCCACCGACGATCTCGTCATTGTTCATCTGGCCCTGATGGCCATAATCGAGCCCGACAATCGTCAGCCCGAAATGGAGCAGGTTGGTGATGACCGAGAACAGCGTGGTTTCCTGGCCACCATGCTGCGTCGCGGTCGAGGTGAAGGCACCGCCGACCTTGCCGTGCAGCGCGCCCGTCGCCCACAGCCCGCCGGCGGTATCCCAGAAGGATGCCATCTGGCTCGACATGCGACCAAAGCGCGTCGGCGTGCCGACGATGATCGCATCATATTGCTTCAGCGCCTCGGGGCCTTCGATCAGCGGATGCGCGGTGTCGGTCTTGAAATGCGCCGCGGCGACAACCGCCGGCGGGGCGGTTTCGGGAACGCGGCGGATATCGACTTCGGCACCGGCCGAGCGCGCACCCTCTGCGATGGCGTCCGCCATCTGCTCGATATGGCCGTAGGACGAATAATAAAGCACCAGAACCTTGGTCATCGTAAAACTCCTTCTTGTCTCCCCTCCCGCATGCGGGAAGGGCGGGGGTGGGCGTCCGCTCGCTTGCGGGCGTTAACGTCAGGGGAGAGAAAACACCCTCCCCGAAAGGGTCACTTGGCATCCCCCGAAAGGGTCACTCGGCGTCGACCAGCACGATCTCCGCATCTTCCAGCGCCGTGATGGTCACCGTCTGGCCACCGTCCAGCGCCGCGCCGTCGCGCGCATCGAAGCGCACGCCGTCGATCTCGATCGCGCCCGTCGCCGGCACGAGATAGGCGTGCCGCCCCACGCCGACGACGTGTTCCAGCGTATCGCCGGCCTTGACCGTCGCACCGAGCACGCGCGCGTCGGCGCGGATCGGCAAGGCGCCTTCGTCCTCGGCGAAACCCGACGCCAGCGTCACGAACCGACCGGTTCGCTCGTCCTTGGGAAACGGCTTGGCACCCCAGCTCGGCGACCCGCCGATCCGCTTGGGCTCGATCCAGATCTGGAACAAAGTCGTCATCTCGCCCTCGAGATTATATTCGGCATGGCGCACGCCGGTGCCGGCACTCATCACCTGCACGTCGCCCGCGCCGGTGCGACCCTGATTGCCCATCGAATCCTGATGGGTAATCGCGCCCGAGCGGACATAGGTGATGATCTCCATGTCGCGATGCGGATGCGGCGGAAAGCCCGATTTCGGGCCGATTTCGTCGTCGTTCCACACCAGAATACTACCCCAGCCGCTGCGAGCCGGGTCGTGATAATCGGCGAAACTGAAATGATGGCGGGCATTGAGCCAGCCATGGTCGGCATGGCCCAGGCTCGCAAAGCTGCGTTTCTCGATCATGGGAACCTCCTTGTTGTCGCCAAGATAGGCATTCCCGACATCGCGTAAATGGAAACAGTAGAAACTGATTGTTTCATGATCTATCGTCGCGGCATGGCCCGTCTACCCGATCTCGAAGCCTGGGCGATTTTCGCCAGCGTCGCCGAACACCGCTCCTTCTCCGGTGCGGCCGAGGCGATCGGCCTGTCCAAGGCGACCGTCTCCAAGGCGATCACGCGGCTCGAGGCGCATCTCGGCCAGTCGCTGTTCCATCGTACCTCACGTCGTCTCGCGCTGACCGAGAGCGGCAAGGGGTTGGCCGAGCGCGCCGCGCGCATGCTCGCCGAGGCGCAGGCCGCCGAGGAAGCGGCGCACGATGCGGCGAGCGCCCCGGCGGGGATGATCCGCGTCGCCGCACCGATGTCGCTGGGGTTGCTCGCGGTCGCCCCGGCGATCGCCGCGTTCCTCGCCGATCATCCCGGAATCGAGATCGACCTGCATCTGTCCGATGCGCGCGTCGATATCGTCGCCGAGGGTTATGATATTGCCCTGCGCATCGCCGCGCTGCCCGACAGCTCGCTGCGCCCCCGCAAGCTCGCCGACATGCCGATGCATATCGTCGCAGCCCCGGCCTATTTCGCCGCGCATGGCCGCCCGACCCATCCAGCGCAGCTCGGCGAACATCGCTGCCTCGATTATACCAATGTCACCGGCCCATGGCGCTTCTTTGGCCCGGGCGGCGCCGAGGTATCGGTGCGCCCGCGCGGGCCCCTTTCGACGAACAGCGGCGATGCGATGCTCCCCGCGCTGCGTGCCGGCCTCGGCATCGCCATCCTGCCCGAATTCCTCGTCGGCGCCGATCTCGCCGCGGGCACGCTCGAGGCGATCCTGACCGACTGGTCGCCGCCATCGGGCGCGCTGCATTTGATGACGCCGCCGGGCACATTGCGTCCGGCGCGCGTCGAGGCACTGATCGACTTTCTCGCCGATCGGCTCCGCAATCTGCGCACCAAACGGTCCGAATTGCCGCGCTGACCCGCTCAGGTCGTGTAATTCCTAGTACGTAGATTCCCTGCGACTCGTGGAGTCAGGCCGGTTAGCGAAGAATTAACCTTTTGCGTTCATCACTCATGAGGTTAATAGATCATGCTTAGGTGCTGGGGCCGTGGGGGCATTCAGGCACCGCAAAACGACAGAGGGATACTGCCAGATGCGCGTGCTGCTGATCGAGGACGAGCCGACCACCGCCAAGGCGATCGAGCTCATGCTCACCACGGAAGGTTTCAACGTCTACACCACCGATCTGGGCGAGGAAGGCCTCGATCTGGGCAAGCTGTATGATTACGACATCATCCTGCTCGACCTCAACCTGCCCGACATGCACGGCTATGACGTGCTCAAGAAGCTTCGCGTTGCCCGCGTGCAGACGCCGGTGCTTATCCTTTCGGGTATCAACGAGATGGACTCCAAGGTGCGCAGCTTCGGCTTCGGCGCCGACGATTACGTCACCAAGCCGTTCCACCGCGAGGAACTTACCGCGCGCATCCATGCCGTCGTGCGCCGCTCCAAGGGCCACAGCCAGTCGGTCATCCGCACCGGCAAGCTGGCGGTCAATCTCGACGCCAAGACGGTCGAGGTCGATGGCAGCCGCGTTCACCTGACCGGCAAGGAATATGCGATGCTCGAGCTGCTTTCGCTGCGCAAGGGCACCACGCTGACCAAGGAAATGTTCCTCAACCACCTTTATGGCGGGATGGACGAGCCCGAACTCAAGATCATCGACGTGTTCATCTGCAAGCTGCGCAAGAAGCTCAGCCTCGCCTGCGACGGCGAGAATTATATCGAGACAGTGTGGGGTCGCGGCTATGTGTTGCGCGAACCCGACGACGTGATGATCACCGAAGTCGCCTGATTTCTTTCTGCCTCCGACACTTGAAGGGCCGCGGCACCGGGGGGGCGCCGCGGCCGCTTTGTTTTCTGGGGGTGCAACGTCCATGTCCGCCACCCCGGACTTGTGGTTCAGAACCTATCCCATTCTCCGTCATGCTGAACTTGTTTCAGCATCCATGCGCGATCCGAAGAGCAAGCGCGCCGCCTATTGCCTGGAAGAACCACCGTCCCTGCGATGACGCGGTGCAGACAGCGGCGCCAAACCATAGTCCAGCGCCAGGTCGCGCCACGTCGGATTGCAGGCCTCGATCAGGTTGATCTTCCACTGGCGATGCCAGTTCTTGATCTGCTTCTCACGCCGGATGGCGTTTTCCATGTCGCCCGAAAATTCGATCAGGACCAGCCGCTTGATTCCATATCGCTTTGTGAACCCAGCGATAAGTTCGTCCCGATGCTGGATCATGCGTCCAATCGGGACGGACGTTACGCCGGTATAGAGGCTGCCTCGCTTTTGGCTTGGTCAGGATGTAGACGGCCGGGGTTCGCTCCACCGACGTCGCTCCCGCGTCAATCGACCGCACATGGATGCTGAAACAAGTTCAGCATGACGACGACGTTGGGAAATTCCCTCACCGCGCCTCCCACACCTTCTCGCCCCCGACCCAGGTCTGCTCGACCTTGGTCGCGCGCAGGTCGCTCGGCGAGGCAAGCGTCGGGTCGCGGTCGACGATGATGAAGTCGGCGCGCTGCCCCGGCGCCAGCCGACCGAACTTGTCCTCGGCAAAGCCGGCATAGGCCGCGTCGATCGTGTAGGCGCGCCACGCCTGTTCGCGCGTCACGCGCTCCTCGGGGCGCCAGCCGCCATAGGGTTCACCCCTGGCGTCCTGCCGCGTGAACGCCGCGGCCCAGCCGGCAAACGGATCGGGGCTCTCGACCGGGAAGTCGGTGCCGAACGCCAGCCGGCTACCATTCTTCAGCATCGACGCCCAGGCATAGGCGCCGCCGAGCCGCGCCGGCCCGAGCCGCGCCTCGGCCATGTGCATGTCGCTGGTCTGGTGCGTCGGCTGCATCGAGGCGATCGTGCCGTTCTGCCCGAAGCGCGGCAGATCGGCCGGGTCGACGATCTGGGCATGCTCGATCCGCCAGCGCCGGTCACCCTTATAGGTCTGCGCCATCTCGTCGATTGCACCGAGCACCTGCGCATTGGCGCGATCACCGATCGCGTGAACCGCGACCTGGTAATGGTCCATCGCCGCGCGACTCATCAGATTCTGCAGCACGGTGTCCGACAGGAACCCAGCCCCCGACTGGCCCGGCGCATCGCTATACGGCGCCTTGAGCCAAGCGCCGCGCGAACCGAGCGCGCCATCGGCATAGAGCTTGACCCCACCCATGTGCAGCTTGTCGCCATAAAGCCACGGCGTCGGTCCGGTGCCGCCGATCTGGACTGCGGTGTCGACGCCGTAAGCGTAACTCATGATCCGGACGCGCAGCGAGCCGAGATCGCCGGCGCGGCGATAGCTCAGCCAGTCGTCGAGCGAGGTGCCCATGTCAGACGTCGCGGTGATGCCATATGAAAGCAGGATCGCCTGCGCCTTGAGAAAGGCGACGTCGCGCTCCTTGGGCAGCGGTTGCGGCACGACCTTGTTGACGAGTTGCTGCGCTGAATCGACGAACACGCCGCTGGGCGCGATACCGGTCTTTTCGATCCGCCCGCCCGCCGGCGACACACTTTTTGCATTGACGCCCGCCGCCGCCATCGCCGCGCTGTTCGCCCAACTGGCATGGCCATCCGCGCGGCTCAGCCACACCGGGCGATCGCTGACCACGGCGTCGAGATCGGCCGCGGTTGGGAAGCGGCCAAGCCCCCATTTCTCCTGGTTCCAGCCGCCACCGACGATCCATTTGCGATCCGGATTGGCGGCGGCATAGGCGGCGATCCGCGCCTTGGCCTCTTCGAGCGACGTCGTATCGTGCAGGTCGAGTTCGAGCGCGCGGAAACCCAGTTCGATGACATGCCCGTGCGCATCGACGAACCCCGGCAACAGCACCTTGCCGTGCATGTCGGCACGCCAGTCGACCTTGTCGGGCCGCTTGTCGCCCGAACCGAGCAGCCGCGTGACATGCCCGTCGAGCGTCATCAGCAGCCCGGTGAAATGCACCACCCGACCCTCCTGGTCGAGCGTCATGCCGTTGACATTGTCGACCAGCGCATCGGCGAGCGCGGGCGCCGGGACCAATGCGAGTGCCGCGACCGTGGCGAACAACAGGCGCTTCATTTCGGGAGCCTCCGCACCAGCGAACTCGTATCCTGCCGCGATCCACCCATCTTCTGCACCTCAGCATAGAATTGATCGACCAGCGCGGCGACCGGAAGCACCGCGCCATTCTGCTTGGCCTCGTCGAGCGCAAGCCCGAGATCCTTGCGCATCCAGTCGACCGCGAAGCCGAAATCGAAGCGGTCCTCGCTCATCGATTGCCAGCGATTGACCATCTGCCAGCTCTGCGCCGCACCGCCCGAAACCGCCTCGAACACCTTGTCGAGATCGAGCTGGCTCGCCTGGGCGAAGCGCAGTGCCTCGCTCAAGCCCTGCAGCACCCCGGCGATGGCGATCTGGTTGACCATCTTGGCCTGCTGCCCGGCACCCGGCCCACCGACATGAACCGTCCGCGCGGCATAGGCTGCCACGATCGCCTCGGCGCGCGCGAACGCCGCCGGCGAGCGCGCGCCGCACATGATCGACAGCGCACCCTTCTCCGCGCCGGCTTGCCCGCCCGACACCGGCGCATCGACGAACTCGACATCGAACTGCCCGGCCGCGTCCGCGAGGCCGCGCGAAATGCGTGCCGATACCGTCGTATGGTCGATGATCATCGCGCCGCGCCCCAGCGCGCGGATCACCGCGTCGTCGTGGAGCAACAGCGCGTCGAGATCGGCATCGTTGCCGACGCAGGTGATCAGCACATCGGCGCCCTGCACCGCATCCAGCGCGCTCGGCGCCGCCTGCCCGCCATATTGCTTCGCCCAGGCGCTCGCCTTGGCCGGGCTGCGATTATAGACCGTGACCCGGTGCCCGGCGGTGACGAGGTGGCCGGCCATGGGTGCGCCCATGACGCCGGTGCCGACAAATGCGATGTTGCTCATGGGCTCCGCGATAAGGCGTGTTTCTTCCCCGCGCCAGATGGTCTAGGCGCCGCGCATGGCTACCGACCCGCTCCCCGTCACCGCCCCCCTGCCCGTCTCGATCGACGATATCCGCGCCGCGCATGCGCGAATCCGCGATGCCATCGTCCGCACCCCGACGCTGATCAGCCGCACCTTGTCCGAGCTGACCGGCGCGACGGTCTATCTCAAGTTCGAAAACCTGCAGTTTACCGCCGCCTATAAGGAGCGCGGCGCGCTCAACACGCTGCTGCAACTGCCGGCAGGGACGGCGGGCGTAATCGCCGCCTCGGCCGGCAACCATGCGCAGGGTTTGGCCTATCACGCTAACCGCCTCGGCATCCCGGCGACCATCGTCATGCCGACCAATACCCCGACGGTGAAGATCACCCAGACCGAAGGCCACGGCGCGACCGTCGTGCTCGAGGGCGATACCTTCGATGCGGCCTATGCCCATGCCCGGCTGCTCGAACAGGAGCGCGGTCTCACCTTCGTTCATCCGTTCGACGACATCCGCGTGATCGCCGGCCAGGGCACGGTGGCAATCGAGATGCTCGAGGACGTGCCGACGATCGACACCTTCGTCACGCCGATCGGCGGCGGCGGCCTGATTTCGGGCATGGCGACGGTCGCGCGCGCCTGGGACAAGCCGATCGAGGTGATCGGGGTCGAGGCCGAACTGTTCCCCTCGATGTACAACCGCATCAACGGGCTCAACATGCCGTGCGCCGGTGACACGCTGGCCGAAGGTATCGCGGTCAAGGAACCGGGCGTCATCACCGCCGGCATGGTGCGCGTGCTGGTCGACGACATCGTGCTGGTCAGCGAACGCAGCCTCGAACAGGCAGTCAGCCTGCTGCTGCAGATCGAGAAGACCGTGGTCGAGGGCGCCGGCGCGGCCGGCCTCGCCGCGCTGCTCGCTTATCCCGAGCGCTTCAAGGGCAAGACCGTCGGCGTCGTGCTGTGCGGCGGCAATATCGACACGCGGCTGCTCGCCAACGTCCTGCTGCGCGACCTGGCGCGCTCGGGCCGCCTCGCGCGCCTGCGCATCCGCCTGCAGGATCAGCCCGGCGCACTGTTCAACGTCGCGCGGATCTTCGACCAGGAGCGCGTCAACATCATCGAGGTCTATCATCAGCGCGTCTTCACGACGCTGCCGGCCAAGGGCCTCATCACCGACATCGAATGCGAAACCCGCGACCGCGCGCATCTCGATCGGCTGATGTCGGCGCTGCGCAAGGCCGGTTACGAAGCGAGTCCCGTCGAGCTGGCGTGACGAAAGGAATCCGGCGCGCGACGAACCGAGTCGCGCGCCCTTCGACCCTGCTTCACCTTGCGCTATTATGACCGGCGCGCATCCGGCCAGGCCTTTCGTCATCGAAAACGGCGCGTTAACCCTCAATCATGGTAAAGCGGCTTTTCATCATGCGCGCGACGATTCATAACGTCCTCGCGCCGGCATTCGGCGCCCAGACACAGGGGGACCACGGGCAGTGACGGCGCCATTTCGCTTTCCACGTTTCTTCGTCACCAGCCCCGCCCCCTGCCCCTATTTGCCGGGCCGGCAGGAGCGCAAGGTGTTCACCGAGTTGCGCGGGCCGCACGCCCCCGAACTCAACGACGCGCTCGGCCGGATCGGCTTTCGCCGCAGCCAGTCGGTCGCCTATCGCCCGAGCTGTGCCGGCTGCACCGCGTGCGTCTCGGTGCGCGTCGTCGCCGCCGATTTCGTCGCCAACGCGACCCAGCGCAAGCAACAGCGCCGCAACGCCGATCTCGACATTTCCGCCTGCCGCCCCTGGGCGACCGACGAACAATATCAGCTGCTCCGCCGCTATCTCGCCGCGCGCCACCCCGGCGGCGGGATGACGGGCATGGACGAGGGCGATTATGCCGACATGGTCGAGCATTCGCCGGTTAATTCCTTCATCATCGAATATCGCGAGCCGTCGCGTCACGGCGAACTCGGCAAGCTGATCGGCGCCTGTCTGACCGACCAGCAGGCGGATGGCCTGTCGCTGATCTACAGCTTCTTCGACGCCGACAATGCCGACCGCCCCGGCCTCGGCAATCTCATCATCCTAGATCACATCGCGCGCGCCCGCGCCGCTGGCCTGCCCTATGTCTATCTCGGCTATTGGGTGAAGGGGTCGGAGCGCATGGCCTACAAGACCCGCTACAAGCCGATCGAGGTGCTCGGGCCATCGGGCTGGTCGCTGCTGGTCGACGAAGAGGCGAGTTATCACCCGCCGGCCGAGAAATATGCCGTCATGGCGGCAGACGCCTGACTGACAAAAACCCCCGGCGCTACGCCGGGGGTTTTGTCAGGTACCGTCAGTCCTGCGCCGCACCCGCTCCGGCGTCATCGCCTGCCGTGACCGGCGCACCCAGCCCCGATCCCGCCAGCGGCGCCGCACCCGCCGCATCGAGCGCGATGGCGGCGCGGATATAGCGCTCGTCGGCCGCACTGCCGGTCGCCGGATCGAAGGTCATCCACCCCGCGTCCGCAACATGCGCCTCGGCCCAGGCATGCGGCACGGCGACATCGTCATCGGCCGCGCGATAGCCCGAAACGTAACGCGCCGGCACGCCGAGCGACCGGGCGGCGACGATGAACATCTGCGCGAGGTCCGCGGCGGCTGCCGATTCATGACCAAAGGCCTGCGACACGCCGCGCAGCGCGGCATTGGCATGCCAGCCGCAGCGCCGGTGCAACGCGGCGTTGAGCAGCCCAAGGCGCGTCGCCACATCGTCACTGCCACCGACCGCGCCGAGCGCGAAAGCCGCGATCAGCGGCTCGGCCGGCGTCAACTCAGTGGCGCGCAGGAACAGCGCAGGCGGCAACGGTTCGACCGAGCCATGCACGATGCCGCCGGCAGAATTGGTCAGCACCTCGCCCGACACCGAGAGCTCGATCGAGCTGCACGGCCCCTCGACATAGAGCATGATCGTGCGATTGCCGAAGCCATCGCGGCCGGTACGCAGCCGCGCGTCGCAATCGACATGGACATCCCAGTTGGCGATCGCCTGATCGTCATTGTCGTCAGGGCTCAGACGCAGCAGCTGGACGAGGCGGCTGCGCGGTCGGCCGAATCGATATAGGGTGCGGTGGTCGACCGTCAGCCGCATCAGCTGAACTTGAACTGCCGGCCGATCGCGAAATGCAGTTCGGCATTCTCGTCGATGAAGTCGCGCAGATATTGGTGCAACCCGCCAGCGATGACCGCGCCCGACCGCGTCTTGAGCATCCGTGCCTGGCGCATCCGCGCCATCCGGTCGGCTTCGCCGTGCAACCCGGTGCGCTTGGCGAGCAGACCGAGGATCTCGACCGTCTCCTCTGCCGAGGCGGCGAGGCTCCGCGGCATCTCAGCGCGCGCGATCAACAGATCGATGACGTTGGCGGGCTTCAATCCTTCCGAATAGAGCCAGCGATAGGCGGTCACCGCCGAGACGGTCTGGAGGATCGTCGTCCATTGGTCGCGATCGACCACGCCGCCGACCTTCTCGCCCTCGGGCAGCAGGATATGATATTTGACGTCGAGCAGACGCGCGGTGTTGTCGGCGCGCTCGACCGCCTGGCCGAGCCGGATGAACCAGGTGGTCTGGTTGCGCAGCATGCGGTGGATCGCGCCCTCGAAGCCGCGCGTCTCGGTCTTCACCGCCTCGAGCAGGTTGAGCGTCGCGGTTGCGCCGCCGGTGCTCGATCGGCTCTGGAACAGCAGCCAGGCGCGATTGATCCCGGTCCAGGCGTCGCGCGTCAGCGCGGTGCGCACCGCGCGGGCATTGTCGCGTGCACGATCGAGACATCGCACGATCGAGCCGGGATTGTTCGCATCGAGCGTCAGGAAACGCGCGACGTGCGTCTGCGTCACGGTCTCGCCGGTCAGCGCGAAATCCTCGTCGGTCTCGGTCACGGTCAGCGCGCTCGACCAGGCGATCTCGCCCGCCGGGCGCGGCGACAAGGCATCGAGCCGCACCGTCGCCTCGACGAGGCGGGCAACGAAATCGGCGCGCTCGACGTAGCGGCCGAGCCAGTAGAGCGAGGAAGCGGTCCGTGAGAGCATCAGCCGTCCATCAGCACGAAGCTGTCCTTGGTACCGCCGCCCTGCGACGAATTGACCACCAGCGAGCCGGCCTTGAGCGCGACCCGCGTCAGCCCGCCGGGCACGACCTGCACGCCCTTGGCGCCGGTCAGCACGAAGGGCCGGAAATCGACATGGCGCGGTGCCAGCCCCTTGTCGGCCAGTGTCGGCACGGTCGACAGCGCCAGCGTCGGCTGAGCGATATAGCGTTGCGGTTCGGCGATCAGCGCGGCACGGAATGCCTCGATCTCCTTCTTGCTCGCGGTCGGGCCGACCAGCATGCCATAGCCGCCCGAGCCGTCGACCAGCTTGACGACCAGCTCGGGCAGGTGATCGAGGACATATTTGAGCGCCTGCGGCTCGCGGCAGCGGAACGTCTCGACATTGGGCAGCTTGGGTTCACCGCCCGAATAGAAGCGCACGATCTCGGGCATATAGCTGTAGATCGCCTTGTCGTCGGCGATGCCGTTGCCCGGCGCGTTGATCAGCGCGACATTGCCCGCGGCATAGGCGGCGATCAGCCCGGGCACGCCAAGCATCGAATCCGGCCGGAACACCATCGGGTCGAGATAGTCGTCGTCGATGCGGCGATAGATCACGTCGACCTTCACCGGGCCGGAGATGGTCCGCATCCACACGATATCGTCGGCGACGAACAGGTCGGCTGCCTCGACCAGCTCGATGCCCATCGAATCGGCGAGGAAGCTGTGCTCGTAATAGGCGGAGTTATAATGCCCCGGGGTCAGCACGACGCAGACCGGCGCGGCGACACCTTCCGGCGCAACCGACTGCATCGTCTGGAGCAGGCGATCGGGATAGCTGTCGACCGCGGCGATGCGGAACTCACGGAACAGTTCGGGACATAGCCGCAACATCGCCTCGCGATTTTCGAGCATGTAGCTGACGCCCGAAGGGGTACGGGCATTGTCTTCGAGCACGAAGAAGTCGTTCGGCCCGGTCCGCACCAGATCGATGCCGCAGATATGCGCCCAGATGCCATGCGGCGGGCGGATCCCGGCGATCTCGGGGCGGAACTGCGCATTGCCGAAGATCAGGTCGGGCGGCAGCACACCCTCATCGAGGATGCGGCGCGCGCCATAAATGTCGTCGAGAAAGGCGTTGATCGCCTCGACGCGCTGCACCAGCCCTTCCGACAGCCGCGCCCATTCGCTGGCAAGAAACACACGTGGCACGATGTCGAACGGGATGATCCGTTCCGACGCGTCGCTGTCGCCATAGACCGCGAAGGTGATGCCAAGCTGACGGAAGGTCGCCTCAGCCGATTGCTGTCGCCGGCGCAGTTCGGAATTGGGCGTCTCGTCGATCCAGCGACCGAGCGCGGCGAGTTCGGGACGCGCGACCGTCGAATCCGCTTGCCCCATGATCTCGTCGAACGCCCGCCGTTTCGCCAATCGTCGCTCCTTGTGCTGGCACCATGCTGCGACGGATTGCTGCGCCGCACAAGGGGGTCGCCATTGATCGAGCGCAAGAACCGCGCGTTGTTCATGCGTAGCGCGTCGTCGGCGGCGTCAACTGCGGGCCGGCTCTGCCGCGGCTATCGTCACAGTGAGGGCGGCAGGCATCGCAAACACGTCTTTCAAAGCCCTGGCTTCGGGAAGGATGTAGACGACCGCGCTCGACGCATCGAAGGTCGGACGGATATAGGCATCGTAGAACGCTTCGGAGACGTTGATGCAGCCCAGCGAGATGCGCCGGTCGCTGGGCGAGACGCTGGAAAGGCGGGTCAGGCGATCCCGCGCGGTCGTGCCCGGCTTGACGTCGGTGACGCGGTGGATGGCGATCGCGCTGTCATAATCGACCCAGACGATGCCGCGCCCGGCAAGGTTGGTCCCCTTTTCCCCGACGAAACGTCCGGCAGGCGTGATGCGCTCGGCCGGCGCAATCTGAGACAGTTTGCGATTCCCGATACCCGGCGGCGAAACGTCGCCGCGCGCCAGCCCGACAAGGACGACCGTCGACGCGCGCAACCCGCCATCGCGATCGAACAGGAACAATTTGGCTGCCACCTTGTCGACGATGACGAACGGTAGCGCTTCGTTGTCGCCGGCGGCGACGGCCCAACGGGCGACCGCGCGCGCCGGCGCCGACGCTGATTCCTCCGCGAAAGCCGCGCGCTCCGGCGGCGTTCGCTCCATCGCTGAGGCCGGTGCCGCGCAAGCGGACGCCGCGACGAGTGCAATGAACGCGAAGGTTGCGGTGTGTTGTGTCGATATCATCCCTGACGCTAGATCAGCCGAGGAAGGTCCGACAGGGTAAACAAATGGTTACCGGAGAAGAAGCCGGAAGGAAACATTAACGATATCCGTCAACACTTGCTTCACCGTTCCGCCAGACACAGCCATATCGCGCCCTCGATTGTCCAGAATGCCGGCAATCGGCGACCGCCTGCCCGGCAGAAACGGGTCAGAATACCGGCAACGACTGCGCGTGATGAAAGTAATTCATCGGGTCCCAATGTCGCTTGATGGCGACGAGGTTGCGCGGCGCATCTCGGAAATTCGCGAGAAAATAGAGCCGGAGCGCATCATCGACATCGCCGCGCGCGTGCGAGCCAAGATCGACATCTGGATAGTTGAAATAACAGCCGTCCACCGTCCCCGACGGGTCGCGGGCCGGGTCGGGGGTGCCGCCGCTATCGGCATAAACCGACGAATAGAAGCCGTTCATCCAGTCGAGATGCGCGTGCGCCTGCGCCTCGTTCGCGGGTGACGGCGGCCCGCCCGCCGGACAGTCATTGTTCCAATAGGTCTGATATTGCAGCTTCAGGATCGAACTGCGCTGCGGCACACTGGTTGCCGTCGGGCTCACCCGGTTGATCGCGCCGCCATAGCTGTCCACCTGCAGCAGGGTCTGCGCCATATCCGCCGCCGCGAGCCCCTCGGGCACCATATGGAGCCAATGGTAGATCGCGCCGATCTGCTGCTCGGGAAAGCCCTTCTTCATATAGGCGGACTTGTATTTGCCGAACTGGTTCGGCCCCGAGCCGTTGAGCGTCTGCAGCGCCTCGAGATAGGTCAGGTGATTGACGCTGTCGCTGCTCGGCAGCGAGCTCATCATGCCGGGATGGCCGCCGAGCGGCCGGCGGAGCGGGCTCGATGGCGCGATCCGGTTCAGCCGCAGCCCCAGCTCGCGGATGGTATCGGCGACCCGCAACCGGTGCTGCGCTGCGCTCGCGCCCGGCGGCGAAACGCTCTGATAGATCAGGCCGATCTGTTCGGCGGCAACATGGTTGATCTTCAACAGCGCGAAATCGGTTTCCGGCATCGTCGCGACGATGTCGGCATATTCGCGCAGCAAGGCGGCGAAGCTTTCCTCGTCAAGGTCCGTCCAGTTCCACGCCAAAGTCCATAGCGACGCATGGTCGGGCGCGTCGGGCAGGTCGGCGAAATAATAGCGTGCGATAACGCCGAAATTGCCGCACCCGGCGCCGCGCAACGCCCAGAAGAGATCGCGCTCGGCGCTGTCGCTGCTCGCCTCGGAAACATGGCGCAGCCGCGCCTGCCGGCCCGGCGCGTCCCAGGTGACGATATCGACGGCGCTGAGATGGTCGATGGTCAGCCCGTGCAGCCGCGATAACAGGCCATAGCCCCCGCCCGTAATGTGCCCGCCCGCGCCGACCGAATAGCACGACCCCGCCGGCAGCGTCTTGCCATAGCCGTTCAGCAGGGTGCGATAGACCGTCCAGTTCTCGCACCCGGCATCGACGAAAAAGGCCTTGCGCGCCGAGTCATAACCGACCTGGTTGAGCGCCGACAGGTCGATCACCGCCCGCGCCCCGTCATTGTAGACGAAGTCTTCATAGCAATGACGGCCCGAGGTGACCTTCACGTCACGGCCAAAGGCACGGAGCGCGGCCTCGACACAGGGCGCGGCCTGATCGAGCGCTGTCGGAACATAGACCGCCGCCAGATGGGGAGCATGCCAGCGCCGGTCAAAGCCCTGCCGATCGCTCATCAGCAGCGCGGACGGGCCACCCCGGGTTGGCGCCCGGATCACGTCGCTTGCGCTTTCCGCCGTCATCCTTCTCCCCCTCCCCGGTCGCACCGGCCACGCATCATGCGTTCTTCATCGGCGTGCGCCGTGGACGGGAAACACGCCGCTTGTCCCCCGGCGGGATCAGGTGCCGCCGGAAACCCTGGTCAGCGTGTTGGTCGTGATGTGCGGGAAGAAGACTTCGGTCGGCGTGCTCGTTCCCGGCAGGACGATCGGAATGCGCAGCATGATGGTCTGGGAATATTGCAGCTGGTTGAACGACCCATCGCCGGTGTCTTCGATCCAGTAGGTCGCCTGATATTCCGTCACATCGGCGCGCTGCTGCTCGTAATCGATATTGCCGACCATGCCGCCGCCGAGCGTCGAGTCGACCGTGAGTTCGATGAACTGGCTCACCGGGTTGACCGCCAGCGCATCGGTCAGCGCCTGGTTGGGGTTCAGCGCATAGGCCGGCAAGATATTCTGTACCGTCGCAGGAGGCGCGTAGATCGACGTGTCGATTTGCGGCATGGTGACCGGCAGCACTTGCGCCGGCGGGTTGATGGTCGGCGCGCCCTGCACCGGTGTCGGGTTGCCGTTTGCGTCCACCGCGATGGCGCCGCACGCCAGCACGGAATTCCCATGCGGCACCGAAATCTGCTTGAAGATATTGTAGGTCAAGGCCGGCGGGACATCAC
The DNA here is from genome assembly GCF_029911635.1 of Sphingomonas sp. AR_OL41. Lineage (GTDB taxonomy): Bacteria > Pseudomonadota > Alphaproteobacteria > Sphingomonadales > Sphingomonadaceae > Sphingomonas. Next base: position 112,994 of record NZ_JARYTI010000006.1, read on the forward strand.
CGAACGTCTCCGATCCGATGAAGGGCCCATTGCCATCGCCATAAGGTCCTAGCGCCTGTGCCATCGGCTCGAGATATCCCCAGATCCCGTTCTCGAAATGCACCAAATCATCCTGGGCGGGGCCATCGGCAATGTAGACGCGCTGTTCGTACAGCAAGGCATTCGACACCTGCGTACCCGTGCCGCCGCGGTTCGCGGCCGCGCCGTGGATCTGGCTGAAGGTTATCTCCTCATAATAGGCCATGCTTTTGAGGATATAGCCGTAAGGCGATGCCGGGTCGGCGCCGGGCGACTGCGGCAGGACCATCAGATTGTAGGAAAAGGGACTCGCCGGGCCCCCGCGCCCCGAACTGCCGAGATCGCGATTGGTCCAGGTGCCGATGAGATGGCTGAGCGGCCCGACCGGCTGAACGCCGGGAGAGGCCTGCGCCGGCTCGTTGATCAGCGGCAGGGTCAGATCGGGCGGTACCGCGCCCGAGGGATCGACGATCTGACCCTGTTGTCCGCCGCCGACGCGATCCGATGCCAAGACGATTGCCATGCGCGCCCTCCATCAATCATAAAACGCTCGCAAGGAACACTGCGATATTCTTCACATGTCAGCGAGTCGCCAGCAACTTTGCTCCCGTTCAAAAGGACGTGCAATATTATATTGTTGGCATTTTAAATAAATCCATATCCACAACGGATGCGATATGGTCCTTTTTTAACACCCAATGACATCAGTCGCTTCTTGCTTACTTGCCTGGTCAATTAAGCGCGCGTTCGATCGCCGGATCAACGCCCGCGCAGCAGATCGCGAAAGCGCCGCGGTTGCGAGCGGAGATACTGGTTGGGTGCCGTCACCTGTGCGCCGAGCGCGGCGGCGGCATGCCATGGCCAGCGCGGATCGTAGAGCATGGTCCGGGCGAGCGCGACGAGATCGGCGTCGCCGGTGGCGATGATCGCCTCGGCCTGTTCGGGCTCGGTGATCAGCCCAACCGCGACAACGGGCATCGTCGTCGCCTGCTTGACCGCACGTGCCAGCGGCACCTGATAATTCGGCCCGACCGGGATATTCTGGCGCGGATCGAGCCCGCCGCTCGAGACGTGGATGGCGGCGCAACCGCGGCGTTCCAAGGCTTGCGCGAAAGCGATGGTCTGCTCGACGTCCCAGCCACCATCGACCCAATCGGTCCCCGACACGCGCATCGTCACCGGCCTTTCGGGCGGGAACGCCGCGCGCACGGCATCGAAGACTTCGAGCGGGAAGCGCATACGGTTCTCGAGGCTGCCGCCATATTCATCCTCGCGGCCGTTCGAGATCGGCGAGAGAAACTGGTGAAGCAGGTAACCGTGTGCGCCATGGATCTGCACCGCGTCGATTCCGAGCCGTGCCGCACGCCGCGCCGCCGCAGCGAACGCATCCCGCAGGCCGACAAGATCGTCATCGTTCAACGCATGCGGCGCATGGTCCGTCGCCGCGAAACCCAGCGGCGACGGCGCGACAGTCTGCCAGCCATGCGCCGCTTCGGGCGCGATCTGAGCGCCGCCCAGCCAGGGCAGATCGGTCGATGCCTTGCGACCGGCATGACCAAGCTGGATTGCTATCGGCATGTCGGAATGGCGCCTGACGCTGGCGATGACGCCGGCCATCGCGGCTTCGGTGGCGTCGTCGTACAGCCCGACATCGCCATGGCTGATGCGACCCCCCGGCACCACGGCGGTCGCCTCGATCGTCAGCAGCGCGGCGCCCGACAGAGCGAGGTGGCCGAGATGGATGACGTGCCAGTCGTTCATGCAGCCATCGACCGCCGAATATTGGCACATTGGCGCGATGACGATGCGATTGGCCAGTTCGAGGCCACCGACCATGATCGGCTCGAAAAGCTTGGGTCCGTTCATGATATTTCTGTCTTTCGGCTCAATAATAGCGCGGGATTGGGCCCCGTTGGGGCGTCTGGTCGGGCAGGTCGATCACCACTTCATCGACATAGCACCATCCCCACCCCTCCGGTGGATCATACCCCTCGCTAATCGGATGATGCGTCGCATGGAAATGGGCCGTGGCGTGACGATGCGGCGAATCGTCGCAACAGCCGACATGGCCGCAGCTGCGACACAGGCGCAGGTGCAGCCAGGCACTGCCGATCCTGAGGCATTCCTCGCAACCGCGGGCGCTCGGAGTCACATGCGTGATCGTGCTGCTGTGGCGACAACTGGTCATATATCCTCCCGTATAAATCGCTCGGTCCGACCGAAGGCCATGGTCGTGAAACCCTGCCTCGGTAGATCGCCGCCCAACGACCGAACATGGCTGACGATCCGGGCAAGACAAGGTAATTCGGGATCGGCATTTTTTGCGCGTGGAGCGGCGTCGTTCCACGCTTTCGGGCGTTACGAAATGCCACCGCACCTCATGCGCGGGGCGAGAGAGCGAGGATCCGTCCGTGAGCGATAGCGACGATCTTCCCCATGCACCCGGACCAGCGGGCGGTTGGGGGTCACTGAAGGGCATTGCTGAGATTTTCGGCGAGACATGGTCGACGCCGTCGGCGCTGGCGGGGCTGCGCAAGTTGAACAAGCCCAAGGGGGTGATGTGCGTCTCATGCGCCTGGCCGAAGCCCGCCAACTATTCCGCCTTCGAGTTCTGCGAGAATGGCGCAAAGGCCACCCTGTGGGAATCGACCTCGGATCGGTGCACGCCCGAATTCTGGGATCAGGAACGGCATAGTGTCACCGCGTTGCGCGAATGGCGCGATCACGATCTCGAGATGACGGGGCGGCTGACGCACCCGTTGCGTTTCAACCACGCAACGGATCGCTACGAGGCGGTCGGCTGGGATGAGGCGCTCGCCGACATCGGCACACGGTTGCGCGCGATCGCGCCCGATCAGGCCGTCTTCTACGCGTCGGGCCATGCCGGGCTCGAAGCATCCTATCTCTATGCGCTGCTGGCGCGCGCGTTCGGCACCAACAATCTGCCGCAAAGCTCCAACATGTGTCACGAGACCACCTCGGTCGGGCTGACCAAGGTGATCGGATCGCCGGTGGGAACGGTGGTATGGGAAGACCTCGAACAGGCCGACGCCTTCTTCTTCTTCGGCCAGAACCCGGGCACCAACAGCCCCCGCTTCCTGCACCCGCTCAAGGCGTGCAAGGACCGCGGCGGCAAGATCGTGACCTTCAATCCGATGATCGAACAGGGGCTGGTGTCGTTCGTCGACCCGCAAAGCCCGGCGGCGATGCTGACCGGCACCGCAACCACGATCTCGGACCAATATCACCAGCTGAAGGCCGGCGGCGACATCGCCGCGATTCTCGGCCTGTGCAAATGCGTGGTCGAGGCCGACGATGCCGCACATGCGGCCGGCACGGCGACGGTGATCGACCATGCCTTCATCGCGCAGCACACCACCGGTTTCGACTCGTTCATCGCCCGCTGCAGCGCCGCCGACTGGGCCGAGATCGAGCAGGAAAGCGGCCTGACGCAGGAGGCGCTGCGCGCGGCGGCGCAGGTCTATATCGAAGCGGAGCGGGTGATCGGCGTCTATGGCATGGGCCTGACGCAACACGCGCACGGCGCCCTCAACATCGCGATGTTGGTCAATCTGCTGTTGCTGCGCGGCAATATCGGCAGGCCGGGCGCCGGCTGCTGCCCCGTGCGTGGGCACAGCAATGTGCAGGGCCAGCGCACCGTGGGCATTGCCGAGAAGGTGCACCTCATCCCGGTCGATCGGATCAAGGCGCTGTTCGACGTCGAGACGCCGCCCGAGGACGGTATGGCGATCGTCGCGGCGGTCGAAGCGCTGATCGCGGGCAAGGTGCGCGCGTTCGTCTCTCTCGGCGGCAACCTGCTGCGCGCAGTGCCCGACCAGAAGCTGATGGAAACGGCCTGGGCGGCGCAGGAGCTGACGGTGATGGTCTCGACCAAGCTCAACCGCAGCCACCTGTTTCCCGGCAAGACCGCCTATATCCTCCCCTGCCTCAGCCGCATGGAGGAAGACCGCCAGGCGGGCGGCGTGCAGACGATCACCTCGGAAGACAGCTTCTCGATGATCAACGGCTCGATCGGCTTCCGGAAGCCGGCGTCGGAACATCTGCGCAGCGAGCTGGCGATCGTCACGGGCATCGCCAAGGCGGCGCTGGCGCCATCGGACAAGCTGAAATGGGACGCATGGACCGCCGACTACGGACTGGTCCGCGATCTGATCGAGCAGACCTATCCCGATGATTTCCGCGACTATAACGCGCGGATGTACACGCCGGGCGGCTTTTATCGCGGTAACGGCGCGCATGAGCGGATCTGGAAGACCGAGAGCGGCAAGGCTGCCTTCACCACACCCGGCGAACTCAATTCGCTCGGCTTTGGCGACGCGCCGGGCCGGTTCCGGCTGATGACAATCAGGTCAAACGATCAGTTCAACACGACGATCTACGGCTATTCCGACCGCTTCCACGGGATCGAAGGGACGCGCGACGTTGTGCTGATGAACCCGGACGACATCGAAGCGGCGGGGCTGCGCGACGGCGAGCAGGTGCGCCTGGTTACCGATGTCGACGATGGCGTCGACCGGCAGCTCGGCGGCCTGACGCTCACCGCCTACAAGCTGCCGCGCGGGACGATCGCTGGCTATTATCCCGAGTGCAACGTGCTGGTGCCGCTGTCGCTGCACGACACGTTGTCGGGCACGCCGGCGTCGAAATCGATCCCGGTGCGGGTCGAAGCGGAAGGTGCCGGGCAGTAGGCGCGCGGCCTAGCCGCCCAGCCCCGCCAGCATTCCCGGGGTGAGCACCTGCGGCAACACCTGCGGCTCGGCGGCACCCGGCGCGTAATAGAGATAGAGCGGCACGCCGGCACGGTTGTGCGCCTCGATGAAGCGACCGAGCGCGGCGTCGCCATTGGTCCAGTCGCCGACCAGCACCGCGACCTTGTGCTGGGCAAAGGCAGCGCGGGTCGCGTCGGTCTCGATCGCGGCCTTTTCGTTGACCTTGCAGGTCAGGCACCAGTCGGCGGTGAAATAGGCGAAGACCGGCCGCCCCTGCGCGCGCAACGCGGCGAGCCGCGCCTCGCTGAAGGCTTCGGCGCCCTCGACCTGCGCCGTGGCCGTCGCCGGACGATGGGTGCGCGACATGACCGCGACGCCCCATATCGTGATGCCGGCGAGCAGCACCAGCGTGACCGTGCCGAAGCCGAGGCCGCGCTTCTGTCGTCGCCCCGCCGCCCACAGCATTAGCGCCAGGCCGAGCGCAGCACAGAGGCCGAGCGTCATCCCATCGACGCCGGTCTGGCGTCCCAGAACCCAGGCGAGCGCCAGCGCGGTGAGCCACATCGGGATCGACAGCCAGCGGCGGAAATGCTCCATCCACGCGCCGGGTCTCGGCAGGCGCTTGCGCAGCGCAGGCACGAAGCCGATCGCAAGGAACGGCAGTGCGAGCCCGATGCCGAGCCCGGCGAACACCGCCAGTGCTGCCGGCCAGGGCAGCACCAGCGCCGCGCCGAGCGCCGCGCCCATGAACGGGCCGGTGCATGGCGTCGCGATGAAGGCGGCGAGCGCGCCGGTGGCGAACGCCCCGCCCGCCCCGCCCTTGCTGTTGACGAAGCCCGGGGTCGGGATCTCGAACAACCCGCCAAGGTTGAGCGACAGCGCCACCGTCAACAGCAGCAGCACGATGACGACGCGTGCGTCCTGCAGCTGGAACGCCCAGCCGACCGCGCTGCCGCCGGCGCGCAGGCCGAGGATCGCACCGCCGAGCGCGAGGCAGACCGCGACGACGCCGGCGGTATAGGCCAATGCCTCGTGCCGCGCCTGGCGCTCGTCGAGATGGCCGCGCGCGAGGCTCAGCGCCTTGAGGCTGAGGATCGGGAAGACGCACGGCATGATGTTGAGGATCAGGCCACCAAGGAGCGCCCCCGCCAGCGCGATCAGCGTCGCCGACCAGACGCCGCGGGCGGGCGATGTCGCTGCGGAGGCCACTGACGCCGCAACCGAACCGGCCGTCGCGCTGATCGCCAGCGCCTGCCCTGCCCCAACACGCAACACGCCCGCAAGCGGCCCGGTCGCGCCGGCGCCGCCGGCCTTGGTCTCGACCACCAGCCGGTCGCCGTCGCGCGTTACGGTCTGCGGCGCGGCATAGTCGACGAGGCCGGTGGTGACGGGGAAGAAGTAGCCCTGATCGAGCGGCGCCGATGCCGGATAGGGAATGGCGATACGGAGCTTGCCGCCGCTCGCCTGGAAGGTCGCGGCGCCGCCGAGAGGGCGCGGCAAGGCGCGGCGCCAGCCGTCGAAGCGCGTCCGCGTCGCCGGATCGATCGCGCCGTTGCCGACCGTCAGCGCGAGCGTCAGATCGGCCTGTTCGGGCACGCACACTTCGCGCGTGCAGACGAGATACTGTGCGTGAAGCTTGATCGGAAGCGCGGTGCCCATCGCGAGCCCGGCCGGAATCTTGAGCGTGACGAGCGGTGCATAGGGCGTTTCGAACACATAGTTCATCAATCCGGCGATCAGCAGCGTGCCGGGCATCGGATAGCGCGGCGGCGAGATGGTCGCGCCCGCCGGCAGTTTCCAGTCGAGCTTGGCCGGGAAGCCGGCATCGCCGGGGTTTTCCCAATAGCCGTGCCAGCCGGGCTGCGGCGTGGTGTCGAGTGCGAGCGTCACTTCGCTGCCGGCGGCTGGCTGTGTGGTCTCGGCGACGAGGCGGATCGCGAGATGCGGGCCGGGATCGTTGGGCGATGGCTCGGCGGCGCCTGCCGCGCCGGCCCAGGCCAGCAGGCCCAGCATCGTCATGATCACGTAACCGAAGGCGCGCATCGCTGATCCTTGCCGCAACAAACAGGCTTGCCCATAGCGGGCGATCGCCGCCAATGCACCCGATCACCCGAGGACATAAGATGAAACGTCTCGCTTCGCTCGCCGCCCTTGCCGCCGCACTGGTTTCCGCACCGATCGAAGCGCAGAAGGCACCGCCGCCCGCCGCGGCACCCAAGCTGCTCGTGGTCGTATCGGTCGACCAGTTCTCGGCCGACCTGTTCGCCGAATATCGCAACCATGCCACCGGCGGCTTCGCGCGGCTGCTCAAGGGCGCGGTGTTCCCGCACGGCTATCAGAGCCATGCCGCGACCGAGACCTGCCCGGGCCATTCGACGATCCTGACCGGGTTTCGCCCCGAGCATACCGGGATCATCGCCAACAACTGGGTCGACCAGCGCGTCGCGCGCGCCGACAAGACGGTCTATTGCGCCGAGGACGAGAGCGTGCCCGGCATGACCTCGCAGAACTACACCGTGTCCGACAAGCATCTGCGCGTGCCGACGCTCGGCGAGCGGATGAAGATGGCCAACGCCGCGACGCGCGTCGTCTCGGTCGCGGGCAAGGACCGGGCGGCGGTGATGATGGGCGGGCACAAGGTCGACGAGCTGTGGTGGTGGGACGGCAAGGCCTTCGTCTCCTATGCCGGCCGCGCAACGCCGCCAGTGGTGACGCGCGCCAACGCCGCGACCGCAGCGTTGATCGCGCAGGCCCAGCCCGCGCTCGACACGCCGGCCTGGTGCCTGTCGCACGACAAGGCGGTCCCGCTGGCCGATGGCAAGTCGGTCGGCACGGGCCATTTCGAGCGGACGGCGGGCGACGCCAAGGCGTTCCGCGCGTCGCCCGCGTTCGACGCCGCGATCGTCGCGCTGGCGGCGGGGCTGGTCCAGGACATGAAGCTCGGCCAGGGCAAGACCACCGACATCATCTCGATCGGTGCCTCGGCGACCGATTATGTCGGCCACAGCTACGGCACCGAGGGCGCCGAGATGTGCATCCAGCTGTCGCAGCTCGACACGACGCTGGGCAAGTTCTTCGGCGTGCTCGACCGGACCGGCGTCGACTATGAGGTGGTGCTGACCGCCGACCATGGCGGCAACGACCTGCCCGAGCGCGAGGTGACGAGCGGCATCCCCGAGGCGCAGCGCGTCGATCTCGCACTGGCACCGGCGGTGATGGGCAAGGCGATCGCCGCCAAGCTCGGCATCACCGGCGCGACGCTGCGCGGCGACATCCCCAATGGCGATGTCTGGCTCGACGCCGCGCTGACCCCGGCGCAGCGCAGCATGGTGCTCGATGCCGCGGTCGCGGCCTATAGTGCGCACCCGCAGGTCGCCGCGGTGTTCACCGCCGCGCAGATCCGCGCCTCGGCCGAGCCGAGCGGGCCGCCGGAAGGCTGGACGCTGCTGCAAAAGGCGCGCGCCTCGTATGACGCGGAGCGCTCGGGCGACCTGCTCGTCTTCCTCAAGCCGCGCGTGACGGCGATCCCCGATGCGCTGCACGGCTATGTCGCGACGCATGGCAGCCCGTGGGACTATGACCGCCGCGTGCCGATCCTGTTCTGGCGAAAGGGCATGGCCGGCTTCGAGCACCCCGCCGGGATCGAGACGGTCGACATCGCCCCGACGCTCGCCGCGCAGATCGGGCTCGCGCTGCCCAAGCTCGACGGCACATGCCGCGATCTCGGCGCCGGCCAGGGCGCGCCCTGCCGCTGAGCAAGGGCTGCAACATTTCGACATCGTGCGGTAACGCGCGGCTCCGATCGCGACGTCGCGAAAGGACAGTGCGATGCGATCGAGACGATCACCGACCCAACAACAATCGGGCTGCGCGATCGGCCAGCATCGCCCCTATCGCGTGATCAGCGAGCCGGGCACACCCGAGGTCGAACGCGCGATCTGCCGCGATTGCGGATCGGATCTGCTGCGCACGCGCGCGACGCGGCGGTGGTTGTTCTCGGGAATGCTCGGATAGCGCCCGCCCGGGCGCTGCCTCAGCGCGTCTCGAAGGGGCGGATGCCGGCACCGAGGCGGTTGGCGCCAAGCGCCAGCCGTTCATGGCTATAGTCGGCGAGGAAGGCGGGGCTGCGCGATTCGCCCGGTGCGAGGCTGGCGACATTGCCTTCGACGCGCAACCCGGCGGCCGGGTAGGTCTTGCGCTCGGCGGCGACGACGATGAACGCCGTCCAGTTCTCCTTGTCGCGACCCTGAACGAAAGTGTTGCCCGAGATCAGCCCGGTACCGCCCTCGGGTAGATCGATCATATAGTTGGTCTTGTGCCCGGCGGTATCGTCAAAGCTGTTGTCGGTGATGGTGGCATGCGGCACGCGCAGCTTGACATAATGGCCACCGGAGCCGCGCTCGAAACGCGAATTGGTGATCGTCACCGAGCCCTGATTGGCGAGGTAGATGGCGTGCGCGCAGTCGGGCGTCTGGTCACACTGGCCGAGACCGGAAAAGGTCGAATGGTCGATCGTGATGCGCTGGCCCGTCGGCTCGCCGCCGAGGATACCTTCCTGGCTGTCGAGGAACATCGCGTTGCGCACCACCAGTTCGCCCATCTCGGTGCGGATGCCGGCACCATTGCCGTCAGCCACCTGGATGCCGCGGAACACCAGGCCGTCGATCGCCGCGCGCTGCCCGCGCAGTACGAACGCCGCCTTGCCCTCGCACGCCGTGCCCTCGAAGATCGCCGTGCCGGGCGTCACCGCCTTGAAAGTGATGTCGCCGCCCTGCTGCACGGTGCACTGATGATAGACGCCGGGCGCGATCATGATCGTCGCCTTGCCCATCCGCACCGACTGCACCGCGTCATTGACCGTGGCGAACCCCTCCCCGGTCTCGGCGATGGTGAACGGTGCGCGCTGCTGCTGCGCGGCGGCGGGTGCGGCGAGCGCGAGGGCGATGAGCGGGAGGGTACGGCGCATAAGACGGTTCCTTTGCCCCTGCCTGCGCGCATGGAGCCGAAAAGGGGAAGGCGCGAAGACGGTTAATCGCGCGGCCCGGCGTCTCAGGGGCTTAGCCGTGGCGCCCCTTGTCCCGTTCCGGTGCGCGTGGGCGCCGCTTTAACAGGCCGCCCCGACGATCACTTTCCACAATGGAAAATTATCACTTGACGACTCGGAAAGCGACCGCCATAACTTTCCATATTGGAAACTGGAGAAACGTCATGCAGCCCTCTTCCACCGAAGCCGCCGAAGCGCTGGCCGCGATGCGCGCGTCGCAGGCGCGGCTCGCACTCGCCGCCGATTGCCCGCCGCAGCGCCATTTCGCCTTTGCCGTGCTGATGGGCGGGCTCGTCGCGACACCGGCGCTGCCGTCCTTCTATGCCTTGCTGACGGAAGGCGTGCTGCTGATCGGCGTTGCGCTCGTGGTGCGTTGGGATCGGCGGCGGACGGGGATGTTCATCAACGGCTATCGCGCCGGGCGGACGCGACCGCTCACCTTCCTGATGCTGGCGATCATTCTCGCGCTGTATTTCGGCGGCATGACGCTGGTGCGCTATCGCGGCCTGTGGTGGGGGCCATTGGCGACCGGCGCAGTCGCTACGATCATCGGCTATTATGCCAGCATCCTGTGGCAGCGCGTTTTCAGCCGCGAGATGGGGCTGACCGCGTGACAGCGCGACTGACCTTCGATCCGGTGATCCACGCCCCTGCCCGGCTGCAGATCATGGCGGTGCTCGCCGGGGTGCAGGACGCCGAGTTCGCGATGTTGCGCACGACCGCCGACGTCAGCGATTCGGTGCTGTCGAAGCACCTCGCGGCGCTGAACGAGGCGGGGTATGTCCGGCTCCGCAAGGCCGCGCTGGACGGGCGCCAGCGCACCTGGGTGTCGCTGACCCGCACCGGGCGGACGGCGTTCCGCGACCATGTCGCGGCGCTGACCGCGCTGGCGCGGGTTGCCGACGCGGTCGATGACGCTGCGGTGTCGGGCGATCTGGCGTTGGGAAGCGTCTGAAAGCGACGCTGCGGACTCGCGGGAGACTCCAACCGTTCGGCCCCGATACTCCCTGTTATTGCCTGCAAAGCGTTTCTTGAGGCGGAATCGATCGCGTCGTCGATATTAAATCGCTTTATTTCATTATTTTATCGAGAGGGCCGTGTTGGAGATAACAAGTGGGATAACAAGACCCATAACAAGCGAATGCACGGCGATAACAGACGCGGCGCGGCGCAAGATAATCCAACGATGAGAAACAACCGGGCGCAGCGCGCGCGGCGGCGGCGACATTGGGAGCGCGCGCGATAAGATTGAATCGGGCCGCGATCGCCGATCCGTGGCTCCGGTTGCCTGGCGCACGAAGGGCTCCGCCTTCAAGGCTGGGATGCGCGCAAACTGTGACGATAGCGCGCGAGGCACGGTGGATGCCGGAACAAGTCCGGCATGACGGAGTGGGGCGGGTCAGGTCGGGCGCGGCGAAGCTCAGTCGAGATTGGGTCGCAGCCAGCGTTCCGCCGTCGGCAGGTCGACTCCGCGCCGTGCTGCATAATCCTCGACCTGGTCGCGGCCAATGCGCGCGACGCCGAAATAGCTCGCCTCGGCATGGCCGAAATAGAAGCCCGACACCGCCGCGGTCGGCAGCATGGCGAAGCTCTCGGTCAGTTCGAGGCCGACATTCTCGCCCGCGTCGAGCAGGTCGAACAGCACGCCCTTGAGGCTGTGCTCGGGGCATGCCGGATAACCCGGCGCGGGGCGGATGCCGCGATACTGCTCCTTGACCAGCGCCTCGTTGGTCAGCTGCTCGTCGCGGGCGTAACCCCATAGATCGGTGCGGACATGGAGGTGGAGGCGCTCGGCAAAGGCCTCGGCGAGACGATCGGCCAATGCCTTGAGCAGGATGTCGGAATAATCGTCATTGTCGGCCTTGAAGCGCGCAATGTGCGGGTCGATGCCGTGGATGCCGACCGCGAAACCGCCGATCCAGTCGCCCGCAGGATCGACGAAATCGACGAGGCTCATATTGGGGCGGCCCTCGCGCTTGGCGATCTGCTGGCGCAGGAAGGGCAAGCGCACGCCATCGTCGAGCACGATATCATCGCCGTCACGGCGGCATGGCCATAGCGCGGCGACACCGCGCGCGGTCAACCAGCCCTCGGCGATGAGGCGGTCGAGCATCGCCTGCGCATCGGCGAACAGGCCACGCGCGCTCTCGCCGACGACCTTGTCCTCGAGGATCGCTGGGTAGTTGCCGGCCAGTTCCCAGGCGCGAAAGAAGGGGGTCCAGTCGATATACTGACGCAGATCGGCGATATCCCAGGCATCGAAGCGGTGGACGCCGGGGCGCAGCGGCGTCGGTGCCTTCAATGCCATATCAGTTTTGAAGCCATTGGCGCGTGCGGCGGCGAGTGGCAGCAGGTCGTTCTGCTTGTTGCCCTCGCGCGCCTTGCGCACCGCCTCATATTCGTCGGCGGTCTTGAGCACGAACGCGTCACGCTGCGTATCGCTGACCAGGGTCGAGGCGACGCCGACGGCACGGCTCGCGTCGAGCACATGGACGACCGGGCCGTCATAGGCCGGCGCGATGCGCAGCGCGGTATGGACCTTGGAGGTGGTCGCGCCGCCGATCAGCAGCGGCATCGTCATGCCGAGCCGTTTCATCTCCTCGGCGATGGTGACCATCTCGTCGAGCGACGGGGTGATCAGGCCCGACAGGCCGATCATGTCGGCGTCGTTCTCGTTCGCAGCGGCAATGATCTTCGACCATGGCACCATCACGCCGAGATCGACCACGTCGAAGCCGTTGCACTGCAGGACCACGCCGACGATGTTCTTGCCGATATCGTGGACGTCGCCCTTGACGGTGGCCATGACGATCTTGCCCTTGCCGCGCGCGCCGGGGAGCTTTTCGGCCTCGATAAAGGGAAGAAGATGCGCCACGGCTTTCTTCATAACGCGTGCGCTCTTAACGACTTGTGGCAGGAACATCTTTCCCGATCCGAATAGATCGCCGACCACGTTCATACCGTCCATCAACGGCCCCTCGATCACTTCGATCGGGCGCTTGAAGCCGAGCCGGGCCTGTTCGGTATCCTCGACGACATGCGCGTCGATGCCGCGCACCAGAGCATATTCGAGCCGCTTGTTGACCTCCCAGCCGCGCCATTCCTGAACCGCCTTCTCGGCCACGGCATCGGTACCGCGATAGCGTTCGGCCAGCGTGACGAGCCGCTCGCCGGCCTCGGGATCGCGGTTTAGTACGACATCCTCGCACGCAACGCGCAGCTCGGGGTCGATCGTGTCGTAGACGTCGAGCTGGCCGGCATTGACGATCGCCATGTCGAGCCCGGCGGGGATGGCATGGTAGAGGAAGATCGAGTGCATCGCGCGGCGCACCGGCTCGTTGCCGCGGAAGCTGAATGACAGGTTCGACAGGCCGCCCGAGAGATGGACATGCGGGCAGCGCGCCTTGATCTCCTTGCACGCCTCGATGAAGTCGACGGCGTAGTTGTTATGCTCCTCGATCCCCGTCGCGACAGCGAAGATGTTGGGATCGAAGATGATGTCCTCGGGCGGAAAACCGATGCCGATCAATAGCTTGTAGGCGCGTTCGCAGATCTCGACCTTGCGTTCCCGCGTATCGGCCTGGCCAACCTCGTCGAACGCCATGACGACCACCGCGGCGCCATAGGCCATGCACTTGCGCGCTTGAGACAAAAACTGAGCTTCGCCCTCTTTCATGCTGATCGAATTGACGATCGGCTTGCCGGAGACGCATTTCAGCCCGGCCTCGATGACGGACCATTTCGAGCTGTCGATCATGAACGGGATACGCGCGATATCGGGCTCGGCGGCGATCAGCTTGAGGAAGGTGACCATCGCCTCCTGCGAATCGAGCAGCCCCTCGTCCATGTTGACGTCGAGCACCTGCGCGCCGTTCTCGACCTGCTGGCGCGCGACTTCGACCGCCTTGGGATAGTCGCCGGCCATGATCAGCTTCTTGAACGCCGCCGATCCGGTGACGTTGGTGCGCTCGCCGATATTGACGAAGGAGGAGGTGTTGGCGGTGGTGGTCACTGAAATTCCTGTTTCATACTTTCTCAGTTCCTCCCCGGAACGGGGAGGTGGCACGCGAAGCGTGACGGAGGGGCTTGGAGCGCGGCACGCTCGCCGCGCTCCAAGCCCCTCCACCGGCTCCGCCGGTCCCCCTCCCCGTTCCGGGGAGGAACTTTGGCGCCGCTACGCGGCCATGGTCATCGGCTCGAGACCGGCGAGGCGCGTGCGGACTTCCGGTGTCACGATCTTGCGCGGTGCCAAGCCCCTCACCGTATCGGCGATCGCCTTGATGTGCGCCGGGGTCGAGCCGCAGCAGCCGCCGAGGATGTTGACCTGGCCGGCATCGGCCCAGTCGCGCACCAGCGCGGCGGTGGTTTCAGGCATCTCGTCATAGGCGCCGAGTTCGTTGGGCAGGCCGGCATTGGGATAAACCATGATCAGCGTGTCGGCGATCTGCGACAGTGTCTTGACATGCGGGCGCAACTGCTCGGCACCAAAGGAACAATTGAGCCCGATCGTTACCGGGCGGGCGTGCCGGACGGCATGCCAGAAGGCCTCGACAGTGTGACCCGACAGGTTGCGGCCCGACAGGTCGGTAAGCGTCATCGACAGCATGATCGGCAGGTCGCGGCCGAGCGCCTCGCCCGCCTCGATCGCCGCCATGATGCCGGCCTTGGCGTTGAGCGTATCGAACACCGTCTCGATCAGGATGAAGTCCACCCCACCCTCGACCAGCGCATCGATCTGCTCGCGGTACACGCCCTTGAGATGGTCGAAGTCGATCTCGCGATAGCCGGGATCGTTGACGTCAGGGCTGAGCGACAGCGTCTTGTTGGTCGGGCCGATCGCACCGGCGACGAACCGCGGGCGGCCGTCCTTCGCGGCATAGTCGTCTGCGAGGCGGCGCGCGATGTGCGCAGAGGCGAGGTTGATGTCGCGGACAAGCGCTTCGGCGCCATAATCGGCCTGGCTGATGATGTTGGCGGAGAAGGTGTTGGTCGAGACGATGTCCGCGCCGGCGTCAAAATAGGCACGCGTGATCGACTCGGGCACGTCGGGCCGGGTCAGCGCGAGGATGTCGTTATTGCCCTTCTGGTCGTGCGTCAGGCCGAGATCGCCAGCATAATCGGCCTCGGCGAGTTTCCAGTTCTGGATCTCGGTACCGAATGCGCCGTCGGTGACCAGGATGCGTTTCGCGCTTTCCGCGATCAATCGTTCACGTGCCGTCATGCCGCTGCCTCTTGCGCCAGACCCTGACCGCGCACGCCGAGCAGATGCGCGATGGCGTAGCTCAGTTCGGCGCGGTTCAGGGTGTAGAAATGAAAATGCCGCACGCCGCCGGCATAGAGCCTGCGACACAGTTCGGCGGCGATCGTTGCGGCAACCAGCTGGCGCGCGCCGGGATGGTCGTCGAGACCGTCGAACAGCCGGCCGAGCCAGCTCGGCACCGCCGTTCCGCACATCGCCGACATGCGCTTTATAGCGGCGAAATTGGTCACCGGCATGATGCCGGGCACGATTTCGGCCTTGATACCGGCGGCCGCGACATCGTCGCGGAAGCGGAAGAAGGTTTCGGGCTCGAAGAAGAATTGCGTGATCGCGCGGCTCGCCCCGGCATCGAGCTTGCGCCTGAGATTGTCGAGATCGGCCGCCTTGCTCGCGGCATCGGGGTGCGCCTCGGGATAGGCCGCAACCGAGATTTCGAAAGGGTGCAGCTTGCGGAGACCCGCAACGAGCGCGGCGGCATTCTCGTAACCGCCCGGATGCGGGGCATAACGCGTGCCCGCAACCGGCGGATCGCCACGCAGCGCGACGATGTGACGCACCCCTGCGTCCCAATATTCGTTCGCCACGGCGTCGATTTCCTCGCGCGTCGCCTCGACGCAAGTAAGATGCGCGGCCGCTGCCAGCCCGGTCTCGCGTGCGATGCGCGCGACGGTGGCGTGGGTGCGCTCGCGGGTCGAACCGCCGGCGCCATAGGTCACCGAGACGAAGCGCGGCGCGAGAGGCGCCAGCGCGCCGATCGCGTCCCACAATTGCTCTTCCATCCGGTCGGTCTTGGGCGGGAAGAATTCGAAGCTCAGCGCGATGTCACCGCCGACATCGGCATAAAGCGGCGCATCGAGCGCGCGGCGCGCTTCCTCGAGCTGGGGGATCGAAATGCTCATGCCGCCTTCACCTCACGCAACGCTGGCCCAAGCTTGCGCCCGAGCCACAATTTCACCGTCAGTTCGCCGCCCCCAAGCGTCTCGGTCCGCGCCGCGACGAGCCCGCCGACAATGAACCAGCCCGAGATCTGATCGTCCGAAAAGCCGAGCCGGGCATGCGCGTCGCGCGTGCGCAATTCCTCGCGCTCATGCGGCGCGAAATCGACGATCAGCAGGCGCCCGCCGGGCGCGAGGACGCGCGCCGCCTCGGCGATCGCCGCGCCGGGCTGTTGCGCGAAGTGCAGCACGTGGTGGATGATCGCGACATCGGCCGCACCGTCGGCGAGCGGCAAAGCGTAGAGATCCGCCTGGCGCAGCTCGGCATTGGCAAGGCCGCGCTCGCTCAATTTCGCTCGGGCGAGGCGCAGCATCTCGGAGCTGCGGTCGATGCCGAGCGCGCGCTCGGCACGGCCGGCGAACAGTTCAAGCATGCGCCCGGTGCCGGTACCGATATCGATCAGCTGACCGACCTTGTCGTCGCCCAGGACGGCGCCCATCGCCTGCTCGACCTCGCTCTCGGCGATGTGGAGCGAACGGATCGCGTCCCATTGGCCGGCATTTGCCTCGAACCAGCCCGCCGCGGCGGAGGCGCGATCGGCGCGCACCGCGGCGAGCCGCGCGGCATCGGCGAGGCGCCAATGGTCGGGCTCCTGCACCGCCCAACTGTCGAGCGCGGCAAGCACCGGTTCGACCCGCGCGGCGGCACCGAGCGCGACGAACACCCAGCTGCCTTCCTTACGCCGCTCGGCCAGGCCGGCGTCGCAAAGAATTTTCACGTGGCGCGAGACGCGCGGCTGGCTCTGCCCCAGCACCTGCGCGAGTTCGCCGACCGACAGCTCCATCGAGCGCAACAGAGCCATGATGCGAAGCCGTGTCGCATCGGCTAGGGCGCGAAAGATATCGAGTGCGATTGCCATGACACATCACGATATAAAGATATCTTTATATGAGGTCAATGTCGGATCGGCGGAGCCGAAGGCGATTGCGCGCGTTTGGCGGGTTCGATAGCGTTGCCGCCACCGAAACGGCGCGCCCACCCCAGCCACGGAGTACTCCCCATGCGCACGATCTTCACCCTGCCGCTCGCCGGCCTAGCCCTGATTGCCATCGCCGGTTGCAGCCCCAAGGCGCAGAACGAGACCGCCCAGGCGGCCGACACGATCGCCGCCGACGCCAATGCGACGATGGTCGAGGCGGCCAACGATACCGAAGCTGCTGCCGACCGTGCCTTCGGCTCGGGCGAAGCGATGATCGACAACAGCGCGGCCGCGATCGACAATGCCACCGGCAAGGCCAAGAAAAAGACCGGCCAGGCCATGCGCGACATGGGCAATGAGATTGAGGAATAAAATGCGCCGCCGCCTGCCGGCCCTGTTGACCGTGCCGCTGGTGCTGCTCGCCGCCTGCCATGGCGACCGCCAGCCCGGCGCGACCACGGCGAGCGAGGACAAGCAACTCAGCGACGCCGCGGCGATGCTCGATGCCAACAGCATGGAGGTCAATGCGGTCGACAGCAACAGCGCCGACGACGGCGATGACAGCGACGGGAACGACCAGTGACCATGCTCCGCCGGCTCGGATCGTCCGACCTCCACATCGCCCCGCTGGTGCTTGGCGGCAACGTCTTCGGCTGGACCGCCGACCGGGCGGCGAGCTTTGCCGTGCTCGACGCGTTCGTCGCCGGCGGCGGGACGATGATCGACACCGCCGATGTCTATTCGGCCTGGGCGCCGGGCCATCGGGGCGGCGAGTCCGAGAGCATGATCGGCGAATGGCTCAAGGCCTCGGGCAAGCGCGACAAGGTATTGATCGCGACCAAGGTCGGGATGCTGCCCGGCGAGGGCGGCGAAAAACTCGCGCCCGCGCGGATCGCGGCAGCGTGCGATGCGTCGTTGAAGCGGCTCGGAGTCGAGTGCATCGACCTGTATTTCGCGCATCAGGACGATGAGGACACACCGCAGGAAGCGGCGCTCGAAGCCTTTGGCAAGCTGGTGGCGGCGGGCAAGGTGTGCGTGCTGGGCGCGTCCAACTTCCACGCCGCGCGGCTCAAATCGGCCGCGGAGGCAGCGCGCGCAGCGGGGCTGCCGCATTATCAGGCGTTGCAGCCGGAATATAATCTCGTCAGCCGGCACCATTTCGAGGGCGAGCTGCAGGACTATTGCGTCGAGCATAATATCGGCGTGGTGCCCTATTTCGGGCTCGCCTCGGGCTTTCTGACGGGCAAGTATCGCAGCAGCGACGATCTCGCCAAGAGCGTGCGCGGGAGCCGGGTAACGGGCTATCTCGACGAGCGCGGCACGCGCGTGCTGGCGGCGATGGACGAAATCGCGGAGGAGACCGGCGCGACGCTGGCGCAGATCGCGCTTGCCTGGCTTACCGCGCAGCCGGGGATCACCGCGCCGATCGCCAGCGCAACGAGCGTGGCGCAGCTCGAAGAGCTGCTGCCGGCGATGGACCTGGTGCTCGACGTCGGGCAGCTCGAGCGGCTCGACGTCGCGGGCGCCTGATCAGCGGGTGAAGATCTCGATCCGCTGGCTGCCGAGCGGGCGGGTCGCGGTCCGGCGGTAGCCGCCTTCGGCGAGCAGGCGGACCGCGAGCGCGCGCATCTCCGAGCGCTCGCCATTATAGGCCGGGCGCATCACCACCACCGCCGGGCGGCGCGCGAAGATGCGTCGCACCTCGGTTGCCTGATCGACCCCGATCGCGCCTTGCTCGCGATCACGATCGAGGTGGCTGGGGAAGAGATAGGGCGTTTCGGTACAGCGGCCGGTAGCGGGATAGAGCATCGTGTCGCCCGAGAAGACGTAGAGACAGCCCGGCCCGCGACCGATCGTTGCCGCGAGCGCGCGCAACTCGGCCGTGGTGCCGCGCCTGTGGATGTCGTCGATCACGATCGCTTGGCCGACCAGCGCGACGATCCCGGCCAGCGCCCAGCCGACGCGTTGACCGCGTCGGCCTGCCCCGAACCATGCCGCCGCGCAGACGCAGCCTGGGACGAGCAGCGGCAGGGCGTAGTGATTGAAGTACGATCCGAACAGCAGCACGCCGATCAGCGCGAACACCAGCCAGCCGTACAGAAAGCGGCGGACCTCGTTGCGTGCGCTATCTTGCGCGCCGACGCGGCGCCCGGCCCAGGCCGCCGCCATCAGCGGCAGGATGCTGAGGACGAGCAGGACGAAATTGCCGCCGCTTTCCTGCCAGCTGTCGGGGCGACGTTGCAGCACGGAGATGAAGTTGGCGTAGAGAAACGCCTGTTCGTGGCCGAGCGCGGCATAGACGGCGGCTGCGGCGAGCGTCGGCAGAAGCGCGACGCCTATCAGTGCGGCGCCATAACCGAGTGTCGCGACAATCGGGCGACCGGCGCGCCACTCACGCCACAACAGGACCAGACCGATCCAGATGCCCTCGAACACGGTCGAATATTTGACCTGCAGCGACAGGCCGATCAGCGCCATCGCGGCGAGTCCGATGGCACGCGGGCGGCAGGGCTCGCCGGGGCGCGGCACGACGAGCAGCATCGCGGCCGAGACGAGCGGGTTGTAGAACACTGGCGACTGCCCGCCCTGCCCATCGGCGATGTTGAGCCACAGGATATAGAGAATCGCCGCGACCAACGCGCCGCGCCCCCAGCCGGCGCGCTCGGCGAGCCGGGCGATCATCGCGGCGGTGAGGACGACGCACAGCAGCGCGAGCGCCTGATAGGCCCAGATCCCGAGCACCGGCCCGAACAGCGCGGCGGGCAGATAGACGAGGAACAGGCCGACGGGCTTGCGGTCCCACACATCGACGAAGGGCAGCGCGCCGTGGCGCATCGCATCGGCGACGGCATAATAGAATTGCTCGTCGACGTGCAGCACCGGGTTGCCGAAAGTCACCGCCCGCGCGGCGAGCGCGACCAGCGTCAGGATCACCCAGCGCGGCATCGTGAAGCCGCCCAGCCGGAGGGAGGTCGTCGTGGCGAAGTCGCTGTCGATGATCTCGCCCCTGTGCTCGGCCCGGAGCGCCGCTGTAGCGGGCCGTGCCGCGCGATCAATCCCCGGCGAAGGTCAGTGCCGAGAGCCGCCGCTCGCGATCGCTGACGGTCAGCGCGCGCCCGGCGGGCGCGAGGGAGCGCTGCGGGCAGGCGCCACGAAAACAGGCGCGGCAACCCAGGCCGACCGGCATCGCCTCGCCTGCCAGATCGACTCCGCGCGCCACCGCGAGCGTGCGCGCCTGGTCGGCCGCGACGCCGAGCCCGACCGCGAACTCGGCCGGTACGCCGCCATAACGCCGGCCCTGCGGGGCGACGGTGCGCGCCATGGTCAGCCAGCGCGCGCCATCCTCGAGTTCGACGAGCTGGACGACGAGACTGCCGGGGCGGTCGAACGCCTCATGCAGGCGCCAGAGCGGGCAGCGGCCCTCGGCCTCGGCGAGCGCCGCGCCGCTCGCGCCGGAGAAGCGTTTCGAGGCCTGGCCAGCGCGATCGATCCGCACCATGAAGAAGGCAAGCCCGCGCGCGCCGACACGTTGCAACGTGGTCAGGCGATGCGCGACCTGTTCAAAACCGGCGCCAAAGCGGCGCTGGAGCAGTTCGATGTCGTAGCCCGTGCTCTCGCAGGCACGCAGGAAACGGGCATAGGGCATCATCAGCGCAGCGGCGAAGTAGCTGGCGAGATGGCGGCGGAACAGCCGCTCGGCCGCGCGCTCGGCAAAACCGGCGCCGCGCGCCAGCGCCTCGATTTCGCCGCGCGCCTCGATCAGCGCGAGTTGCGTCGCCACCGCGAAGGTGCGCGATGCCGGGTCGAGCGTCTCGGACAATTGCAGCTGCCGTGCGTGCAGGTCGAGACGCTGGAGCATGTCGGGCATGACGTCGACCGGCAGCACGCGGATCGCGAGGCTGTGCTTGACGCGCAGCCGCTCGGCGATCGCGCCGTACAGGTCGCCCGCGCCGAGGCGCAATTCGTCGGCCAGCGCCTCGGCGGCCGAATCGAGGTCGGCGAAATGGCCGCGCCAGCGCTCGATCTCGCGCCGTACCAGCGCCACCGGATCGGCGACCGCGTCCACCACCGCCCCTGCCCCGGCACGATCAAACATGCGCGCAAAGGCTTCCGCGCCGCCGGGCGCGGCGGCGAGCCAATCCTCGACCTCGTTGCGATCGATTTCGAGGTCGGCGAACATCGGGTCGGCGAGACGCCGCCGGATCGCCGCCGCGCCGCCGCCGGGCTCGCCGGCCGCAAGGCTGCGCGGATCGAAGTCGAAGCGTTCGGCGAGGCGCACCAGCAAGGTCGCCGAGACCGGGCGCTGGTTGCGTTCCACGAGGTTAAGATAGCTTGGCGAGATCGCCAGCACTTCGGCCATCGCCGCCTGGGTCAGCCCGGCCTGACGCCGCAGCCGCCTCACCGCATGCCCTGCGAGTATCTTGCCTTCCGCCATCGTCATGCTCGCGTCGTGGATCGAGTCCGATCTTGTAAATTAGTTACAACATTGCAGCAACCAGCCATCGCGAACCGACAGCGCGACCCGGATTCCAGACGATAAGACTGGCTCAGGCACGTAATTTCAACGATCCGGGCGTCAGCAACCGCATCGCAGTGTAAAGGACGCGACAATGACTTTCGAGGATCTGGTCCCCGCCCCCACCGGCCGTTTCGAGGGGATCACCCGTCCCTATACCCCGGCCGACGTGGCGAAGCTGCGCGGATCGGTCGCGATCGAGCACACGCTGGCGCGGCGCGGCGCCAACCGCCTGTGGGAATTGCTCAAGAGCGAGGATTATATCAACGCGCTCGGCGCGATGAGCGGTAACCAGGCGATGCAGCAGGTCCGTGCGGGCCTCAAGGCGATCTATTTGTCGGGCTGGCAGGTCGCCGCCGACGCCAACACCGCCGGCGCGATGTACCCCGACCAGTCGCTCTACCCGGCCAATGCCGGGCCGGACCTGGCGCGGCGGATCAACAATGCGTTGCAGCGCGCCGACCAGATCGAGCATTCGGAAGGCGGCGCCTCGCGCGACTGGTTCGCGCCGATCGTCGCCGATGCCGAAGCAGGCTTTGGCGGCCCGCTCAACTGCTTCGAGATCATGAAGGCCTATATCGCCGCCGGCGTGGCGGGGGTGCATTATGAGGACCAGCTCGCCAGCGAGAAGAAGTGCGGTCATCTCGGCGGCAAGGTGCTGATCCCGACCCAGGCACATATCCGCAACCTCGATTCGGCGCGGCTCGCCGCCGACGTGTCGGGCGTGCCGACGATCATCTGCGCGCGCACCGATGCGGAGAGCGCCAAGCTGATCACCTCGGATATCGACGAGCGCGATCATGAATTCCTGACCGGCGAGCGTACGGCCGAGGGCTTTTTCCGCCTCAAGGACGGGACCGGCGTCGACCATTGCATCAAGCGCGGGCTGGCGTTCGCCGAGCATGCCGATCTGTTGTGGTGGGAAACCTCCTACCCCAATCTCGACGATGCGCGCCGCTTCGCCGAGGCGATCAAGAAGCAATATCCCAACAAGATGCTGGCCTATAACTGCTCGCCCAGCTTCAACTGGGAGGCCAAGCTCGACAAGGAGACGATCGCCAAGTTCCAGCGCGAGATCGGCGCGATGGGCTACAAGTTCCAGTTCGTCACCTTGGCCGGCTTCCACAGCCTCAACCACGGCATGTTCGAGCTGGCGCGCGGTTACAAGGATCGCGGCATGGCGGCCTATTCCGAGCTGCAGCAGGCCGAGTTCGCCAGCGAGGCCAATGGCTACACCGCGACGCGCCACCAGCGCGAGGTCGGCACGGGCTATTTCGATCTCGTCGCCCAGGCGGTCGCCGGCGGCGCCAGCTCGACCACCGCGCTCGGCGAATCGACCGAGGCGGCACAATTCAGCAAGGAGGCAGCGTGATGAGCGAACCCCATCGTGCCCGTGCGGTCTTTTCAACCGAGGACTTCGCGCTGATGAAGGAGGCGCTCGCCACGCTGATCGCCAAGGTCGGCGAGGATGATGTTCGGATGTCGCGGATCAGCGCGCTGTATCACCGGCTCGGCCGGGTCGGCGGCTGAACGGGAAAGTTTCCTGGGGAGGAAAGGATGCCCGTCGGGAGTGATCCCGGCGGGCATTTTCATGCGCGTTGACCGGCCGGCGCGATCGACGCAGCATGCGAGGCGAAGCAGAGATCGATGATCCTGCTACCGCTCGCGCTCATCGCTGCGACCGTCGATGCCAGCCCGCGCGCCGTCGTCGAGGCGACGCTTGCCGCGATCAATCGCCACGATGCCGCAGCACTGGCGCGCCTCTATGCCGACGATGCAGTGGTGATCGCGTCGGACAGCTGCAAGCCGTCAATCGGCCCCGAGCCCGTGCGGCGTGGCCATGAGGCGCTGATCAAGGCGATGCCCGACCTGACGGTCGAGGCGACCGACTGGGTCGTCGAGGGAGATCGCGTCGCGATCCTATTCACCGCGCACAGCAAGGCATTGGGGCCGGGCGGCACCATGACGCTGGCGGATTTCCTGACGGTGAGGAACGGCAAGATCGTCCGCGACGTGACGATCTTCAATCCGGGTCAGCCCTGCCGCTGATCGGCTAAGCGTCGGGGAAAGCGCCACTCCCGGCGCCGCGTGAGCCGTGCGGCAGCAGCGAACGCCTTCCCCGATCGAGCTTCCTATGCCGCGAGCTTGCGCAGCACGTATTGGAGGATTCCACCATTGAGGAAATATTCGAGCTCGTTGACGGTGTCGATCCGGCAGCGCGTCTTGAAGGTTTCCGTGGCGCCGTCGGCGCGGGTCAGGATGACGTCGACGACCTGACGCGGCCGGATGTCGGCGACGTGCTGGATGGTGAAGCTTTCCGAACCGTCGAGCTTCAACGTCTCGCGGCTGACCCCTTCGGCAAACTGCAGCGGCAGCACGCCCATACCGACGAGGTTCGAGCGGTGGATACGCTCGAAGCTCTCGGTGATGACAGCGCGGACGCCGAGCAGGTTGGTGCCCTTGGCCGCCCAGTCGCGCGACGAGCCGGTGCCATATTCCTTGCCCGCGACGATAACGAGCGGCACGCCGTCGGCCTTGAAGCGCATCGCCGCGTCGTAGATCGGCATCACCTCGCCATGATAATGCGTCATGCCGCCCTCGACGCCGGGGACCATCTCGTTCTTGATGCGGATATTGGCGAAGGTGCCGCGCATCATCACGTCATGGTTGCCGCGCCGCGCGCCATAGGAGTTGAAGTCGGCGCGGCTGACCTGATGCTCCTGCAGGAACACGCCGGCAGGTGAATCCGCCTTGATGCTGCCCGCCGGGCTGATGTGGTCGGTGGTGATCGAATCGCCGAGAATGGCGAGCGGCCGGGCCTCGATGATGTCCATCACCGGTGCCGGAGTCATCGTCATGCCGTCGAAATAGGGCGGGTTGGCGACATAGGTCGAGCCGGCGCGCCAGGTGTAGGTGTCGGAGCCCTCGATCTCGATGCCGCGCCACTTCGCGTCGCCGGCATAGACATTGCCGTAGCGGTTGCGGAACATCGTGTCGTCGATGTTCGCCGCCATCGTCTCGGCGACCTCCTGGTTGGTCGGCCAGATGTCCTTGAGGAACACGTCCTGCCCGTCGCTGCCCTGGCCGATCGGCGTCTCGACCATGTCCTCGGTCACCGTGCCCTTGAGCGCATAGGCGACGACGAGCGGCGGCGAGGCGAGGAAATTGGCGCGCACGTCGGGCGACACGCGGCCTTCGAAGTTGCGGTTGCCCGACAGCACCGAGGCGGCGACGAGATCGTTATCGGCGATCGCCGCCGAAAGCTCGGGCGCGAGCGGGCCGCTGTTGCCGATGCAGGTGGTGCAGCCATAACCGACGAGGTTGAAGCCCATCGCGTTGAGATCGTCGGTCAACCCGGCCTTGTCGAGATAGTCGGTGACGACCTGCGAGCCCGGCGCGAGGCTGGTCTTGACCCATGGCTTGGGGGTCAGGCCAAGCGCGCGCGCCTTGCGCGCGACGAGGCCGGCGGCGACCAGCACCGAGGGATTGGAGGTGTTGGTGCAGCTGGTGATCGCGGCAATAACGACGTCGCCGTCGCCGAGATCATGGTCGCGGCCGGCAACTGCGGCGCGGACCGGCGCTTCCTTCTTGTAGACCTTGAACAGGTCGCCGTTGAACACCTCGTCGACCTTGTTGAGGCTGACGCGGTCCTGCGGGCGCTTCGGGCCGGCGAGGCTGGCGACGACGCTGCCCATGTCGAGTTCGAGCGTGTCGGTGAAGATGGGATCGGGGCTGCCGGCGTAACGCCAGAAGCCCTGCGCTTTGGCATAGGCCTCGGTCAGCGCGACGGTTTCGTCCGGGCGGCCGGTCAGGCGCATATATTCCATCGTGCGTTCGTCGATCGGGAAGAAGCCGCAGGTCGCGCCATATTCCGGCGCCATGTTGGCGATCGTCGCGCGATCGGCGAGCGTCATCGCGGCGAGGCCGGGGCCGTAGAACTCAACGAAGCGGCCGACCACGCCCTTGGCGCGCAGCATCTGCGTGACGGTCAGCACGAGATCGGTGGCGGTGATGCCTTCCTTCAATGCGCCGGTCAGCTTGAAGCCGACGACCTCGGGGATGAGCATCGAGACCGGCTGGCCGAGCATCGCGGCCTCGGCCTCGATCCCGCCAACGCCCCAGCCGAGCACGCCGAGACCGTTGACCATCGTGGTGTGGCTGTCGGTGCCGACCAGCGTGTCGGGATAGGCCATCGTCGCGCCGTCGGTGCCCTTGGACGACCATACGGCTTGGCCGATATATTCGAGATTGACCTGGTGGCAGATGCCGGTGCCCGGCGGCACGACCGAGAAATTGTCGAGCGCCTTGGAGCCCCATTTGAGGAACTCATAGCGCTCCATGTTGCGCTGATATTCGAGATCGACATTGTCGGCGAACGCCTTGGGCGTGCCGAACTCGTCAACCATTACCGAGTGATCGATGACGAGATGGACCGGGACCAGCGGATTGATCTTGGCCGCATCGCCGCCGAGCTTGGTGATCGCATCGCGCATCGCAGCGAGATCGACGACGCACGGCACGCCGGTGAAATCCTGCATCAGCACGCGCGCCGGGCGATACTGGATCTCGCGATCGGGCGCGACCGGGTTGTTCTGCCAGTCGATGATCGCCTTGACGTCCTCGGTGGTGACGGTGACGCCGTCCTCGAAGCGCAACATGTTCTCGAGCAGCACCTTCATCGAGAAGGGCAGCCGCGAAATATCGCCATAGGCCTCGGCCGCCTTGGCGAGCGCGAAATAGTCATAGGACTTGCCACCTGCGGTGAGCGTCGCGCGAGCCTTGAGCGTGTCCTGTCCAATGGCGGTCATGGTGCGGTGGGTCCTTCCCAAATGGGGCCTCTGGCCGGACGCGGCGGGGAGACGGCAATCAAGCCGCACGGGCGCGCCAGGTGATGGCGAATGCGAGAGTCGCGGCGGCCTTAGCAAGGGGACCGGGCTTGTGAAAGGGCGGCGTCAGTCGCGACGCAAGATCAGCGCCGCCAGGTCCGCACGCGTGTTGATATTCGCCAGTGCGATATCGCCCTCAAACCACTGCCCGCCGCACGCCGCCAGCCAGCCGCGCATCGAGCGATCGTCGCTGTCGGCGAGATGGGCATCGAGCCGATCGGCATCGCCGGCGCACCACAGACCGCAAATCGGCAGCGCGCGAACCGCGACCGAAGCGCCGATCGCACGCAGTGCTGCGACGAGGTCTGCCGGGAGCAGCGGCATGTCGCAGCCGATCGACAGCACCGCATCGAAGCCCAGATCGGCGGCATGGCGCAGCGCCGCCGCGAGGCCACCGAGCGGTCCCAGGCCGGGCGCAGGCCGGTCTGCCAGCGCCACATAGTCGCCGAAGACCCGGCCGCAGATGACAACCTCGGCGACGAAAGGTTCGAGCGCGGCCGCGGCATGGGCGATGAGCGGACGGTCATCGAGTTCGGCGAGCGCCTTGTCGCTGCCGAAGCGCCGCGACTGCCCACCGGCGAGCACGGCGCCGAGCAGGCGGCTCACACCGCAGTTTCCGCATCGGTGAGATAGGCGTCCGATCGGGCGAGCGAGACGAGTGTCAGCCCGGCCTCGGCGGCGCGCGCGATGGCCAGGCTGGTCGGCGCCGAGACGGTGACCAGCATCGGACAGCCAGCGATCGCCGCCTTTTCGACCAGTTCGTAGGAGCAACGCGACGATAGCAGGGCAAAGCCCCCCTCCCACCCCCGCCCGGCGCGCGCCATCGCGCCGATCAGCTTGTCGAAGGCATTGTGCCGGCCGACATCCTCGCGCGCCAGCCGGATCTCTCCCGCAGCGTCACAGGCCATCGCAGCATGCACCGCGCCGGTCGCGGCGTTGAGCGGCTGGTGCGCGCGCATCGCGGCGAGCGCGGCAAAGATCGCCTCGCGCGGCGCCATCGCTCGTGCCGTCACCACGGGGATCGGCCGCAGCGCGGCATCGAGATTTTCGATGCCGCACAAGCCGCAGGACGATTCCGAGACACGGTGGCGCACGCGATCGAGGATACGTTCGCCGCGCGCGGCGACCAGCGTGATACGCAGCACGGTGCCGCGATCAGTCTCATGCGTTTCAGCTACGACGATCTCGGCAGCACTGTCGACGAGCCGCTCGGCGAGCGCGAAGCCATAAGCGAAATCGATCAGGTCGGCGGGCGTCGCCATCATCACGGCATAGCCGATGCCGTTGAACTCGACCGCGACCGGTCGCTCGAGCGCGACTTCGCGCGTCAGGCGCCGCTCAGCCCCGTCAGCAAGAACCTGCCGGAAGCGCGTGCCGACCGCGCCGTCACTCATGTCGCGTCGCGCGTCGCCAGCCGTGCGACGGCCTCGCGCGCCACCGGATCGAGCCCGATACCGCCTCCCGCGAGATGCGCGACGATCGACGCGCGCATCGCCGGGTCCCAGTAATGCCAGAGGTGATCATAGGTCGCCTCGACCGCTTCGCCGGGTTGCTGATAGCCGAATTCAACCGCGATCTGATTGGCCATTTGGACCAGCTTGTCCAGCGTCCGGCTCATTCCGCCGCCACCGCGTCGATCCGCCGTGACCGCCGGCCGAGCGCGTCATAACCCTCCTGCCAGTCGGTCGGGCCGTTCGACTTGCCGACCTGCACCGCGGTGACCTTGTACTCCGGGCAGTTGGTGGCCCAGTCGCTATTGTCGGTGGTGACGACATTGGCCTGGGTCGAGGGGTGGTGGAAGGTGGTGTAGACCACCCCCGGCGCGACGCGATCGGTGACCAGTGCGCGCAACGAGGTGTCGCCGGCGCGGCTGGCGACGCGCACCCAATCACCCTCGACGATGCCGCGCTGCTCCGCATCGTGCGGATGGATTTCGAGCCGGTCCTCCTCGTGCCAGCGGCTGTTTTCGGTGCGCCGCGTCTGCGCGCCGACATTATACTGGCTGAGGATGCGCCCGGTAGTGAGCAGCAGCGGGAAGCGCGGGCCGGTGCGCTCCTCGGTCGCGACATATTCGGTGCGCACGAACTTGCCGCGCCCGCGCACAAAGCCATCGATATGCATGATCGGCGTGCCCTCGGGCGCATCGGCATTGCACGGCCATTGCACCGAGCCAAGCTCGTCGAGCCGCGTGAAGGAAACGCCGGCAAAGGACGGCGTCAGCGCGGCTATCTCGTCCATGATCTGCGACGGATGCTCATAGGCCATGTCGTAACCCAGCGCCTGGGCCAGCAGCTGGGTGATCTCCCAGTCCTCATAGCCGTTGCGCGGCGTCATCACCTTGCGCACGCGCTGGATGCGCCGCTCGGCATTGGTGAAGGTGCCGTTCTTTTCGAGGAAGGTCGAGCCGGGCAGGAAAACGTGCGCGTAGTTGGCGGTCTCGTTGAGGAACAGGTCGTGGACGACGACGCATTCCATCGCCGCGAGGCCGGCCGACACATGGCGCGTATCGGGATCGGACTGGAGGATGTCCTCGCCCTGGATATAGATTCCCTTGAAGCTGCCATCGACCGCCGCATCGAGCATGTTGGGAATGCGCAGGCCGGGTTCATGATCGATCGCCACGCCCCACAGATCGCGGAACATCTCGCGCGCGGCATCGTCGGAGACATGGCGATAACCCGACAGTTCGTGCGGGAAGCTGCCCATGTCGCACGCGCCCTGGACGTTGTTCTGGCCACGCAGCGGGTTCACCCCGACGCCGGGCCGGCCGATATTGCCGGTGACCATTGCGAGGTTGGCGATCGCCATCACCGTGGTCGAGCCCTGGCTGTGCTCCGTCACGCCGAGACCGTAATAGATCGCGCCGTTGCCGCCGGTGGCGAACAGCCGCGCCGCCTGGCGCAACGTCTCGGCCGGCACGCCGGTCAACGGCGCGACCGCCTCGGGCGCGTGGCGCGGATCGGCGACGAACGCGGCCCAGTCCTCATATTCGGACCAGTCGCAGCGCTCGCGGATGAACGCCTCGTCGGCCAGCCCCTCGGTGACGATGACATGCGCCATCGCGGTCAGCACCGCGACATTGGTGCCGGGCCGCAGCGCGAGATGATGTTCGGCGGCAACGTGCGGGCTACGCACGATATCGGTGCGGCGCGGGTCGACGACGATCAGTTTGGCGCCCTGACGCAGTCGCCGCTTCAGCCGGCTGGCGAACACCGGGTGGCCGTCGGTGGGGTTGGCGCCGATAATCAGCACGACATCGCTATGCTCGACGCTGTCGAAATCCTGCGTGCCGGCAGAGGTGCCGAAGGTCGTCTTGAGACCATAGCCAGTCGGCGAGTGACAGACGCGCGCGCAGGTATCTACATTGTTATTTCCGAAGCCGGCGCGGACCAGCTTCTGGACGAGGAAGGTTTCCTCATTGGTGCAGCGGCTTGAGGTGATGCCACCGACCGAGCGCTGGCCATATTTGTCCTGGATGCGGCGGAACTCGGACGCGGTGTAGCGAATCGCCTCGTCCCAGCTCACTTCGCGCCATGGCTCGTCGATCGACGCACGGATCATCGGCGAAAGGATGCGTTCCTTGTGCTGGGCATAACCCCAGGCGAAGCGGCCCTTGACGCAGCTATGGCCGCGATTAGCCTTGCCGTCCTTCCACGGCACCATCCGCACCAGTTCCTCGCCGCGCATCTCGGCGCGGAAGGTGCAGCCGACGCCGCAATAGGCGCAGGTGGTGACGACCGCGCGGTCGGGCGTGCCGATCTCGGCGACCTTCTTTTCGACCAGAGTCGCGGTCGGGCAGGCCTGGACGCAGGCGCCGCACGAGACGCATTCGCTGGAGAAGAAATCCTCCGCCTGGCTCGCGGCGACCTTGCTGGCGAAACCCATGCCGTCGATCGTCAGCGCGAAGGTGCCCTGCACCTCGTCGCAGGCGCGCACGCAGCGCGAGCAGACGATGCATTTCGACGGGTCGAAATCGAAATAGGGGTTGGAGGTATCCTTGGGCTTGCCGAGATGATTCGCCCCGGCGCCATAACGCACCTCGCGCAGGCCGACCGCGCCGGCCTGGTCCTGCAATTCGCAGTCGCCATTCGCCGCGCAGGTCAGGCAATCGAGCGGATGGTCGGAGATGTAGAGTTCCATCACCCCGCGGCGCAGCTTTTTGAGCTTGTCGGTCTGGGTCCGCACGACCATGCCCGGCGCGACCGGGGTGGTGCACGAGGCGGGATAACCCGCCCGGCCCTCGATCTCGACCAGGCACAGCCGGCACGAACCGAAGGCTTCGAGACTATCGGTCGCGCACAGCTTGGGAATGTTGGTGCCGAGCAAGGCGGCGGCGCGGATCAGCGAGGTTCCTGCGGGAACAGTGACGTCCTGCCCGTCGATGCTGAGCGTGACCTGTCTCTCGCTCGCCACCGGCCGCGTCCCCAGATCGATCTCGCCGCGCCACGCCATGTCGCTACTCCGCTGCGAGGGCGACCGGCGCCCCGCCAAAATCCTCGGGGAAATGATCGAGCGCGCTGAGCACCGGATAGGGGGTGAACCCGCCCAGGGCGCAGAGCGAGCCATATTTCATCGTCTCGCAGAGATCGCGCAGGATCTCGAGTTCCCCCGCGACGTCCTGGCCCGCCCCATACCCAGAAATGATACGGTCGACGGTCTCGACGCCGCGGGTCGAGCCGATGCGGCACGGGGTGCATTTGCCGCAGCTTTCGACCGCGCAGAACTCCATCGCGAAGCGCGCCATGTGCGCCATGTCGACGCTGTCGTCGAACACCGTGATCCCGGCATGGCCGATCAGCCCGCCCGCCGCGGTGAACGCCTCATAGTCGAACGGCAGGTGGAACATCGATGGCGGGAAATAGGCGCCGAGCGGCCCGCCGACCTGTACCGCACGCACCGGCCGGCCACTCTCGGTGCCGCCGCCGATCGTCTCGACCAGTTCGCCCAGCGTGATGCCGAAGCCGATCTCATACAGCCCGCCATTGCGGATGTTGCCGGCGAGTTGCACCGGGATCGTGCCGCGCGAGCGGCCGAAACCGACCGCCGCATAGGCTTCAGCGCCCTCGGCGAGAATGAAGGGGACCGCTGCGAGGCTGAGCGCATTGTTGATCACCGTCGGGCGGCCGAACAGCCCGGCGATCGCCGGCAGTGGCGGCTTGGCGCGGACCTGGCCGCGCTTGCCCTCGATCGATTCGAGCAAGGCGGTTTCCTCGCCGCAGACATAGGCGCCAGCGCCGACGCGCACCTCGAGCGTAAAGGGTGCGACCCGCGCCGCCGAACGCTCGATCGCGGCGCGCATCGTCGCCACCGCGAAGGGATATTCGGAGCGGATATAGACATAGCCATGTCCGGCGCCGACGGCATGCGCGGCGATCGCCATGCCCTCGATCAGGCAATAGGGATCGCCTTCCATCAACAGCCGATCGGCAAAGGTGCCGCTGTCACCCTCATCGGCATTGCAGATGATGAACTTCTCGGGCGCCTTGGCATCGAGCACGGTTTGCCATTTGATGCCGGTCGGGAACCCTGCCCCGCCGCGTCCGCGCAACCCGCTGTCCCTGACCTGGGCCACCACATCGGCCGGCGTCAGCGCCAGCGCCGCGTCGAGCCCCACCCAGCCACCATGCGCCGCATAATCGTCGAGATCGAGCGGATCGATCACGCCGCAGCGCGCGAAGGTGAAGCGCTGCTGGCTGGCGAAAAACGGCAGATCGGCAAGCCGACCGAGCCGGTTCGGGTGGCTGCCGTCGAGCACCGCGTTGACCTCGTTCGCCGCGACCGGCCCATAGGCGATCCGTCCCTCGTCGGTCTCGACCTCGACCAACGGTTCGATGCGGAACAGGCCGTGGCTACCAGTCCGCACCACATCCGCACCCGCCGCCGCCAGCGCCGCAGCGACCGCGTCGGCGCCGAGTGCGACCGACGCCATATCGCGGCTGACATAGACCCGCGTCATGCGCCGACCTGCTTGACGATGCGGTCGAGCGCGGCGGCGTCGATGCGCGATACCGGCACGCCATCGACCAGCGCATTGGGGCCGGTGGCGCACAAGCCGAGACAATAGACCGGTTCGAGGCTGACCTGCCCGTCACCGCGCGTCGCGCCCATCGCCACGCCGAGCCGATCGACCGCCGCGCGCTCGATCGCCGCGCCGCCGCGTGCCTGGCAGCTTTCGGCGCGGCACAGCCGTACGACATGCCGCCCGGCCGGTTGGCGGCGAAAATCATGATAGAAGGTGATGACGCCGTGCACATCGGCGCGGCTGAGGTTCAGCGCCTCGGCGACCTGCGGGACCATCGCATCATCGAGATGGCCAAACTCCTCCTGCAGCGCATGAAGCAGCGGCAGCAACGCGCCGCGCGTGTCGCCGCCGGACAAATGGCGGCTGATTGCCTCGGCATATTCTGGCACCTCGCCCGTCGGCAAAGGCACGCGTTCTTGTGTCGTCGTGCTCATCGGGCATCATGCTAGGCCAGCCGCCCGCAACGAGGTCAAATCGACAATCGCAATGCTTGATAGATAATGTCTATCAGAGCGGGCTGAACGTCTCCGGCAGTTCGATGCGATGCGCCGCTGCCAATGCCACCTGCGCGAGCGGGCTCGTTGGCCGACGATCGAGCACGACCAGCCCGACCCGGCTCGCCGCAAAGGGCTCGGCAAAGGGCAGGATCCGCGCCCAGCTATCGCCGGGGATCAGCGCGGCATAGCCTTGCGGCACGATCGTCGCGAAACCGCCCGCCTCGACCATCGCCAGCAGCGCGACATAGGAATCCGCCGTCGCCACGGGGTGCACCGCAAGCCCTCGCGCCGCGAGATTGGCGTCGAAGATCCGCCTGTTCTGCATGCCCTCGTGCAGCAGGCACAAGGGCTGCGCCAGCACCTCGTCCCACGCCACCGCGCCGTGCGGGTCAAAACCCTTGCCGACGCGCGCGACGAACATCGCCCGCTCGGCATAGAGCGGCACGGCGATGACCTGCGCCGGCGGTTCGTGATCGAGATAGGTCAGCCCGGCATCGAGCTCGAACGCTGCGAGCGCACGCTCGATCTCGCGCGAGGTCAGCGATCGCACCGACAGCGTCAGCGCCGGGTTCGCCGCCGTCAGCGCCCGCGCGAAATGCCCGACCGCCGGCATCGCGGCGGGGATCGCGCCGAGCCGCAACGTGCCGTGCAACGGGCCACGCGCGGTTTCGGTGGCGTGATGGACACCGTCGATCATCGCGATCGCCTGCTGCGCCCAGGGCAGCGCCGCGCGCCCCTCCGGCGTCAGCCCGATATAGCGCCGGTCGCGCTCGACCAGCCGCTTGCCGAGCTGCTGCTCGAGCGCGGCGATGCCCGCCGACAGCGTCGGCTGGGTGACGTGACACGCCTCCGCCGCGCGCGCAAAATGCCCCTCGCGCGCCAGCGCGACGAAATATTCGAGCAGGCGCAGCTGCACCCCTGTCTATCCCTTCGCCACGCGCGTTATTTCGGCCGTCCCGAAAAGCCCGCCGCGCGGCGCAGCGCATCAGCATCGAGCAGCTTGCCATCGAGCATCACCAGGCGCGTCTGGCGTAGGTCGCCGATGCGCTGCGACGGATCGCCCTGCACGAGAACGAGATCGGCTGTCTTACCGACCTTGATCGAGCCAGTGTGGTGATCCTGCCCGACGAGCCGCGCCGGCACGATCGTAGCGGCAGCAAGCGCTTCGGCCGCGGAGAATCCTGCCTCGCGATAGATTTCGAGCTCATGGATGATCTCGATCCCCGAGCCGTCGGTGCCGGCGACGATCGGCACGCCGGCCTTGTGCATTTTGCCGAGCAACGCGACCATCTTGGCCCAGCTTGCGCGGTAATCCGCACGCGTCAGATCCTTGGGCACGGCAAAGCCGCCGGCGCGGAAACCGCGTTCGGTGGTCGGCGGCATGGTGCCGACGAACGGCGCATAGGACGGCGACAGTTCGCCATTTTCGGGCACGTAGAGCCCTTCGAAGGCGACCATCGTCGGGTCGGAATAGATGTGGCGCTGCGCCATCGTCGCGATCAGCCCTTTGAGCGCCGGGCCGTCGAGATCGACATCCTTGGCATAGCGCCCCGGCGCCTCGAAGCGGCCAATGCCATTGTCGGTCGGCAACACGCTGTCGGGCATCGCCTCCATCATGATCCAGTTGATGTGGGTGACCTCGTCATAACCGTCGGCGATCGCGGTCGAGGTGCGGATGCCGGCGGGGATGTGGCCATGGACGTGGATGCCGAGCTTGTGCGCCTCGGCGATCGTCGCGGGCAGCCACGCCGGATTGAAGGTGCCGTAGAATTTCACCCCGGTGAAGCCATTGGCCTTGGCCTTGCGCACCAGCGCGATCGCCTCGTCCTGGCTCGTCGCGACATTGGCGACCTGCGCGGTATAGGGGCCCTTGCCGTCGATCAGTGACGACGGATAGACGTGCGGGAACAACAGCTGGCCGGCGGCGACGCGGGTCCGCCGCTCGATCGTCAGCTGGTCGTTGTTGCCGGGATCACGCACCGATGTGACGCCGAGCGACAGTTCCTGCGGCCCGGTATAATCGTCGCCGATATGCATGTGGCAATCCCACAGGCCCGGCACCAGCGTCATGCCCTTGCCGTCGATAACGCGCGCGCCGGCGGGCACGCGGACGCTGCGCGCCGCGCCGACCGCGGTGATCACGCCCTTGCTGACCACCACGCTCTGGTCGTCGAGAAAGCGCAGGCCGTCGGCATCGAACAGCCGGACATGGGTGAAGGCGACGGCGCCCTTGGGCACGGTGACGAGCGTTTGCGCGATGATCGGCGCCTGCGCGGCCATCGCCGCGACCTGCGCCGCCTCCATGCGCTGCATCTCGCCGGCATAGGCTTCGGGCAGCCAGGCGATCCCGCTCGTCACGCCGAAGAACTTGCCTTGCGCGTCGGCCCAGATCGGCAGCGGCGTCGTGCTGACGCCACTGACCGACCACAGGGTCACGGTCTGCTGCGCCGCGCCGGAGCCGACCGCCAGGGTCGTCATCTTAGTCGCGTGCGCCTCGCCACCCGGCAGCAGGCGGAGCGACTTGCCTGGGCTCGCCAGCAGGCGTTCGAGGAACCAGGCGTTGGTGTCCATCGGGCCGCCGACGGTCGCGTAGAAGCCCGGCGCGGTATAGGCCGCGCTGCCGGCATCGATCTGGCTCTTCCACTGCGCCTTGCCGCCGCTGACCATAAAGGTCTCGCCCGCATCGCCCGTCGGCGTCACGCCGTGGATCGCGATCTCGGCCGGCATACCGTCGCTGCCGGGCACGCCGCGATAGTCGATCTCCCACACCTGGCCGCGCAGGTTCATGCTCTCGCGCGCCATCCGCGTGCCGTCGGGCAGCGTCCAGCTCCACGAATCACCATGCTTGCCGCCGGTCGATTCGATGATGAAGTGACGCGCATCGGCCGGCGGCTTGGCCAGCTGGTCGACTGGCGTCTGCGCCAGCGCTGATGATGACAGGAGACCCGACACGGCCAAGGCCAGCAAGCGACGCTTCATGCTTCCCCCCAAAATCTTCGATTGAACGCCGACTGTTGTAGATCGATAGGTCACTGCCGGCAACATGGCGGAGATCATCGACGGTCGGTCGATTTACCCCGGGCTAAGCATGTCGAACGCTGGCCGGGCGGCGCGGAGCCTGATACGCCCCGGCAGCGCGAGACAGTATCGATCAGGCGACCCGGCGCCTGCGGGGGAATGATGTGACCACCGACACGATCCCGAGCGAACAGGCGACCACATCCGATCCGGTTGCCGAGCGCGGACGCGGCAGCGGGACCAGCGCGATCGCCATCGCCGCCGCGCTCACGCCGATGGTCGCGCTCGCCGCCTGCTCCGG
This sequence comes from Sphingomonas sp. AR_OL41, assembly GCF_029911635.1. GTDB lineage: Bacteria > Pseudomonadota > Alphaproteobacteria > Sphingomonadales > Sphingomonadaceae > Sphingomonas. Next base: position 149,201 of record NZ_JARYTI010000006.1, read on the forward strand.
CGGGGGCGGCACATCGGCGCCCTCCCCAACGCCGACGCCGGCGCCGACCTCGGCCGCGATCACCAAGGTGCAGGCGAGCCGCTTCCTTGCCCAGGCGACGATGGGCGCGACCGATGCGATGATCGCCGACGTCCAGACCAGGAGTTTCGACGGCTGGCTGAGCGCACAGTTCGCCCTGCCCCGCGCCACCGCGCACTGGGACTGGCTGGTCGCGCAGGGTTATTCGGCGAGCACCTATATCAACAGCGAAACCGGCTTCGACCCGACGATGTGGCGCCAGCTGATCGTCGAGCCCGACCAGTTGCGCCAGCGCGTCGGCTTCGCGCTGTCGGAAATCATGGTCGTCGGGATCGCCGGCATCAACCTCAACTGGAGGCAGTTCGCGGCGGCCGCCTATATGGATGTGCTGCTCGAGAATGCGTTCGGCAATTTCCGCAGCTTGCTCGATGCGATCACCACCAACGCAGCGATGGCGTCGTATCTGACCTTTCTCGGCAATCGCAAGGCCAGCAGCGCGACCGGCGCGGTGCCCGATGAAAATTACGCACGCGAACTGATGCAGCTGTTCACGCTCGGCCTGTACCAGCTCAACATGGACGGCACCGACAAGCTGTCCGCCGGCAACCCGATCGAGACCTATGTCCAGGCCGATGTTTCGGGGCTCGCCCGCGTGTTCACCGGGCTGTCGCTGGCCAACAGCACGAGCACCACGCCCGATCGTTACCGCTTGCCGTTGGTGATGAACGCGTCGCTGAACGAGACCGGATCGGCGAGCTTCCTCGGCACCTCGGTCAGCGGCGGCGGCATGGCGGCGATCAAGACCGCGCTCGACACGATCTTCGCCCATCCCAATGTGCCGCCCTTCTTCGCCAAACAGCTCATCCAGAAGCTGGTGACGAGCAACCCCTCGCCCGCTTATGTGTCGCGCGTCGCGGCGGCCTTCGCCGACAATGGTTCGGGCACGCGCGGCGACATGAAGGCGGTGATCCGCGCCGTGCTGCTCGACAGCGAGGCGCGCGGCGACGCCGGGCTGACCAGCACCACCACCGGCAAGCTGCGCGAGCCGATCACGCGGGTGACCGGCTGGGCGCGCGCCTTCGGCGCCACCAGCCCGTCCAACGCCTGGGCGTTCGGCGACACGAGCAGTTCGAGTACGCGACTAGCGGAATCGCCGGGACGGAGCAGCAGCGTGTTCAACTTCTTCCGCCCCGGCTACTCGCCGCCCAATAGCGCGATATCCAGCGCGGGGCTGGTCGCACCGGAATTCCAGATCACCAACGAGCTGAGCGTGGTGGCCTATGTCAATTATCTGCAGACGCTGATCGCGAACGGCGCCGGCGACACCAAGGCCGATTATGCGGCGATCGCGACGCTGGCGAACGACAGCCAGGCGCTGATCGACCAGGTCAATCTGCTGGTCGCGGCGGGGCAGTTGAGCGCGGCGACGGTCAGCGCGATCAAGGCGACGATCGACAGCATTTCCTTCACCGGCACCAATGGCCCGGGCAACAGGGTGGGCACCGCCATCCTGCTGACCATGGCGTCGCCCGACTATCTGACGCTGAAGTAAGCGAGGACGCGCGATGAGCAACGAGCAGTCACGCCGCGCCTTTCTCAAGCGGAGCGCCGCGCTCGGCCTCGCCGGCACCGCGACGCCCTTCGTTACCAGTCTCGCTGCGATCGGCGAGGCCGCCGCCGCGACGGCCACCGACTATAAGGCGCTGGTCTGCGTGTTTCTCTATGGCGGCAACGACTACGCCAACACGCTGCCGCCTTATGACCAGCCGAGCTACGACCTCTACAAGGCGGCGCGGTCCAATCTGGCGCTCGATCGGGCAGCGCTTGCCGCGACCGTGCTGACCCCGACCGCGGCGCTGGCCGGCGGCCGCCAATATGCGCTCGCCCCGACCATGGCGCCGCTGGTGCCGCTCTTCTCGGCGGGCAAGATGGCGGTGGTGCTCAATGTCGGCACGCTCGTCATGCCGACGACCAAGGCGCAGTACACCGCCAATTCGGTCAAGCTGCCGCCCAAGCTGTTCAGCCATAACGACCAGCAAAGCTATTGGCAGGCATCGAGCCCGGAAGGCGCAAGTTCGGGCTGGGGCGGCCGGATCGGCGACCTGCTCCAGAGCGGCAATGGCACCGCGACGCTGACCTGCGTCAATGCCAGCGGCAATGCCGTCTTCCTTACCGGCAAGGCCGCGATCCAATATTCGGTCAGCACCAGCGGCCCGATCCCGCTGCTCGGCAATGGCAGCACCGTGTTCGGATCGACCACCGCGCTGAGCACGCTGCGTAGCCTGATGGGCGGATCGAACGCTCATCTGCTCGCCAATGAGCATGCCAAGGTCAGCAAGCGCTCGCTCGACCTCTACACCCAGGTGACCACCGCGCTGGCGGGGGCACCGGCGGCCAATTTCCCGCTGTTCCCGAGCGGCAACAGTCTTGCCGATCAGCTCAAAATCGTCGCACGGCTGATCTCGGTCTCGTCGGAACTGGGTGCCAAACGTCAGGTGTTCTTCGTCTCGCTGGGCGGGTTCGACATGCACGATCTGCTGGCGACGCAGCACCCGACGCAAACCGCGCTCGTCGCCAATGCGATGAAGGCATTCTACGACACCACCGTCGCGCTCGGCATCGCCGACAAGGTGACGACCTTCACGGGATCGGATTTCGGCCGCACGCTGCAATCCAACGACGATGGCTCAGACCATGGCTGGGGCAGCATGCACTTCGTGATGGGCGGCGCCGTCAACGGCCAGAAATTCTATGGCACCCCGCCGGCGATCGGCAACAACACCCCCGACGATGTCGGCCAGGGCCGCCTGCTGCCAACGATCGCCGTCGACCAATATGCCGCGACGCTGGCAAGCTGGTTCGGCGTCAGCAGCGGCAACATGCCGACCGTCCTGCCGAACATCGGCAACTACAACGCCTCTACGACAAATCTCGGCTTCGTCTGACGCCGCTGGGCGCCGATATGTAGCGAAGCGCCGGATCGTTGCCGGAACATGCTTGCACGCGGATGGTTTCCGACCCAGCATCGCATGAGCGATTCACAGGAGATGGGCATGCGCGGAACGACCATGATGTTCGCTGGGCTGACGCTGCTCGGCCTTGCCGGCTGTAACGAGCATGAGATGAAAACCGGTGCTCCCGTGGCCGGCGGCGCCGTCGCGGTGGCAACGCTGCACAGCGCGGCTGGCAAAGATGTCGGACGCGCCACAGCGACCGAAGTCGCGGGCGGCCTGCGCATCACGATCGACGTGCACGGTATGCCGGCGGGCACGCACGGCGCACACATTCACACCCTCGGACGCTGCGATCCGACAGATTTCGCGAGCGCCGGTGGTCACTGGAACCCGACCGGCATGAAGCATGGATCGATGAATCCGGCCGGGCCGCATGAGGGCGACATGCCCAACCTCGTGATCGGCAGTGACGGCCGCGGCGCGATCGGCGTTACCCTTCCGGGCGCGACGATGGCGGGATTGCTCGATGCGGACGGCTCGGCAATGGTCGTCCATGCTGGTCGGGACGACCTGATGACCGATCCTTCGGGCAACAGCGGCGCGCGGATCGCCTGCGGCGTGTTCGGCGCGTCCTGACCTGGCCTAGTTCGAGCGCTGCAGCAGCGCGGGGTCTGCCGGGGTGAAGCGATACATCGCGACGAGCAGATCGAGCAGATCCTGTGCGAGCGGCGTGGCAAATTCGCAACCGGCAATGAAATCTTCAGCCCAGACGACCGTTGCCGGTCGCGGCTTCTGCCCCGGCAAGGTTATCATCACCGAGCTTCCCGCCGTCAGACAAGCGTGCGTTTCAAGGCGCGCGCCCGAGACCGAGAGGTCAGCAACGCGACACAGGCTGCGCGCGCCCAGATCGTTGATCCGTCCCGGCACGACGACTTGCGAGCGGTCCTCGCGTCGCGCGTCGTTGGGCGCGAAGGTCGTGTCGCCTTGCGGAACTATCCTGATCTCGGCTGCGAACATGTCTGACTCCGGTCTTAGGTCGGAGAAAGTAATCCACAAGTGATTAAGCTAAGATTAGGAGCAGTACTTACCGCGCGCACGGCGCGCCTTATTTGTATGTGTCAGATCGGCTCGCCGGCGCTGCGCGCGCGAGCCTCGCGCGACTTTTCCGCGGCCGGAACGAGGAACGATGCCGCGACTCCCGCAGCGATGGTAATTGGCGCGGCGGCGAGCAGCGACAACATGCCGACCGAGAGGCTACCCGTAAGCGTTGAAATGCGCCCCGCGAGATACGGCCCCATCGCCAGCCCGAGCAGCGTCGTCCCGATGAAGAAGGTCGCGGTCGCGGTGCCGCGCATGCGCGGCAGCACCAGATCCTGCGTCGTCGCCGCCGCCGCGCCGAGCGCGCCGCTGGCAAGCACCGATGACGCGAAGAAGGCGACGACGAACACCGTTGGATCGAGTGTGGTAAAGGCGATGATCACGCCCGGAATGGGCGCGATCGCCCCGAACATCACCACCCACAACCGCCCGGCGGGATGGCGCCGCCGCAGGCGATCCGCGACAATTCCGCCCATCGTGACGCCCAGAAAGCCGGCCAGCGCGCCCGTGCTGCCGATCAATGCACCGGCCTTTTGGGGCGCCATGTGCATGACGCGGATCGCATAGGGTGCGGCCCAGAAGCTTACGGCATAGGCCATGAAGGCATTGAGGCCATAAGCGACGACCGTGCACAAAAACGCCGGCGTGCCGACGATCAGCGCGAAGGTCGGCGGGTCGCGGCGCTTGAGCGCGCTCGCCCAGGAAAACACCGCATAGACACCGATGCCGATCGCGATCCATTGCGGCAAGGGCTCACCGAAGTGATGCAGCACCGCGACGACAGCAATCACCAGGGCCAGCCCGACGAGGTTGGTGAGCAGCGCGCGCGCGCCGCCCCGCGCCGCGCCGATCAGCGTCAGCGGCGGGAGGATCGTCAGCAGATCGGCGAGGAACGCGCGAAACGGCGCCGGATGCGGCAGCGGCGGCTCCAGCCCCTCCGACGCGCCGCGGATCGGCTCGCGCAGCGTCGCGATCCACAGCGCGACGATTAGACCGGGGATGCCGACGATGAGAAACGCCGCCTGCCATCCGTGCAGACCGAAGGGCCCGCCAAGGGGATAAGCATCGTTCCAGCGCTTGACGATCAGCCCGCCAATGCCGAGCGACAGGCCACCGCCGACATAAAGCCCGGCCGAATAGATGGCGAGCGCGGTCGCGCGCAGCCGCCGCGGGAACCAGTCGGAGATCAGCGAATAGGCGCTCGGGCTCGCCGTCGCCTCGCCAATCCCTACCCCGACCCGCGCGCAGGCGAGCATCGCGCCGCTGCGCGACAGCCCCGAGACGGCGGTCATCGTCGACCACAGCGCCAGCCCGATCGTCATCAGGCGCACGCGGTGCCAGTTGTCCGCAAGCCGGCCGAGCGGGATGCCGAACAGCGAATAGAACACGCCGAACGCCGTGCCGTAGAGAAAGCCGAGATCCTCGTCCTTGAGATGCAGGTCGCGCTTGATGTCTTCGGCGAGGATCGAGATGATCTGGCGATCGACGAAATTGAGCACATAGACGAGGAACAGGATCGCCAGAACGTACCAGGCATAGGCCGGCGCACGCGCGGGTCCCCCCGCCGGATTGCTCGCCATGCCGCTCTCTCCCATCATTCTTATGCGCGCAGGCTAGCGGGCCGTTCGCGGCATAGAAAGCGCTTTCGGCTCAGCCGAGCGCCCAGCGCTCGATCGCCTCGTATCGTGCGCCGCCGGTGCCGAGGCTGCTCTCGAACAGATAAAGATGGGTCAGCGTGAACGGCGCGCTCGTCAGCCCGGCATGGTCGGCGCGCCAGCGCCCGATCTCGATCCCCGCGCCCATCGATCGCGGCAGCCGCGCGACGGTGACATGCGGGAGATAGGCGCGCCCCTCGGGCAAAAGACCGGCGCGGACCAGCGCGTGATCGACCTTGCGGTGGAGCGCGATCAACCCCTCATGCGGCATTAGACCAGCCCACAGCGCATTGACCCGACCGTCCTTGTCAAACGCTCCGACGCCGGCCAGCGCAACCTCGACAGGCGCGGCGTGGAGCTGACCGAGCGCCACGGCGATGTCCTCGCCGACGCGGCGGTCGACATCGCCGATGAAGCGCAAGGTGATGTGGAGCTGCTCGTCATCCTGCCAGCGCGCGCCGGGCACGCCGGCCATCACGGCGCCGAGATCGCGGCGGATTGCAGGTGGCGGGCGGAGCGCGACGAACAGGCGGTGCATCCCGTCATCCTAGCGCAACCGGTAGCACTGTCAGCCATCGATGGGCATTCCACCGGAAATGCTTGAAATGCCCTCCGGGAACGACGATATTCGGGCAATCCGGCGCAGCGCCGGCCAGAGGAGTTTTTCGCAATGGCCAACTGGTCCGATCCGCAGCCGAACGCCACCGCGTTCTCGCCGACGGATGCGCGCACCGCAGCCTATGATGTCGGCCTGCGCCGCTACATGCTGTCGGTCTATAATTACATGACCTCGGCGGTGCTGCTGAGCGGCCTCGTCGCGATGTTCTTCGCCTGGGGCGGCGAGAATTCGCCGGCCGCGCACATCCTGATGGGTGGCGGCATTCTGCGCTATGTCATCATGTTCGCACCGCTCGGCTTCATCATCGCCATGAACATGGGCCTGTCGCGCATGTCCGATGCCACGCTGCAGGCCTTGTTCTGGGGCTTTGCGGTCGTGATGGGCCTGTCGCTGTCGAGCATCTTCCTCGTCTATTCGGGCAACTCGATCGCCCAGGCGTTCTTCGCCTCGGCAGCGTCCTTCGCGGGCCTGAGCCTCTACGGATACACCACCAAGCGCGACCTCGGCCCGATCGGGACCTTCCTGATCATGGGCGTCATCGGGCTCGTCGTGGCGATGCTGCTCAACCTTTGGCTGCAGTCGAGCGCGTTCTCGCTCGCGATCAACCTGGTCGGCGTGCTGATCTTCGCCGGGCTGACGGCGTATGACACGCAGCGCACCAAGAGCATGTACGCCTATGTCGCCGGGACGGCGGCTGAGCCGCGTGCCGCGATCATGTCCGCGACAACGCTCTATCTCGACTTCATCAACATGTTCATGTTCCTGCTGCGCATGTTCGGCAGTTCGCGGAACTAAGCCCGGGCGGCAACGCTTAGGCTTCGGGCCCGGTGGGGAAACCTGCCGGGCCTTTTCTTATCTTCCAGCTGGAACTGCCATGCGCCTCGCGATCGACGTCACGCTTGCCTATGATATCGATGGTGAAGCCGACGTGCTGTTGCTCGTCGAGGCGGCGGCCATGGCCGACCAGAAGCTGGTGATGCAGGATCTGCGGGTCTTCTCGGACAAGCCGATCACCGCGCAGCCGGGCCTCGACGGGGTCGGGCAGCGCTGCTGGGCGCAGGGCACCGACCATCTGCGCGCCGAATATCGAGGCATCGTCGATATCGATCGACCGGCGCACGACATCGCGCGCCTGGCGGCGACCGCCCCGCACGACCTGCCGGCCGACGCGGTGCCCTATTTGCTGCCCAGCCGTTATTGCGAATCCGAGCGCTTCGAAGGGTTCGTGCATCGCGAATTCGGCGACCTTGCGGGCGGTCCGCTCGCTGCGGCGCTGCGTGACTGGGTGCGCAGCAATCTCGACTATGCCGCGGGCGCCAGCAATGGCCTGACGACCGCGCTGGAAACCTTCGCCTCGCGCCGCGGCGTGTGCCGCGACTATGCCCATCTGCTCGTCGCACTGGCACGCGCCGGCGGCATCCCGGCACGCTGCGTCGCCGCTTATGCCCCGGGCGTCGATCCGCCCGATTTCCACGCCGTCACCGAATTGTGGCTCGCCGGCGCCTGGCACCTGGTCGACGCGACCGGCATGGCGCACGCTGACGAAATTGCCCGCGTCGCGGTCGGTCGCGACGCCACCGACATCGCCTTCATGACCGTGTTCGGCACCGCACAGCTGATCGAGCAACGCGTGAAGGTCACCCGACTCGATGATCCCGATGGAACGCCCGCGCCGCTTCGCTCGTTTGATCAGGCGAACGGGAGAGTCACATGACCGACGAAAAGAAGATCGATCCTGCCGCCAAGACGACGGACGACGCGGAGCATATCCATCACCCTCGCCAGGATGCGGGACAGGACGAGTCGATCGCCGCGCGGCTCGAGAAGAACCCGGAGAGCGCGGAAGCCCGGCTCGACAATGCTCTCGATGAATCGATGGATGCGTCCGACCCTCCTGCCGCGACACAGCCGGTTCACCCCCAACTGCCACCCGCTTCGTCGGGCTATGATGCCGAAGCCGAGGCGCGCCGCAAGCTGCCATAGCTGCGCCCGGCGGCTCAGGTGGGGCCGACCGACGATTGTTGCGCAACTGCCGCACCGGGTGAACTTTTTTCGACCCGCCCCTTCCGCTCGTCGCAACCTTTGTTGCGTCGCAGCAGAAAAAATGATCCCATCGTATTTGCCGGTAGGGGGGCGTTAACCATAGCGTAAACTGTGGAGGCGCACTCTCCCACCTGGTTACTCTAGCGGGTGGGGTTGATAATGGCTTCTCGTACGAAACCGGCAAATGGCCCGATGACCTTGGCCGAGATGAAGGAATTCGCCGGCTTCAGCGCCGCGACCCAACGTTATGTGCGGCGGTCGCTCGATATCGGGCTCGACCGGGACGATGCGATGGCGCGCTGGTCGCGCGACGTCGTCGAGGCGGCGAGCATCCGTGCCCAGGCGCGCCTTTATGTCAGACTGCCTGACCTGCGGCTGATGGTCCCAGACGAAAGCGGCCTCGACGCGATCGAATCGTTCATCGCCCCGCTGACGACGCTCAGCGCTTTCGATCTCGGCCAGGGTCGGTTGACGACCTTCTCGGCCTATCGCTTCCTTTACGAGCGGCTGATCGGCGCCGAGGTGCGGCCATGGCTCCCAGCGGCGTTCTGCGCCGCGGCGGCGCTGCCGCATCTCCATCCCGACCTACGCCGCAAATTGCTGCAGTCGATCAGCGAGGCGGCAGCAACCGCCTCGGGCTGGTCGAACCGCCAGCCGGCCTTCTTCCCGCGCTGGGTGGAAAAGGTCGAGGCGACCGCCCTGCCCCACTGAGTCCTCGCCGCCGTCGCGAGCTCAGCCGCGTTCGGCGGCGGCAAGGGTTTCCGAGGTGACCGGATAACCGAGATCGTCGGGGATGCAGAGATGCGTTTCCCCGTCGCGCTCCTCCATCCACGGCGTCACCGTGCGCTGTGGCACGGTCGCGGCATGCGCTGCTGCCGCGTCGAAACTGTCGAAGCGCGCGAGGCGCTCGAGATTGCGCCTTGTCGGGAAGATGATCCGCGCGCGCCCGGCATCGGCCTCGTCGAGCACGCCCTGCGCCGACATCCAGAAAACACGGACATTTTCGGTATCGTCGACCACAGGCTCGGGCGCGTCCTCGGGCAATCGCGCAAGATAGAATCGCGTATCGAAGATCCGCAGATGCGCATGGTTCGGCCGCCACCGCGCGAACGGCACCAGCGGCGCCGGGTCGAGCGCCAACCCCACCGCCGCGAGTGCCGGCCCCAGCCCGGTCCCGCCATGGAGCGTGCGGCGCAGCAGCTCCAGCGCGGCGCGATCGGGCATGCTCGCTAACCCGACCGGCAGTCCGACCTCCTCGATCGTCTCGCGGATCGCCGCGATGCGCGCGGCCAGATCGTCCGCATCGCCGTCTAGCGTGGCGGCAAGCGCATGATCGGCCGGGTCGATCCGCCCGCCCGGAAAGACAAGCGCGCCGCCGGCAAAGACCATCGCCTTGGCGCGCTCGACCATCAGCAGCTCGGGCGCAACGCCGCGTTCGCGGAACAGCACGAGCGTCGCGGCGGGGATTGCGGGCAGCAGTTCGGCCATGCCCAAAACCATGCCGCAACCACCGCGCCAAGGGAAGTGATTGCGCGGCGGGCGAGCGCGTCGCATGCTGCGCCATCGGGTCCGAACAAGGGGTATGCGACATGAAGAAGCTGAAACTGGCGCTTGCCGGGGTATGTGGTCTCGCGCTGGCGCAGGCGACGATGGCGCAATCCGGCGCGGCGCCGCAGGGGGCGCGCGCGGTTGAGGCAGCGTTAGACGCCGGGATCAGTTCAGCCGATCAGCTCGAATGGCTCAAGGCGATGGCATCGGCGCCCAACCATGTCGGCTCGCCGCACGACAAGGCCAATGCCGATTTCATGCTCGCCAAGTTCAAGGAATGGGGCTGGGACGCGCATATCGAGACCTTCCAGGTGCTCTATCCCACACCGATTTCGACTACCGTCGAGATGGTCGCGCCCGAGAAGATCACGCTCGGCGGCCAGGAACCGGCGGTCGCCGGCGACGATACATCGGGCAATACCGCCGGCGCGCTGCCGCCCTATGTCGCCTTTCAGGGTGACGGCGACGTCACCGCCGACCTGGTCTATGTCAATTACGGCATGCCGGACGATTACAAGGCGCTCGCGCGGCGCGGCATCGACGTGAAGGGCAAGATCGTCATCGCGCGCTACGGCGTCGGCTGGCGCGGCCTCAAGCCGAAGCTGGCGCAGGACCATGGCGCGATCGGCTGCATCATCTATTCCGACCCGGCCGATGACGGCTACAATGACAGCGACGTCTACCCCAAGGGCGGAGCCCGCCCGGCCGACGGCGTCCAGCGCGGCTCGGTTGCCGACATGCCGCTCTACCCCGGCGATCCGTTGACCCCGGGTGTCGGCGCAACCGCCGGCGCCAAGCGCCTTACGCGCGAGCAGGCCCAGACGATCCTCAAGATTCCCGTCCTGCCGATGTCCTATCGCGACGCGACCAAATTGCTCGAGCGCCTCGGCGGGCCGGTGTCGCCCGAGCCATGGCACGGCGCACTCCCGCTGACCTATCATATGGGCGGCGACGGCACGGTGAAGGTCCATCTCGCGGTCAAGTCCGACTGGAGCCTCAAGCCGGTCTATGACGTGATCGCGATGCTCAAGGGCAGCGAGCATCCCGACGAATGGGTGCTGCGCGGCAACCATCATGACGGCTGGGTGTTTGGCGCGTCCGATCCGCTGTCGGGCAATGTCGCGATGATGTCGGAGGCCAAGGCGCTCGGCGCGCTATGGGCGAGCGGATGGCGGCCCAAGCGGACGATCGTCTATGCCAGCTGGGATGCCGAGGAGCCGATGCTGCTCGGCTCGACCGAATGGGCCGAACAACATGCCGCCGAGCTGCAGGCCAAGGCGGTGATCTACATCAACACCGACGGCAACGGCCGCGGATTCCTCAGCGCCGAGGGCAGTCACGACTTCCAGCATCTCGTCAACGGCGTCGCCGCCGACGTGATCGATCCCGAGACCGGCGCGACGGTCGCGCAGCGGCTTCGCGCCAAGGTGCGCGTCGGCGCGTTCGACAAGACCGGGCGCCCCAACGAGGCCACGCTCGCCGCAGCCGAAAAGGGCGGCGACATGCCGATCGGTCCGCTCGGCTCGGGCTCGGACTATTCGGCCTATCTCCAGCATCTCGGCCTGCCCTCGCTCAACATCGGCTATGGCGGCGAGGACGAGAGCGGCGGCGTCTACCACTCGGTCTATGACAGCTTCCACCACATGACGACCTTCGACGATCCAGGTCTCAAATATGGCGCGGCGCTGTCGAAGACGGTCGGCCGGCTGGTGCTGCGCGTCGCCGATGCCGACACCCCGCCGATGCGCTTCGGCGATTTCGCCGACACCGTCGCGACCTATCTCGCCGAGGTGAAGAAGCTCGCCGAGGATCGTCGCGCCGAAGACCGCACCCGTGCCAAGCTAACCGCGGACGATGCCTTCCGGCTCGCCAGCGATCCGCTCAAGCCCGTCGGCGCGCCGGCGGCCGAGGCGACCACCCCGCATTTCGAACTCGCCGCGCTCGAGGACGCTGTCGATCATCTCAAGACCGCCGCCGCTGCCTATGACAGCGCCTATGCCGACAAGGGCGGCCAGCTCGCGCCCGCCGCGCGCGCGAAACTCAACGTGCAGTTGCGCGATATCGACCAGCTGCTGCTCGACGCGCGCGGCCTGCCCGGCCGGCCATGGTACAAAAACCTCGTCTACGCGCCCGGCCGCTTCACCGGTTACGGTGCCAAGACGCTGCCCGGCGTGCGCGAGGCGATCGAGGAACGCCGCTTCGACGATGCCAATGTCTATGCCGGGCGGACCGCCAAGGTTTTGGAGGACTATGCCGCACGGCTGACCGCGGCGACCGCGACCCTCACCGGCAAGTAGATTGCTGTTGGATTGAAGCCGATTCGGGTATAACCTTCTCCTCGTGACTCGCCGCAGCGCGAGCACAGGAGAAGAGGATGCTCGGCTTTCACGCCTCCAACGCACCCTGCAGCTATGGCTGGGTGCTGCATCTCGTCAGCCTGGCGCTTGCCGGCGCGATCGGCTTGATCGCTGCGCTGCTGGTGTGGTGGCACTGACGGGAAAAGCGCACCCGTGCTGGACGGTTGAAGACCTCGCGCCCAACTGCACCGTTGCCCATCGCGCCTGATCGCCTATGGCGTTGACGGACATGATCCGTCCCGGCGCGGCGCCGGGCGATGCCGAGGAGATGCCGGTGCGCAAAGCGATTGTACGAGCCACGCTCGCTGTTGGGATCGTCATGGCCGGTGCGACGGCGCTGGCGTCCGGCGCGGCGGCGCCCTTCGCCGCGATCCTCGCCGACCCGTCACGTCCGGAGGCCGACCGCGTCCGCGATGCCGACCGTAAGCCGGCCGAACTGATCGCCTTTGCCAGGCTGCGGCCCGGCGCGCAGGTCGCCGAGCTCGCCCCGGGCGGCGGCTATTTCACCCGCATCCTCAGCGCCTTGGTTGGCCCGCGCGGCCATATCTACGCCATGGCCGGGCGCCCCTCGCCCGCGCTCAACGACATCGCGGCAAGCCATGCCAACGTCTCGGTCGTGCCGGTCAAGCCCGGCGAAATCAACGTGCCCGCGCCGGTCGACATGGTGTGGACGACGCTCAACTATCACGACTTCAAGAACAACAAGCAGGGCGATGTCGACGGCGCCGCGCTGATCAACGCCGCCGCCTTCAAGGCACTGAAGCCCGGCGGGATCTATCTGATCGTCGATCATCAGTCGGCGCCCGGCGCGGGTGCCACCGTCACCGCGACGCTGCACCGTATCGAGGACAGCGTGGTGCGCAGCGAGGTCGAGCATGCCGGCTTCCGTTTCGACGGCGCGAGCGACCTGCTCCGCCATGGCGCCGACGATCACACGCTGAAGGTCGTCGAGACCGGCATTCGCGGCAAGACCGACCAGTTCATCCTGCGCTTCCGCAAGCCGCGCTGAGCGCCCGTCGCGGCGGTGATCACCGGTGGGCGCAGTGCGCCTCGCCGGTGCAGACGAGGCGATCATAGAGCGACTGCGGCGAAATCGTATGCGCCGCCAGCGCCGCCGGCGAGCCCAGTACAGGCCCGACCCCGTCGAGGCTGAGCGCGCGCGCAAGCTGTGCGATCCACGCCGTCGCCCCCGGCCCGTCGGTGCGCTCGCTTCCCACGCGCAGCCCGACGGGGTGATAGTCGCCCGGCGCCAGTCGCGGGATCAGCCGGCGCGCCAGCGCGCTCAGCCAGGGCGGCGTCTGCGGCCCGGGCGGCAGTTGCGGGACGATATCGGCGGAAATTTCATAGCGCAGGCAGGCAATGCGCTCGGCCGCATAGGCGCGCGCAAAGGCAGCATTGCCGACGCGCGGTGCGGCGATCGTCGCGACGCTGATCGGCACGGCGCGCCACGCCAGCAGTCGTGCGGCGCGATAGGCGGCGAGATTGGCGAGCGCCCCGCCCTTGCTGTGGCCGGTGACGAACAGATGCGGCCGCGCCGCGCCGTCGGTCGCACTGCGATCGAGCAGCGTCTGGATGGCGCTGCCGATGCCCGGGCTCGCGTCGCACTCTTCCCCGGCGTCGTCCCACAGCCGTGACATCGCGTCGGCGAAGCCGAGATGCACGCCGCCGCCATAATGCGGCACCTCGATGCAGATCGACAGGCTGTCGTTGAGCCAGTCGAGCAACACCGCCAGCCGATCCTGCCCGCCTCCGGCGAACGGCGTCAACGACCCGCGAATGGCGACGACGACGCCTTCGCGCACCCGGCCGACCAGCGCTTGATCGGTCAGGCTGCGGCCGATCTCGGACGTGCGGCGAATGATGATCGGCGCTTCCAGCCAGCCGACCGCGCGTGCCGCAGGCACGCCCTCGGGCTCATAGGCTTCCGCGCACGCATAGAGGAGGCGTCGCTTCATGCAGCGACCGGCGACATCGTTAACCATGCTCCATTGTGAACACCGCGCGCAGCAGCGGGCAATCGCGTGGAATCACGCTCCGTGATATCACGGTAGGGGGGACGGGTTCAGCGCAGCGCGCCTCATGTCGAGGCTAGGATCAATGCTCGACCCACAGCGTGGGCGCGAACAGGCGGCGCCTGGTGGAGCTGAGGGGAATCGAACCCCTGACCTCTGCAGTGCGATTGCAGCGCTCTCCCATCTGAGCTACAGCCCCGCTCCACGGCGCAACGGGCACAGCCCATCGGGAGCGACGCCTCTAGCTTCCCTTTTCGGGCGATGCAACTGGCTCTCCCGCCCGCCACGCAACTTTCTGCACGACCCGAACACCCCGCGCATTCGCATCGCCGCGCCCTTTGCGTTGCTTGACGCGTTGCGCCATACCGCTCCCTCGAAAACACCTTCAAAGGAGAGTCGCACATGGCACGCGCATGGAGCCTTAAGTCACGCCCGCACGGCATGCCGGTTCATACCGATTTCGCGATGATCGATCTGCCGGTTGCGGTGCTCAACGAGGGCGAGGTACGCATCGCCAATCGCTGGCTGTCGGTCGATCCCTATATGCGCGGCCGGATGAACGACGTGAAAAGCTATGCCCCGCCCTTCGCCCTCGGCGAGGCGATGCAGGGCGGCGCGGTCGGCGAAGTGGTCGAGAGCCGCGCCGAGAACGTGGCGGTCGGCGACATGGTATTGCACATGGCCGGCTGGCGCGACGAGGCCGTGCTGCCGGCCAACCAGGTCCAGAAGCTGCCGCCGCTCGCCGTGCCGCCCCAGGCGTTTCTTGGTCAGCTCGGCATGCCCGGCATGACCGCCTATTTCGGCCTGCTGACCGTCGCCGAGGCGAAGGAGGGCGATGTCGTGTTCGTATCCGCCGCGGCGGGCGCGGTCGGCTCGACCGTGGTGCAGGTCGCCAAGGCGCGCGGCATGACGGTGATCGGCTCGGCCGGCGGCGCGGAGAAATGCGCTTGGGTGTCGTCGCTCGGCGCCGACCATGTCATCGACTACAAGGCGCCGGGCAGCGTCGTGAAGAAGCTGATGGCCGCCGCACCGAACGGCATCGACGTCTATTTCGACAATGTCGGCGGCGAGCATCTCGATGCCGCGCTGGCGACCGGCAATCTCCATGCGCGCTTTGCGATTTGCGGCATGATCGACATCTACAATGACGGCAAGCCGACCGAACTGCGCTATCTCGCCCGCCTGATCGGCATGCGGATCCGGATGACCGGGCTGCTGGTCAGTGACCACATGCACCGTGCGGCCGAATTCTATCAGGAGATGGGCGGCTGGCTCGCGGCCGGCAAGCTCAAGAGCGAGGAGACCATGTTCGATGGCCTCGACGCCATGCCCGATGCGTTTCTTGGCCTGTTCACCGGCGGTAATACCGGAAAAATGCTGGTCAAGGTCTGAGCAGGGACCAGCACTCGAATCAAACCGTCACCCTGAATTTGTTTCAGGGTCCGTGAGCGGTCAGGAGTCGCAGGAGCGTCGCTCCTGGTTCTAACGACCGCGCACCGGTCGAAGCGAGGAGGTGTTACGCAAACACAATCATGGTTGCCGAGGAGCAAGCCAGGACATGGCTTGCGACACTCGTCTGACGCTAACCGTTTACCCGCAACGCCGCCTCAGATCCCCCCACTGAAGGTATCGCACTGCGCGGGGTCGCCGGTTTCGAGCCCCTTGCGCAACCACGCCATGCGCTGCGCCGAGGTGCCGTGGGTGAAGCTGTCGGGCATCACCCTGCCCTGCGTTTCCTGCTGCAGCGTGTCGTCGCCGATCGCATGCGCCGCCGTCATCCCCTCTTCGAGGTCGCCCGGCTCCATCCGGTCGCGGTTCTTCGCCGCCCACACGCCGGCAAAGCAATCCGCCTGCAGCTCCAGCCGCACCGACAGCGCATTGCCTTCGGTCTCGCTCGCGCGGCGCTGCGCCGAGGCGACCTTGTCGGAGGTGCCGAGCAGATTCTGGATATGGTGGCCGAATTCGTGCGCGATGACATAATCCTGCGCGAAATCGCCCTTGGCGCCGAAGCGATTGGCCAGTTCGTCGAAGAAGCTCGTGTCGAGATAGATGCCGCGATCCTGCGGGCAGTAGAACGGCCCCATCGCGCTCTGCGCCGCGCCGCAGCCCGACTGGCCTTCGCCGCCGTAGAACACCAGCTTCGGCTTGGTAAAGCTCTCGCCCGATTGCTGGAAGATTGCCGCCCAGGTCTTGTCGGCCGAGCTCAGCGCGTTGCACGCCGCCTTGCTCGCCGCGTTGAGCGTGCAGCTCGATTGCGTGTCATGCCCGCCCTGTGCGCCGCCCGGCGCGCCGACCTGCGCGGTCGGGGCCGACAATTGCCCACCCCCGCCGCCGAGCAGGTTGAGCCCGCCGCCGAACACCGCGAAGACGATCAACAGCACCGCCACGCCGCCACAGCCAAAGCGGCTGAACACCAGCGGCAACAGCCCGAGCAGCATCCCGCCGCCGCCGCCGAGCCCCAGCCCGCCGCCGCGCCCGCGTTGATCCTCCACATCGATATTGGGATCGAAATCGTCGAGCCGCATGGCATCCTCCCCGCAGGATCATTTACCGTCAGGGCATGAATGCGCGGCGCGGCGCGGGGTTGCAAGACCGTGCGAATGAGTCGGATGACGGCGATTTCACCAAACGCCCGTTGATCGCAGCGCCGCCCGGGGCCATGAGCGATGGCGATGGCCGACATCGATCACCCGCACCACGGACGCAAAGGGCGCAAGGCGGCTGCGCTACCGCTGCCCGATTGCGTCGCGCTGGTGCTCCAGGGCGGCGGCGCGCTCGGCAGTTATCAGGCCGGGGTGATCGAGGGACTGGCGGCAAGCGGGATCGAGATCGATTGGGTCGCGGGCATCTCAATCGGCGCGGTCAACGCCGCGATCGTCGCGGGCAACCCGCCCGAGCGGCGCGTCGAGCGCCTCGCGACATTCTGGGAGACGCTGTCGAGTTCGCTGCCCAGCTTCCCGATCTTCCCCAATGATCAGCTGCGCGAATGGCTGCACGAATGGTCGGCGGGCTTCGTCATGGCGGCTGGCGTGCCGGGCTTCTTCACCCCACGCGTGGTGCCGCCGCTGATAGCCATGCCGGGCTCGCCGGGTGCGTTGAGCTTCTATGATTCGGCGCCGCTCGCCAAGACGCTCGATGCGCTGGTCGACTGGGATTTGCTCAACAACGGGCCGGTGCGGCTGTCGGTCGGCGCGGTCGATGTCGAGAGCGGCAATTTCAGCTATTTCGACACGACCGAGACGCGCATCGACGCCCGACACATCATGGCCTCCGGCGCCTTGCCACCGGGGCTCCCGCCGATCGAAATCGACGGGCGGCTGTGGTGGGATGGCGGCCTCGTCTCCAACACGCCGCTCACCCATGTCCTCGACAACCAGACCGAGCCGCTGCTCGCCTTCCAGGTCGATCTGTTCGCCGCCGCGACCGAGCGGCCGAAGACGATCATGGACGTGATGGCGCGCGAGAAGGAAATCCGCTTCTCCAGCCGGACGCGGCAAATCTCCGCGCAGGTGATGAAACTGCGCCAGGAACGCGAGGCGATCCGCAAGGTTCTCGCCAAGCTGCCGCCCGCGCTGCAGGACGACGCCGATGTCCGCGCGCTCGCCGCCCGCGCCGCCGAGCAGCCGGTCAATCTCGTCCAGCTGATCTACCGGGCCAATGCCTGGGAAGGCGGCAGCCGCGATTTCGAATTCTCGGCGCGTACGATGCGCGAACATTGGGCCGCCGGCCGGCTCGCCGTCGACGAGAGCATGGCCAATGCCGAGCTCGTCGCCAACAATATCGAAACCGGCCACAGCGCGTCGTTCGATCTCGTGCGCCGTCCACAACCCCTCGTCACGGAGTAGACCATGTTTCTCAAGGGCAAGACCGCCATCGTCACCGGTTCCACCTCGGGCATCGGGCTGGCCTATGCCAAGGCCTTCGCCGCCGAGGGCGCGAGCGTGGTGATCAACGGCTTCGGCGACGCGGCCGCGATCGAGACCGAGCGCGCCGCGCTCGCGGCGACCAGCGGCGCCAAGGCGCTGTACGATGCCGCCGACATGACCAAGCCCGAGCAGATCCAGGCGATGGTCAAGCGCTGCCATGAAGAGCTCGGCGGCCCCGACATTATCGTCAACAATGCCGGTATCCAGCACGTAGCGCCGATCGAGGATTTCCCGGCCGACAAGTTCGAGGCGATCATCAAGATCAACCTCACCTCGGCCTGGTACCTGATCCAGGCCGCCGTGCCGCTGATGAAGGGGGCGAAATGGGGCCGCATCATCTCGACCGCCTCGGCGCACAGCCTCGTCGCCAGCCCGAACAAGAGCGCCTATGTCATGGCCAAGCACGGCATCGCCGGCCTGACCAAGACGATCGCGCTGGAAACCGCGACCGACGGCATCACCGTCAACTGCATCTCGCCCGGCTATGTCTGGACGCCGCTGGTCGAGAGCCAGATCCCCGACACGATGAAGACCCGCGGCCTGACCCGCGAGCAGGTGATGAACGACGTGCTGCTCGCCGCCCAGCCGACCAAGGAATTCGTCACGCCGGAACAGGTCGCCGCGCTCGCGCTGTTCCTGTGCCGCGACGAGGCGAAATCGATCACCGGTGCCAATCTCTCGGTCGATGGAGGGTGGACCGCTGCCTGATCGCCGTGGCCAGCGCGCCCGGCACGGCGTAGAGTGCGTTACTGCCCAACGAAAAACGGTCGCGTGAACAGAACAGCCCTTACCCTCGCTTTATGCGCCGCCGTGTCGCTCGGCGCGTGCCATCGCGGCGACAGCCATGTCGCAATCGCGCCGGCACCCGCCGACTGGCACCGCGTCGTCACCGATGCGGATCGCGAGCGCTTGCGCACCTGGCGCGAGAGCTGGGTCACCGCCCTTGCCAAGGCGCGTGCCGCCGGACGCGGCGCGCAGATCGACGCGCTCGGCGCGCTGTTCGATCCTGACCGCGCCATGGCCGATGGACCCATTCCCCCGCCCGGCCATTATCATTGCAAGGTCTACAAGATCGGCGCCAATGGGCCGGCGATGCAGGACTTCACCGTCTATCCCGCCGCCGATTGCGCGGTCGAGGCCGAGGGCGAGGTCTCGAGCCTCTACAAGGTCGCAGGACCACAGCGCCCGGTCGGCCTGTTGTTCAACGACGTGCCGGGTCGCGCGGTGTTTCTCGGCACGCTGGTGCTCGGCGACGAGACCAAGCCGATGGTCTATGGCCAGGACACGCAGCGCGATCTTGCCGGCTATGTCGAGCGCATCGGCCCGAAGCGCTGGCGGATCATCTTCCCCTCGCCGCGCTTCGAATCGCTTCTCGATGTGGTGGAGTTGACGCCGGCCTGATCGCAGGCTCCGTCAGGGCTCAACCGGCGTTGGCCGCAGGATCGCCGCGTCCTCGCGCTTCTCGGGCCGGATATAGATCGACGACAATTCCGGGATCGCCTGTTTGAGCGCGGTCTCGATTCCCTCTATCATCGTTTCCGCCTCGCCCATCGTCAGGCTGTCGCGGAAATCGGCGCTGATCGCGACGAAGATGCTGGTCGGCGCGGTATGGATCGTGCGGACATGGTTGACCGAGGTAATCGCCGGATGCCCGTCGACGATCGCGTGAACCCGCGCGACGATCTCCGGATCGGCACCCTCGCCGATCAACAGCCCCTTGGCCTCGCGCGCGAGGAAAGCCGCGACCACGCCGAGCAGCACGCCGATGACGATCGACGCCACGCCATCGATCCGCGGATCGTTATATTCATGGCTGGCCCAGATGCCGATCCCGGCGATCACCAGCCCGGCCAGCGCGGCGCTGTCCTCGAACAGCACGATGAAGCCCGCCGGATCCTTCGAGCGTCGCACCGCGCCCCACCAGCTACCTTTGCGGTTGGTCGCGGCGAACTCGCGCATCGCGACGAACCATGATCCGCCCTCCATCGCCAGCGCGACGCCGAGCACGATATAGTTGATCAGCGGGCTGGTCAGCGGCTCGGGCTCCTTGATGTGCACCAGCCCCTCATAGATCGACACGCCGGCCCCGACCGCGAAGATCAGGATCGCGACGACGAAGCTCCAGAAATACAGCTCGCGGCCATAGCCGAACGGATGCGCCTCGTCGGGCGGCTTGCGGCCCTGCTTCTGGCCATAGAGGAGAAGTATCTGGTTGACGCTGTCGACGACCGAATGGAAGCCTTCGGTGAGCATCGACGACGATCCCGTGATCCCCGCCGCGATGAACTTCGCCACCGCGATGCCGAGATTGGCAGCGAGCGCCGACAACAGAACGAGGTTGGATTCGCCTTCTTTGACCGCCGACACTGTAGCTTGCTCCCGGTTGCCCGTCGGCGCCTAGCGCACGAAGTTTTATTGTCCAGCCACGCATCCCCGAAAAAGAACGCGCGATCGAGCACGCGACCGCTTTTCTGGAGACGGCACTTTAGCGCGAAAACGCCGTCCAGGCAGATGTTCCACCGGATCGTTCCATCGGCGGAAACAGCGCCAGGGGAGAGTCGCCCGCCGAAACGCAGTCATAGCCATAGACGGGCGCTCCGGCGCCAAGCCTGAGGCCATAGTCGGGAAATCCATCATGCTGGGCGGAAAGGATATAGTGTGTCGCGCTGCCGGTCATGCGCAGTCCGAGCACGAATTTGGCGTCGATCGCCGGTGCTGCCGGCACCAGCGGATTGGCGGCGTTGACAGTCAGCGTCAGTCCGTGCGTGGCGCCGGGCGGCGGGGTCCAGGCAACGCCAAGCGATGTGTCGTTGACCACGGCCTGACCGGTTTTGGTCGGCACGGCGCCTGGCTTTATCCCGACGAACCAGCTTGGCTTGCCGGCCAGCGCGACGCCATCCGGCGCGGCATATTGCTTGGTCGTGCCGAGGAAACGTGTCGTGACCGACACCGCCGCCGCTCCAGACCTGGCAAGGTCGATGGTGCCCTCGATCAGCGCCTTGACGCCGCCGCCAAACAACAGGCCGCCATAAAGCACGCCGCTCGACGGGATCGCGACCCGCAACTGAAAGGGCACGATCGCCGTTGCCGGCCGTGCAAAGGCGGGCGAGGCGACGGCCAGCACGCTACCGAGCATCACCTGCCGGCGGCTCGCCATATGCCCTGCCCTGTTCCCCATCGTCGCTATGCCCCTCATCGATCGGCTGATGTCACTTGTTCGTCGTCGGCCTCGCGCTGCCATTGCCGCCTAAAGCCGATGCACCTGCAACTTGTCCTCGCCGGTATCGACGACGACCAGATTCTTGCGCAGCACGAGGACGCGACCGAGGCGTACGCGTAGCAATTCGGCCCCGGTATCGAGCGACAAAATCACCGTCTCGTCGCCGTCCGGCTTCGCCAGCAGCTTGCCCTCGCGATCGACCATCACGAGATTTCTCGTGTCGATCTGCACCGGCCCGTCTTCGGTCCGCCCCTGATCACCGGTACGCAGACGCGTGCTGATGGCGGTGGCCGCGGCATAAACGTTGATGCCCGAGCACGCCGTGCAGGCCGACCGTTGTCCCCCACCAGGCAACAGGCGGATGAGATCGGCGCCCGGGCCGCTGCTGTCCGATGGGTTCAGCAGTACCAGCACGCTCCCGTCGGGCATGACGCTGCTTTCACCGATCATCCCGATGCCGGGCTGGATGCCCCCGTCGATCCACGCGCCGTTGCGGAGCCATTTAATCCGAAACTGCGAAGCCTGCGGCGTGGTCGGCTCGCGCGTCAGAATGGTCGGCTTGTCGCCGTCAACCACGGTGGCGGACATGCAGTCGAACGCATCTGCCTTTTCCAGAACCGGCTTGCCGTCCCGAAAACTATAGAGCTCCGAAGGCAAGGCGCCCGGCGGCAGGCTGAGCGGCAGCGGCAGGACTGTGCCCGCCTGGGTCCGGCCAAGCAGGCTGACACACAAACCGATCGCTCCGCGCCCACCCGAGCTTGCCAACGGTCCGGTCGTCGTCATCAGCGATCGTTGCAGCGACAGACGATCGGGCGATTCCACCAGATAGTGCAGATCGAGCGGCGGAAAGAATGGATAGCCCGGCGGGACGGGAAAAGCCTGCGGGGGATTGTCATGCACGATCTTGGCGATGGCACCCGCGACCCGGCTTCGGTCTGCCGCGCCCAGATCGCCGAAGGTCGCTGTCTGCACCAGCATCGCCTTGCGATAGATTTCGATCGCGACCGGCGGCTTGAACGCGAAGAAGGGAGTCGCGCCGCTGGATGGCGCAGGCCCGAAACGCACCGCGGCCCAGCCATCGACGCCGTCGATGCCAAAGGGTCTGCCCAGCGCCGCACCGATCGGCGTGGCACGCCCCGTCGCGAGATCAGTTACCACCGATTCCGAGAAATTGAGATCCGACGACAGCAAGGTCTGGCCGCTGTTCAGCAATGTCGATTCAAAGAATCGCGTCCCGGGAAGAAAGGAAACCGTCTGCGATACAGCAACGGCCTCACCAAGCTGACGCAGAATAGCCCGCCGCGCCGACTTGGCCACCCGCGGTGTGGCGCCCGGGGTCACGCCCGGAAAGGCGAACTCCATCTTCGGCGCGGACGCATAAACGGAATCCGTCATGCCCACGGGGTATGCGTTGGTCTCGGCGCGCGCTGTGTCCATCACGAGCAAGCGAGACCCATCGAAATCGGCAACCGAAAGAAAGTCCTTGTCCAGCCATTGCATTTTCAGGAATTCGACCGGCATTTGCGGCTTCGAACTGCGCGGGGGAATCTTGATTTTGCCCACAGCGCTGCCGGCACAGCTGAAGAGTTCGGCGTCCATGTCGGATCGGACGACGAGGATGCGCCCGTCCGCGGTGAAGGTCGGATAAGCCATTTTAGGCAAACCGAAACTCGGGAATGGCGTCGATGGCGCGGCGGGCGGCACCGCCGCCAGGGAAAGGCTGACTCGCCCCCCGTCGAGCCGCACCAGCGTCACACTGATGATCGCCGGACCGCCATTATTCTCCATCTTGGCAACCGCGACCCCGCAATTTGCCGGTCCGGCGGCAATATTCAGCGAGCCGTAATTGCCCCCGCCGGCCACGGGCAGGGCGACAGTTTGAACGAGCGACGGAACGCCCCCGACGATTTTGTAAATCTGCAACGTATCGTTGCAATAGGTAGCTGCTACCTCGCCGGAACGCGCGATGCTCCCCAGCACGAACGGTTGAACGGTAAGCGCGGTCGGTCGCCCCAAGCCAGGCGGCAGGATGACTTCGGGACACCGCGCGGCTCCCTTGAACGAGAGCGGCGTGATCGTTCCTTTCGCCGCGAAATGGGTCGCGGTACCGCCAGCATTGATCGTAATCGCCGCGCCGCCGGCGACCTCAAGCCCCCAACGTTGTCGGCTCAACAGCGGCCCCGGCTGGGCGACCGCATCGGGCGCTAGGCTGCGCCACTGGAACGCTATCCCGTTGCGCGATTCGAGTACCTTTTGATCGACCGCATCCCAGGCAAGTGGGACCGCGTCGGCGATCCATGGACTGTCGTCGGCCGCAGCCCCAAGCGTCGGCGTGCGATAACCGTCCGCCCAATCGAGCAACTGCAGGCTCTTGCCATCCGGACTCTCGAACGCCCCACGGGCCCTGACCATTTCGGGGGCAAGGTCGCGCGCGCGCTGAAACGCCGCGATCGCGTCAGCCAGCGCAGCCGGCGTGCGTGTACCGCGCAGCAATCGCGCGCGGCGCACAAGGGTATCGGAAAGGAAATCGCGACGGCCGACCGCCTCGAACAATTCTATCGACTTGGCGTAATAAGCCAGCGCATCCTCGACCGCGGTCGGACTCACGCCGCCACTGGCGACCAGACCGGCATCCGCACGCCCGACATAGGCCTTTGCCAGCAGAAAACGCGAGTGCGAATCTGTCTTCGCCTCGAGATCGTTGATCACCTTGTTGAGCACCGCGTCGGCCTGGGCATTCAGCCCCACTGCGCGAAAGAAATTGGCCAGCGCCATGGCATTGGCAGGATCTCCGGGCGCGATCTCCATGGCTTTGCGGACGAGCGTTTCATAGGAGCTGCGCAACGCGACATTCGCCAGCGGGAAACGCGAAGCCGCATAACTACGCAGCGCCCCCGCCGTCTGTTCCGGGCGGCTTTGCAGCAGGGCCTGATCCAGGACTTCGGCCGACGTGGCCAGATCGGCTGTCGGCTTGGTTCCGGTAAGCCAGCTGGAAAAGGCATCTGCGCGTGCCGTTGCGTCGATCGTCAGGCTGACAGTGTAGCTTCCGGCGCTGCGCGCCGGGTCAATCGCGGTACCGACACCGGCAAGGCTCGCAACCACTTCATAGCGTTTGCTGAAATCGGTCGTATCGACCGGCACCGTCAGCCCGGAAAACTGGGCATTGACCACCTGGCTGGCGATGACCTGGCCCGAACCGATCGCGCGAATCTGGATCAGGACGGGTGCGCTATCCGGCCCGTTCCAATGGTGCTCGGTCCAGTCGATATTTTTGCACGAAAGGCCGAACCAGCTGCAATCGCGGCGGTGTTTCTGTTCGAAGTTGATATCGACCTGGCCGGTAACGGTGATCCGCAACTTGTGACCCGGGCGCAGGACGGCATCGGGCGACGGCGTGACGAGCCTCGCTGCGCTCCAGTCGGCACCGACCGATCCGGTCACGGAAAGATCGTTCGCGCGGGCGCCGGACGCGCTCGCGGCCGCGACGATTCCCGCAAAGACAATGGCGATCCTGTGCCAGATCACGGCCGGTTCTCCGCCAATATGCAAGTAGATCCCCCGTCCAGTTTGGAGAGCAGGCCGTTGCTATCGCGACGGAGCAGCAGTCGCACGTCCGACATTTCGATGCCGCGCGGGTCGGCCTGACCAGCACATCGGACCGTCGCGGTCGGCAACCGTGCATCGACCGGGATCGCGTTACGGGGATGCTGATAGAAGAAGGTCAGTTCCAGCGACTGCTTTGCGGGATCGAAGGAAGCCGGGAGCGATATCTGATACAGGCCGAACAGCGCATAGCCCTCGAGCGGCCCCAGCTTGGGACTGGTGCTCCACCTGGTCTGGAGATCGTTGCGGCGCTTGCTCAGGACCGACGCGTCATCGATGAAATCGGGCGTGAAGGAGTCCGACGAGTCGAAGGTTTCGGTCTGCCCCTGGCCATCGACCATCAGAAAGCCCAGCCCGGAATGACGAATGCGGATGTTGAGGGGTGAGCTTGTCCTATCGGTCTGTCGATTGCGGACCACACCGGCCACGCTCACCAGCCGCAACCCCTCCAGATCGCCAAGGTCCGGCAGATGGCGCGGCAGCAGGGTAAAGGACAGTTCACGTGTCGCCCCGGCCGGAGGAATATCACCGAGCAGCGCGTCGAGACTGACCATCTCGGTGACCTCGACGATGCCAACATCGCGCGCGTTGTTGTCACAACCCAGCGTATTGCAGACCTGGGTGGCCACCGTGGCGAGGCGATTCCAATGCTGCGACAGTTGATCCAGATCCCGCCGTTGGCCTTCGGAATTGCGCGCGAACCAATCGTAAAGCTGGATATCGGGATCGAGCGCGAGACGCGCCGTCCGCGGGTCGCCGCGCAGGAGATTCTCGATTCGCGGCCCGGCCGAGCCGATCTGACCGGTCCACAGCGCCAGCGACTGATCGAGCCGGTCATATTGCTCGCGCATCAACTCGGCCAGGTAGTAGTTGAGCGGCAAGCGGCTGCGGATCTTGGCCGCCAGCTCGGTCTGCATCTGGCCATCCTCGCGCAGCGCCGCCTGCAATATCTGCGAGCGGCTTGCTGCCATCGCGTTGCGCAGTTGGGCGGATCGTTGGGCGAGCTGCGCGAGGCTTTCGTCGCGATCCACGTCAAGCCGCAACGGCGCCAGATGCAGCAACTCGACCGACAGCGATCGGTCTTCCTTGTCGAGCCGGTCCGCCTGGTCGGCAAGGGCCGAGAGCTCGCTCATGCCGCGCAATGCCTGCAACGCAATACTCGCCGCGACGCCATAAGGCCCCGCTGCCGCAAGCGCATTGAGCGCCGCCTGTTCCGCCGGCGATGGCGGGGTCGTGAGATCCGGAACGGGTGCCGCGCCCGCTGGCGCCAGGACGGTCCTCCGCGCCAGATCGCCGCCCAGCGACAAACTCGCCAACCCCCGCGCCAGCTCGCCTGCCGCCGGTGAGTCTACCGGCCCGGTAATTGCCTGGAAGGCGGCGCCGGCGTCGGGTGCGGCCAGCGCCCTGAGCTTGTCATTCACGACCCGGTCGAACGTCGTGTCCGGCAGCAGGTCCAGCAAGCGGCCCATTGCCAGCCCCTGCTGCTCGTCGAGTCGCTTGAGCACAGCATTGACGTCCTGCCGCAGGACGGCGCGTTGCTGCTCGACCGGCCGCCTTATCAGGGTGTTGGCGAGCTCCGGCAGGCTGAACCGCGCGACTTGCTGCCCCGTTGCCGGGTTCACGATTTGCACCGCGCCGCTCGACGAAACCGTCACCGGGGCGCCAGTCAGGCCGCGTGCCTGCAACTGCGTGATGAGTAACTTGCGGCAGTCTGCCAGCACCTTGCATGGCGAACCCAGCAGCACCGCCACCGCGACGATCGCGACAGGATCCTTGAGCGCCTGGTCGACGACGCTTTCGCTCCACGCCTTGCTGATCCAGACCAAGGCTCTGGTCTGGTCGTCCACGGTGCGCGCTGCGGCGATCGTCGCGCTCAGTGCCAGCGCATAATGCGCATCGAATTGTTCTGACGCCGTATCCAGCAGCCCGGCGACGACCGGTCGCACCGCATCGGAAATCTTCGCCGTGCTGCGGACGAATTCGATCACCTGCCCGCGAAGTTGCGTACCCTTGCGCGCGAGCGTGACGACCGCCTTGAGATCGGCGTTCTCGCGCACGGATGCCAGCATCTTGGCCTGCACCTCAGGCGGCAGATTCTGGAAGACGGTCGTCCCGGCCTCCAGCACCTTCGACACGTCGCCCGACTGAATCGCCCGGAACAGCAACGCGCCCTCGTTGGCGCGCGCGACGAGGTTCGTCACCTTGCCTTGCAGCGCTGTGTAATCCTGCGCCGCCAGTCGCGCGTCTTCGGCAAAGCTTCCCAACGACTTTGTCAGCGCCGGGTCGGCCGACGCATAGGCGGTGACGGCAAGGTTGAGCGCCGAATCGACATCGCCGCGTGACGCGGCATCGACCAGTTCTACCGCATTGGGCGGCAGGCCCACCGCCTGCTGGACCGCGCTCAGCAGCAGCTTGTTCATGCCGGCCTGATTGGCATCCAGTTGCGACAAGACGCTTTCGCGCTCGGCCGCGATGGCTTGCTGGCGTTGGGCGATGGCACCGACGCGGTCCTCGATCATCGCGCGCCGCAACCCCGCATTCCGCAAGTTGGTGTCGGCTACCTGCCCATCGAGCACCGCAACCGCCTTTTGCTCCTGCTCCTGCAGCGCGGACCGTTCGTCCTGCAAGGCACTGCGATTGTTGTTCGCGATCTTCGTCGCCAGGTCGTCGATCTTGACGACCTCGTTCTGGAACTGGGTCGCCGTCTCGGAAAACTGCGTCATGGCGAGCACGGGGCTGATCGGTCGCATCTGGTGCTCGAAGCCCCAAAAGCTGGCGTTGGAATCGAGCAGCAGTTTGCGATAGCCGATTTCGGCCTTGAGCAGCTGCACCTGCTCCTCGGTCACCAGCCCCGCCACGGGTTTCAACGCGTCGGCCTGTACCGAGGCCTTGTCGTAATTGCCGCGCGCGGCATCCCGCTGGTTGTTCAGGAACTGCTCGTCCGCAAGAATCCGATAGGTGTTTGCAAGTTCATACGAAATCTCTTCACGGCTCAGCGGCGCAACTTCCTGCGCATGCGCAGACGCGGCCAGAAGCGAGCTGCTCGCCAATGCCGCGAAAACAATGCTTTTGCCGAATCCCCCCCGCATTGATCCGATCTTATCGGAAATTTCCTATTTGCAAACTGTGAGCGTAACGATTCTACGAAATAGTGAGCAACGCCGTGTCTGCCGGAAGACTAGAGCACCGCCCGCGCCCGGCCATAAGCGAAATACACCAGCAACCCGAAGGCGTTCCACAGCAGGAACGAAATCTGCGTCACCTTTTGCAGGCTGGTAAAAAGATAGAGGCAGCCGAGGATCGCGCCCGGCGCGACGATCCACGCCAGCGGGGTCCGGAACGGCCGCCGCGCAGCCGGATCGCGACGCCGCAGCACGAGCACGCACGCCGCCACCGCGATGAACGCGCACAGCGTGCCGGCGTTCGCGAGGCTGGCGATGACGTCGAGCGGGACGAGCGCGGCGAAGATCCCGACGAAAATTGCGGTCACCGCTGTGATCCGCGCCGGCGTACCGCGCGTCGAGATCCTGGCCAGCGCCGGCGGCAGGAAGCCGTCGCGCGCCATAACGAGGAAGATGCGGCTCTGGCCATAGAGAAAGCCGAGGATGACCGTCGGCAGCGCGATCGCCGCCGCCGCCGCGACGACCGTCGCGACCTTGGGCTGGCCGAGCGAGCGCAGGATCAGCGCGAGCGGCTCGGCGCTCTTGCCAAACACCTGGAAATGCACCGCGCCGACCGCCGCCGCCGCGACGATCATATAGATCAGCGTGCACGCGACCATCGAACCGACGATGCCGATCGCGAGGTCGCGTTCAGGATTCTTGGCTTCCTCGGCGGCGGTCGAGATCGCGTCGAAACCGTAAAAGGCGAAGAAGATGATCGCCGCCGCGCCCATCATCCCATACTTCACCCCGCCCGCGCCGGCCGCGCTGGCATAGCCGTAAGGTGCGAAGGGATGCAGGTTCGCGGCGTCGAAATGCGGCAGCGCGACGAAAACGAACAGCGCCAGCGTCACGATCTTCAGCACCACCAGCCCGGTGTTGATCCGCGCGCTTTCATGCGTGCCGAGCGTCAGCAGTCCCGCGACCACCGCGATGATGAACACCGCCGGCAGGTTGATCCCCCAGCGCGCGACCTGCCACCACCCGGCCATCTCCGGGCCGTGCGTCAGCCACTCGGGCAGGTTGATCCCGAGCCCGCCGAGAAACCCAACCGCATAGCCCGACCAGCCGACCGCCACGGTCGAGACAACCAGCGAATATTCGAGGATCAGGCTCCACCCGACGACCCAGGCGATGCTCTCGCCGAGCACGGCATAGCTATAGGTATAGGCGCTGCCGGAGGCCGGGATCATCGTCGCCATCTCGGCATAGCACAACGCCGCGCACGCGCAGATCGCGCCCGCGACGACGAAGCTCAGCAACACCGCCGGCCCGGCACGATCGGCGCCGACGCCGATCAGCGTGAGGATGCCGGTGCCGACGATCGAGCCGACACCGAGCGCGACGAGATGGGGCCATGACAGGGTTCGCGCGAGTTGATGCTCGGGCCGCGCCTCGGTGATGAGCTTGCGGCGGAAAAGACTGTTCATGCGGCCCCCGGGGAAACGTTACAGCTGAGACTAGCTACTCACAGCACCTTGGCAAAGGCCGCGATCAGCATCAGCGCGATCTCGATGCCGAGCAGCGCGACGTTGAGCCGCCGCGACTTGACGATCAGCAGCAGGATCAGCAGCGGGATGTGCAGTAGCGCCGCGACCGCCGTGACCCAGCCAAAGGCCCCCGCCGGGGTATCCGCCTTGACCGACAGCCCCATCATCGTCGTGATCACCGAGACGCCGACCAGGGCCAGCGTCAGCGCGAGCATGCCGCCAAGCACCTGGCGATTGTGGCGATCGTAATAGACGTCGAAATCGGGCCACTCCTCCGGGTCGTCGGGGAAGATCAGCGTCGAGATCAGATAGTAGCTGCCGACAAAGGCCAGCACGACGAGCAAGGTGGCAAGGTTTGCGTGCAGATGCTCGCGGTGCCCATAGACCACATTCCAGAAGGTGGTCATGTCGATCAGCACAAAGGTGCCGAGCAACGGCGTCAGCCAGCCGACATGCGCTTTGCGCCGCATCTTGATGATGCGGGCGAAGCCGGCCAGCACCTCGGTAACGGCGAGCCCGAGCACCAGCCCGAACATCGCAAAGACCAGATCGAACCCGTTCATCCGCCGCCCCCCGACTGCCTATCGACGCGACCGTGCGGCTCGGGACCGCCGCCGTCAAGCGCGCGACCACGCGCGATCGCCCCGTCAGAACAACAGCTTGCGCACCGTCAGGCGCACCGCGCGACCCTGCGGGTCGAGATAGGCGCCCTGATAACTCAGCGGGACGGTGCCGTTCTGGTCGGTGACGCGCTGGCGGGTGTTGAGGATGTTGGTCACCGCCAGCCCGATGCGCATGCCCTTCGCCCAATGGTGCTTCTTGAGGAAATCGAGATTCTGGGTGAGGTCGTCGAACAGCCGCAGGTCGAACTTGGCGAGGCTGCCGAAGCGCAGCGTGTTGGACGCGCCGACCGTGCCCCCGATGACCTGTGTCGCGCTCTGCCAGTTGGCGCTCAGCCGGAAGCCGAGGCCGTTGTTGCTATAACCCGCCTGCCCCTCAATCTCGTGGCGCGGCTGGCCACCGCCGCTGCCGGTGGCGCCGCCGATGAGCAGGTCGATCGGCGCGACGCCCTTGCGCAGGTCGGTGCGACGCTTGCGGCGTGGCGAACGGCGCGGCGCGCGCCCCGCGCCCTGGCCGATCTCACACCGTCGGAATGAGCCCCGCGGCGAAGGCGATCCGCAGTGCCTCGGGCAGGCTGCGCACGTCGAGCTTGGTCATCAGTTTCGCGCGATAGACCTCGACGGTGCGCGGGCTGATGTCGAGTTCATAGGCGATGACCTTGTTGGCCCGCCCCT
>NZ_JARYTI010000070.1 GCF_029911635.1 Sphingomonas sp. AR_OL41
CGCCGGCCTCGTCGGCGCGCTGGCGTTGCGGCGCGAGCAGCGCGTCGCGTTTCGGCATGACGCGGACCAGCGCGTCGAGCTTCTCGCGACCGCGTTCGTGATAGCGCCGCGCGCAGCGTTCGGTGCGCTGGCCATAGCCGGCGATGGTCAGGCGCAGCTCGGCGAGCACCGGCACCGCCATTTCCGCCGCCGCGGTCGGCGTCGGCGCGCGGCGGTCGGCGGCGTAATCGGCCAATGTCGTGTCGGTCTCATGCCCGACCGCCGAGATGACCGGGATCGAGCAGGCGGCGATGGCGCGCACCACGACTTCCTCGTTGAACGCCCACAGATCCTCGATCGAGCCGCCGCCGCGCGCGACGATCACCAGGTCGGGGCGCGGGATCGCGCCGCCCGGGGCCAGCGCGTCAAAGCCGCGCAGCGCCGCGGCGACCTCGCCGGCGGCGCCGTCGCCCTGCACCTTGACCGGCCACACCAGCACATGCGTCGGGCAGCGATCCTCGAGCCGGTGGAGGATGTCGCGGATCACCGCGCCGGTCGGCGAGGTGACCACGCCGATGACGCGCGGCAGATAGGGCAAGGCTTTCTTGCGCTCGGCGGCGAACAGCCCCTCGCCCGCCAGTTGCGCCTTCAATTTCTCGAGCAGCGCCATCAGCGCGCCCTCGCCGGCCAGCTCCATGCGCTCGATGATGATCTGATATTTGGAGCGCCCGGGATAGGTGGTGACCTTGCCGGTCGCGATCACCTCGACGCCGTCGCGCGGCTGGAACGGCAGCATGTTGACCTGGCCCTTCCAGATCACGCCGTCGATCACCGCACTGTCGTCCTTGAGGCTGAGATAGGCATGGCCCGAG
Source organism: Sphingomonas sp. AR_OL41 (assembly GCF_029911635.1). Classification (GTDB taxonomy): domain Bacteria; phylum Pseudomonadota; class Alphaproteobacteria; order Sphingomonadales; family Sphingomonadaceae; genus Sphingomonas. The sequence continues at coordinate 852 of NZ_JARYTI010000070.1, forward strand.
GCGACGCGCTTGTAGCCCGAAATTTCGCCGCGCAGCCGGACATGGCCGAACTCGTTTTCGACCACGCGCTTGAGCTTCATCGCCAGTTCGCCGACCGACACCGGCGCGGCGTTGTCGCCCGGCACCGGCTCGGCTACCAGCCGCCCGGCCATGTCGCTGTGGTAGGTGTCGGAGAAGGGGTCGGCCATGAATGTCCTGCTGGTCGGATCGGGGGGCCGCGAACATGCGCTGGCATGGAAGCTGGCGCAATCGCCCGGCCTGACGAAATTGTTCGCGACACCCGGAAACCCGGGCATCGCGGCGCATGCCGCGCTCGTCGCGCTCGACCTGCGTGACCATGCCGCGGTCGTCGCCTTCGCGCGGGAACACACAATCGGCCTGGTGGTGATCGGCCCCGAGGCACCGCTGGTCGATGGTCTCGCCGACAGCCTGCGCGATGCCGGCGTGGCGGTGTTCGGCCCGTCGCGCGCCGCCGCGCAGCTCGAGGGATCGAAGGGTTTCACCAAGGATCTGTGCGCCCGCGCCCACATCCCGACCGCCGGCTATGTCCGCGCTCGCTCACTGGACGAGGCGCAGACGGCGCTCGACCGCTTCGGCGCGCCGGTGGTGGTCAAGGCCGACGGCCTCGCCGCCGGCAAGGGCGTGACCGTGGCAATGACCCGCGCCGAGGCCGACGAGGCGATCGACGCACTGTTCGCCGAACCCGGCGGCGAGGCGGTGATCGAAGAATTCCTCACCGGCGAGGAAGCCAGCCTGTTCGTGCTGACCGACGGCAGCGCGATCATGCCGTTCGGCTCGGCGCAGGACCACAAGCGCGTCGGCGATGGCGATACCGGCCCCAATACCGGCGGCATGGGCGCCTATAGCCCGGCGCGCGTGCTGACGCCGACGCTGGAGCAACAGGCGCTCGACGAGATCGTCGCGCCCACCGTGGCGGCGATGCGCGCGGCCGGCATGCCCTTTTCCGGTGTGCTCTATGCCGGGCTGATGCTGACGCCCGAGGGACCCAAGCTGATCGAATACAACGCACGCTTCGGCGACCCCGAATGCCAGGTGCTGATGGCGCGGCTCGACGACGACCTGCTCGATCTGCTGCTGGCGACGGCGACCGGGACGCTCGCGACGCACGCCCCGCCCCGCTTCGCCGCGACGACCGCGCTGACGGTGGTGATGGCAGCGCAGGGCTATCCCGGTACGCCGCGCACCGGCGGCGCGATTGCCGGGATCGCCGATGCGGAGGCGGAAGGCGCCAAGGTCTTCCAGGCCGGCACGGCGCTCGTCGACGGCAAGCTCGTCGCCGCGGGTGGCCGCGTTCTTGCGGTCACCGCGACGGCCGCCGATGTCGCGACCGCGCAGGCCATGGCCTATGCCGCGGTCGACCGGCTCGACTTCCCGACCGGCTTCTGCCGCCGCGATATCGGCTGGCGCGAGGTAGCGCGCCAAGGCTAAGAACGCGCGAACCACCGGAGCGACCGCATGTCATCGAACGCCGCCAGCAACATCCTTGGCGCCACCACCATCGTCATGATCGTCATCGGCATGGCGCTGGCCGTCGCGGTGATCATCTTCGGCATGCGGCTTAAACGACAGCGTGTCGCCGCTGAGAAGGAACTGATCGCGCGGCGCGAGGCGGCGCATGTCGACGAACTGCCGGCAACCGAAGCTGCCACGGCCCCGACGGTCGCGGCCATGGTCACCGAGGCGGCACCGCCCGTCGCACCGCCGCCCGTCGACACGGCACCAACCGTCGCGCCGCCGCCGCCGGCGCCCACCGAAGGCGATATCACCCAGCTGAAGGGGCTCGGTCCCAAGCTCGCCGCGACGCTCGCGCAGCTCGGCTATACCCGGCTCGACCAGATCGCCGCGCTGACCCCGGAACAGGCGGTCGAGCTCGATGCGCAACTCGGCACTTTCCAGGGCCGCATGACGCGCGATCGCTGGATCGAACAGGCCAGGCTGCTCGTCGCCGGCGATCGCGCCGGCTATGAAGCGGCGTTCGGCAAGCTGGGTTAGGGCGGGATAACTTACCCTCGGCGGGCTGGGGTGTTTCCTGCACATGAAACCCCTCCCTGTCGTCGATTGGTCGGGCCGCTGGCGCGAAATATTTGCGGTCTCTACCCTGCTCCGGCGCAGCAAGGGAAAAATGGGCGGTTTTGCGCGAGTTTCTCTGGAGTTTTTCAGCACTATTTCAACGCCTTGAAGAGCGGCTCCCCTGCTCCGAAAAAGCAGGGGAGAAAGATGCGCAAGCAGGGGAGATGTGCCCGCCATGCAGCGGGCAATTTTCGTTTCGACAAACCCTGTGAAAGAGCGACGGCACGCCGGTTTGCGCCGTGCCGGATCGACGCACCGTGAACCGATGTCACAAAAGTTGAATCACGCCATCATGGTCGTCGCGGACGACGCCCCCATGGCCGTCAGTCGCGACTCCAGCGCGCCCAGATCGCGGTTGGCAGCAGCAGCCCGCGCGCTTCCTCGCGCACCGCCAGTTCGCCGGCCTCGATCGTGCCGCCGAGATCGGCGAAGGTCTGCGACAACAGTTCGCCGATCGCCAGCGCCGACATGCGCACGGCGTAGACGGTCAGGAACAGGAAGCGCGAATCGGCATCGAGCAGGCGCCGACAATCGCCGATCAGGCCGGGCAGCCCTTCCTCGAGCCGCCACACCTCGCCCTCGGGCCCGCGGCCAAACTTGGGCGGATCGAGCAGGATGCCATCGTACCGCCGCCCGCGCCGCACCTCGCGCGCGATGAACTTGGTCGCGTCATCGGTCATCCAGCGGATCGGCTTGTCGGCGAGGCCGGCCAGCTCGGCGTTGGCGCGCGCCGCCTCGACCGATTTCTTCGACGCATCGACATGCACCATGCGCGCGCCCTTGCTGGCCAGCGCCAGCGTGCCGACCCCGGTATAACCGAACAGGTTGAGGCATTCGGGCGCGTCTATCCCGGCGATGCGTTCGCGCATCCAGCGCCATACCGGCGCCATGTCGGGGAAGAAACCGAGATGGCGGAACGGCGTGGTCTGCGCGGTGAAGCGCACATCGTCCCACGCCATCGGCCAGCCGTCGCGCGGCACGGCCTCATGATAATCCCAGCGCCCGCCGCCTTCCTCGTCCGATCCCGGCACGAACTCGGCATGCGCGCGCCAATCGGCGGCAGCGGGCGCCCACAAAGCCTGCCCTTCGGGGCGGATGAAGCGGAAGCGGCCATAGCGCTCGAGCTTGCGGCCATGCCCCGAATCGATCAGCCCATAGTCCGCCCAGGGCTCGCCGATCAGCGTGTCGAGCTTCACGCCCCGGCTCGTGCCGCGATGAAGCCGGTAACCGCCTCGAAGGTCGCGGGCAGCACATCATAGCGCTCCTGCCGTTCGAACAAGTCGCCGAGTCGCGTCGGCAGCGGCGGGCGCGTGCCCGTGGCGCGCTCGACCGCGTCGCCGAACTTTGCCGGGTGCGCGGTGGCCAGCGTCACCACGGGAATATCGCGGGCGAGGTCGGCGCGGCGCGCGGCCGACAGACCGATCGCGGTGTGCGGGTCGATCACCTCGCCGGCCCGTTCATGTGCCCAGCGCATCGCCAGCGACATGTCGTCGAGATCGATGCGATCGCTGGCGAACAGCGGCAACAGCCCCTCGCGCTGGGCATTGGTCAGCCGCATCGCCTTCGACGACTCGAAGCCGCGCATCTGTTCGGCCAGTGCGAGGCCGTCACGACCGCCGAGATCGAACAGCAAGCGCTCGAAATTGCTCGACACCTGGATGTCCATCGACGGGGTCGGCGTGGCGACCACGGTACCTTGCGAATAGTCACCGGCCGACAGCGCGCGGTGGAGAATGTCGTTGACGTTGGTCGCGACGATCAGCTTCGCCACCGGGAGCCCCATTTTGGCCGCGACATAGCCGGCGAAGACGTCGCCGAAATTGCCGGTTGGCACCGAAAACGCGACCGGGCGTTCGGGCGCGCCGAGCCGGACGGCGGCGTAGAAATAATAGACCACCTGCGCCATCAGCCGCGCCCAGTTGATCGAGTTGACCGCCGACAGCGTGAAGCGGCCGGCAAAGTCGCGATCGTTGAACATCGCCTTCACCAGCGCCTGCGCGTCGTCGAAGCTGCCCTGGATCGCGATATTGTGGATGTTGGGCGCCAGCACCGTCGTCATCTGGCGGCGCTGCACGTCGGACACGCGCCCTTCGGGGTGGAGCATGAACACCTCGACCCCGGCACGCCCGGCCAGCGCGTCGATCGCGGCCGAGCCGGTATCGCCCGAGGTCGCGCCGACCACGGTCAGCTGCCGGTCGGTGCCGGTGAGGAAGCGCTCGAACAGCAGGCCGAGCAGTTGCAGCGCGACGTCCTTGAAGGCGAGCGTCGGGCCATGGAACAGCTCGAGCAGCCAGTGCTGCTGGTCGAGCTGGACGAGCGGCGTGACGGCAGCGTGCGAAAAGCGGCCATAGGCCTGGCTGCACAGGCCGCGCAGTTCCTCGCGACTCAGCGCGTCGGCGACATAGGGCGCCATGATCGCGACCGCGGTGTCGACATAGGACAGGCCGCGCAGCGCGGCGATGTCGTCGGGCGACAGCGTCGGCCACGCCTCAGGCAGATACAGCCCCCCATCGCTGGCGAGACCCGCGAGCGTTACGCCCTCGAAACCGAGGACCGGCGCTTTACCCCTGGTGCTGACATACCGCATGGCGAGGGCGGTTAGCCGTGCTTGCCGTACCGCACAAGCGCGACGCCTAAACGGCGCGCCATCGGCGGCGCAACGCGATGGCGTAGATGATCGCGGCGATGGCGGCGAACAGAAACCACTGCACGGCATAGGCCAGGTGATTGTTGGGGACCGCTGAAAGGTCTGCGGGCGGGTTCGCCGCGAGTCCGGCTTGCGGCGGATCGGCCACCAGCATCAGCGTCCTGGGGGCATGAGTGAAGGCCGCGACGATCATCGGCGCGGTGCTGGGCGCGTAGCTGATATAACCGCTGACCTTGCCGCCTTTCCAATCCGGGCGAGTGGTGGCGGTCGGCGCGACGCCGATCTGGATCATCACCCCCGGCCCTTCGGCGCCGGTCGAACAACTGGCAATCTCGCGCCATCCGGGCTTTCCGGCGGCGTCGCGGCCGCCGCGCGACTGCCACGACACGGGTTTCAGGCAAAAGGCGCTGGCGCGACGGAACAGCAGTGTGTCGCCGATCGGGATCGCCGGAAAGGCGATCGGCGCGAGCTGACGGTTGGCGGTGATCTGCGCGAGCAGCGCTTCCTTCTCGTCGCGGCGCTGGAGCTGCCAGATGCCTAGCGCGATCATGATCACGATCGCCAGGCCGACGATGATCGTTGCGAGGACGGGTAAGCGCTTCATGCTTCGCGGTCGCTGATGCGGCCCTCGCGGGCGGCGTTGCGATATTCCGCGCCGAGCAGCGCCGCCTTGGCGATGCGCAACGCGGCGATGGTCAGCGCAAGCGCCACCGGGATCCACACCACCATCTGGACCCATAAAGGCGGATCGAAGGCGAGTTGCAGCCAGACCGCCAGCCCGACGATAATCGTCCCCAGGATCAGCGTGAGAAACGCCGCCGGGCCGTCGCCGACGTTGAACATACCGAAATCGAGCCCGCAGGCGCGGCATTTCGGCGCAAAGGCGATCATACCGGCGAACAGCGTGGGCGCGCCGCAGCGCGGGCACGATCCCCTCAGCGCTGCCTGGACCGGCGACGGCCCGGCAATCGGTGTGGGATCAGGCGTTGCCGACACACCAGGGATCGGGTTGATGGTCGACCGGGGGGCCGGCATGCCCGGGCGCGGCGAAGCGCGCCTTGAAGGTGAAGGCCTGCTGGCTCGGGCCGAAGCGGTCGAGCATCCACAGCCGCGACAGACCGTCGTTGATCGACGGCGTTTCGCCCGCCGGCACCCACCACAGCGCCTGATAGGCACCCTCGAAGCGCGCGAAATAGTCGCGGCGCCGCGCCATCACCGGCGTGTGGGCGCTGCGATAGACATAATCGAACAGTGCCTCGGCGCCGGTCCACACCGACATGTTGACGATCAGCAGCGGATCTGGCGCACAGGATATGTCGGTCGCGTTGCCGGCCGCTTCCTGCAGGCGCCAGACGAATCCCGGCGCGACGTCGGCCAGCGCGTTGAGCCGGTCGAGATTGTCGAAGAAGCCCGCCACCCGTGGATCACCGCGCGGCGCGACGAGGCGCCCGATATTGATCTGCGCGAGATGCCACTGAGGCTGGGTCACCCGGCGTGAACCGGCGCGCCCCAGCCACCCCAGACATAGATCGCGACGAACAGGAACAGCCACACCACGTCGACGAAGTGCCAGTACCAGGCTGCCGCCTCAAAGCCGAAATGCTGCTTCGGCGTGAAGTCACCGCGATAGGCGCGGATCAGGCAGACGGTGAGGAAGATCGTGCCGATGATGACGTGGAAGCCATGGAAGCCCGTCGCCATGTAGAAGGACGCGCCATAGTTCAGCCCGGCAAAGGGGAAGGGCGCACCGATATATTCATATGCCTGGATCGAGCTGAAGGTCAGGCCGAGCAGGATGGTGAGCCACAGACCCTTGAGCACGCCGTCTTTCTCGCCGACGCCGATCAGGCCCCACAGGCCCTTCTTTTCGCCGCCACGCTCACCATGGATCAGCGCGTGATGCGCCCAGGTGACCGTCGTGCCCGAGAGCAGCAGGATCATCGTGTTGAGCAGCGGGAACTCGAAGGCGTTGAGCACCTCGATGCCCTTGGGCGGCCACTGGCCGACCGCGGTTGCGGTGTCGGCGATGATGTTGACCGATTTAGAAGCAGCATCCCAGGTGATGTTGGCGGGGAAGAGCGAGAAGTCGAAGAACGCCCAGAACCAGCCGACGAAGAACATCACCTCGGAGGCGATGAACAGGATCATGCCGTAGCGCAGATGGAGCTGCACGACCGGGGTATGAAAGCCCTGATGCGCTTCGCGGATCACATTGGTCCACCAGCTCAGCATCGTCGTCAGAACGGCGGCGACGCCGATGAAGAAGATGATGCCCCCGCCATTGGGGTGGCCGACATGGCCGCCATGCATCCACATGATGCCGCCAATGGCCATCGTCAGCGCGGAGAACGCGCCGACCATCGGCCAGATATCCGGGGCGAGGATGTGATAATCGTGGTTCTTGGCGCCGGCCATCGTCATGCTTCCTGTTGGTCTGCTTGGATCGCTCTAAGGATCAAATCGAGCCACCGCAATGGTCGTGATCGCCCGAAAAAGGCCGCTGGCAAGGAGCGCTGCGCAGTCGCGTAGCTAAAGCTACGCGCAAGCAAACGACGCAGACCAGCGGCCTTTTTCGGGCGACCGCAGAGCGGCGCGCGGCTTTTGGCGCAGGGCGGCGTCGCGCGTCGGTCACGATGCATAAGCATCGCTCCCTCCTTGCTCCTACCCCTGCACCAAAATCCGCTCCGTCACGGCCATCGCGGTGGCTCGATTTGATCCTTAACTTGCGGCTTTCGCGGAATCCACCGGGTAAAATGTGTAGCTGAGGGTGATCGTCTGGATATCGTTGGCGTCGGGATCGCTGAGGATCTTCGGATCGACGAAAAAGATCACCGGCATCCGTGCCGTCTCGCCCGGCTTGAGCGTCTGCTGGGTGAAGCAAAAGCACTGGATTTTGGTGAAATATTTGCCCGCCTGCGCCGGCGTGACATTGTACGTCGCGGTGCCGGTGACCGGGTGGTTCGAGGTGTTGGTGGCGGTGAAGAACGCCAGATCACGCCCGCCGATATCGACGGTGTCGCTCGGATTTTCGGGCACGAACTTCCACGGCAGTTTGGGATCGACATTGGTGTCGAAATCGATCCGGATGCGGTGGTTGGTCGCGCCGGGCGCCTTGAGCCCGCGATTGGTCGTGCCGTTGAGCCCGGTCGCCTGGCAGATAAGCCGGTACAACGGGACGCTCGCCCAGGCGAGACCGGTCATGAAGCAGATGCCGAGCACGGCGAGCATCGCGGTGCGTCCGGTGCGCGTCATGCCGCGTGACCCGCCTTGATCTTGGCGATCGACACCGCAAACACCAGGATGACGAGCGCGCCGAGCAGCAGCGCCATCACCACCGCGCGACCGCGCTGGCGGCGGCGGATGAGGTCGTGGTTGTCCGGAATCATGCCATCACCCAACGGTCGACGACCAGCACGCCGAAGAGGATGAACTGGTACAGGATCGAATATTTGAACAGGCGCTTTTCGGGCCGCATCGCATCGCCGCCCGGCGCCGCGGTGCGGAACGCCACCTGCGCCGCGAACAGCGCGAACAGCAGCGTCGAGAGCGTCGCGACGACGCCGTAGAGCGCGCCGGCCAGCCCGAGCGGCCAAGGCGCGATCGCCGCGACCGCCATCGGGATGGTGTAGAGCCCGATCTGCTGGCGCGTCACGCGTTCGCCTGCGACGACCGGCAGCATCGGAATCCCGGCGGCGGCGTAATCGGTCTTCATGAACAGCGCGAGCGCCCAGAAATGCGGCGGCGTCCACAGAAAGATGATCGCGAACAGCAGCACCGGCATCAGCGTGACGTTGCCCGTCGCCGCCGCCCAGCCGATCAGCGGCGGAAAGGCGCCGGCGGCGCCGCCGATGACGATGTTCTGCGGCGTGCGCGGCTTGAGCCAGGCGGTGTAGACCAGGACGTAGAACAGGATCGACACGGCGAGGATCACCGCCGAGACGAGGTTGACCATCAACCCCATGAAGATCACCGCGAAGCTGCCGAGCCCGACGCCGAAATGCAGCGCCGACTGGCGATCCATCCGGCCCGCCGGGAGCGGCCGGTTGCGCGTGCGCTTCATCAGCGCGTCGCTGCCGGCTTCATACCATTGGTTGAGCGCACCTGCCGCGCCGGCGGCGAGCGCGATGCACAGGATCGCGGTGAAGCCGATCACCGGATCGACATGAACGGGTGCCGCGAGCAGCCCGCACAAGGCGGTGAAGACGACGAGCGACATCACCCGGGGCTTGGTCAGCGCCAGGAAGTCGCGCCAGTCGGCCGGCATCGAACTTGTCGAAAGGGTGGTCGTCGTCATTTGTTTCTTCCTCCCCTCCCGCGCGGGAGAGGTCGAAGGGCCCGATCCATCGCGACGTCGCGACGGTGACGGGCCCTCCCCAGCCCTCCCGCGAGCGGGAGGGAGACCAGGTCAGTCGATCCGCGGCAGCGTTTCGAACTGGTGATAAGGCGGCGGGCTCGACAGCGTCCATTCGAGCGTCGTGGCGCCTTCGCCCCACGGATTGTCGCCCACCTTCTTGCCCGCGAACAGCGACCAGAACAGGTTGACGAAGAACACCAGCATGCCGACGAGCATGATCGCATAGCCAGCGCTGGCAACGACGTTCCAGTGCGCCAGGCCATCGGCATAATCAGGCACGCGACGCTGCATCCCCTGCAGCCCGAGGAAGTGCATCGGGAAGAACATGACGTTCACGCCCACGAAGAAGATCCAGAAATGGATCTGGCCGAGCAGCTCGTTGTACATCCGGCCCGACATTTTCGGGAACCAATAGTAGAAACCCGAGAACAGGCTGAACACCGCGCCGAGCGACAGCACATAGTGGAAGTGCGCGACGACGTAATAGGTGTCCTGCATATTGTCGTCGACACCGCCATTGGCGAGCACGACGCCGGTCACGCCACCGACGGTGAACATGAAAATGAAGCCAATCGCCCACAGCATCGGCGACTTGAAGGTCAGCGAGCCGCCCCACATCGTCGCGATCCACGAGAAGATCTTGATGCCGGTCGGCACCGCGATGACCATCGTCGCGGCGGTGAAGTACATCTTGGTGTTCACGCTGAGGCCGGTGGTGAACATGTGGTGCGCCCACACGATGAACCCGACCACGCCGATCGCCACCATGGCATAGGCCATGCCGAGATAACCGAACACCGGCTTCTTCGAGAAGGTCGAGATCACCTGGCTGACGATGCCAAAGCCCGGCAGGATCATGATGTACACTTCGGGATGGCCGAAGAACCAGAAGAGATGCTGGTACAGCACCGGGTCGCCGCCACCGTTCGGATCGAAGAAGGTCGTGCCGAAATTGCGGTCGGTGAGTAGCATGGTGATCGCCGCGGCGAGCACCGGCAGCGCGAGCAGCAGCAGGAAGGCGGTGACCAGCACCGACCATACGAACAGCGGCATCTTGTGCAGCGTCATGCCCGGCGCGCGCATGTTGAAGATGGTGGTGATGAAGTTGATGGCGCCGAGGATCGACGACGCGCCGGCAAGGTGCAGCGCGAGGATCGCCATGTCGGTCGACGGCCCGGGCTCACCATAGGTCGAGAGCGGGGCGTAGAGCGTCCAGCCATTGCCGGCGCCGCCGAAGAAGGGCGAGGCGAACAGCAGGATCATCGCCGGGATGAGCAGCCAGAAGCTGATATTGTTCATCCGCGGGAAGGCCATGTCGGGCGCGCCGATCATGATCGGCACGAACCAGTTGCCGAAGCCGCCGATCATCGCCGGCATGACCATGAAGAACACCATGATGATGCCATGCGCGGTGATCAGCACGTTCCACAGGTGCAGCGAGTGATCGAGACCCTGCTCGCCACCCGGCAGATAGCTCGCCCATTGCCCGAGATACTGGATGCCGGGATGCGCCAGTTCGAGCCGCATCAGGCCGGAGATCGCGCCGCCGACGATGCCCGCGAAGATCGCGAAGATCAGGTACAGCGTGCCGATGTCCTTGTGGTTGGTCGACATGAACCAACGCGCGAAGAAGCTCGGCTTGTGATCGGCATCGTGATGCGCGTGATCGTGATGCGCCTCGAAGGCGTGCGACGAAAGGGCGGTATCGGTCATGATCTTACTGTCCGGTGTTGCCGGCGGCGGCCGAGTTGGCGGTCGCAGTCTGGTTGGTCTCGGGAGCGGCGGCGGTCGCGTTGTCGACCGGGGCGCTGGCATTGGCCGTCACGGCGGCAGGCGCCGCTGCGGGGGCCGCGCCTGGCATCGTGCCGCCCTTGGCCTTGACCCAGGCGGCAAACACTTCGGGCTTCACCGCCTCGACGGTGATCGGCATGAAGCCATGGCGTGCGCCGCACAGTTCGGAGCAGACGCCGAAATAGACGCCTTCCTTCTCGATCGTGAAGCTGGTCTCGTTGAGACGACCGGGAATGGCGTCGAGCTTGACCCAGAAGGCCGGGATCGACCAGCTGTGGATCACGTCCTTGGCGGTGGTGATCAGGCGGATCGGCACGCCGACGGGCAGCACGACGCGCTGGTCGGTGGCGAGCAGGCGGGGACCGTCGGCCTCGGTGCGGGCGCGTTCGCCGGCAGCGACCTGGTCATGCTCCTTGAGCATGTTCGAGGTCAGCTGGATGCCGCCATTGCCGGGATATTCGTAGGTCCAATACCATTGGTTGCCGATCGCCTTGAGCGTTACGGCATTGGCCGGTGGCGACTTGTACTGTGCTTGCAGCAGCCCGATCGACGGCGCGGCGATGCCGGCGAGGATCAGCACCGGGATCAGCGTCCAGGCGATTTCGAGCGCGGTGTTGTGCGCGGTCTTGGTCGGGACCGGATTGGCGGCGCGGCGGAAGCGCGCCACGACGATGATCAGCAGCAGCAGCACGAACAGCGTGATGACGGTAATGACCGGGAACAGGATCCAGTCGTGGAACCACAAGGCACGCTCACCGGTCTTGGTGAACTGCTTCTGGATCTGGTACGAGCCGTCGATCGGCTGGCCGACGCCGGCCTGCGGCAACATCGCCGGCGCACCGTCCATCGCCAGCATCGGATCGGTCGCGGCAGCCGCCGCTGGTGCGGTGGCGGCAGCCGGGGCCGGCGCGGCAGTGGCGGCCGGTGCCGCCGGCTGTGCCGAAGCGGCCTGGCCCATGCTCGCCACGGCCAGCCCCATGGCCAGTGCGAACATCCTGAGTCCCGTCATACGCATGCGCTCTTACTACCTTTGCGATAGCGCCGATTGATCCGGCCCAAGGCGGGAATCCGCCTGCTTGGGGTGGGCCTATACGCGGCACATCCCCTTGTCTCAAGCGTGTCGACGCGGTTTTTTGGCACCGCAGCATTAGGCGCCCCGTTGCGCGGTGTGTCCACCCCCCCTATCAGGCAGCCGGCCAGCACCTTAGCGGAAGGCCGCAACGATGACCGAAGACGAAATCCTCGCCGAGTTCCGCGCCGCCGATGCGCTGCTCGAAGGGCATTTCATCCTGTCGTCGGGCCTGCGCTCGTCGCGCTACCTGCAATGCGCGCGCGTCCTGATGAACCCGGCACGCGGCGCACGGCTCGCCACCGCGCTCGCCGAGAGCCTGCCGCACGCGCTGCGGCGTTCGATCCAGGCGGTGGTCTCGCCGGCGATGGGCGGCGTTATTGCCGGGCACGAAATGGGCCGTGCGCTCGACGTCGATGCGATGTTCCTCGAGCGGCCCGCGGGCGTGTTCGAGCTGCGCCGCGGATTCCGCCTCGCGCCGGGCACGCACGTGCTGATGATGGAGGACGTCGTCACCACCGGCCTGTCGTCGCGCGAGGCGATCAGCGCGATTCGCCATGCCGGCGGCGAGGTCGTGGCGGCAGGCGCGCTGGTCGATCGCTCGGGCGGCACCGCCGATCTGGGCGTGCCGTTCTTCCCGCTGCTGCGACTCGACGTGCCGACCTATGAAGCCGACGCGCTGCCGCCCGAACTGGAAGCGATTCCGCCGGTCAAGCCGGGGAGCCGCGCGGCATGAGCGATGTTCTGCGGCTGGGCGTCAATATCGACCATGTCGCCACGGTGCGGAATGCGCGCGGCGCGGGTTATCCCGATCCGGTGCGCGCCGCGCTGATGGCGGCCGAGGCGGGCGCCGACGGCATCACCGCCCATTTGCGCGAGGATCGTCGCCACATCACCGACGACGATATCGCGCGATTGTCCGAACAGCTGACCATCCCGCTCAATCTCGAAATGGCGGCGACCGAGGAGATGCTGGCGATCGCACTGCGCCATCGCCCCCACGCCGCCTGCATCGTTCCCGAAAAACGCGAGGAGCGCACCACCGAAGGCGGGCTCGACGCGGCGGGCAAGCACAATGAGCTGCAGCATCTCGTCGCCGCGCTGGGCGCGGCGAAGATCCGCGTGTCGCTGTTCATCGAGCCCGATGCGCGCCAGATCGATGCGGCGCTGCGGCTCGGCGTGCCGGTGGTCGAGCTGCACACCGGCCGCTATGCCGAATTGTCGGGCGAGGCGCAGGCCGTCGAACTGCGCCGCCTGGGCGATGCCGCCGCGCTCGCCGCGCGCAACGGTATCGAGGTTCATGCCGGCCACGGCCTGACCTATGACAATGTCGCGCCGATCGCCGCGATCCCGCAGGTGCGCGAGCTCAATATCGGGCATTTCCTGATCGGCGAGGCGCTGTTCGTCGGCCTTGCCGAGAGCGTGCGCATGATGCGCGCGGCGATGGACGCGGCGCGATGAAGACCTCTCATGACCGTCATCCCAGCGAACGCTGGGATCTCCCCGTTGCGAAGCGCGTCCTTACGGCAAGAGACCCCAGCTTTCGCTGGGGTGACGATCCCTTGGGATCATCATGATCATCGGGCTAGGCTCCGACCTGTGTAATATCGAGCGCATCCAGGCGTCGCTGGACCGTTTCGGCACACGCTTCGAGCAACGCGTCTTCACCGAGATCGAGCGCGCCAAGGGCGATCGCCGCCCCTTCACCAAGGCCGGAACGCTGGCCAAGCGCTTCGCCGCGAAGGAAGCCTTTTCCAAGGCGGTCGGCACGGGCTTCCGCCACGGGGTGTTCATGAAGGACATCGGTGTGGTCAACGCGCCCTCGGGTGCGCCGACCCTCGCGCTCGCCGGCGGGGCCAAGGCGAGGCTTGACGCGTTGACGCCACGCGGCCACGTCGCACGAATCCATTTGACGCTGACCGACGATCATCCCTGGGCACAGGCGTTCGTCGTCATCGAGGCAATCGCCGCCGAGGGCGACAGGACGAGTTGATGAGCGAACAATATGCGTTGCACAGCGAACCCGAAGCGGCGAGCGAGCCCGACGCCGCCACGCCGTCGGAGGCCAAGCGCGGGACCGACTGGAAGGCCGAGCTGAAGGGCATCGCCTGGCTGGTGCTCGCGGTGCTCGGCTTTCACAGCTTCATCGCCAAGCCCTTCTACATCCCGTCGGAATCGATGCTGCCGGGGCTGCTGGTCGGCGATCAGCTGGTAGTCAACAAATTCGCCTATGGCTGGTCGTTCGTCTCGCCGACCATCCCCAACCCGGTGGCGATCGTGCGCGGTGCGGTGTTTCATCAACAGGTCGAGAGCTGGGGCTTCCAGTTGCCGCATATGGGCGGCCGGCTGTTCGGCACCCTGCCGAAGCGCGGCGACGTCGTCATCGTCACGCCGCCCGGCCGCAACACCGATTATATCAAGCGCGTGATCGGCTTGCCCGGCGACCGGTTGCAGGTGATCGGCGGCGTGGTGATGCTCAACGGCGTCGCGGTCACACGCGGGCCGGTGCACGACACGCTGATCCCGGTCGACGGTAATACCCTGTGCAATCCGGGCGATTATCCCGGCGCGCTCGTCACCGGCGCCGGCGGCAAGCAATATTGCAAACTACCGCTGGTCACCGAGACACTACCCAATGGCCGGAGCTACGACACGGTGGAGCTGGGGTATAGCGAGGGTGACAATTATGGCCCCGTCACCATTCCGGCGAACCATGTCTTCGTGATGGGTGACAATCGCGATCGCAGTGCCGACAGCCGCTTTTCGCTCGAAGATCAGGGCCTCGGCGGCCCGGTGCCGTGGGAATATCTCGGCGGCCGCGCCGAGTTCATCACCTTTTCCAAGAGCGGTAACGGCAGCTGGAATCCGCTGACCATCGGCGCATGGTTCCGCGGCGGCCGCGCCGGCACCTCGCTGCATCCGAGCGGCGGCAAATGAGCGACGCGCAGCCCGCCGAGCTGGTCGTCGAACCCGGCCCGAACGAGCTGCGCGATCCCTTCATCCGCCAGGAGATGAAGCGCGCCACGGTGTGGTTCGGCATTGGCGGCGCGATCGCGCTGGTCGTGCTGCTGATCCAGCCGCTGCTGATCATCTTCGGCGGCGTGGTCGCCGCGGCGATGTTCGACGGCGGCGTGCGCCTCCTCGGCCGCGTGCTGCCGATCGGGCGCGGCTGGCGGCTGGCGATTGTCGTGATCGCGGCGACCGCCTTCATCCTCGGCACCTTCTATCTCACCGGCGTGCAGATCGCCGCGCAGTTCGAGCAACTCCAGGCGACGCTGGTCATCCAGGCCGATCGCCTGAGCGCCTGGGCATCGGGCATGGGCATCCTGCCGGGCCGCGCCGACATCCAGAGCCTGCTCAAGGAAGGCCTGGGCAGCGTCGGCAAGCTCACCTCGTTCGTCGGCACCGCGATCGGCGCGCTGACCAGCTTCTTCATGGTGCTGGTGATCGGCCTGTTCGTGGCGATGGAACCGCGGCTCTACGAGCGCGGGCTGCAATGGATGATCCCGAGCGACGCGCGCAGCGAATTCGCCATCACCATCGAGCGCATGGCGACGACGCTGCGCCGCCTGCTCGCCGGCCGCCTCGCCGGCATGGCGATCGAGGGCGTGCTGGTGTTCATCATCCTGACCGTGCTCGGCGTGCCGATGGCGCTGGTGTTGGGGCTGATCGCCGGGATCCTCGCCTTCATCCCCAATGTCGGCGCCTTCGTCACCGGCGTGCTGATGACAGCAGTCGGTTTCTCCGCCGGCATGCACACCGGCCTCGCCGCGCTGGCGACCTATTTCGTCGTGCAGACCTTCGACGGCTATGTCGTCATCCCGATGGTCGCGCGGCGCACGGTCGATCTGCCCCCGGCGCTGACGCTGTCGGCGCAGATCCTCGCCGGCACCTTGTTCGGCGTGGTCGGGCTGGCGCTGGCCGATCCGATGACCGCGATGATCAAGGTCGCGCTCGAACGCAGTTCCGAACGCGACATCGAGGATCACCCGCAATGACGCTGCGGCTCTACGGTTACTGGCGGTCGTCGGCGGCCTATCGCGTGCGTATCGCGCTGGCGCTCAAGGGCGTTGCCTATGACTCGGTCGAGGTGAATCTCGCCGCCGGCGAGCAGCGCGGCGCGGCGTTTCGTGCGCGCAACCCGCAGGGCCTGGTGCCGGCGCTGGAGGTCGACGGCATAATGATCGGCCAGAGCCTCGCGATCATCGACTATCTCGACGCGACCTGGCCCGAACCGCCGTTCGTGCCGCGCGACGCGCTGGCCCGCGCGCAGGTGCTGGCCCAGGCGCTGGTGATCGCCGCCGACATCCACCCAATCGACAATCTGCGCGTGCTCAACCGTCTCGGCGAACAGTTCGGCGCCGATCAGGCGGCGAAGGACGTCTGGTACCGCCACTGGATCAGCGAGGGGTTCGACGCGCTCGAAAAGACCGCCGGCGACGGTCTCTTCCTTGGCGGCGCGGCGCCGAACCTCGCCGACATCTGCCTGATCCCGCAAATGTACAATGCGCGGCGCCTCGCCCTGCCGCTCGACGCCTGGCCGCGACTCGTTGCGGCCGATGCCGCCGGCCAGGCGCTGCCGGCGATCGCGGCGGTCCATCCCGATCGCGTCAAACCGGCCTGAGCTCAGGCGCGCTGCCGCGCGAAGATCAGCCGGTCGAACAGGTCGAGATAGCGCGCGACCGAATCAGCGCCGCGTTCGGGCACCGGGTCGGGACGCGGGCGCCCGGGGACCAGCCAATGGTCGAGCGCCGCGACCAGCGCGGCGGGGTCACCCGCGGGCACGATGCTGCCATGGTGCGGCGAGGTGACGAGCTCGCGGATCGCGACGCTCGACTCGGTCGCGACGACAGGCGTGCCAAGCGCCAGCGCCTCCTGCAGCACGCCGGGCACGCCTTCGAAATCGGAGGTCAGCACCAGCGCCGCCGCCCCGGCCAGCGCGGGCTGCGGGTCGGGCGCATAGCCGGGCAGATCAACCCGGCGCCGCAGACCCAGCGCATCGACCCGCGACTCCAGCCCCGGCCGCTCCCCGCCCTCACCGAGAATCAGCAGCCTTGTGTCGCGGTCGGCGACCTGCGGCATGGCGTCGATCAGCCGGTCCCAGCGCTTTTGCGGCGACAGCCGCCCAACCCCGAGCAGGAAGCGCGCGCCGGACAGCGGCGGAGAACCCGGCGGATGTGCGCCCGGCGCCCGCGTCGGCGGGTTGGCGATGACGCTGACGCGGTCGGGCGCGATGTGCATCATGCGCACCGCTTCCTCGCGCATCGCGGGGGACATCGCCACGACATGATCGACAAAGCTGGGGTGCCAGCGCAGCCAGGCACGATAGCCTTGCGCAACCGGAAAATGCTGGTCGTTGCGATCGAGCCGGTTGGAGACCTTGGCGACGATCGGCGGACAGGCGCGGCCCAGCCTGATCTTCAACCATGCCGCCATCGAACTATAATAGTTGCCCGGGCAAAAGATGATCGTCGGCGCGAGCGACGCAACCATCCCGGGCAGCGCGGCCAGCAGGCCGACATATTGGCAGTCGCGTTCGATCAGCTCGACCCCGGCGGGAATTTCGGCCGACAACGGGCCAGCCGCTTCGCCGAGTATCAGCGTGACGCGGTGGCCCGCCGCGAGCCAGCCGCGCGCGAGGCGCAACATTGCACGCTCGACACCGCCGCCCTGGAGCGATTGCGCGAAGGTCAGGATATGGTTCGCGGGCAGGAACGGGCTGAGCATGAGCAGGCCGTAACGCCATATTGTCGCAAGAGTTTCTCGGCATCGCAACGAATTCGCGACGTTCCGGCAACTACCCGCTGCCAGCTTTGCCTGGGCATCCCGCGCGACCACGCCCGTTGCCAAGCCGGGGTACGCTCCCTAGATCATGCGGGTTCCGGCACCGCCCGGCATTTATCGCAGGTCGTGCCACGTGAACATTTCTCCGGCCCCACGGGCTGACGGTCTGGCGCTCGAAGCGGCCGCACCCGATCTAGCCGGCCTCGAACCGATCGAGACGCTGAAGCGCCGCTGGCCGATGGTGCTGGGCGCGGTCATCACACTGGTGATGATCGCGATGCTCGGGCGCCAGCTGTTCGAATCCGGCATCGCCGGGCTGGTCGATGCGCTGCCGCGCAACCCGCTCTTCTACCTGTTCTTCACGCTCTATTATTTCTCCCCGGTGGTCGGCGACTATGTGATCTTCCGGCGGCTGTGGCGCATTCCCGCGGCCGGCTTCGCGGCACTGATCCGCAAGCGCATCGCCAGCGACATGATCGGTTATTCCGGCGAGGCCTATTTCTACGCTTGGGCGCGGCAACGCGCGACGATGGTCGCAGCACCCTTCGGCGCCGTGAAGGACGTCAGCATTCTGTCGGCGATTTCAGGCGCCGCGATCACACTGACCGTGCTGCTCGGCGCGCTGCCCTATGCGATCGGCTGGCTCGACACCGGCCAGTTGCGGCTGGTCATCTGGTCGGCGGTGATCATCTTCGCCATGTCGCTGCCGTTCCTCGTTTTTTCGAAGCGGGTTTTTTCGCTCGACCGCCGCACCTTGTGGTGGATCTTCGCGGTGCATTGCGGTCGGGTGCTCGGCGGCGCGGTACTGCTCGCTATAACCTGGCATTTCGGTCTGCCGGGCATCGCGATCGCGACATGGCTGCTGCTCTCGGCCGCGCGCATGCTGGTGGCGCGCCTGCCGATGGTGCCGAACAAGGACCTTGTCTTTGCGACCATCGCCGGCATGCTGGTCGGGCAGCATGCCAAGATGGCGCAGATGCTGGCGCTGGTCGCGGGCCTGATCCTCATCGTCCATGCCGCGCTGATGCTCGGCTTCGCGCTCCACGCCTTGTGGGTGAGAGTGCGCGCACGACGCTGAGCGCCAGCGCGCGTCGTCAGCCGATCAGATCGGCGTAGCGCCCCGCCGGTCGGTCACGACCGAGCACGGAGAAGGTCCGGTCGATGCTGTCGAGCAGTTGCGGCACGCCATTGTCGCCGGGGTGCACCGCGATCCGCACCACGCGCGCCGGCCGCAGCACGAGGCGCAGCGCGGCGGCGGCGGCCAGCGAGCTGAGCTGGCGATTGCGCGACCGGCTCGCCCAGGTGATCACCGGCCCCCGCGCGACGACCGCGTC
>NZ_JARYTI010000071.1 GCF_029911635.1 Sphingomonas sp. AR_OL41
CGATCCACGCAACCACAGGCCCCGATGACGATTGGGCGACACCTTTGGGCTACACCGTGATCGCGTAATTATCGGGTTATCGCAATGGTTTGGCCCACATTCCACGATACGTTTGGGCGACACCATTGGGCTACAGTTCGGACCCAAAGGGTCGGAAAACTGTGTGTTTTCAATGGTGTTAGGAAAGCTGGATGCCCCGTGAGGATTCGAACCTCAATTAACGGAGTCAGAGTCCGTAGTCTTACCTTTAGACGACGGGGCATCGGAGCGGCGCGATCTAGGGCGCGGCCCGGCGGCTGTCAACCGAGCGCGGCTTGCCGATGTGCGCGCGGGGGAGTAGCGTGTCGGCCAAGCACCAAACGGGCCAACGGGGCCTGCGAGGCAGAAAAGAACAGTGAGTACCAACGGCATGGGCGATCAATCCGCCAATATGCCGTACCGGCAGGTTCCGCCCCCTGCCCGTCCGGCCCCCCTTCCGCGAGCGACGGGACGCTCGGGCGATGCGCGACATTTTGCCGCGCTCGACCTCGGCACCAACAATTGCCGGCTGCTGATCGCGCGGCCGCAGGGCGATGGCTTTGCCGTGGTCGACGCCTTTTCGCGCATCGTGCGACTCGGCGAAGGGCTCGCCACCAGCGGCCGGCTGAGCGATGCGGCGATCGAGCGCACCATCGCCGCGCTGCGCGTGTGCGGCGACAAGCTGCGCCGCCGCCACGTCACGCTGGCGCGCTCGGTCGCGACCGAGGCGTGCCGCCGCGCGAGCAACGGCGCCGACTTCATCGCCCGCGCCTATGTCGAGACCGGCATCCATCTCGACATCATCTCGGCCGAGGAGGAGGCGCGGCTCGCAGTGCTCGGCTGCCATGTGCTGATCGAACCGGGCGAAGGGCCGGCGCTGATCTTCGATATCGGCGGCGGCTCGACGGAGCTCGTGCTGGTCGACACCACCCCGACCGTGCCGCGCGTGCTCGACTGGCACAGCGCGCCGTGGGGCGTGGTATCGCTGACCGAATATGCCGGCACCGGCGAGGGGCCGGCGGGCCGCGCTTCGGCCTATGCCGCGATGCGCGCGCTGGTCGCGGAAAGCTTCGCCCCCTTTGCCGAGCGACTGCCCAAAGAGGTCGAGAATCCCCGGTTGCTCGGCACCAGCGGCACGGTGACGACTTTGGCGAGCGTTCATCTCGGATTGCCACGCTATGATCGCTCGGCGATCGACGGGCTGATCGTCCCCGCCGCCTCGATGCGGCGGATCAGCGCCGATCTGGCGGGCAAGGATCTCGCACAGCGCGCCACGCTGCCGTGCATCGGCACCGAGCGCGCCGATCTGGTCGTCGCGGGCTGTGCGATCCTCGAGACGATCCTCGATCTGTGGCCGGCCGAGCAGCTCGGGGTCGCCGATCGCGGCATCCGCGAGGGGATTCTCCGCCGTTTGATGGGTGCACGAGCGTTATGAGCAAGGATGGCGGCGGCCTGCGCGTGCGGGTCAAGACGGCGCGTCGACGCACCGCACAATCGACGCGCTGGCTCGATCGCCAGCTCAACGACCCCTATGTCAAGCGCGCCAAGGCCGACGGCTTTCGCAGCCGCGCGGCGTACAAGCTGAGCGAGCTCGACCAGCGGTTCGACTTTCTCAAGCGCGCGCGCTTCGTCGTCGATCTCGGCATCGCGCCGGGCGGGTGGAGCCAGGTGGTGCATCGCAAGATGCCCAAGGCGAAGATCGTCGGCATCGACCTGTTGCCGGTCGATCCGCTCGACGGCGTGACCATCCTGCAGATGGACTTCATGGACGATGCCGCGCCCGAGCGCTTGCTCGCCGAACTTGGCGGCGCGCCCGATCTCGTCCTGTCGGACATGGCCGCCAATACCGTCGGCCACCCGCAGACCGACGCGCTGCGCACCATGGCGCTGGTCGAGGCGGCGCTGGCCTTTGCGATCGACGTGCTCGAGCCGGGCGGGGTGTTTATCGGCAAGGTCTTTGCCGGCGGCGCCGACACCTCGTTGGTCACCGAGCTCAAGCGCAACTTCAAGACCGTCAAGCACGCCAAGCCGCCGGCGAGCCGCAAGGGTTCGTCGGAATGGTATGTCGTGGCGCAGGGGTTCAAGGGGCGAGGGCGAGGCAGCGATCTAGCCGAAGGCTAAAGCGCGTTTCAGCCGAGTCCCGGCCGGCGGGGCGAACGCCCCGACCGACGGCGCGGCTTTGCCGCGCCGGGATGTGCGATTGGTACCGCCAACGATCAACCGTCATCCCAGCGCACGCTGGGATCTCGTGCGGCAAGGGCGCGCGTCGTCACCGGGAGATCCCAGCTTGCGCTGGGATGACGGAATGGGGGGGAGAGAGCGTGGCGCCGTAGCAAATAAGCAGCGCCGGTCGCACCCTTAGGCTTCCCCGGCGAAGGCCGGGGTCCCGTCGGGATGTCGGATATGATGGGGACAACGACCGTCGCAGCGTCCCCCAACTGGGCCCCGGCCTTCGCCGGGGAAGCGTGAAGAAGAAAAGCGCTATCGCAGGTGGCGCCGCGGCAAAGCCGCGTCGTCGGTCGCGCCCCTAGGGGCGCGCCGGCCGGCACTCGACTGAAACGCGATTTAGCCGTCGGCTAAATCGCTGCCTCGTGCTTACCCTTCGTAGTCGCCGCCCAGATTCTGGTTGCGCGGCGGAGCGGCGGCGGTGAGGCGGAGCGCCTCGGCCGAAGCCGCGAGGCTGCCGATTTCATCGGGCGTATCGTCGTCGTCGACCTGGACCTTTTGCAGGCCCGACACGACCGCTTCCTCGAGGTGCACCGGGTGCACCAGCTCCTCGGCGATCTCGCGCAGCGCGACGACCGGGTTCTTGTCGCGGTCGCGATCGACCATCAGTTCGGCCCCGCCGGAAATCTGCCGCGCGCGCTGCGCTGCGAACAGCACCAGATCGAAGCGGTTGGGAATCTTGTCGACGCAATCCTCGACGGTGACGCGCGCCATGAATGGCTTCCTTTGGGTGACGATGACGTGAAGGCATGCGATCTAGGCGGCACGCGCGCGAGAGTCAAGAAAATCGCCCGCTTGCCTCCTTGGCCACGCTCCAGCAAAGCTCCGCGCGTCATGGAGAATCCCCCGCCCCAACCGAGCTTCATGGTCGATGGCAACCGGCTGACCATGCTCGACACCGGCCCGCGCCGGCTCGACGCGCTGCTCGGGCTGATCGACGGTGCGACGCAGAGCCTGCGCGTGATCTATTACATCTATGTCGACGATGAAGCCGGCACGCGGGTGCGCGACGCGCTGATCGCGGCGCAGGCGCGCGGCGTCGCGGTCTCGCTGGTGGTCGATGGCTTGGGCAGCGAGGGGGCAGAGCAGAACGGCTTCTTCGCGCCGATGCGCGACGCCGGCGTCGATGTCTGCCGCTTCGTGCCGAGCTGGGGCCGGCGCTATCTGCTGCGCAACCACCAGAAGCTGGCGCTGGCCGACGAGGCGCGCGCGATCATCGGCGGATTCAATGTGCAGGACAGTTATTTCGGGACGCCGGCCGAGCAGGCATGGCGCGATCTCGGGCTGCTCGTCGAGGGGCCGGCGGCGCAACACATCACGGGGTATTTCGACGCGCTCGCGCGCTGGGCGAGGCGGCCGCGCCCGCCGCTGCGCGGCCTGCGCCGCGCGCTCGCGCGGTGGAGTCAGCCGGCCGGCAAGACACGCTGGCTGTTCGGCGGCCCGGCGCGGCGGCTGTCGCCCTGGGCATTGGCGGTGAAGCGCGACATGGAGAGCGCGAAGCGCGTCGATCTGGTCGCGGGTTATTTCGCGCCCAACCCCGGCATGCTGCGGCGGCTCGATCGCATCGGGCAGCGCGGTCGCGCGCGCATCGTGCTGCCGGCCAAGAACGACCACCCGGCGGCGATCCTCGCCTCGCGCTTCACCTATGCCGGGCTGCTGCGTAAGCGCGTCGAGATTTACGAATATCAGCCGACCAAGCTGCACACCAAGCTCTTCGTGATCGACGACGTGGTCTATATCGGCTCGGCCAATTACGACATTCGCAGCCTGTTCCTCAATCTCGAGATGATGCTGCGGATCGACGACGCGGCCTTCGCGGCACATGCCCGCGCCTATATGGACGGCGAGGTCGCGCAATCCGAACGGATCACGACAGCCCTCTACAAGGCGCGGACGAGCTGGTGGATGCGGGTGAAGCAGGCCGGCGCGTTCTTCGTGATGACGGTGGTCGACTTCAACGTCACCCGGCGGCTCAACGCCGACGAACGCTAGGGGCGGCCCGCCGCTTCGTCAGTCCTTCCACGCCCAGTAGAGCTGCGCCGGCGGAACGTTCAGCCATTCCATGTCATGGTCGATGCGCGCGAAATGCGGGTCGATGAAGTCCTTCACCTTGGGGGAGAACTGATAGACCAGGAAGGCGCCGCCGGGGCGCAGCACGTCGTGCGTCGCGGCGGCGATTGCCGGGCCGACGCCTTCGGGCAATGTAGAGAAGGGCAGGCCCGACAGCACGTAGTCGGCCGCGTCGAAGCCATGATCGGCGACGATCGCGCGCACATCGGCGGCCGAGCCGTTGACCGCGGCAAAGCGCGGATCGCTGATGTCGTGGCGCAGATAGCGGATGAAATCGGGGTTGGTGTCGATCGCGATCAGCTTGGCATCAGGCGCCAGACGCTCGAGGATGGGGCGGCAGAAGGTGCCGACGCCGGGGCCGTATTCCACGAACAGCTTGGTGTTGGCCCAGTCGACCGGTCCGAGCATCTTGCGGATCAGTACGCCCGACGACGGCACGACCGAGCCGACCATCACCGGATGCTTGAAGAAACCGCGCAGGAACATGCCCCATGGCGAGGGCACGCCGGCGGCTGCCCGGCGCTGTCGTCTGGCGGCGGCGGTCGATATGGTCACGGGCGATCCCTTTGAACTTGCCGAAGTTGGCGACGCTCGTCGCAAAGCTGTAACAAACATGCAAGCCGATAGGTTCAATCGAAACTGCACAAGGGGTTGCGCGGCGGACCGAAGCGCCTAATCGGTGCGCATGCGCGACGAACGGCATGGCCAGATTGTGGTCATCTTCCTTTCCGAACGGACCGACGTGGATGACGACGGCTACGCTGCCGCCGCCGACGCGATGGTCGCGCTCGCTGCGGCGCAGCCGGGTTATCGCGGCCATGACAGCGTGCGCGGCGCCGACAGCACTGGCATCACGCTGAGTTACTGGGCCGACGAGGCCAGCGCGCTCGCCTGGAAGAACCACCCCGAGCACAAGGCGATTCGCGACGCCGGGCGCGCGCGCTGGTACCGGCGCTATGAGGTCGTGGTGGCAGGGGTGACGCGCGACTATCGCTGGGGCGCCGCATGAGGACGCCGACCGCGATCAACCGCGAATTCACGCTGCTGTTCATGGTCATGCTGACGATCGCGGCGGGCAACACCGCGCTGCAATCGGTGCTGCCCGCGCTCGGCCGCTCGCTTCACGTCAAGGACAGCGCGGTGGCGGCGGCCTTTTCGGTATCGGCACTGTTGTGGGTGATCGCCGCGCCCTTCTGGGCGGCGCGCTCCGACACGCATGGCCGCCGCGCGATGATCCTGCTCGGGCTCGGCGGCTTTGCGATCTCGCTGCTGTTGTGCGGCACCTTCCTGACCGCCGGGATCAATGGCTGGATCGGCGGCACGGCGGCGTTCATCCTCTTCATCGCCGGGCGGCTGATCTACGGCACTTTCGGTAGCGCCGCGCCGCCAGCGGTACAGGCGGTGGTCGCAGGCGAGACGACGCGCGAGGAGCGCACCAAGGCGCTGACCTTGCTCGCCTCGGCCTTCGGGCTGGGCACGATCCTGGGCCCGGCGATCGCACCGTTCCTGCGCCTCGGCCAGATCGGCGGGGTCGAGATCGGTCTTGCCGGGCCCGCCTTCGTGTTCGCGATCTTCGGCGCGGCGATGTATGTCGCGGTGCGCACGCAGCTGCCCGACGACCGCACGCCGCAGCCGGGCACGCATGGCGCGTCGAGCGCCTATCCCTCGATCGGCGGCGCGCCGACCGGCGCCAGCGTCGCCGCCGCGATGCAGCCCGACAGCGAGCAGGTCCGCTTCCGCGACCCACGCATCCGCGGCTGGATGCTCGCCGGGCTGGTCATGGGGCATGCCCAGGCGATGACCAGCCAGGCGATCGGCTTTCTCGTCATCGACCGGCTCAACCTCACGCCCGCGCTGGCGATCGAGCCGACCGGCATGGTGCTGATCATGGGCGCGGGCGCCTCCCTGCTGGCGCAATGGGGCATCATCCCGCTGCTCAACCTTAACCCGCGCCAGCTCGTCCTGTCGGGGCTGGTGCTGGCGGCGGTCGGGCTGGCGCTGACCGGCGTCGCCACCTCGCTCTACACCATCGCCGTTGCCTATGGCCTGGCCAGCCTCGGCTTCGGTTTCACCCGGCCGGGCTTCACCGCCGGCGCCTCGCTCGCGGTCGGCCAGCATGCGCAGGGCTCGGTCGCGGGCAAGGTGACCAGCGTCAACGGCGCGTCGTTCGTGCTCGGGCCGTCGCTCGGCGTCGGCCTGTACGAGGCGAGCCATGCCCTGCCCTATCTGACCGCCGCCGCCGCACTGCTCGCCCTGTTCGGCTATGCCTGGTTCACGCTGCGCGACCTGCGCTGACGCGTTGCCCGATCAGCTGCCGTCCGCATCGCGCGGGCGCAGCTGACCGGGCGAGATGAAGCCGAGCGGCTGGAGCGAGGCGGCGTCCTGCTTGAGCCGCGCGCCCATCTGCTCATAGTCCTTCTCCATCTCGGGCGTCACCGAGGCACGCGAATCCTCGAGCGCGGCGAGGAAATCGGCCATCGACACTTCGCGGGCCTCGAGCGAACGACGCAGCGCGACGAGGCCGGCACGCCGCACGACATCCTCGAGATCGGCACCGGTGAAGCGATCGGTCTTCGCCGCCACCGCGTCGAGATCGACATCGCCCGCCAGCGGCATCTTGCGCGTCTGGATGCCGAGAATGCGCCGCCGGCCGGCCGCATCAGGCACGCCGACATAGACCAGTTCGTCGAACCGTCCGGGCCGGAGCAATGCCGGATCGATCAGGTTGGGGCGGTTGGTCGCGCCGATCACCACCACCGCCTGGAGTTCCTCCAGCCCGTCCATCTCAGCGAGGATCGTGTTGACCACACGCTCGGTCACCTGCGGCTCACCCAGCCCGCCGCCGCGCGCCGGCACGAGCGAATCGAGCTCGTCGATGAAAATCACACACGGTGCGACCTGGCGCGCGCGGGCGAACAGCTTGGCGATCTGCTGCTCGCTCTCGCCATACCATTTGCTCAGCAGGTCGCTTGACTTGGTGGCGATGAAATTGGCCTGCGCCTCGCGCGCCACCGCCTTGGCCAGCAGGGTCTTGCCGGTCCCGGGCGGGCCGTAGAGCAGGAAGCCCTTGGCCGGCCGGATGCCGAGGCGACGAAACGCGTCGGGGTCCTTGAGCGGCAGCTCGACGCCTTCCTTGAGGCGCTCCTGCGCGCTGTCGAGCCCGCCGACATCTTCCCAGCGGACGCGCGGCGCCTCGACCATCACCTCGCGCATTGCCGAGGGCTGGACGCGTTTGAGCGCATCGAGGAAATCCTCGCGCGTCACCGCCAGCGTATCGAGGATCTCGGGCGGAATCGTCCCCTCGGCGAGATCGAGCCGGGGCATCAGCTTGCGCACCGCCTCGATCGCCGCCTCGCGCGCCAGCGCGGCGAGATCGGCGCCGACAAAGCCGTAGGTAGTGCGTGCCAGCTCGTCGAGATCGACCTTGTCGCCGAGCGGCATGCCGCGGGTGTGGATGCCGAGGATCTCGCGCCGGCCGCGCTCGTCGGGCACGCCGACGACGATCTCACGATCGAACCGGCCCGGCCGGCGCAACGCCTCGTCGATCGCCTCGGGGCGATTGGTCGCCGCGATCACGACGATGTTGGCGCGCGATTCGAGCCCGTCCATCAGCGTCAGCAACTGCGCGACGAGCCGCTTCTCGGCCTCGCCCGATACCTGGCCACGCTTCGGCGCGATCGAATCGATCTCGTCGATGAACACGATCGACGGCGCACTCTTCGCCGCGTCCTCGAACACCTGACGCAACTTGCCTTCGGATTCGCCGTAGGCCGAACCCATGATCTCGGGGCCGTTGATCAGGAAGAACTCGGCCGCGCTTTCATTGGCGACGGCGCGCGCGAGGCGCGTCTTGCCGGTGCCGGGCGGCCCATGCAGCAACACCCCCTTGGGCGGATCGACGCCGAGCCGCTGGAACAGTTCCGGATAGCGCAGCGGCAACTCGACCATCTCGCGCAGCTGGTCGATCGTCGGGCCCATGCCTCCGATATCGTCATAGGTGACGTCGGCGCGGCGCGCTTCCTTCGGCTCCTCATATTCCGGGCGCAGCTCGATCTCGGTATGCTCGTCGACATGGACGACGCCGCGCGGCGTCGTGCCGATCACTGCGAGGCGGATCTCCTGCAAGGCATAGGCCGGCGCGTTCATGAACTGGCGCACGCCAGCGGGAATGTCCTGGACGCGCTGATGCCCGGCGGTCGCGACGACGTCGCCCTGCGTAAGCGGCCGGCCGAAAAAGGTTCGCTTGAGCGCGTTGGACGAGCCCTGCAGCCGCAGATTCTGTTGTGCGGGTGCGAACACCACGCGTGTGGCGGGCTTGGATTCGGCCTTGCGGATCTCGACGAAATCGCCTGAGCCGGCGCCGGCATTGGCACGCTGCAGGCCGTCGATGCGGACGATCTCCAGCCCCTCATCCTCGGCATAGGGCGCGACCGCGCGCGCCGCCGTGGTCGCCTTGCCGACGATCTCAATCACGTCGCCCTCGGCAATGCCGAGCGCGGCCATCATCGCGCGCGGGACATGCGCCAGGCCACGCCCGCTGTCTTCGGGGCGCGCATTGGCGACCTGCAATTTCCGCGGTGGCGCTTCGCTGTCAGCCATCGATCTACCTTTCACGTGCCAGACAGCGTGTAGGTAGGAGCGAAGTTCCGAGATACGAGGGCTGCGCGACGATTGCCGTCACGGGCCGGTTGGCAAAGCGCAAAAAAAGGCCGACCCCGCAGGATCGGCCGTGAAAGTTTTAGGAGAGGATGCCTGAAAGGCACCCCCTATGTGCATCGCGACAATTTATTGTGCAAGTGCGAAAAGAAACGTGTTGATTGCGCAAAATGCAATCGGGGGTGGATTTTTCCCTCCTTTGGCGGCATTTTTCGTGTCAGCGGTATGTAGTGCACCGCACAAGAGGGAGGGGGATGAATGCGTCGTTTGCCGCCGTTGACCGCAATCGAGGCGTTCGTGCAGGTCGCGCGACTCGGGTCGATCAAGGCCGCCGCGGAGGAACTGGCACTGTCCGCGCCAGCGCTCAGCCGCCGCGTGCAGGCGCTGGAACGCTTCATCGGCCGCCCGTTGTTCGACCGCCGCCACCAGGCGGTGGTGCTCAACGCCGATGGCGAGCGCTTGTTGCAGCAGATCGCGCCAGCGCTCGATTCCTTGAGCGACGCGGTCGAGACGATGACCAGCAGCACCGACGTGCTGCGGCTGCGGCTCGGCATCCTGCCGCTGTTCGCGTCGCAGCGCCTGTTCCCGCACCTCGCCGAACTGCGTGCGCGCCATCCCGAGCTGCATCTCGACATCGATACCGCCGGGCATGGCGTGTCGCGGCTCGGCGACGGACTCGATGCGGTGATCGCGCTGGTGCGCGACGTCGACCCGTCGCTCTACGCCAAGCGGCTCGATCGCAATTCGGTCTATGTCATCGGCGCGACGTCATTGCTGGAAGGCCCCGATCCGGTGACGCGGCCCGAGCAGCTCGCCAAACTCACCGCGCTGGTCCACCGCGACATGCCCGATACCTTCACCGCCTGGCGGCGCGCGGCCGGGCTCGACGATCTCGAACCCGCCGCGACCGACCATTTCGATTCAGGCGCGTTGATGCTCGAAGCAGCGGCGCAGGGGCTGGGCGTCGCGTTCATGCACGAGAGCCATTTCGAGGACGCACACGATCCGCGGCTGGCGCGACTGTTCGGCATCTCGGTCGAGAGCCCGTACAGCTATTACTTCGTCTGCCGCCCGCGCGCGCTGACGCAGCGCCCGGTGCGGCTGTTCCACGACTGGCTGATCGCGACGGTCGCCGATCCGAGCGTATAGTCGCCCGATACTTTCTCATCCGTGTTCCTGCGCACACAGGAACCCAGAGCCACCAACGCCAGCGCATGTGACCCCCGGCTCCTGCTTTCGCAGGAGCCGGGGGTTGGTTGGTGAGCTTACGCTGCGCGCGCGGTGATGATCTTGCCCGGCTCGCGCGGCGGCTCGCCCTTGGGGAGCGCGTCGACATGTTCCATGCCTTCGGTCACTTCGCCCCACACGGTGTACTGACCGTCGAGGAAGCGCGCATCGTCGAAGCAGATGAAGAACTGGCTGTTGGCCGAGTTCGGGCTCTGCGCGCGTGCCATCGAGGCGACGCCGCGGACATGCGGTTCCTTGGAGAATTCGGCGGCGAGATCGGGCTTCTTCGAGCCGTGCATGCCGGTGCCGGTCGGATCGCCGCCCTGCGCCATGAAGCCCGGGATTACGCGGTGGAACACGACGCCGTCATAGAAGCCGTCATTGGCGAGCTCGACGATGCGCGCGACGTGATTCGGCGCGAGATCGGGGCGCAGCTTGATCTTCACCTCGCCCGTGGCGAGCGTCAGGGTGAGCGTTTCGGGGGTATCGGCCATGTCGGCAAGCTCCGGTAGAAAGTAAGGGGATGGCGGTGCCCCTAGCGTCGTCCGGCGGCGCTGGCAAACCGCGCGGAATGCGGTTATCGCCCGACGACGCGAAGCATCGGCAGGAGGTCGGACGATGAGCGAGACCGAACTCTCCCCCGAGATCGACGCCGAGATCGAGACCAACCAGCTCGACGAGGACGACCGGCTCAAGCCCGAATTCGTCCGTGCGGTGCTCGACGCGGTCGATGCCGGCGATGCCGATGGCGCGCGCGCGCTGGTCGAGCCGCTCCACCCGGCCGATCTCGCCGATCTGTTCGAACTGACCCCGCGCGAGGAACGCGCCGCGCTCGCCAAGGCGATCGCCGACCTGCTCGACGGCGACGTGTTCGCCGAGATGAACGATTATGTCCGCGAGGACCTTATCGACGCGCTCGACCCGCACCAGGTCGCCGACATCGCCGCCGAACTCGATACCGACGACGCCGTCGCGATCATCGAGGACATGGACGCCGCCGACCAGCGCGAGGTGCTCCGCGCGCTCGACCCCGACGATCGCGCCGCGATCGAGGAAGCGCTGTCCTACCCAGAGGAATCCGCCGGGCGCCTGATGCAGCGCGAGCTGATCGCGGTGCCCGAGCATTGGACGGTCGGCGACGCGATCGATTATCTGCGCGGCCATGAAGAGCTGACCACCGATTTCTGGGAAATCTTCATCGTCGACCCGGCGCACAAGCCAGTCGGCACCTGCCAGCTGTCATGGATTTTGCGCACGCCGCGTTCGATCCCGATGGCGGATGTGATGAAGCGCGAGCAGACGCTGATCCCGGTCGACATGGACCAGGAAGAGGTCGCGCTGCGCTTCCAGAAATATGCGCTGATCTCAGCCGCGGTGGTCGATGCCGGCGGGCGGTTGGTCGGGATGATCACGGTCGACGATATCGTCCACATCATCCAGCAGGAGGCCGGCGAGGATATCACGCGGCTGTCGGGCGCGGGCGAGGGCGACATCAACGAGCCGATCGCGCTGACCGTCAGGACGCGCATCACCTGGCTGGTGGTCAATCTCGGCACGGCGATGCTCGCCGCGTCGGTGGTCGGCGCCTTCCAGGGCGAGATTGCGCGCTACGCGCTGCTCGCGGTGCTGATGCCGATCGTCTCGGGGATGGGCGGCAATGCCGGCACGCAGACGCTGGCGGTGGTGGTGCGCGCGCTGGCCACCAACCAGCTGACCAGTTCGAACACCAGCCGGATGATCCTGCGCGAATTCCGCATCGCGATGGCCAATGGCGCGATGCTCGCGATCCTGGTCGGGCTCGGCACGTTGCTGATCTTCCACAACGAGAATCTGGCGATCGTCATCGCCATGGCGATGGTGATCAACAACCTCATCGCCGGGCTGTCGGGCGTACTGATCCCGGTGACGCTCGACCGGCTCGATATCGATCCGGCGGTGTCGTCCGCGGTGTTCGTGACGATGATGACCGATGTGATGGGGTTCTTCTCGTTTCTCGGCCTCGCCACCTTGTGGGGGCTTGGCGCCTAGCGGCGCCAGCCCCACATCGCCGGCGTGCCACTTCATCTTACCAAGGTCGCGTTCGGCGCGTCGGGCGTCGAGCATCTCGCCGAGCGTTTGCTCGAACGTGCGGCGACGGGGCCGGTGTTCCTCACCACGCGCTATCTGCCCAAGCGCCATGTCGAGATTGCCGGGCAGGGGTCCTTGTTCTGGATCATCAAGCACAGCCTCGTTGCGCGCTCGCCGATCCTGTCGTTCGGCGAGGCCGAGGGCGGCCGCGTCGCGATCCATCTCGACCCGCATCTCGTGCTGACCCAGGGCCGCCCCAAGCGCGCGCACCAAGGGTGGCGCTATCTCGAGGACGCCGACGCGCCGGCCGATCTGGGCGGCGACATCAGCAGCGGCGACGCGCTGCCTGCCGCGCTGATCGGCAAGCTTGCGGCGCTGGGGCTGGTGTAAGGCGGGGTTGGGCATCCTGCGGAAGGTGTGACCCTTATCGTTGCATCCCTTTCCACTTCCCCGGCGAAGGCCGGGGCCCAGCTGGGATAGCGGAGATGATGCGCGGCAACGCCCATCGCAGCGTCCCCCAACTGGACCCCGGCCTTCGCCGGGGAAGTCAGGAAAATAACGCTGCCACGCGTTTCGCGGTTCGGATTTCACGCATCCCGCGCTGAATCCGCCGCTTTTTCCCTGCCATCGGCCGCGCATTTTTTATTTTCCCTGCCAAATCCAACTTATCTTTTTAATCCAGTGTCTTGGCGCAATGCTGGCAGGGAATTGGCAGGGAAAATGCGCGCGCCGAAACAGGGCGCGACGCGGTGGCGACCGGGTCGCGGCGACGCCTGAGTTTCGTGTTTCACGGTATGAAAGAGCCGGTGCGATCATGACATGTTCGCCGGCCGGTTGAATCGCGGGGTTCGGGGAGGGGGAGTCCAGAACGCGACGTCCGCGTCAGTCCCCCTCACCCTTCCCATCGCTGCGCGCTGGGCCCCTTCCCTCTCCCACAGGGGGAGAGGGAGACTACGCCGCCCGCCCCGCGTCAGGGGCCGCCACACTCCACCGGCCCGCCGGCGGCGGCGTGGACCAGGCATTTCGGCTTGCCCGTCACCACGACACGGCCGAGCCCGCTCGAATTGACCTGCGCGGTGTAGCGCGCTGCGGCGCGGGTTTCGCCGGTGCCGTCCTGGAGGATCGACAGGTCGTTGACGAGCAAAGCGGTCGCATCGACATTGCCCGCGCCGTTGGTGACGAGGCGCGCGCGCGCCGCGCGGCCCGCCAGCGTCATCGTGCCCGCGCCGACGATCGTCGCGAACAGCTGATCGGTATCGGCCGCGCTCACCGTGACGGTGCCGCTGCCATTGACCGACAGATCGACGCGCTGCGCCTTCATGCCCTTGATCGTCACGCGCGCGCCGCCATTGACGAACGCCGCGCTGAGCCGCGGCGTGGTCAGCGTGATGACTGGCCGTGCGACGGCCGCCCCGACCGGGGTCTCGCCCCAGCCCTGATGGCCCATGCGCACGATCAACGTGGTGCCCTGCAACTGGATGTCGAGCCCGTCGATCGCGCGCGCATCGCCGGTGGCCAGCGCCCCCGGCGCGACGCCGGTGGTGACGCGCACCTCGAACGGCCCCTCGATCCGGACGCGCTCATAGCTGCCAAAGGCGTAGCGATGCTCGGCGGCATTGGCGGCGACGGGCAGGACGAGCAGGGCGAAGGCGAGCAGCCGGACGATCATGCCCCCGACATCGCACCCTTCTCAGGGGAAGCCAAGCGCGGGCTTCGCCCGATCAGCTGCCGCAATGCACCTCGCCCGAGCCCATCTTGGAGGTCGAGCATTTCGCGCCGGCGCCGAGATCGACATCGCCCGAGCCCATCACCGAGACGCTGGCCGGCCCGGTGACGTCGGCGCGGGCATTGCCCGATCCGGCGATCGAGACCTTGGCGCCCTGTGCCTTGAGGCCGGCGGCATCGACGCCGCCCGAACCGGCGATATCGATGCGCAGCTGCTTCGCCGCGCCCTTGAGGCGCATGTCGCCCGAGCCGGCGATCGACAGATCGACGCTGTCGACCGCGACGGCAGCGATGTCGAGATTGCCCGACCCAGCGGTGCTGCCCGAGAAGCTGGCGCCCTCGACCTTGTCGACCGACATGTCGCCCGAGCCGGCAATGCTGGCGGCGGCGAGGCGCGGCAGGGTCACGAAGACCTTCACCGGATGGTTGCCGCTGTTCCAGTGAAAGCCGCCATCATCGATGCGGCCGATGCGCAGCGTGTCGCCGGTGCGGGTGATCTTGAGCCGATCGAGCTCGGCCGACGGCCCTTCGGCGCGCACCGCAAAGCCCGCCCCGGTCTTGACCTCGACATCGTCCGAGCCGCGCAGATCGACCGCGGTGAAATCGGCGACCTGATAGCTGCGCGTGTCGCCGCTGCCGCTGCCCTTGATACCCGGCGTGGTATCGCCGCTGAAACCATGGCCGTGACAGGCGGCGAGCGGCAGCGCCGCAGTCAGCATCGCCAGCGTGAGAATGCGCATCGATCTTCTCCCTGTGTGTGTTGGTATGATAACACACATGGGCGGGGGTGCAAGGGTTTTGGTGGGGGAGCGGCGGTAGGGGTTGGGACGGGGTTTGTCAGTTCGGCGTGCGCGATGATGGGTATCTTTGTAAAGGATGGCTTTGCACCGAAACTCTACTATTCACTGTGAGCGAACGTGGGCCAAAAGCTGCCATCTTCGCAAGGGGAACGAAGCCTTGGTTATCGATCAGTAAGGTGGCAATATCGAGCAATCTTTTTCCAAACTTGCTGGCAAACGGCAGCAGGGGATAAACTCGGATATGACAAGCTTCGAACATGCCGAGCGCCGTGTCCTTGCTGCACTATGGATCGACCATCACGGTCCGCAGCGCGCCTTGGATCCCGATAACCTTCGAGTAGACTACGGTATCGATCTTACTCCACAAACACTTAATGCTATTGGTGCCCGTCTGAAGGCGAGAGGTATTGCTGCCGTAATCGGCGACAATACGAGCGTCGGAATGATCTTGAAGCCCATCGGGTTTCCTGAAGCACAAGCAGCCGCCCTGTCTCTTATCGGCGGCTCAACCATCATGGTCAACTTCGCACAAAAAGAAGTGATTGGAGACGGGGAATTCGGAGATGATTTCCCAGGCTCATCGGGTTGGAAATACATGACGGCGAAGAGTAGCCCTTCGCAAAGACGTCATATCAAGCCACATTCGCCGGTATCGCTAACCGCAGTCGAAAGCAAACTCCTCACAACAACTTACGCGATCACAAACGGCGATACCCGCCAAACTATTGAAGCACGGGCCGTAATGAAGCGATTTAATTTCGGAGATCAAACTTCCGGTTGGGTCATCGACGCTACGAAAGAGCTACGCTCGTTGGGGTTGCTGGCAATAACACCGCGTGATGGGGCGGACGAAGATCAACTCTTACAACTCACACAAGTGGGCGTCGAACGTGCGCTAGCTGCCTTAGAAAGTGCGACATCTGCGGCCATGATTATCGCCCTCGATCATAATGACCCGGAATATCAAATAATCGCGGCAGAGATGGTGGAGATTGAAGCCAAGATTGTGAGTGATAATCGTCTTGAAAATAAAGAAACTGAGATAGCCCGGATTAGGCTCGTCCGGGCGCTATGGGACCAAGCCTCAATCAGGGTAGAAGATTTGAAAATTGGGGTCCTGCTTGCGGTCGATGATCTTTGTGAGCGGACGTCAAGCGCTTACTACAACAGCGCGCTGTTGCTTCTTGCTAGCGCGATCACCAATTTCGCTCGAACAAAACTCGGGATCGGCTAACATCGCTGCTCCGTCCAGGCTAGCAGCGCGTATCCGGCCCGGCGCAGATCAGCGGTGAAAGAAATGAAGGTCGGTCGGAACAAGCCCTGCCCCTGCGGAAGCGGAAAGAAGTTCAAGCATTGTCACGGTCGGACGGATACGCACTATCCATCACTTGGGGCTGGTCTAGGTCAAATGCGGGATGTACTGGCCGCCCGTGAAAGAGTCCGTCAGAGCCAACAGGGTTTCGGTCGCCCGATCATGTCCGCCAAGGTCGAGGGTCACCAAGTCGTCGCGGTTGGAAGCCAGCTACACTGGTCATCTACCTGGAAGACGTTTCCCGACTTCCTCGGCGACTATCTGAAGAAGAAGCTTGGGCGCGACTGGGGAAACACGGAGATCGCCAAGCCGTTGGCTGAGCGTCACACGGTGATGCAATGGTACGACGCGCTTTGCCGTCATCAGAAGAAGACCATCGCGACCCCCGGCCAACCGAGTCAGGTGGACGTGATCGGAGTCATCGCCTGCTATTTCACAGTTGCCTACGGCCTCTACCTGCTGGAGCACAATGTGGAGCTGCAAGCGCGCCTGCTCGCAAGGATCAAGGATCCGGGCAACTTCCAAGGCGCCTACTACGAGTTGATTGTTGCAAGCGCCTTCATCCTCGCCGGCTTCAAGCTAACGCTAGAGGACGAAGCGGATGGAAACAATAAGCACTGCGAGTTCGCTGCGGTCTCGCCACATTCGGGCAAGACGTACTGGATCGAGGCGAAAATGCGTGGCGTCGCGGGCGAACTCGGGCGTACCTCGGCAGACGGAACCAGCTCCTCCAACCCGTTGTCCAGCATGGTCAAGCAACTCAACGCGGCACTCGCGAAGCCGGCTGAAGACGATCGCATGATCTTCCTTGATCTGAATGCGACAATGGCGCCGAATGTCGACAACGACAACAATCGACCGCCATTCATAGCGGCGGCAGCAAAACGGTTGCGTGCCTTCGAGCAGAAGGAGCTCAAACAGGGTGAGAAAGCGTATGTTTTCGTCACCACCGCGAGCTACCACAAAGACTTGGACGCTCCTGCACAATTGGCAGCTCTCCCGTTCGGGCTCGGCATGCCGGACTTCAATCGCCCGGGCTCTTTCCGCCTTTCAGAACGATATCTCGCGGACAAACGGCATGCGGACGCCCTGCACGTAGCGGAAAGTTTCGGCAGGCTTCTCTCGTTCCCATCGACGTTCGACGGATCACTGCCCTCGGTGAGCCTTCACGGCGAGCCGCCTCCGGTAACAATCGGAGCGACCTACAACTTTGAGAAGGCGGGGCCCGACGGCGAGGACATCGTCGGCACCGTCACCTCGGCGACGGTCATGGAGGCGGAGAAGGAGGTGGTGGTCGCCATCAATGCGGCGGGCACGTCATTCTTGGCTAAGGAGCCGATGAGCGACCAACAACTGGCGGACTATAAAGCGCATCCCGACGCCTATTTCGGGAAGGTCGTCCGCCCCTCAGGCCGGGCGGACACGCCGGCAGGGCTGTTTGACTTCCTGATGGAAGGCTTCAGCAAGCTTACGCGGGAGCAATTGCTCGAAAAGCTACAAGGTCGCGTCCCGGCCGCCGAAACGCTGGATCTCGACCATCTGCGCGCTATCTATGCCGAAGGTATGGTGAGCGCATCCGGAGTATTCGAGGTCGTCGACGGGGTAACAGTGCCGCGCTCTCCACATCAAGCAACGCCTTGCGCAGATTGATGGTTCTCCTCCAGGCCGTGAGAGCTTCGCCGCTCAGCAGCCCCGCCGATCACGTTAAGGCAACGCGGTCTCTGCGGCGTCCGCTAATGACCCTCACCGTCCAGAAGTCACCAAGCCGCCTACCTTCGACATAACAATGCGCCCACCTGCCCCCGACCAACACCCCACCAAAACCCACCACCCCAAAACGCAAAAAGGGCGGCCCTCACGGACCGCCCCTTTCGCGTCGAACGAAGGCGTCGGCGTTACGCCGGCACCTTGTCCTTGTTGTGGATCGCTGCGGCGGCGCGCAGGATGTCGAGGATCTTGAGCTGTGCGGTCGGCTCGTCGACTTGTTCCATCGCGGCGAGTTCGCGCGCGAGGCGGCTGGTCGCCGCTTCGAAGATCTGCCGTTCCGAATAGCTCTGCTCGGGCTGGTCCTCGGCACGGAACAGGTCGCGCACCACTTCGGCGATCGACACGAGGTCGCCCGAATTGATCTTCGCTTCATATTCCTGCGCGCGGCGCGACCACATGGTGCGCTTGACGCGGGGCTTGCCGGTAAGCGTGTCGAGCGCCTCACGCAGCGTCTTGTCCGACGACAGCTTGCGCATGCCGACGCTTTCCGCCTTGTTGGTCGGGACGCGGAGCGTCATCCGCTCCTTTTCGAAGCGCAGCACATAGAGCTCCAGCTGCATGCCGGCGATCTCCTGCCGTTGCAGTTCGATAACACGGCCGACACCGTGCTTTGGGTAGACAACATAATCACCAACGTCGAAGGACAGCGCCTTGGCAGCCATTCCGTCAAACCTTTCCGTGAACTGACCCGCCGCGGAGAACCGCGTCTAGTGCAGCATGAAGCTGCTCGAGCGCGGCGGCGGGGTTGATTACGAACATCTCCAGATCGAAAGACGCGCGAGTCCGCGTCCTGCGTCACGCAGTGCTTAGCACGTTCGTAATAAAATTACCAGTACGGCCGATTCGGCGCAGCGCGCCGGCGTCCCCTGGCGGGAAACCGACGCCGCGACGGGCGGCGGGATCAGTCGCCCTGACCGGGCTCGGGCGAGAACAGCTCGAACTTGTCGGGCTTGCCCTTATATTCATCGGCATCGGCCGGCGTCTGGTCGTTCTTGCGGGTGACGTTGGGCCACTGCGCCGAGAAAGTGTTGTTGAGTTCGAGCCACTTTTCGAGGCCGCTCTCGGTGTCGGGGAGGATCGCCTCGGCCGGGCATTCCGGCTCGCACACGCCGCAGTCGATGCACTCGCTGGGGTTGATCACCAGCATGTTCTCGCCTTCGTAGAAGCAGTCGACCGGACAAACCTCGACGCAGTCCATATACTTGCACTTGATGCAGGCATCGGTGACGACGTAGGTCATTCTAACAACTCCCCTGGGCCGGACCGAACCGGCTGCGAACGCTTCCTGCTATGCGCGGCGCCCGGCGTCGTCAACCGGCGCCGTTTCCTGCGAGACGTTCTCAATAGCCAGATCCAAATAGCAGGCGCGCGCCTCGGGCGCGGGGCCGCGACGGTGCGGCAGCGCCGCGATGCGGATCACCTGGACGTGCGGGCCGCGCACGAAGGTCAGCACGTCGCCGACGCGCACCGGCGCGTGGCGGCTCGTGGCGGGCCTGCCCGTGATCCTGAGATGCCCGTCGCCCGCCATCGTCTGCGCTGCCGAGCGCGTCTTGGCAAAGCGCGCGAACCACAGGAAGCGGTCGAGCCGCATCGTCACCGCGTCGCCGCCGTCAGCCACGCGCCGATCCGAGCGCGGCGAGCGCTGCAAAGACATTGTCGCGCGGCGCGGGCTTTTCCGCCGTCGCCTTTGTGAGGCCGTGCCAGATCCAGCGCGGCGCATCGCCCTCGCGCCGCGCGGCACGGAAACCCAGCCCGGCCATCAGCCGCGCCAGCGTCTCGGGCGTCATGCCGATCGAGGTGGCGAGCGCCGGATCGGGCGCGAAGGGCTTGCGCCCGGCGCGCGCGTCATGCGCGAGGCGCGCCATGCGCTCGACCAGATCGACACGCACCGCCTGCGCGCCGAGCGGGCGGAAACCCTGCGT
>NZ_JARYTI010000072.1 GCF_029911635.1 Sphingomonas sp. AR_OL41
CGCCGCGCCGGCTTCGATCGCCTGCAGCTGAGAAGCATCGCCGACCAGCACGACCTTCGCACCGCGCGCCTCGGCTTCGGAGACCACGCGTTCCATCTGGCGCGAGCCGATCATGCCGGCCTCGTCGATGACGAGGATCGAGCGCTGGTCGAGCAGTTCGCGTCCCTGTCCCCATTGATGTTCGATACTGGCGATCGTGCGCGACGCTATGCCCGAACCGCTTTCGAGATTTTCCGCGGCGATGCCGGATAGCGCCAGGCCCTGCACGCGGTAGCCGGAGCGCTCCCATGCGTCGCGCGCAATGCCCAGCATGGCTGATTTTCCGGTGCCGGCATAACCTGTGACAATGGCAAGGTCGTCGGCGCGCGTTACATGCGTCAAAGCGGTCCGCTGTTCCTCGCCAAGGACCAGGCCGATACTCCCGGCAGCAGCAATGGCTCGGTCCAGCGCGGCTGCCGGGAGACCATGTCCCCGCCGCTCGGCCATCACGCCGGTGGCGCGCTCCAGCCGCTGCTCGGTCTCGATCATCGCGCGCGACGTGAACCGCTCCTCGCCGCGCCCGTCCTTGCCCAGCGCGACAAGCTCCGGCGCGCCGCGCACCGCGCCCATCACCTGGTCGAACTGCTCCTTGCCGTCGCTGTGCCGGTGCACAAACATCGCCATGTCGCGGTTGGTGAACGTCGCCTGGTTGTGGGTGATCGCATCGAGCGCGAGGCCCGGGTTGGCGATGATCTTGTCGCCATTGGCGCGCGCGATCTCCAGATGCTCGGCGAGCCGCTCGGACGCTAGGCCCTGCTCGGCCATGCGCGACGCGGCTGCGCCGATCTTGTGCTGTGGCTCAAGGTCGATGCCCTGCGCTTGCAATGAGCGATGATCGACCCGCGCGTCGATATCCAGTTCGGCCAAGCGTTCGTTGACGTGCTCGCCCCAGCGCTCGCGCCATTTCTCCAAAAGGGAGGTCGCGTTCCAGTCGCGGTTCTTTGGACCGAACCCGTCCTCGCCGACCTCGCGCATTGTGAGCATTACATGCGCGTGCGGCTTGGTGAGGCCGTCGGCGCCCATATCCCAATGCACGTTCAAGTCGGCGATCATGCCGCGATCGACGAACTCGGTTTGAACGAAGTCGCGGGCCAGTTCGATGCCCTGCTCTCTGGTCATCTCGCGGGGAATCGCGAACTCGATCTCGCGCGCCAGCTGCGCGTCGATCCGCTTCTCGACCGCCTCGACCTCATTCCACAGGTTCTCGCGGTCGGCGAGATGCTCGGGCGCGCCGTCCGGCAGCATCACCTCCGAATGAACGACGCCGGTCTTGTTCGAGAAGTCGTGGTGCCGGTCGAGCCGCTCGTCGTGCAGCCGGTCGCCCGAACGATAGGCGGCAGCCGCCACGGCACTGCGCCCGCTGCCGCGACTGATGACCTGGGCCGAGAAATGGTAGATCGCCATAGCGACCGCCCGTGCGTCAGGTTCTGACGTTGAAAGAGAGGAGGTTTTTCAATTTCATGCTCCTTATGATCTCGTGGGGTGAGATGCCCCGCGCGTCGTGTGACGCAACATGCGACGACAAGCAGATGGGTGAGGTGAACCGGGTGCTTCCGGCGAGCCATAAATCAGCAGAACCCGTCAAAGCCGGACGGGCGGGGACTTCCGACCCCGTGAGCGGTCCGGCCAGCGAGCTTGCCATGGCAAGGGAAACCGAACCGATGGCGGACGCCCCGTTCAAATATGGAACTCGCCGACTCGGA
The DNA here is from genome assembly GCF_029911635.1 of Sphingomonas sp. AR_OL41. Classification (GTDB taxonomy): domain Bacteria; phylum Pseudomonadota; class Alphaproteobacteria; order Sphingomonadales; family Sphingomonadaceae; genus Sphingomonas. The sequence continues at coordinate 1,743 of NZ_JARYTI010000072.1, forward strand.
AGTGGGCGGGTCGGTCGGCGGCGCAAGCCGCAGGCCGGTGAAGCGTTGGTCCGCGCTGGATGGACGCGGATTGGAGGCACGCGGCTCGCCGCGCGCCAGCCCCGGCACGGGTTTGCGTGGTGCCGGGGCCGGATTTCACACGGGGTATAGTCGGTGCCTACAGCGAGCGAGAGATCATTGGGGGAACCTGAGAACCTTTTCATCACCTCCGGCGCTTTCGGACGCCGGATGACTGAAGCGACCAGCGACCGTGGTGACGAGGGGCGGAGCCTTCGTAGTAGTCCGGGAACGGGAAAGCCGTTCACATGGCGAAGGGAGGCAGTGGATACGGCAGGCAAGCAGGGGGTGGGCTCAGGCCCGGCGCGGTGAATACAGCGTCCGTCCTCGACATGCAGCGCAAGCTGTATCGGTGGAGTGAAGAAGACCCTCACAAGGTCTTCGACGATTTGTTCAATCTCGTGTGCGACCGCAGAACCCTGTCCGAAGCCTGGCAAAAGCTCGCCCGCAACAGCGGCAGCCGGACACCGGGAACGGATGGAATGACGCGGCGCTCGGTCGAACAGCGCGCCGGTGGCGCCGCGAGGCTCCTCGATGAAATACGCGAGGCGCTTCGCAACGGAAATTATCACCCGGAACCCGTCAGGCAACGGCTTATCCCGAAGCCTGGCAAACCGGGTCAGTTCCGGCCACTCGGCATACCCACGCTGATCGATCGTGTGGTGCAATCGGCTTTGAAGCTGATTTTGGAGCCCATCTTCGAGGCGGATTTTTATCCGACCTCTTACGGGTTCCGAAGGGGACGCAGCACCCATGATGCTCTGGAGCGCATCCAGAAATGTCTTCATCCCTCGAGCCGTGGATCCTCCGTCTACAGGTTCGTCGTTGAAGGCGACATCAAGGGCTGCTTCACCGCGATCGACCACCACGTCATGATGGAACGGGTGCGACGACGCATCAGCGACCGCAAGGTGCTGAGGCTGATCCATGCGTTCCTGAAGGCGGGCATCATGGTCGAGGGGACTCTTCGTCATCCCGTCACTGGCTCGCCGCAAGGCGGGATCATCTCGCCGATGCTGTCGAACATCTATTTGACGGCACTCGACGAACGGTACGGACGATGGTCCATCCACCCCCGCGAACCGGGTAGAAGGGCGGCAGGCCGGCGGCTTCTCGACCGCAAGAAGGGCAAGCCGACATTTTATCTGGTCAGATACGCGGACGACTTCGTCGTTCTCGTCGAAGGCACGCGGGAGGATGCGGAAGCGGAAAAAGCCGCGCTGGCGGAGTTCCTTAAAACAGAGCTTCGCATGGAGCTGTCGATAGAAAAGACCCGGGTCACCGACGTCAAGGAAGGCTTCGACTTCCTCGGCTATCGGGTGGCGCAGACAAAGGCGCTCCGCACGGGGCGTCTGGTCGGCAATCTCTTCATCCCGAAGGGCAAGCTGAGCGATCTGCGCCACAGGCTCAAGGTCATGGTGAAGGGCATCCCGACCGGACACCCGCTCGCCTATGTCGTCGGCAAGCTCAACCCTATCCTGCTCGGATGGCGGAACTACTATCGTTACGCCACACAAGCCTGTCGGGAGTTCTCCCGGCTCGATAAATGGATATGGGAGCGCGTAGGGCGTTGGCTCAGGAAGAAGCACCGAAAGACGTCGTGGCGAACGCTGCGACATCGCTTCACCACCAACGCTCGGGGGCAACGGCTGCGCTGGGCCGATGGGTCCAAACGGCTGCGTCTCCTCCGGGAAGGAGGGACGATGCGATACCCACACCGCAGCATCGAGAAACCGAACGGATGGAATGCGGTCCAGAGGCGTGATCAGCGCGAAAGCATGATGGGCTTTTGGGATGCATTTAGTCGCCTCAACTGGGGTTGACGTCCACCCTCGCGTGCCCATGCGCGCGAGCATGGAGAGCCGGATGCAGGGAAACTTGCACGTCCGGTTCGGCGAGAGGGATGAAGAGACTTGCCACCGCGAGGTGGTGGAGCGCTTCATCCCTACTCTTCACTTACACTTCAAAAGCCACGTCGGCACGACGTATAAGCGCGCCCTCAAAAGATTTCATCTGTCTCGGGACAGGTGAATCCCAAACAATCCCAGAGCATTGCGACTGATCGAACAAGCCGATAACTGGTGCGTCCTCAACGTGCAACCGAGGACATGATCATGCGCAAACCCCGCGATTACGACGCCGAATTGAAGGCGCTCACCGACCGCGCGAAACAACTGAAAGAGCGCAAGGTACACCAGCTTGGCGAACTGGTCATCGCGACCGGCGCCGACAATCTGACGATCGAGCAGCTTGCAGGGCTGTTGCTGAGTGGAACGGAAAGCAAGGATGCGAGCGCGAAGGAGGACTGGCGCAAACGCGGGGCGGCCTTCTTTCAGCGCCAACAAGGCAACGCTGGCGACGGCAGCCAAGGCAACATTAAAGGCGCTGCGCCGAACGATCGCGGCACGCCACCGGCTGGAAGCCAGCCGCGCCAGAACTGACACGCGCGCCTGGGTCATGAAACGCCGCGAACGCACGCGCCAACTGATCGAACTGGGCGGTCTCGTCGCCAAGGCGGGGATCGTCGACCTCACCGGCGACGATCGCGCGATCATATATGGCGCATTGCTCGATATCGCCGCGCAGCTTCGGGGCGAAGATCGCGAGCAAAAGCAGCTCTTGTGGCAACGACGCGGGCGGCGCGGATTTGCGCCGGACGAGGCAAAGTGAGCAATGTTCACCGCATCGTCAGCCTGACGGACACGCGCCTGCGTGGCGACGGCAGTAACGGCCGCACCAGTCACGCAGGCGCCTTGCCGCGGTCGCAATTTCAGCGGCATAGCGTCGGCCATGAACGGCCCGCTCCAACAGAAGATCACCGCCATCGTCGCGCGCGCGCCCGACTGGATGCGCCAGGACCTGCTATCGAAGGATAGCGTCATCCGTCTGCGTGCCGAGGAGACGCTGGGCGCGATGATCGCGAGCGCCCTGAGCGACGCCGAACAGGACTGAGCGGCGTAGCGAACGGCTCACGCCGCCGCGCTGCGCTCCAGCGCCGCGATATGCTCCTCGCACACGACCTGTACGACATGGCCGAGCGTCTCGACGCGCGCGGCGAGCCAGGCCAGTTCGTCCTCGGTGATGCGGTAATGCTTCGAGTAGCGCGCCTTCACATAGGCTTCCTTGAGCTTCTCGAACCGCGCGCGGTCAGCTTTGGTTTCGCGCGGCCAGACGTCGATGAGACGGGGATCGATGCGCTCGGCCTGGGTGCGCAGGAAGCCGAGATTGTGAACGTGGGGCGTATAAAAAGTGCAGGCTAGTAGAACGCAGTGGTAGTAGCGCTCGGTTGCTTGATGCAGTGAGAATGCCGCTTCCTTCAGCCGTCCCTTCCCAACGTAGAATTGCGCGCCCTCTTCAAGCGCTCCGGCACTCGGAAACCATTCGTCGAAATACTCGCGCGCCATGGCGAGTGCCTGCGCGGGCGACTTGGGCTGCGGTTCCGGCAGGTCGGTCGTATCGCTCTGGTAAAGCGCGATCCCGTCACGGGCGATGTCGATGAAGAAGTAGCGCCCTTCCGACAGCCCGGCGTTCACCTCGGCCAAGGTGTGCACGATGAAGTTGACCGGCGTGTGGAGCGCCTTCGTAATCGCCAGTTCCCGGTTGAGCCGATCCTCGGCCGAGGACCAGAATTCGACGCGATCCGTCAGCTTCTCGTGATTGACGATCACAAGCAGGTCGAAGTCGGATTGATAGCCCTTGGCGGTATGCGGTTCATCGACCCAACCACCCCGGGCATAGCTGCCGTAGAGGATGACCTTCAGAATGCGCGCCTGCTTCTTCCAATCCGACGTCGCGATCGCGGTGGCGTCGTCGAACTGCTCGAACAGGATCTGCACGACGCGCTCCAGCTCGCGCTGCTTGGTTGCCGGCAAATGATCGAGTGTGTCGCGCATGGGCGTTCATCCTAGTCGGAAGGGCCCCGCGCCCGCCAGCGAGAAAGCCGCGAAGCTCGGGAAACCCGGTTGTTCTCTTTGACCGCAGCCGCGCGATCGGAGGATCGCACGGCTGCGGTGCCGCTGAGCGTTTCGCTCACGGCCAGACGACCCTGTGGAGATGCAGCATCGCGGCTGCGATATGGCCTTCGACCTCGGCAACGGAGATGCGCAACTCAGCGGCGATCTCGGTGTAGCTGGCATCATCGAACCGGTGACGGACGAACACCGCCCGCGGCAGAGCCGGCATGGATTTCAACCCTACGGCGAGCCGCTCGAGGATCACGGCGTCGGATAATTGCTCGCTCATGTCTGGTCCTCCAGTGAGAGGTTGGCGCCCCGCCCGGCGATGCGGGCAGAGCGCCGTTCCCGTCAGTCGTTCGCGGCGCGCCGCGGGCGGGACCAGATGAGCGTGCTGGTATCGGCGCCCTCGTCGTCGAAGAGGTTCGCGAAGATCGGAGCGTTGAAGCTCGGATCGTCGATCTTGACCGAAAGGTAATCGCGGCCTTCCGCCGAGCGCTTTGCCCAGGCGGCACCGATCTCGGCGCGGCCAACGAAGAGGCGGTGGCTGGGTGCGGCGTCGTTGCCGGTGCTCTCTTCGGGCACGATCCGGACGTTCTTCGCCTGGACGCTGAGGGTGACGATCTCGCCGTGATATTCGGTGCCGACCTTCTTGAAGCTGCCGATGTTCGCCATGTTCATTCTCCTGTCTGTCAGGCCGCCCGATGCGGCCTCGATGGCGTGCGAAGGAGCGAAGGCGATCGCCGGCGCAGCTCTGCCCGCAGCGAAGCGGAGGACCGCAGGGCGAGCAGTTTCTTGGTTCGCGAGGAATGAGCGAAGCTCAGGGGAAGAAAGTGATCAACTTGCGGTTGCGCCCAAGGTGATAGAGGCGAAGCCGTCCTTCGTTCAGCCAGCCATTCCTGAGGCCAAACTGCGGTCGGGTGGTCAGGAGAACGTTCCCGAAACGTCGCGGAGATCAGGGGTCGGCGCCCGCAAGCGAGGCGCATGGATTAGCTGAAGGGGATACGGACAAGGCGTACGGATCCAGCAAGCGCTGACGCTGCGACACCTACCTATGTCGTACGCCGATCTCGCTATTGGGATCGCTATGCATCGGGATCGGGCCACAGCGAACCGCCGATTCCGAGCACTGGACGGATCGTAGAAAGAGTGGATGATGACGGTAGAGGCTTTGAGCAGGACCGGTGGCGCTAACGGACCTGAAAAGCTCAGAAAGTCATCGGTATCGTACCCGTTCGACCCGAAACGCACTTCAGCCTCGGGCAACCCTTCTTGCATTCAGCGCGGTATTATGGCGGACTCCCCGAGCCATGGCCATCTTCGCTCGCCGCCGCCTCCAGGCCATGCTCGACGGACTGGCACCGCTGCTCGACGAGGCGCAGGCGCTCGACCTCGTCCGCCGTTTGGAGAGCAAGGAGATCGAACAGGCACTGCCGGCGGAGATGGAACTGGGCCTGATTTGGGGCATCGCCCAGCTCGGCCACGTCGAGATCGAGCCGCCATGGTACAGCACAGGTAAGCGCCTGCCCGACCTGTTGTCCGACGCCCTCGTCGCGGACCGCGAGACGATCGTCGAGATCACCGCCCTGTCGGATGCCGTCCTGCCCGCCGACCGGGGCATGCGCAACGCGTCGCGCAAGCTGTCGCAGGAAGCCGGCCGGATCCGCAAAGGCGCTGGTCGTTACCTTTCCTATTATTTCTTCGAGGAGACGGCATGGACCGGGAAGGGCTCGCTCCGGCGCGTCCGCGTCCCGCGCGACCTCATGGTCAGCGACACTCTCCGGGACCAATTGCGGGCCTGGGTCGGCAACCGCGACCGCCAGGACGGCGACAAACTCCATCTCGCCGAAGGCGAGCTGAAAGTCGCCGTCACTTGGCATGCCGTGCCACAGGGCCGTTATAATTTCGCGACCTCGATGCCGCCCGAGATCCGCGATATCAGCGACAATTATATCTACCGGGCGCTGGACACGAAGGCGAAGCAGGTCCGCAACGCGCATTTCACCGGCGTGCGCTGCGTGATCCTGGCCGATGTCGGGAGCACCGCGCTACGCCAGTTCGACCGCACCGACCCCACGGCCCGCGTCTATAACGGCGCACAGACCGCCACCCACTTCCTCCGCGACAAGGCCGACCCCGGCATCGATATCGTCGCCATCGTCACGCCGCGTCGCCAGATGGCGATCCTGGGCATGCGCAGCGAGACGATCCACTGGAAGATCGGGCTTTATTGTCGTCCCGGCACGGCCATCGACCTCTCGGGATTCGAGCGCCTCGCCACCCTCCTCCCGAAACCGCGGCGAGAAGGCTATCAGAGCCGGCTACTCCACGAGCAGGCCATCTTCGCGCCGATGGCGAAAGGGCGATATGTGGCGACGATCATCAACTGGTGGAAAGGTGAGAAGACCGAGGTGAAGATATCCGCACGCGCCTTTCTCGACCTGCTCGCCGGGCGGATCACACCCGACCAGGCAAAACGCGCCTTCGACACCGCCGGCGCGGCATCAATCAAGGCGCATCTCGACCGCGGCGAGACGATCTCGGATCTTCGCCTCGAACCCGGCGGCCCGGACAGCGACGACGATCATATCGTGCTCACCTTCACCGACGATCCGGCGGCGCGCCCGTTCAAGGTGCCGGATGACGTGAAGGAAGGGTCTTAGGTCACGCGTCCCTGCCGGATAACAGGCGCTGTCACGCAGGAAGCGCATTACCGGCAAACGCCGCCAAAACGGATGTTTTTTTCCCCTACAAGCTTTCCTGCCCGCGCGGCATGGAGGCGGGAACGATAATGCTGAGAGGGGTTTGATTCGCCGATGAGGTGCCAGCGGCACATAAGCGTTTACGCAGTGACGCGCTCGCCCCATGCGTGCGGCCGTGCCGGGCGATGACGGACCTGATACCGATCGGCGACACCGTGGCGGCCCGCATAGGCGCGCTGAACGAGCGCCTCCAGCTGGCCGATATCGATGACATCGACGCCCTGCCGGATGTGCTGGCAGCGATCCATGAGGTGGTGACAGGCTTGCCGCGTGTCGCGGTGCAGGATTTCGACGCAGTCAGCGAAGGCGAGATACGGCGCCGCGTCGCCAGGCGGCGCCAGCTGCTCGGCACGACCGGATCGCTATGGGTCGATCCTGATTCAACCGATGCGCTGCTCGAGGCAATCGTCCTGATGCGGGCTGTCGAGGAGATCATGGTGCAATTCGACCGGGCGATCGAAAGTGACCGGAGCGACGAGCTGGAAGACGCGTGCCGGACAAGGGATGGCCGCCATTATGTGCTGCGGCGCGTGCGAGGGCCCACCGATCTGTCCGGCAAGCCGCTCTTGCGACGCGCGCTGCTCGCACACCGGGTCATCCCGACACGCGCCGGCGGCCTGCGCGTCCGTCTGTACCGAAGCCGGCCGATGGCCAGTGCCGCTGCCGCAAGACGGCTGAGAGCCGCGGAACAGCGCAGTTTCGGCGCGGCCTTCTTCCCCGGCATGAACGTCATCCTGTCGCCGGGCGATGGCGATTTCACGATCCAGGGCCTTACCGGTTTCGACGCGGCGCCGCTCATCGCGCAGCAGATCCGCGACGCACGCCGCGAAGCCTGTAGCGGACTGGTCTGGGCCGAGCTGACGATGGATGGACAGAGCGTCGATGTCGTGCGCGCCGAACTGGCGCGGCAAGGCATGGAAAATGGCAGCCGACCGGACTTCGTGGTCACCGGGTCCCGGCACGAACGGGTCGGCGATACGATGCGTAACGTCGCGACCGTGATGGACGGGACCGGGGAGCTGCTCTTCGATCTGTTCAAATGGGCGCGGTTCAACATCGGGCCGCGATGGGAAGGCATCACGGCCGGCAGCGAGATCCCGCTGCTCATCACCGAAGGCCAGCTCTCCGTGATGGCGATCTGCCGTGACTTTCTCGACGATGGAGAACAGGAGCCGCCTTATTGCCGGCTCGATGTCGATCTGGCGATCGTGCCGTCGATGGCGCCGGCCAGCAGCACCGAAGCCACCATGATGGGGCATGCGGCAACGGCCCAGACGATGCGTCATCGCTATGCGACCCAGACCCTTGTCGTGCTGCAACCGCCCGAGGCGGCGCCAGGAAGCGTCGGCAGGGTTCTCCCCTTCCCCGATCGACCGCTCGCCGCGCCACAAGGCCAATCCGTCGACGCCAGCTGGCATCTCTGCCCGCTTGCACCGCGTTAACCCGACATCATATACACGAGCTTGTGTAGTGTAATGTCATGTACTGAAGGTTCGACCCTCATGGCCAATTTTTCGATGACCGCCAGACTCGACCTTGCCGGTGACCTGCCGGCCGGCGCGAAGGCGCGTATCCGCGACTTTCTCGAACGCGAGCCGGGCGGCACGCGCAAGATCTACGCGGCGCTTGCCCATAAGGTCTGGACGCTGCTGATCGAGCGGCGGCTGGATGACGAGGTGCGGGATTGGCACGGCCTGCTCCAGGATGTCCGCGGCGCGATCCGCCAGAGCGACGCGGCGGCCGGCGAACGGCTCATTGCCCTCTCGGACCTGCTGGGCGAATCGATCAGCCTCGCCGAAACTAGCCCGGCCGACGAACTGGCCCAGCGCCCGCATGCCAGACGGATCCTCCATGCCTTGCGCGAATCATATGGCTTTGTCGCGCGAAAGGATCTGCTCGAGTTGCTGAAGCTCAAGACGACCCACCTGTCGAACGTCCTGTCACAGCTGGTTGCGCACAATCTCATCGAGCGGCGAGACGCCGGCCGAGAGACGGAATTCCGCCTGACCGCGCGGGGCCGCGAAATACTCGATCCAAACGCCGGGAGCAGTTTTGCGACGATGCTGAGCGGACTGGCGGCATTCGCCGGTTCCGCTGCCGTGCAGCACGAACAGATCATCGCGTTGCACAACGATTCAAATTTCGGCTCGCCGCTCGGCGATCTCCAGTTCGGCAACCTCTTGCTCGCAAGACCCGCGCCGAGAGTCGAGCGGTTCACCTCCAATGATCAGCTTCATGTCGTGCCGGCTCCCCTGTCACACTGGGCGATCGACAAGACCGCGCTCGGCCTGGTGGCCCTGCCCGGTGGGTGATCGGCCCGTCGTAACGGAACCGGGCGTGCCGCGCCGTGCCACGCGCGCAGCACGGATAGCGCTCCCCGCGTCCGGCCTGACATGAGTATCGCGGCCGCCGCGGCGGTGATGAAGAAGCTGCTGCCCGCGGCACGCAAGGGATATGATCTCCTGCGCGACGAGCAGCAGCGTCGATTGTCGGTGACGCCGGCAGAGGACGAGATCCTCAGCCTCGATACCGAACTCGATGCGGGCATCGCTGTGCTTTCCGGCAATGCCCCCCATCTGGTCGCGGCGATCGAAGCACACGCCCGTGCGCTCGTCTCCCGACCCGATCTTTTCTCGATCGACAATGTCCAGCTCTGGGCCGCGACCGAGCTCGCGCAAGCGGCATTGAAGGACTGTGCCCGCGCGCTCATCAGGGGCGAACAGGCCCTGCCCGACATCACCGCAGCCCTCGCTCTGTATGACGACATGGCGACCGAAGACGGCGACCCTGCAGGGAGCGACGTGTTCGCAACCGGGCTCGACTATCTGCAGCGCTATCTGCGCTCGAAAATGTCGCTCGGCGAACGTGTCGTCCTGAACGCGGTCACGGCCACGAACCAGAAACTCAGCCACCTTGCCGCAACGCTCGAGAAGCGGCGCGCGGGCGTGCCGATCGACATGATCGACGGCCATTTGCAGGCGGCGTTCGATCGGCTCCGGCAAGCGCGCTTTTTTTCGTCCTTCGACATCATCGCCGAAACGCGCCGGTTCGCGCCGCAAATCGTCGAAGGCCGGTACGCCGGCGCATCGGACCCGGTGCGCGCCCGGACCCTTGCCTGGTGCGCGCGCTGGCTGAGCCAGGATGATCCGCTGCTCGCGGCCGCCTGGCTCGCCGAAGCGGAGAGACTTGCCGACACCGAGGAGGCAATTGTCGGGCAGGCATTCCTGCTGGCGTACGACCATTGGCAGCGGGCCCTGACCTTGCTCGATGCGCAGACCTCGCCGCTGCAAGCTACCGCGATCCTCCAGATATTGCGCATCGGACTGAAGTCCGCCGAGCGGGTCCTCGAGCGCCTGGCCCTGGCGGAACTGGGCGAGACGCAGTTCGATGCGGATGGACGTCTCGTGTACCTGTCGATCCTCGTCGAAGCCGAACGCTGGAACGAGGCGATCGCCGCCGCTTCCTCATTGCATGAAGGGATTTACAAACAGGCACCCGCGGCCCTGTGGCTCGCGGCAAGGACGCTGGCGTCCTATGGGCTCCCGCCCGAACTACGGCGCGCAATCTTTCACGGCGTCCCCTTCGATCCGGCAAACCTGCCTTTGTCCGATCAGCCGGAAGCACGCCGCGCCCGCAAACTCGCCGCCGAGCTCGCGCACCAGGCAAGCAGGACCTGCCGCCAGCTGGACCTTGACCAGGAATCGGTCGGCGCGGATCGTTTCAGCCTCTGGTTGCGGCTTCGCGACCCGGACGATCAGGCTGACGCGCGCGCGGTCCTGGCGGAAAGAATGCGCGATCCGCGCGACTGGGTAAGCTATGTCCCGCTCGCCCTCGCCTTTCGCCTGCCAGTCGAACATGACGCCGCCATGCGCAGGATCGATGCGCTGCTCGCGCTTCGGCCGGAAGGCAGCCCGGACACGGCGATGGCGCGCTTCTCGCTTGCCTTGTCGCTGACACAGACCGATCCACGTGCCGCGGCCGCTGAAATCGCCCGGTACCGCGATGAGATCGGGGTGCATCTCGAACCGGCGGCGATTTATGCGATCGAGATCGAGCTGTTGGCAAAGGCCGGGGATGCGGAGGGAGCGCTCGCGCTGCTCGGCAGTGAAGTGGGCCAGACGATCGCCGACCCGCATCGAAGCTATCTTGCAAACCTGCTCGTCTCGGACGGACAGGCTTCGCATATCGAGATGCTCGAAAAGGCATTCGCACAGGACGATTCGATTGCGACCCTCAACAGCCTTGTCGGCGCTTACCGCCGTCAGGGTTATAGCGAACGCTATTTCACGCTGGTGCGTGACCTCATTGCCCGCAGCCATGCGCTGGTGGATGTCGAAGATGCGGTGCGCCTGCTCATCGCCACCGGTCGGCGTGCCCAGGTGTCGACACTGCTGGACGAGGCCGCGGACCTCGTGCCCGCGTCCCTCGACCTGATCGGCTTCAAGGCCTGGAATGATTTTCGTAGCGGACGGCTGGCGCTGGTCGAACAGGCCCTTGCCGAACTGACCGCGAAGCGTGACGATGCGAACGACCGGACGCTGCGCGTCAAATTCCTTCTTGCGGCGGGCCGCTGGCCTGAACTCAATGCCTTTCTCGAAGAGCAATGGGCGTGTCGTGATGCACGCTCGGCGAGCGAATTGCTCGCCCTCGCCAATCTCGCCGTATCGCTCGGCTCGACCCGTACCGGCGACATTCTCCTCGCGGCGGTCGACAAGGCGCCCGATGATCCCGGCGTGCTGAGCAGCGCCTATCTGATCGGCACGACCGCCGGCATCGAGGACAAGGTCGAAGCGCTGAGACCCTGGTTGCCCAGGGCGATCGCCCTGTCCGGCCCGGATGGCCCCATTCAGGCAAAGCCGATCGAAGAGCTGCTTGCCGCCCAGCCCGACTGGGAACGGCGGGTCGGCGAGATAGAGGGCCATCTGGTCGCCGGTACGATGCCTCTTTCCATGGCGGCCTCGGCGCTGAACCGGCCCTGGCTCCAGATGCTGCTGCAACCGCTCCTGCTCAATCCGCGGGAGCGGGACGGCCGGCGGCGGTTGCCGGTCGCGCTGTTCAGCGGCGCGCATCCAGCGCGCAGCGACCGACAGGCGGCCATGGACCGCGACGGCGAGATCGGCCTCGATCTCAGCGCCTTAATCACCCTGACGGCGCTGGGCCGTCTCGAGACGGTGCTGGCGAATTTTGCACGTATCCGGATCCCGCACGATGCGTTGACCTCGCTATTCGAGCAGCGCGGCAAGATCAACTTCCATCAGCCGAGCCGCATCGCCTTCGCGCACAGCCTGGGCGCGCTGCTGACCAAGGGCGTCGTCAAGCCTTTTGTCGGCAGCGCATCTCCCAGCGCGGCGCTGGTCGATGAGATCGGCATCTCGCTGGCGGAATTGGTGGCATCGGCAAACCAGGGCCCGCCGCTGCTCCACCGGGTCATTCATCCCCACCCAGTGACGAAAGTCGGCAGCCTGATGGGCGAGACGGCCGATCTTGGCGACCACACAGCCCTGTTCGGCAGTTGCTCGGGTGTCGTCGATTATCTGGAGAAGGCGGGGTATCTGACCCGCGGCGAACTCATCCGCGCCCGCGCCTATCTCGAAGTGCATGATTACAAATGGCCGGATGAAGCGCCCATCGCGGATGGCGCCACGCTCTATTTGAGCGATCTCGCGGTGGATTATCTGCGTTATGCCCAGATTCTCGACAAGATCAGCCAATCCGGACTGACGGTATTGATCTCCCCCCAGGAGATTGCCGAGGCCGGCGCACTGCTGGATCATGAGCGCGCGAGCGAGGGCATCGCCGAGCATATCGAGACGCTCCGCCGGCATCTGTCTCAAGGCATCATCGACGGACGCGTGATCGTAAGCGCGGTGCCGGTCAGGCAGGGTGTCGATGCCGACGATGAAGAGGATGAGAGCGCCGGTGCCGATCCGGCGATGACGGCCGTCGCCCTGGGGATCGCGGTACCCGCGCTGGTATCGGACGACCGCTTCATCAACCGCTTTGCGCATGTCGAACATGAAGGCCGCGCCACGCCGATCTTCACCACCCCGGACCTGCTCGCCCGGCTGCACGAGCTCGGCGCGCTGAGCGAGGAAGAGGTGCGGGAGAGCCTCACCGGACTCCGGCGCATGGGGACGATGCTGGTTCCGCTGAGCGGCGCCGAGCTCATCGTCCTGTTGACGGCGAGCGCGGCCGGTCCCGTCGAACCGCGAGAGACCGCCGAACTCAAGACCATTCGCGAGAATATCAGGCTCATCCAGCAACGCGGCTGGCTGCAGCCGGACATCGAGAGCGCCTGGCTGATCGCCTTCCATGAGGCGGTGACCGAGGCCCTGACCCATCTCTGGCGCGACGATCTGCCGGATGCGCACGCCCGCAGGCAGGCATCCTGGCTCGTTGCCTTGGCGGACGGTCGTGGCTGGGCCAGCAGCGGCCGCGGCGAGCGCCATGACGATTTTGCGGGCCATGCCCATACCATCCTGCTGACGCGATTTGCGCAAATCTGGGGGAGGCTCGACGGCGAGGCTGCCGCGCGCTTTGCGGACTGGTTCGAGAAGGACGTGCTCGACATACTGCGTGCCGAAGAGCCGAGGCTCCACCGCCTGTTCCTGGCCTGGCTGCGGACGATGGTGCTCGACCTTCGCCGTCCCGAACAGAATGAGCTTGCACCCGGCCTGACCGTCGCTAAGCGCGTCATGCTGGCGCTGAAACTCCTGCCGCCTTTTCTGCAGCTGGCGATCGTCGACGATCCGGCCTTCCAGTCGGTCATCCCCGTCACGATCAGTGGCACCGTCAGCTTTGCCGACAGTCTCGTGACGTTCGACCGTGACATCTTCTTCGGCGCGGTGCGCACGGCCTATGCCGAACCGCACGAGACGGTCGCACTGGACAGCCAGGATGGTGAGACCTGGTCCCTCGCGACCGACGCCAGCGATGGCAGCTGGCCCTTGCTGCTCAGCCGCGGGGACACCAGGATGCGCACCAACGGGGTCTTCGCCCTGCATCCCGACCAGACGATGCGGCGCGACAATCTCGAACGCGCCCGCCAGGCATCAGGGCTGGCCGTCGAGCAGCTGGGCGACCTGTACGACCTTCTCGCGCACCGCCCGCTGACACCAGCGGAGATCGATGCCCTCGATCGCAATCTCGCAGCGACACCGATCGCCGTATCGGACGTGATCGGCGCTGCCGCGGCGCAAGGCCAGCTCGATCTCGACCAGCTCGTGCCGACGGAGCGCCCTTATTATGAGCGTCTTATCGGGTCGATGCCCGCGCCCACGCTGAGCGCCTTCGCGCTCGATATGGCCCCGCCCCACATCGCGCACCTGCTGGCCGTCGATCCCGCGGTCGGCGCGCGGCTCGGACTCCTGCTCGGCAGTCATAGCCTGAACCTCGCGCACACCGCGCTCGCCACGCTCGACGACGGGGCGATCACGGCGCTCGGCCAGTGGCTCGAGACAGATGGTGATCTGTTGTCGATCGTCGGCTTTGTCGAGCTGGCGCTCACGCGCCCGGCATGGCCGGACGCGCTGGTAGAGACGATCGCCCGGCTGGTCGAAAAGATTGTCGAAGCACCATCGACACGGTTCACGCTGCTTTCCGCCCTCGTCGTGCTGGTAGATGGCGAACTTAGCCGTACGGCATTGCTCGACGACTGGGCACCGTTCCAGCGTCGCGCCGCGTCATTGGCGCAGGCCGCGCTGATCGAACGGCAATGTGTCGCCCAGGTCGATGTTGAGAGCTTCGCGAGCTGGGCGGTTTCGCTGCGGAGCCAGCGGTTCGCCCTGCAGAACCTGATCGACATGCGCACCGAGCCGCGCTGGAGACCGGAATATGTCGACGCGCGGCAGTTGCGGGACGAGTTCATCTGTCGGCTGGCGAACGCCGCGGGAACCGCGCAGGAACGGATCGACGCGATACCGCGCCTCCAGCAAGTCTTTTTCGCGCCGGACAAGGGGCTGAAAGCACATCTCAGGATGCCGATGGCCTTCTGGCCGGGCCCGCTCGAAGGCGCCGAACCCGAACTTTACCCCGCCATCCCCGAGGAGATCTCGGCTTTTTTGCTCAGCCAGCTGGACAAGGCACCGTTCACGGCCCGCAGTTTCTACCCGCTCATCAACAATAACGGCGTCTTCCCGTTCGACGAGACGATCTCGCGGCGGTTGACCGAAAAGGTCGCGGCGGCCGGGTACAAGCTGCTTGACGGGCTGGAACAGGCCGAGATCGAAGGGCTGCTGAGTGGCCTTGCCGGTATCGCGGCAACCCAGCGCCTTACCGGCCTTGCCGAACAAATCCAGCGCATCTTCTACCGCCACCGCGTTCACGGCGGCGCGGACACCCAGCTGGCGATGACGAGCGAACTGCAGATCGCGCTCGTCGCCGCCGCGGCGCACCGTGACATCGATGCCTGGTGCGCGTTCCTGCAACCTTGGATCCTCGGCCTCGCGACACGGGTCGAAGAAGCCGGAGAAGCGGTCGCGCTCAAGAGCTTTCTCGACGATATGTGCGCGATCATGCCCGTGTTTCGACGTTCGGCCGGCCACGCGGTGGCAGCTCTCAATCTGTTCCTGGGCAGCTGAACTCGGAACCGGACACTGCCCCCCGACATGATCCAAAGGCGGCCGGGCGGCTAGCGACCCAACACCCAGCAAAGCTGAACCATATCCGCTCCCGATTACTCAAACGGATCATAGGTCCGCACGATCGCCTCGGGATCACCGTCATATTCGCAAGCCTCGGCAACTGCGAACTCCTGCCCTTCAGTCCGAAACAAAACGATGCTGATCTGCTCGAACCCCTCGGCGCCCCAGATCTGCCGGTTCATGCAGACCGCGCGAAGATAGAAGGACGCGATGCCGAGGGAGCGCGATCCGACCTCACTGTTCCAGGCATAAAATCCCCGAAAGTACAGGTCGGGATCGCCGTTCGACAGGCGCCCGGCCTCGATCGGATGCGCATCGTCGACCAGGAACAGAAACACGTCGCGGTCGCTGGCATAGAGCGTGGTCGTGTCCCGCGTGATCTCGACGAACGGATTATGCGTCATGGTCGACCAGTCGAGCACGCCCGGCACCTTCCAGCGCGTGTCGCCGGTGCCGTTGCCGGCGATCTTCATCACCGCCTCGACCAGTTCGTGGTCCCAGATGCGGCCATAATCGGGACCGGTCACCGCGCGCAGTTCGAGCCCGCCGTCGTCGGTCTCGAGCGTCTTCACCAGTTCGGCGCGGTGCGTGAGCAGGCCATGCTGCAGGTTGATGCCGGCGAGCGGCGCCGGCAGCTGGCGCAGATAGCCCGACGGGGCGCCGACCAGGCTGGCGAGTTGGCCGAACGACCAGTGGGTCGGGGCGATGGGCACGTCGCGGCCCGGCACGACGAGTTCCAGACGCTCGGCATCGTCGCGGCTCGCCTCGACGCGCACGGCGCGGGACTCGACGGTCCGGGCGACCGCATTCTCGGCGCGGGCCCGGACCGCGTCATAAAGGTCGTTCAGCGACAGGAAACGCTCATCGTCGGGCCGCGAGAACCATTCCGACGAGACGCGGGAGATATTCTGGCCGCGCGAGATATCGACCTTATAGGCGCCGCGGACCGGCGTGGGGTCGTGGCGCGGGCCGCCAGGCGAGGTAGCGAGGTTCATGGTGGGTCTCCGTGACCGGCCGGCCGGGAGCCTCTCTCCCGGCACTCAGCCCGTCACGAAACCGCACGGCGGCCCTCTCGCTCTCTTCCAGGCGCCATCAACGAGCACTCCGACGGCCGTGAACCACAGCTGCGAGCCACAATCCTGTTCCCTTATCTCTTGCCGGAAAATAATTTTGGGGCGTTGTTGTAGCGCCGTGTTGCGACATCATTCGCCAGCATGCGCCAGAGCGCGATGGCCATGATTCCCACGCTCTTGATCAATCGGAATCGCCGTCTCAAGTCACTCGAATGGGGAGCAAAAGGACGCAACGGATACAGGAATGCTTCAATGACATCCGAACCCCAGGACTGCATCATTCGCCTCAAGACTGTGCTCAAGCGCACCGGGCTCAGCCGCTCCACCATGTACCGCAAGGTCGAACAGGGCACCTTCCCCAGACAGGTCAGGATCTCCGAGCGATGCGTCGGCTGGCGCGAATCCGCGGTCGAAGCATGGCTGCGCAATCCGATGTTCTATTCCGCCGAAGACGGCCGCTAGCCATAGCGGCCGCGACGTCGCAGCGCGACCAGCGCGGCGGCAACAATCGCGGCGCCGCGCGCCGTGCACACAAAGACGGGTTCTCCGGCGTCGCCTGCCGGCGTCGGCGAGCCCGCGGGGCCCTCTTCGTGAAACGCCGGACCCTGCCGTTAGCCTGCGTCGGCAGCGCACGACCTCAGCCCCGCTCCTTCCTGACTGCCGGCGCCAAGCGGCATCGACCGATCGTCGCTGGCGCAGGGAGATCGATTTGGCTCAGCCGCACGCTCTTGCAAATTGAACAGCGGCGCGCTGGCGCGGGCGACGGCGCCGCAGAGTCAGCTAAGCGAACGGTTTTCTTTCGGAATTACCCCATCTGCGGAACGCAATCGTAGGCTGCGTCCAGAGCATGGATATCGTCGAAATAACTTGCCTCGTGCGAGCGAGCGGATATGAAAGCCGCCGAGATTTCGGAGCCAAAAAAGAGCCAAATTTCGTCAAGGTCGTAGCTAAGTCCTTGATATGCGGGTATAGTACAATGGTAGTACAGCAGCCTTCCAA
>NZ_JARYTI010000073.1 GCF_029911635.1 Sphingomonas sp. AR_OL41
GCGGCGCCCGAGCCGGCCGAGCCGCGCGCGGCAACCGACTTCGCCGCCGCGCTGCGCGAGCTATGGGCCGACCGCGACGCGCGGCGCTTCACCATCTTCGTGTTCGTGTCGATGCTCGCTTATTCGATGCAGGACCTGATCCTCGAGCCCTTTTCGGGCCTGCTGTTCGGCTTCACGCCCGGTGCATCGACACAGCTGTCGGGGGTCCAGCATGGCGGCGTGCTGGCCGGGATGATCCTCACCGGCATCGGCGGCAGCGCCTTTGCCGGGCGCGGTACGCGCGACCTGCGGCGCTGGATCTTCGGCGGCTGCCTTGGTTCGGGGCTGGCGCTCGCCGGTCTCGCCTTTGCCGCGCATGTCGGGCCGGGCTGGCCGCTCGGCGCCAATATCTTCCTGCTCGGTTTCGCCAATGGCGTGTTCGCGGTCGCCGCGATCGGCTCGATGATGCAACTCGCCGGTGCCGCCGGGCCGCGCCGCGAGGGGATACGGATGGGCGTTTGGGGAGCATCGCAGGCGGTTGCCTTCGGCGCGGGCGGGCTGATCGGCGCGGTCGGCGTCGATCTCGGCCGCTACTTGCTCGGCGAGGCCGACCGCGCCTTCGCGCTGGTCTTCACCGTCGAGGCGATGCTGTTTCTCGTTGCCGCCGCGCTGGCGGTCGGGGCCGCGCGCGTCGCGCGATCCGCGCCGATCGAGGCGACGGCATGACGATCGCCGCGTTCGATGTCGTGGTGGTCGGCGGCGGTCCGTCCGGTGCCACCGCCGCGACCGATCTCGCGCGGGCCGGGCGCAGCGTGCTGCTGCTCGATCGGGCCGGGCGCATCAAGCCGTGCGGCGGCGCCATTCCGCCGCGCGCCATCACCGATTTCGCCATCCCCGATCACCTGCTCGTGGGCAAAGCCACTTCCGCGCGGATGGTTGCGCCCTCGGCGCGGCAGGTCGACATGCCGGTCGGCGACGGCTTTGTCGGGCTGGTCGATCGCGATGTGTTCGACGAATGGCTGCGCGCCCGCGCCGCGCTGGCCGGCGCCGAGCGTCGCACCGGGCTGTTCGACCGGATCGAGCGCGACGCGGCGGGTGGCGCGGTGGTGGTCTACAAGGACGGGCGCGGTGGCGGCGAACATCGCGTTGCCGCGCGCGCCGTGATCGGCGCCGACGGCGCACGCTCCGCCGTGGCGCGGCAGGAACTGACCGGCGCCGAGCGGGTGCCGTGCGTCTATGCCTATCACGAGGTGATCCGCTCGCCTGCGGCGAGCGACCCGAGCTTCGATCGCTCGCGCTGCGACGTTTATTATCAGGGCAAGATCTCGCCCGATTTCTATGGCTGGGTGTTCCCGCATGGCGACACCGCGAGCATCGGCGTCGGCAGCGCGATCAAGGGCTATGCGCCGCGCGAAGCGGTCGCCGCGTTGCGTATGGCGGCCGGGCTCGACGGTTGCGAGACGCTGCGCCGCGAGGGCGCGCCGATCCCGCTCAAGCCGCTGCACCGCTGGGACAATGGCCGCGACGTCGTCGTCACCGGCGATGCCGCGGGCGTGGTCGCGCCGGCCTCGGGCGAGGGCATCTATTATGCGATGGATGCCGGTCGCCATGCCGCCCGCGCGGTCGACACCTTCCTCGCGACGGGCAAGCCCCGGGCACTGCGCGCCGCGCGCCGGGCCTTCATGCGCGCGCATGGCCGGGTGTTCTGGATCCTCGGCGTGATGCAATATTTCTGGTATGCCAGCGACCGGCGCCGCGAACGCTTCGTGGCGATCTGCGAGGATCCCGACGTTCAGCACCTCACCTGGCAAGCCTATATGAACAAGCGGCTCGTCCTCGCGCGCCCGGTCGCGCATGCCCGCATCTTCCTCAAGGATATGCGGCATCTCTTGGGTTCGGTGGCGTAAACGCGGTGGGCCGGGCCTGGCTGTTCCCGATGGTCATTGCCGGCGCGGGGGCGATCCTCGTTGCCGCGTTGGGCATGACGATCACCGAGGTCGGGCCATGGTATCATCATCTCATCGAGCCGCGCTGGGCACCGCCCGAGGCGATGTTCGGCGTCGTCTGGACGATTATTTTTGCGCTCACCGCGATCGCCGGGGTGACCGGCTGGCGCGCAATGCCAACGCCGCGCGCGCGTGACACGCTGGTCGGCCTGTTCGCGCTCAACGGTTTCCTCAACATCCTGTGGAGCCTGATCTTCTTTCGCCTGCACCGCCCCGACTGGGCGCTGATCGAACTGCTGATCCTGTGGCTGTCGGTGCTCGCGCTGGTGCTGATGACGTGGCGTCACTCGATAGTCGGCGCGGTGCTGTTGCTGCCCTATCTCGGCTGGGTGACCTTTGCCGGCTATCTCGACATGACGATCGTCAGGCTCAACGGACCTTTCTCCTGAACGCGGCGATCGACTGGCTGTTCATCCGCGGCCATGTCGCGGAGCTCGTCCTGCTGGTGATGCTCGGCGAAGGCCTGTGGCTGGTCGGGCGCAGTGGCTGGAGCATAACGGCGGCGGTGCTGCGGTTGTTGCCCGGCGCGCTGATGATGGTGGCGCTTGGCGCGGCGTTGCGCGGTGCGCCCTGGCCATGGGTTGCGCTGGCGCTCACGCTGTCCTTCCCCGCGCATCTCGCCGATCTGCGGCGGAGATGACGCGGGGTCGGTGACAGTCGTTCAGTTGGCCTTGAGGTAGGCGATCACGTCGGCGCGCTTCTGCGCGTCGGACAGGCCGGCAAAGGTCATCTTGGTGCCGGGCACGATGCGCTGCGGCTTTTCGAGATACTGGAACAGCTTCTCGGCGCTCCAGGTGATGCCGCTGTTTTTGTTGGCGGGGGAGTAGCTGAAGCCGGCGACGGTGCCGGCAGCGCGACCGACCACGCCCTTGAGCATCGGCCCGATCTTGTTCTTGTCGAGCTCATGGCAGGTCTTGCACTGCAGGAAGACGATCCCGCCCTTGGTCGCGTCGCCGGTGAAGCTGGCAAGCTTGGTGCCGTCGACGGTGTCGGTGTTGCTCGCCGCCGGTGCGCCGCTCGCCGCGGGGGTCGTTGCAGCGGGTGCCGCAGCGGCATCGTTGGTGGGGGCGGCGGTGGTGCTCGTCGTCGTCGTGGTGCTTGAGGTCGTGTCGGTGTTCTCGGCCTTTTTGGAACACGCCGCCAGTGCCAGGGCGGAAACCGCAATCGCCAGCGTCAGCCGGCCGTAGCGTATCGCATGCATCCTTTGCTCCTATTACGTGAGTCGTTACTCCCGAGATCGCTATCCCACACCAATCTCCGACGATTGTCCAATTTCTTTGACACTCTGTGGGTCGGGAAAGCGCAGCAGCCGTCGATCGACCGTACAAGGCAGGCATGGCCATCGCCTCGCCCGGTCGAACCGCGGCGACAGCATTGCTCGGACACGCGACCAAACATCACCAGATTGTCGAGGAAGAAGCGCTGCGAAGGGGGGAATGGTGCCCGGGGACGGGGTCGAACCGCCGACACTGCGATTTTCAGTCGCATGCTCTACCAACTGAGCTACCCGGGCATATCCTGGCGAACGCCGGACAAGGCGCGCCTCCTAGCCAGAGTCGGCATCGCTGTCCAGCCCGCTTGAATCCCTTTCATCGGCGGGGCCGGCGGGCATGCGATATCCCTCGCCCAGCCATTGCAGCAGATCGCGCGCGCGGCAGCCGTCGCTGCAGAACGGGGCGAAGGCGGGGACGGGCGGCTTGCCGCAGAGCGGGCAGGGTTTTGTTCGGCTCATGATGGCGTGAATGTAAGCGCTGTGCCGGCCCGGCGCGAGGCCTCGGCAACCCATTCGGGATGTTCGGCCAGCCGGGCGTGGACGCGTGCGCCGACGCGGTGGCTTTGCGGCACCGGCGGCGGGGTGCGCTCGATCGCGCGGAGCAGCGCGCGGGCCGCGGCGCCCGCGGGATCGGCGCGGAGCAGTTCGGGGAGCGAGGCGCGGCTGCGGCGGCGGACGATCTGGAGGAAACCGAAGCCGTTCAGCGCGGTGCGCTCGAACGGCGGCGGCAGCAGCGCGTCGATCGCCTCACCGATCGCCTGGCGCGCCGCCTTGCCGGCGATGGTCGGGAAGTCGATGCCGATCGAGCCGCCAATGTCGTGGCGGCGGATCGCGCGCGCCACGGCACTCGCCGCGGCAATGGCGAGCGGCTCGAGCGGTGGCTCGCCGTCGACGTCGAACAGCACCATCGCCGGGGTCGGCGTCATGCGCAGCGCACCGCGCGCGAAGACGATCTCGCCGTTCATCGCCTCATCGAGCAGCTCCGACCAGCCGGCCTGTTCCAGCGCGTCGGGTTGGTGCGCCAGCAGACGCCGCACCGGTACGCCGCTCGTGGTGATCCGCGCGAGCAGGTCGGGGGCATCGGCTGGCGCTTCGTCGGTCGGTACCGCGCGGGGCAGTTTGGCGCGACCGGGTTCGGGAATCGCCTCGCGGACGATCTCGACGGTCAGCGCCGCGCCCTGCGTCACGCCGCGCGCCGGGGTGTTGAGGACTGCCTCGCCGCCGCGATCGAGCGTCACGCGGCCTTCACGGGCATCGGCGAGCCGTCCGGTCAGGCGGGCGCCGACCCGCACTGCGTCATCGTCGAGTTCGATCCGCGCTTCGAGAATTTCGCCGTCCGCAACCAGCGCGGCGCGCGCCTCGCCGATCCCGGCCTCGTACAGCCACTCAGCCAAGCGCGATCCCGCTGGCGAGCAGCAGCGCGCGCGTCTCGTAGAGCGGCAGGCCGACCACGCCCGAATGGCTGCCCGAGAGCCAGCGCACAAAGCCCTCAGCATGGCCCTGAATGGCATAGCCGCCGGCCTTGCCCATGCCTTCGCCAGTCGCGACATAGAAGTCGATCTCGGCGGCGCTGAGCGGCTTGAAGATGACGATCGTGTCGGAGACCTTGGTGCGCTGCGTGCCCGCGGCATCGATTGCACACACCGCCGACAGGCAATGATGGCGCCGCCCGGACAGCAAAGTGAGCATGCGGCGCAGATCGGCCTCGTCCTCGGGTTTGCCGAGGATGCGGCGCCCGACGGCAATCGTCGTGTCGCCGGCGAGGATTACCTCGCCTTCACCACGCGCCACCGCCTGCGCCTTGGCCTCGGCGATGCGCACGACATAGGAGATCGGCGGTTCCGCCTTAAGCGGGGTCTCGTCGACATCGGGGCTGGCGATGCGCGACGGCACGACGCCGATCCGCGCGAGCAACTCGCGGCGGCGCGGCGACGATGAGGCGAGGACGAGGTTCGTCACCTCGGCTGCTTTCAAACTGGATCCCGGCCGGTGCCGGGATGATCCGCGCGGCGGATCACTTGAAGCGATAGGTGATGCGGCCCTTGGTCAGGTCGTACGGCGTCAGCTCGACGAGCACCTCGTCGCCGACCAGCACGCGGATGCGGTTCTTGCGCATCTTGCCCGCGGTGTGGCCGAGGATCTCATGGTCGTTCTCCAGCCGCACGCGAAACATCGCATTGGGGAGAAGCTCGACCACCTGGCCGCGCATTTCGAGAAGTTCTTCTTTTGCCAAACAAGCCTCTGGTGTGTTCCGGGATTTCCGAAAAGGATGCGCGGCCTTAGCGGACGGTGCGGCAAAAGGGAAGACGGGGCAGGAGAGCGCCGTGTCGTACCGCCTTCGTCAGGCGGGATTGTGCTTTGCCAGGAAGGCTTCGACGCGCCGCAGATAGTCAGCCATGTCTTCGGGCTTGGTGAAGCCATGTTCGGCTTCCTTGTAGAACACCGATTCGACATCGGCGTGGCGTTTCGTCAGCGCGTCGACCATTGCATGTCCCTGGCGTGGCGGAACATTGCTGTCCTTCTCGCCCTGCGCGATCAGCACCGGGATCGTCAGCCGCGACGCCTGTGCCAGCGGCGAGACCGTGTCGAGGTCGATCTTGTCTTCGCCGGCGATCTTGGTCTGCCATTCACGGAAATAACGCGGTGCGGAAAAGAAGCGGCGATCGTAACGCAGGATCGCGGCGATGTCGGTCACCCCGGCAAGGCTGATCGCGCAGCGATATTTTTCCGGATTGCGGATCGCGCCCCACAGCGCGGCATAGCCGCCATAGGAAGCACCCATGATGCAAACCCGCTTCGCATCGACCTTGCCGCTCTTGACCAGCCAGTCGACGCCATCATCGACATCGTCCTGCATCTTGCGGCCCCATTGGCCATAGCCCTTCTCGACGAACGCCTTGCCATAGCCGGTCGAGCCGCGGAATTCCGGTTGCAGCACGACATAACCGCGATTGGCGAGGAACTGGACGAAGGAGTCATATTCCCAGTCGTCGCGCGCGAACGGCCCGCCATGCGGCATGACGATCAGCGGCAGGCCCTTGTCGCCGCGATGTAGCGGCATGGTGAGATAGGCCGGGATGGTCAGGCCATCGCGCGCTGCATAGCGAACCGGCGCGACCGGCGCGAGTTGGACACCTTCGAGCTTGTCATAGGGCTGGGCGAACGGCGCCATCCGCCCGGCGGCGAGATCGAAAAGATAATAGGTGCCGGGGTCGGCGGCACCGCCCGACCAGACCAGCACGCGCTTGGCATTGTCGCTCCGGCTGACGATGCTGTTCTCCGCGCCGGGCAACAGCCGGTCGATCCGCGCCTGGATCGCCCGCATTCCGGGATCGAGCCACATCACGCGGCGCCGATCATCCTCATAATTGATGCCGGACACGATGCCGGTGATCGGATCGACCATGACGCTGCTGATATCGACGTCGGGATTTTCGTAGATCGCCTCGCCTACCGTTCCGGTCTTGAAGTCGTAATGATAGGCGGCAAAGCGCCCGGTCCGGCCGTTGGTGACGATCAGGCCGCTACTGTCGCCGGCAAGGAAGCGCAGGCTGTCGACCGATCCGCTGTCGTCCTTGCCGACCTTTCCCTTGATCACGCGCAGCGGCTCTGTGGCCGTGGCGCGATACCAGATCTTCCAGCGGTCATCGTCATAGGCGATGCCGGCGCGCACCACGCCCGCGCCATCGGCATACCAGGCCCAGACATCGTCGCGGGCCTTTTCCACCGTCGTTGCCACGCCCGTGGCGAGATCGACGCGCTTGACCGACGGGGTCGAAAAGACGTCGTCCTGGCTCGACACCAGCAACCATGCGCCGGCAGGATCGGTGTAGAGAACATCGCCGCCGAGAAAGCCACGGCTCTTGCGATCGAGCCGGGTGACGGCGCCGGTTGCCGTATCGACCGAAAACAATCGCGCGACCGGCAGCTCCATGCCGTCATAGTTCGCCTTGCTGCCAAGCGTCACCAGCACCCGGTGCGGCCCGGCCCAGTTGAGGTCGAGCACCTTGTTCTCGCCGGTCGGGATGAATCGCGAATCGTGCGCTGCATCGGCGGGATCGAAAATGACCAGCCCGGCCTTGTTGGTCTCCAGCGATCGTGCCGCGACATGGGTGCCATCGGGCGAGATGACGGGGGCATCGAGAAACGGCAGTTGCGCAAATGCCTCGATCGGAATGCGTGGTGGCGCGGATGGGTCAGCCGCGCCACCGCCGGTTGCTGCGAACAGGCACAGCGCCACCGGCCAGGTGAGCCGGGCGAGCTTCATGTCATTGCCCTTCGTCCCGCCGCGTGGCGGAGCATGCCCCGCGCGTCGCGGACGGCATCGCCCTGTGAGACCACCCGATCACGCCGGATCGTATTTGGCCAGAAACGCCTCCAGTTCCTGCAGGAACTGCAAGCGGTCGGCCTGGCGCGAGAAATGATGGTCGCCGAGCGGCTGCTCGACATAGCGATAATCCTTGCCGGCGGCCTTCAGCCGGTCGGCCATCTGGCGCGATTGCTTCACCGGCACGCGCCGGTCGGCCTTGCCGTGCATCAGCAGCACGGGCATCGAGAAATCGGCGGCAAAATTGATCGGCGACACATCCTTGAGGTCGGGTGCCTGTTCGCGCCAATAATCCTTGCTGCTGCCGCCATTGAGGAAGTTGCCGTCGTAGCGCAGCATGCCGGGCATGTCGGCGACCCCGGCATAGGATACAGCGCAGCGATAGACACCCTTGTCGCGCTGCGCCGCGCGGAGCGCGGCATAGCCGCCATAGGAGGCGCCAGCGATGCAGACCCGGGCCGGGTCCGCTATGCCCTGGCCAGCCGCCCATTTGACCGCGTCGATCAAATCGTCCTGCATGCCGAGGCCCCATTGGCCCTTGCCCTTGTCGGTAAAGGCCGTGCCATAGCCGGTCGAGCCGCGATAATTGGGCTGCAGCACGGCATAGCCACGGCTGGCGAGGAACTGCACCCACCAGTCATAGCTTTCGTCGTCGCGCGCATAGGGGCCGCCGTGCGGCATCAGGATCAGCGGCAGGTTCTTGCCCGGCCGGTTCTTCGGCAGCGTCAGGACCGCCGGAATGTCGAGCCCGTCGCGTGCCTTGTAATGGATCGTCGAGACGGTGCCCCAGGTCTCCTTGCCGAAATGCTCGTCGGCATTGGCGATCACGTGCATCACGCCCTCGGACGGGCGGTAGGTGTAATAGACCGTCGGGCGATCGGTCGATTCGAGCGCGATGATCAGGACCGAGAAGTCCTTACTCCACGAAATGATGTGCGCGTTGCGCGTGCCGACCGCGCCGTCGAGCTGGCTCTGCACCAGCGCCAGCGCCGGTTCGAACCAGTGCGTGCGCGATTTGGTGTCGGTGTAGCGCACACCGATCATCCTGCTGCCATCGTCCGAGGCGATCACGCCGCGCAGGTCGTAGCCCGCTACGCCGAACAGCTTGTCGCCGGTCTTCAGCGTTGCCAGGTCGTAATTGTAAAGCGCGTTGAAGCCGTCGGCGTCGTCGATTGCGATCGCCTTGCCCGGTTCGCCGAGAAACATCGCCGGCAAGGTGGCCAGCGATGAACCGCGGCCCTTCGTCTTGATCACCGTGTGGAACGACTGCCCGTCCTTCTCGCGATACAGCACGCGGTAGCTGCGCGCATCGTCATTATACGCGATGCCGATCCGCACCGCGCCCGCGCCATCGCTAAACCAGTTCATTACCTGGTCGGTCGACGGCACGATCAGCGTGCTCTTGCCGGTCGTGACATCGAAGTCGCGCACCTCGGGCCAAAAGCCTCCGACGTTGCTGTAGATCGAGGTCTGTAGCGCGAGGCGGATATGCGGGCTGCCGTCATGTGCGATCCACAGCACGTCGTCGGCGCTTTGCGCGGCGCGATCCTGGCCGAGGACCTTCATCTTCTGGCCATCGACGCCGACCGCGACGGTGCGGGTGAGATACCAGGTGTCGCCCTCGACCGCGCTGGACTGGCCAAGCCTGACGATGAGCCAGTCGTTATTTACCCAGTCCCAGCCGTTGATGTCGGCCGGACCGGGGTTGATCAGCCTGATATGTGCGGGATCGCCGAGCGGCGCGATGGCGAAGCGCAATTCGCCGTTGACCGCCAGCCGCGCCGCGATCTTCTTGCCGTCGGGGGAGAGCGTCGGGTCGAGGATGAACGGCAAGCGCGAGAATAATTCCGCGGGCGGTGGCGCGATCGCCTCCGGAGCTTCGGCCGGTGGCGTCTCCGCCGACCATCCCGGGCTCGCCGCCAGCAGCAGCGCCAGCGCCATCGTCACCATTGTTCGCATCGTCGCCCCCACGCTCGTCGACTTGGACATGCGACAGCGATGACTGGTTAGGCAACTGTTTTTAAAACTGAAATGGACCTATTTTGTCCGCTCGGCGATTACCGGGAAAGCGTCGCGCGAAGACCCTTCGCGGCCGGCGAGACGATCGCCGGCCGCGGTCAGGCTGGTCAGGCCGGGTTGTGCGCCTGGAGGAACTTGCTCACCTCTTGCAGCACCTGCACGCGATCGGGTTCGCGCAGCAGGTTGTGGGTGTTGAGCGGCTGCTCGATATAGACGAAGTCGCGCCCCTCGACCTTGCCGGCGCGCTTGAGCGCGGCGACGAGATTACGAGATTGCGAGACCGGGACGCGCTGGTCCCGTGCGCCGTGGATAATGAGAATTGGCGCAGAGTATTTTTCGGGATGGAGGCCCGGCGATACATCGATCAGATTGCCGGCATTGCCGAGATAGGTCTTCGCGCCATAACGACCGAGATAGTTCTTGTCGTGCTGGACCATGGCGGGAAGATCGTGGACGCCCGCACCGGAGATGGTGCAGCGATATTTGTCGCCGTCGCGTTCGGCCGCCCGACTTGCCGCATAGCCGCCATAGGACCAGCCCATCATGCAGACCCGCTTGGCATCGACCGTGCCCTGGGCGGCGAGCCACGCGACCGCGTCGTTCAGGTCGTCCTGCATGCGATAGCCCCAGGCTTTCTCGCCGCCTTTTTCCCAATCCTTGCCATAGCCGGTCGAGCCACGGTAATTGGGCTGGATAACGACATAGCCGAGTTCGGCGATTGCCTGGTTCCAGCCATAGGCGTTCCAGTCGGCGTCATCGCGTGCCCAGGGGCCGCCATGCGGCATGATGACGAGCGGCAGCTTCTTCTGCCCGGCGCGCAGCCGCGGCATCGTCAGGATCGCCTCGATCTTCTTGCCGTCGCTCGCGGTGTACTGCACCACGCTGACCGGGTTCATCACCGCGTCCTTCAGCGTGTCATTGGCATAGGCGAACCTGCCGACGCCGCCCGTCACCGTGTCGAACACGTACCAGCTTTCCGCCTGGCCGAGCGCGGCGTAGCGGAAGACGATCTTCTTGCGCGCCTTGTCGGTGCTGGCAATATACACATTGCCCTTGCCGAACATGTCCTCAAGCGCGGACTGGATGTCGCGCATCGTTGCATCGAAATAGACATGTTCACTGCGCCCCGTCGTCACCGATAACCCGTCGAGGTGCGTGCGGTCGTAGGAAAGCATGGCATTTTCATCGATATCGTAGCCGTCGACCCCGAAGACCTTTTTGCCGAGCTTCATCGACGTCAGGTCATAGTCGTAAAGGGCGGTATAACCCTCCTTGTTGCTGAACGCGTAGGCGAGCTTGGACCCGGCCAGAATGACGTCCGGCGTGACGACGGGGTCGAAGCGGTCGGGTACGCCACTGTACATCGTCTTGAAGGTGTCCGATGCGGTCGGGCGATAGACGATGGTGAGCTTGCCGCTTTCGCCGTCGCGGCTGCTGCCGAATCGTACCACACCGTCCGAATCCGCTTTCCAGCCCGACACGATCGGGTTCGGTCGCACCATCGTTTTTGTTTCCCCGGTGTCGATGTTGATGTCGACGACCTCGGGATGGGTCAGCATTTCGGTCCCGTAGCTGGGGTTGCGACGCTGCAGCAGAATATGCGCCGGGCCATCATGTGAGCGCCATAGCAATTGCGTGTCGGCGAAGGCCTTGTCCCAGCCGAGCGGGGAAATCGTCTTGGTCAGCCGATTGTATGACGCATAGCGCACATTGTCGAAGAAGCTGCCCTGAAATTCGTCACGCTGGTTCAGCGCGATCAACAGATGGTCGGGATCGAGCCAGCTATAGTTGATGATCTCGCGCTCGCCCTGCTTGTCGGTGTCGAAATCGCCGTCCTTGGCGACGAACTGCGGCGGCACGCCAGACTGGCCCACCGCCAGAATCGCCAGCACCTGCTGGCCTTGGGCGCGGATCTTGGCGACGATCCATTTGCCGTCCTGCGAGATGATGGGATTGGCCACCATCGGGAATTGCGCAAAAACCTCCACGGGGACGGGCTTGGCCGCCCATTCCGTCGATGGTTTGAGCTGGGCGCTTGCCGGCACGCCGAGCGTTGCCGCGAGCGCCATCAAGATCATGACTTTGCGAAACTTCACCACGCACCCCCAAGTCCGGAATCGAAGCTTGAGGATAACGCGCGTCACGGCGCTGACAAGGGTGTCAGCCGCAAACGAAAAGCCCCGCCGCGTGTGACACGCGGCGGGGCTTCGATCACCCGACGGACGGGAGCGTGGTGGGCTTAGCCGCCCACCGCCGCATGCGCCGCCAGCGCCGCGAGCAGCAGCAGCGCGACGATGTTGGTGATCTTGATCATCGGGTTGACCGCAGGACCCGCGGTGTCCTTGTACGGGTCACCGACGGTGTCGCCGGTCACCGCGGCCTTGTGGGCTTCGCTGCCCTTGCCGCCGTGATGGCCGTCCTCGATATATTTCTTGGCATTGTCCCACGCGCCGCCGCCCGAGGTCATCGAGATGGCGACGAACAGGCCCGAGACGATCACGCCGAGCAGCAGCGCGCCGAGTGCGGCGAAGCCGCTGGCCTGGCCGGCCACTGCGGTGATCACGAAATAGACCACGATCGGCGCGAGCACCGGCAGCAGCGACGGGATGATCATTTCCTTGATCGCCGCCTTGGTGACGAGATCGACCGTGCGGGCATAGTTCGGACGGCTGGTGCCGGCCATGATGCCCGGATCGTCGCGGAACTGCGCGCGGACGTCCTCGACGACCGAACCGGCCGCGCGGCCGACCGCGGTCATGCCGAACGCGCCGAAGCTGAACGGCAGCAGCGCGCCGAGCAGCAGTCCGACGATGACGTACGGGTTGGACAGCGTGAAATCGACCTGCAGGTCGGGGAAGTAGATCCCGAGATCGGTCGTATAGGCGCCGAACAGCACCAGCGCGGCGAGCGCGGCGGAACCGATGGCGTAGCCCTTGGTCACCGCCTTGGTGGTGTTGCCAACCGCGTCGAGCGCGTCGGTGCGCTGGCGCACATCGTCGGGCAGACCGGCCATTTCGGCGATGCCGCCGGCATTGTCGGTGACCGGACCATAAGCGTCGAGCGCGACGACCATGCCGGCCAGCGCCAGCATTGCGGTCGCACCGAAGGCGATGCCGATGATCCCGGCGAGCTGGAAGCAGGCGACCACCGCGATCGAGATGACGAGCGTGGGGAGTGCCGGGCTTTCGAGGCTGACCGCGAGACCCTGGATAACGTTGGTGCCGTGGCCGGTTTCCGAGGCCTTGGCGATCGAGCGGACCGGGCGATAGTTGGTGCCGGTATAATATTCGGTGATCCACACCAGCGCGCCGGTCAGCGCGAGGCCGACCATCATGCACCAGAACAGCGCCATGCCGGTGAAGCCGCTGTCCTTCACGGCATTGCCGTCGAGGAACGAGCCGCCGCCGATCTTGCTGTGCATGTCGCCCAGGACATATTGCGTGGCGACATAGATCGCTGGGATCGACAGGACGACGGTGGTCCAGAAACCCTTGTACAGCGCGCCCATGATCGTGCCGCCGCCGAGGCGGACCATGTAGGTGCCGATGATCGAGGTGATGATGCACACGCCGCCGACGAGCAGCGGCAGCGTCATCAGCGCCATGAGATGGTCGGCATTGGGCAGCAACAGCGCGATCGATGCCATCGTCACGCCGATCGTCACGACATAGGTCTCGAACAGATCGGCCGCCATGCCGGCGCAGTCGCCGACATTGTCGCCGACATTATCAGCGATGGTGGCGGGGTTGCGGGGGTCATCCTCCGGGATACCGGCCTCGACCTTGCCGACCAGATCGGCGCCGACATCGGCCGCCTTGGTGAAGATGCCGCCGCCGAGCCGCGCGAAGATCGAGATCAGCGAGGCGCCGAAGGCGAGCGCGACGAGCGTGTCGACGATGACGCGACGGTCCGCGCCGACCGCGAGGTCCTTGTGGCCGATCGTGATCAGTCCCCAGAACATGGCGCTGATCGCCAGCAGACCGAGCCCCGCGACCAGCATGCCGGTGACCGCGCCCGACCGGAACGCCATGGTCAGGCCGCCCTGCAGCGAGGTGCGCGCAGCTTCCGCGGTGCGGACATTGGCCTTGACCGACACGTTCATGCCGATGAAGCCGGTCACGCCCGAGAGTATCGCACCGAGCGCGAAGCCGCCGGCCGAGATCGGGCCGAGGAACACGCCGACCAGGATGGCGACGGCGACGCCGACAATGGCAATGGTGCGATACTGGCGGCCGAGATAGGCCTGTGCGCCTTCCGCGATGGCGGCGGCAATGTCCTGCATCTTCTCGTTGCCAGGGCTGGCGGCGAGAATCTGTCGACTGGTGATCAGGCCATAAAGCACGGCAATCACGCCGCAAATCATGGCCGCATAGACGATGTTCATATGCGAGCAGTCCTTCCCCTATTATGACGGATCGCGCCGACCCATGGCGCTTCCGACGGTTTGCCGGGCTGTATAGGGCGCAAGGGGGCGAGCGCAAGCCGCTCAGCGTGCGTGTTCGAACCCGAGTCGCGGCGGGAGCGGGACGGCGGCGCCGGCGTCGTGCAATGTGAGGCCGGTGCCGGCGGCGAACGCGCCGACACGCGTCGCGGGGACCGGCGGCACGAAAGCGGGGTCGGCCGCGAACAGCAGCTGATAATCGTCCCCGGCGGTAGCGGCGGCGAGCCGTGCTGTCCGGTCGTCGCCGCGAAAGCTGCGATAGGCGGCGGACAGCGGAAGCGCGGCGAGATCGATCGCCACCGCCAGCCCGCTCGCAGCGGCCATGCGCACTGCGTCGATCAGCAAGCCGTCGGACACGTCCATCATGGCATGGACGTGGGGCGCGAGCGCGCGGCCATCGGCGAGGCGCGGCTGCGGGCGGCGATAGGCGGTCAGCAATTCTGCCGGACCCACTTCACCCTGCGCGATGGCGAGGCCTGCGCCGGCGTCGCCGATCGTGCCAGTGACCCACAGTGCATCGCCGGCACGCGCGCCCGAGCGCGGCGGGGCGGCGGCGTCGACACCGATGGCGGTGAGCGACAATACTCGCGGCGCGCCCACCGGTATCGAAACGGTGTCGCCGCCGAGCAGATTGCAATCGAGCTGCCTCAAACCTTCGATAAAGCCGGCATCCCACGCGCTATCACCGGCAAGCGTGTAGTTGAGCATAATTCCAAGCGGCAGGGCGCCCTTTGCGGCAAGATCAGACAGATTGACTGCGCCCAACTTCCATCCGACATCCTGTGGAGGGTCGCTCGGTAGGAAGTGAACCCCCTCGACCATTGTGTCTGTCGTAAGAACCAACGCTTCGGTTGAGTCGAGCAGCGCCGTATCGTCCATCAACTCCCGCGCCGCCGGATGGAGCGGGAGCGTACGGAGCGCCTTGATGAAGTCGGACTCGTTCAAGAGTTCCTCCCCGGAACGGGGAGGGGGACCGCCGACCGCAGGTCGGTGGTGGAGGGGCTTGGAGCGAGCTGCCAGGGCAAAGCGCTCCAAGCCCCTCCACCGCGCAAGCGCGGTCCCCCTCCCCGTGCCGGGGAGGAGCTGAGTAGCTTAAACCCGCACATCCTTGGACACCGCATCGAGCAGGCCGTTGACGAAACCGGCCTCGCGCTTGTCGAAAAAGGCGTGGGCGACATCGACATATTCGGTGATCACGGTTGCCGCGGGCACGTCGGGCCGGGCGAGCAGTTCATAGGTGCCGGCGCGCAGGATCGCGCGCATCGCGCGGTCGAGGCGTTCCAGGCTCCAGCCCTTGGCGAGCTTGGCCTTGATGATGCCGTCGATCTCGTCGCGCCGTGCGGCCGCGCCCTTGACGATATCGTCGAAGAACTCGACCTCGGCCTCGGCATATTCTGCATCCTCGATCGTCGCGCCGAGCCGGTGCTGATGGAATTCGTGGAGCAGCTGGAGAACGGGGGTGCCCTCCATCTCATGCTGATAGAGCGCTTGGGTGGCGGCCAGCCGCGCGGCGGCGCGGGCCTTGGACCTGGTGGCGGTGCGTTGGGACATGGCGGTGCCTTTAGGCGAGGAGCGGCCGCGCGTCACCCCCGTGTTCCTGCGGAAGCGGGAACCCAGGGCCACAGGCGTCTCGCCTGGAACCCTGGCATCCTGCGTTCGCAGGAGCGCTATACCCTATCGCCCCAGCCGCAACGCCACCGAGCGCGCGTGTGCCGGCAGCCCCTCCGCTTCGGCCAGCGCCACCGCGGCCGGGCCGATTGCGCCGAGCGCGGCGGCGTCGCACTGCAAAAAGCTGGTGCGTTTCATGAAGTCGAGCACCGACAGTCCCGAGGCGAAGCGCGCGCGCCGGCCGGTCGGCAGGACATGGTTAGGCCCGGCGACGTAATCGCCGACCGCCTCGGGCGTGTGCCGGCCGAGAAACACCGAGCCGGCATGGCGCACGCGGTCGAACAGCGCCTGCGGGTCGTCGCACGCCAGTTCGAGATGCTCGGGCGCGAGCCGGTCGACCAGCGGCATCGCCTCGAACAGGTCGGCGGTGACGATGATCGCGCCATTGGCGTCCCAGCTGGTGCGCGCGACCTGCGCGGTGGCCAGCGTGCCGATCTGTAGATCGACCGCCTCGGCCACGGCGCGCGCGAAAGCGGCATCGTCGGTGAACAGGATCGACTGGCTGGTCGGGTCGTGCTCGGCCTGGCTGAGCAGGTCGGCGGCGATCCATTCGGGATCGTTCCTGCCGTCCGCCACGACGACGATCTCGCTCGGCCCGGCGACCATGTCGATGCCGACCACGCCGAACAGCTGGCGCTTGGCCTCGGCGACCCAGGCATTGCCCGGGCCGGTGATGACGTCGACCGGCGCGATCCGGCCGGTGCCATAGGCGAGCGCGGCGATCGCCTGTGCGCCGCCGACGCGCCAGATCTCGTCGACCCCGGCGATCTGCGCCGCCGCGAGCACCAGCGGGTTGATCTCACCCTTGGGCGTCGGCGTGACCATGACGAGGCGCTCGACCCCGGCGACCTTGGCTGGAATCGCGTTCATCAGCACCGAGGAGGGATAGGCCGCGCGGCCACCCGGGACATAGACACCCGCCGCATCGACCCCGCGCCAGCGCGCGCCGAGCCGCACACCGGCCGCATCGATCGTGTCACTGTCGGCGGGGCGCTGTTTCTCGTGATAGGCGGTGATGCGCGCGGCGGCGAGGTCGAGCGCGGCGCGCAGCTCGGGGGTCAGGCCATCGAGCGCGGCGAGCCATTCGGCCTTTTCGATCCGCCAGCCGGTCTCGTTGAGATCGTGCCCGTCGAACTTGCGGGTGAAGGCGTGCAGTGCGGCATCGCCCTCATCGCGCACGCTGGCGACGATCGTGCGCACGTCGCGCGCGACATCGGCATCGGCCTCGCGCCGCGCATTGACCAGCGCGGTGAAGGCCTGGGCGAAGCCGGGGTCGGCGGTGGAGAGGCGGATCAAATTCCCCTCCCGCTCGCGGGAGGGGGCAGGGGGTGGGCGCCCGCGCGCCGTTGAACGCATCGCCCGAGGAGGGCGGGTGCCCACCCCTCGGTCCCCTCCAGCAAGCGGGAGGGGAGGAAGCAGAATGTGGCCATCACGCCAACGCCCGCCGAAACGCGTCGACCAGCGCAACCACATCCGGCCGCGTCTTGAACGCGGCGCGGTTGACGACCAGCCGGCTGGTCACCTCGGCGATGACCTCGACCTCGACCAGGCCGTTTTCCTTGAGCGTGCGGCCCGAGGAGACGAGGTCAACGATGCGCGGCGCGAGCCCGAGCAGCGGGGCGAGCTCCATCGCGCCGTTCAGCTTGACGCATTCGGCCTGCACGCCGCGCGCCTCGAAATGCCTGGCGGTGACATGCGGATATTTGGTCGCGACGCGGACATGGCTCCAGCCGCGCGGGTCGTCATGCGCGGCGAGCGCGGCGGGTTCGGCGACCGACAGCCGGCAATGGCCGATGCCGAGGTCGATCGGCGCATAGAGCTCGGAATAATCGAACTCGGCGAGCACGTCCGACCCGACGATCCCGGCATGCGCCGCGCCGTGCGCGACGAAGGTCGCGACGTCGAAGGCGCGCACGCGGATCAGGTCGATCCCCGGCTGGTCGGTGGTGAAGCGCAGCGCGCGACTGTCCTCGTCGCCGAACGCGGCTTCGGGGGTGATGCCGGCGCGCATCAGCAGCGGGACGGCCTCGACGAGGATGCGCCCTTTGGGGACGGCGATGATCAGCGGCTCGGCCATGGTGAGGGGGCTTTACTGATGGGTGTTCGCAGGCGCAACAGACGCCACCAAAGGGCTCCCAAAGGATATCTTTCGATGGCGAGTGAAGAAACCAATCGCGGCGCGTTCAAGATCCAGCAGCATTATTGCGATATCATGGGCGCGCCGGTCTATGCGCGGCTGTGCGGCGCGATCGCTGCCGGGTTGTCGCACGACAGCGACGTCGGTCGCCGCATCCTCGACTGGGCCGGCGAGCCAACGCGCGATGCGCTGCCGCTGCGCTTCATCGGCGGACTGCACGCGCTGGTGCTGGCCGGGGCGGACGACGAGCTGGCCGATATCTTTTCGGGCCGCATCGCCGAGCCGGATGCCATCGCGGCGGCGCTTGGCCGCGTGCTGCGGCGCCACGATGCCGCGCTGCTGCCCTGGCTCGACGGCCCGCCGCAGACCAACGAGCCGGGCCGCTCGGCGGCGCTGATGACCGGGCTGCTCGAGATCGCACGCCGCCACGGGCCGCGCATCGAGATTCTCGAAATCGGGTCTAGCGCCGGGCTCAACCTGCTGATCGATCGCTATCGCTTCGATCTCGGCGGAGTTATGGTCGGGCCGGCCGATGCGCCGGTGACGATCGCGCCGGAATGGCGCGGCCCGCCGCCGCCCGCCGTGCCGATTGAGATCGTGTCGACGCGCGGTTGCGACGTGGCGCCGATGGATGCGACCGATCCCGCGGTCGGCGCGCGGCTCGCGGCCTATGTCTGGGCCGAGTCGCCGGTCCGGATGGCGCGGCTGAAGGGGGCGATCGCGATGGTGCGCGCAAAGCCCGTCGACCTCGTCCGCGCCGACGCCGCCGACTGGGTCGAGGCGCGACTCGCCGAGCCGCAGCCCGAGGGCGTGACGCGCGTGCTGATGCATTCGGTGGTGTGGCAATATCTGCCCGCCACGGTCGCCGATCGCATCAAGGTCGCGATGGCCGAGGCGGCGGCGCGTGCGACGCCCGAGCGGCCGCTCGGCTGGGTCATCCAGGAGCCCGACCGTGCCGTCGCGCAACAATTCGTCCGCGTGCGCAGCTGGCCGAGAGACGGTGCGTGGCAGGCGGTCGCGACGGTCCATGCGCACGGTGCGTGGGTCGATACCAACCCGCTCGCCGATATGCGTGCCGGGCATGAACTGCCCGAGGGGTCGGCCTAGCGAGGGATTGGGGCTGGAGCGGGTAACGGGAATCGAACCCGTGTATTCAGCTTGGAAGGCTGCTGTACTACCATTGTACTATACCCGCA
>NZ_JARYTI010000074.1 GCF_029911635.1 Sphingomonas sp. AR_OL41
ACCAGCAGCCGCGCCGCATCGCGCGGCTCGGCCGGGCGCAGCGCGATCCGCTCGGGCGGCAGCGCGAAATCGAACAGATCGACCTTCATGGCGTCGGCGCCCGTCGCGGACGGACGATGTGTGTCGGCCTTACTTCTTCGCCGCCGGCTTGCGCACGGCCGGCTTCGGCGCGGGCTTGGCCAGCTTCGGCGCTACCGGCGTCAGCGACACGGTCGCGGATTGCGCCGGCGACAGCGAGGGCAGGGGGGCCGGCGGCGGCGGGGGCGCATAGGCCGGCGGATGGTCCGCCGCGATATAGGCGTGGACGATCTTGGACGGGTTCGCCGGCGGCTCGCCGCGGGTGATCGCGTCGACATATTGCATCCCGTCGATCACCCGCGCGAACACGGTATATTTCTTGTCGAGGCTGAGCCGCGGCTGGAAGACGATGAAGAACTGGCTGTTGGCGCTGTTGACGTCTTCGGCACGCGCCGCCGACACCGCACCGCGCACATGCGGCAGCCAGTTGAACTCGGCCTGTACATTGGGCAGCGTCGATCCGCCGGTGCCGTCGCCCTTGGGGTCGCCGCCCTGCGCCATGAAGCCGTCGATCACCCGGTGAAAGGCGAGGCCGTCATAGAAATGCTGGCGGGTCAGCAGCTTGACGCGCTCGACCATCTTCGGCGCGGCATCGGGGCGCAGCCAGAGCGTCACGCGGCCGCCGGTCGACAGGTCGAGATACATCAAATTCTCGGGGTCGGTCGGCGACGCGATCGGCACCTTGCTGGAGGAAGAGGGCAGCAGCTGGGCCGTCGCGGGCAGCGCGATGAGCAGGCAGGCAAAGGCAGTCAACCGAGCGAAAAAGCGCATCATGTCCCCGTGGCAACGCGGTGGTGGTGGCGCGGCTTAGAGCAAATCCCGCCTTGCGCCAATCTGAACATGCGTGGCGACGCGATGGGCGCCCATAATAGCGCCGGAGTTCGGTACGGCCTTCGACCAAAAGGCTCCGCGCGCACGCCAAATGCACGAGAAGCCCGGCCCCGGCTTCGCGTCTTTGCGCCTTCGCGTGAGCAACGCGGGTTCACGCGAAGGCGCAAAGGCGCGAAGTGTGACGAGTATCTCCGCGTCTCCGCGGCTCCGCGTGAATAAATTGGGTTCACGCAGAGCCGCGGAGACGCGGAGGGAAAATCGTGGCGCGGGCCTGATTCAATCTTTAGCGCGATCGTGCTTGGCTTGCCCGATGCGTATCATCGCCCTCCCGCACGCTTTCCAGGTGCCAGCGGAATTCCCTGCTGCCGCGCGCGAAAAAAGTGAAAATTCCCTGCCAAATTCCCTGCCAGCGCATGCGTGGCAGAGAATTCACCCGGCATCGCGTTCAGGCGCCCTCGGTCGCGACCTGGGGCTGCGCGGCGCCGCCGATCCACGGCCGCGCGACCGCCTCGAAGCGCTCGTGATAGCGCGGATGCTGCGTGCCCATGATCCGGTCCCACCAGGTGAAGTACAGGCCGAAATCGTAACGCCCCTCGCTATGGTGCAGGTCGTGGTGCGTCGTGGTGGTCAGCCAGCCGGTCCAGCGCGAGCGGGTGAAGCCCGGCCAGGCCAGCTCATGCCCCGAATGGCCGATCGCATTGCGCGCAATCTGGTGGCCGAGGAACACGAAGATCGCCAGCGGATAGACCGGGGTGACCAGCGAGATGCCGAACAGCAGCACCGGCACATAGAGCGATTCGAACACCGATTCGATCGGCGCAAAGGCATAGGATGCCCAGGAGGTCGGGGTGCGCGACTTGTGGTGCGCGGCGTGCGCTTTCAGGAACAGCGCCCTCAGGTGCAGTCCGCGGTGCATCCAGTAGAACCAGGTGTCGTGCGCGCCGATCATCACCACCAGCTGCGCGGCGAAGATCGCCCAGTTGGGCGGCCCGCGATGAATCGCGATGATCCCCGCGCCAATCGCGGCAAAGGCGATCAGGTCGACCACGCCGAACACCGCGATCGTCTGCACCGACAGCAGAAATTCACGCCGCCGGTCGGCAAAACTCGCCAGGCGCCGCTGGATGCGGCGCGGCGCGGTCCAGCGCCGCAGCGCCCAATAGCTCAGCGCAACGCCGGCGGCGGCGATCAGATAGCGGATCATCTCGATCTGGAAGCTATGCACCCAGTGCAGGGCAAAGCGGGAAAGCGTGTCGAACATCAGACGGCTCCGTTGGTCATTGCTGTCCCGCCATCCGCTATCCTGCCCGCTGCCGCCCGGCTGCGCGCGCCCGGAAAACTACGATCGTTTTCGGAATCGATCGGCATTTTTTGTTTTTCGGCAAAGGCCGCGCGGCGATATTCGCTCGGGCTCTGCCCCGTATCCTCGCGGAATGCGCGGTTGAACGGCGCGAGCGAGCCATATCCCAGGTCCATCGCGATCGTCAGCACCGGCAGGTCGACTTTCGCCGGATCGGCCAGCCACGCTTTCGCATCGGCGATCCGATGATGGTTCAGGAACGCGGAGAAATTGCGGTAGCCGAGCCGCTGGTTGATCATGCTACGCAGCCGGTGCTCGGGCACGCCGAGTCGCTCGGCCAACACGCCGATCGTCAGCCCGGGCTCGCGGTGCACTGCGCCCGCCATTGCCGCGGTCACCTTGCCGCTCAGCACCTGTTCAGCCGGGCTCAGGTTGGGCGCCGGGGCAGGGCGGTCGGGGTCGAACAACAGGTCGGGGTCACTTTCGAGCAGGGCGATGCCCATCGCACTGGTCGCGATGAGAATCGCCAGCGCCTGGCCGAAGGCAATCTCCGGCCCCGCACGGCGAAAACCGAGCAGGATTTCGATCACGATGACGATAAACGCCAACGCGCCGACTATCACGACAAAGCCGACGCGCAACCGTCGTCGCTTTTCGATCAGGTCATCGCCGCGCTCGCCGATGGCGATGGCGATGGCGTGGCCGATCAGCAGCAGCGAGGTCAGGCGCTGCACCGCCTCGACCACGAAGCCACCCTGCCAGCCGGAGACGAAGGCGACATAGTTGCCGATCCAGCAGCCGAACAGCGCGACGAGCCCGGCGATCGCCGCACTGCGCGCGACCGGGCGCTCGAACAGCAGATGTGCGAACACCCAAAGCATCAGCGGCACCGATTGCGCGAACAGCTGGACCAACGCCCAGAACGGGCCGTCGAGCGGGCGGAACATCGGGGTCGCGATCGTCAGATAGGACGCGACGCCGAGCAACAGCACTGCCGTTATCAGCCGGATCGCCAGCGGCGCGCGGCCCCGGCCGATCACGACCGCGATCAACAGCAACTGCCCGATCGCCAGCATGCGCAGCATCGTATCGAAGAGCGTCAGCCGGTCCATGTCGTGCTTATGCCGTTACGCGTGCATAGCGTCCACCGCGCCGCTAAAAGCCCCTGCCCTGAAGGGGAGGGGTTTAAGAGCAGTTCGAAGCTCCGTCGGCCTTCAATGCGGCCGCTGCTGGCGCTCCGGCGCGATCGCGCGCTGTTGTGGCGGGCCGCTGGCGGTCCGCGTGTCGCTCACGGTGCAGTTCGGGCTGTCCTGGCAGGCGCTGACCGCCAGCGTGTTGAGATCGTCCGTCGCGCATCCGCCAAGCAGCACAACGACGAGGACCAGAAAGGCTTTTTGCATTGCGACGCTCCCAAAAGGCTGACCGAACGGCTAGAGCTTAACCCATCGCCGTTCCGGCCGATTGGATGGACCAGACTGATGGCTTTTTCCGGCTCCGGTGCGAGTCCCTCGGCATGAGCCGGCTCCGCGCCTTTCTCATCCTTGCGCTGGCGGCGGGCCTGACCTGGATCGCGGTCGATCCCTTCGGTCGCGACTCGCGCGGGCCGACGCACCGCGAGAAAAAGATCGCGCTGACCTTCGACGACGTGCCGCGCGGCCCCGGTGCCTTCTACACCCCGCCCGAGCGCACGCGGTTGTTGATCGCGGCACTGCGCGCAGCCGACGTCACACAGGCGGCGTTCTTCGCCAATCCCGGTCGTATCGCGCCGACCAACGATGGCGCCGCACGGATCGACGCCTATGTCGCCGCGGGTCACGTCATCGCCGATCACACTTTCTCGCACCGCACCGTGGCCTCGCTGTCGGCGGCCGATTTCCTCGCCGATGTCGACAAGGCCGAAGGCTGGCTCAAGGGCCGGCCGGGTTATCGCCCGTGGCTGCGTTTCCCCGGGCTCAACCAGGGCGGTCGCGATGTCGCGAAGCGCCATGCCGTGCTCGACGGGCTAAAGGCGCGCGGGTTGCAGATCGCCTGGGTCACCGCCGACGGCTCGGACTGGAACATGGAGCGACTGACGGCCGACGCGAAAAAGGCCGGCAAGCCGATCGACGAGGCGGCGCTGCGCGACCTTTACGTCGAGACGATGGTCCAGGCCGCCAATCTGTCCGACAAGGTCATGCGCCGCGCGATCGGCCGCTCGCCGCCACATGTCATGCTGCTCCACGAGACCGATCTCGCCGCGCGCTATATCGGCGATCTGGTGACAGCGCTGCGCAACGACGGGTGGGAGATCGTCACCGCCGACCAGGCGATGGCCGATCCGGTCTATCAACCCTGGCCCGAACTAGTCGCGGCCAACGCGACACTGCCCGAGGCACTGGCCTGGGCGAAGCATGTGCCCGGCCCGATCTATTACGACCGCAACGACATGCCCGTCGCCGACAAGCTGTTTGCCGACCGCGTCCTGCATGCCAATACGCCGCCACCGTCGCCGACTGCGTCGCCGAGCGTGCCGATCAAACCGCTCGCCGCGCGACGCGATATCTGCGTTGCGCGTTCCGCCACGACGCATCGCCGCACTTCACTCGCCGAATCTTGCCGCTCAGGAACCTCTGCATGACTATCCAGTTCGACCTCACCGACGACCAGCGCGAGATCCAGGATCTCGCGCGCAAGTTTACCGCCGACCGCATCACGCCGTTCGCGGCCGAATGGGATGAGAAACACATCTTTCCGCGCGACACGATCAAGGCCGCCGCCGAGCTCGGCTTCGCCGCGATCTATGTCTCGGAGGAAAGCGGGGGCATCAATCTCGGTCGGCTCGAGGCGGCGCTGATCATGGAGGCGATGGCCTATGGTTGCCCCGCCACCTCGGCCTTTATCTCGATCCACAACATGGCGTCGTGGATGATCGATCGTTTCGGGTCGCAGACGGTGAAGGACAAGTATCTGCCCGATCTCGTGACGATGGAGCGGATCGCCAGTTACTGCCTGACCGAGCCGTCATCGGGTTCCGACGCCGCCGCGCTCAGGACCAAGGCGGTTCGCGACGGCGACGATTACATCGTTACCGGCACCAAGCAGTTCATCTCCGGCGCCGGCGAGAACGAGGTCTATGTCACCATGGTCCGCACCGGGGTCGAGGGGCCGAAGGACATTTCGTGCCTGGTGATCGAGAAGGACATGCCCGGTGTCAGCTTCGGCGCCAATGAGCGCAAGCTCGGCTGGCACGCCCAGCCGACCCGCCAGGTGATCTTCGACGGCGTGCGCGTGCCCGCCGAGAATCTCGTCGGCGGCGAGGGCGAGGGCTTCCGCATCGCCATGATGGGCCTCGACGGCGGGCGCCTCAACATCGGCGCCTGTTCGCTCGGCGGCGCGCAGCGCTGCATCGACGAGACGCTTGCTTATACCAGGGACCGCAAGCAGTTCGGCACCGCGATAGCCGATTTCCAGAACACCCAGTTCACCCTCGCCGACATGGCGACCGAGCTCGAGGCCGCGCGCATCCTGCTCTACGCCGCCGCCGCCAAGGTGACCGCCAACGCGCCCGACAAGACCAAGTTCGCCGCGATGGCCAAGCGCCTCGCCACCGACACCGGCTCGTCGGTCGTCGATCGCGCGCTGCAGCTTCACGGCGGCTACGGCTATCTCATGGACTATCCGGTCGAACGCTTCTGGCGCGACCTGCGCGTCCATTCGATCCTCGAAGGCACCAACCAGGTCATGCGCATGATCATCGGCCGCGAGCTGACAAGGCAGTGAGGGCGGGCGGGAAATCTCCCTATCCCCTAAGGGGAGTGATAGAACGCGGTCGGGCCGGTCATTCCCCCGGAATGACCTACGGAATGCCGGGGGCATTCCGTACCCGACCGCGTTCTATCACTGGTTGCGCAGACTTGGGTCGCGCTCTTCCGCGCGGCCCTAGTCGGAGCTGGGAGAGGGGTGTGCGGCGCCCTTGCGCCGCGCGGTCGCCAGCGACCGCTCAACCCCTCTCCCAACCTCCGCTAGGCAGCAAGCTGCCAAGCTACAGTATCCCTCTCCCCTATCCAGGGGCGAGGGAAAAGCGATCCGAAAGCACCACATGACCACCGACCTCATCACCCAGATCGACGG
Source organism: Sphingomonas sp. AR_OL41 (assembly GCF_029911635.1). GTDB lineage: Bacteria > Pseudomonadota > Alphaproteobacteria > Sphingomonadales > Sphingomonadaceae > Sphingomonas. The sequence continues at coordinate 6,320 of NZ_JARYTI010000074.1, forward strand.
CAAGGCCGGCCGCCTCCGCCTCAACCGCCCGGCGGCGATCCATGCGCTCAACACTGCGATGTGCGCCGCCGTGCTCGACGCGCTCGACGCCTGGCGCGCTGACCCGGCGGTCGAAGCCGTCATCATCGACCATGCCGAAGGGCGCGGCTTCTGCGCCGGCGGCGACATCCGCATGCTAGCCGACAGCGGCGCAAAGGACGGGGTCGAGGCACGCGCCTTCTTCCACACCGAATACCGCATGAATCACCGGCTGTTCACCTATGCCAAACCGGTCGTCGCCTTCATGCACGGCATCACCATGGGCGGCGGCGTCGGCATTTCGCAGCCGGCGCGCTTCCGCGTCGCGACCGAGGCGACGCGCCTCGCCATGCCCGAGACCGGCATCGGCCTGTTCCCCGATGTCGGCGGCGGCTGGTACCTGTCGCGGCTGCCGGGGCGGATCGGGCAATATCTTGCGCTGACCGGGCACCGCCTCGACGGCGCCGAATGCCTCGCGCTCGGCCTCGCCACCCACTATCTGGCGGGCGGCAGCCTCGACGAGGCCAAGGCGCGCATCGCCGCCGCACCGCAGGAGATTGCGGCGACGCTCGACGCGCTTTCGGTACCCGCGCCCGAGGCCAAAATCCTCGCTCACCAGCCCGACATCGATCGCCTCTTCGCGTCGGACACGCTCGAAACCATCTACGCCGCGCTTGCCGCCGATCCGGGCGAATGGGCCGCGACCACGCTCGCGACGCTCCACACCAAATCGCCGCAGACGATGAAGGTCTCGCTGCGCCTGCTCCATGATGGTGCCGGCATGGCGAACTTTGCCGACGAGATGCGCCAGGAATATGCCGTCGGCAGCCGCGTCGTGCAGCGCCACGACTTTCTCGAAGGCGTGCGTGCGGTGATCGTCGACAAGGACAATGCCCCGCGCTGGGACCCGGCGACGCCCGAGGGCGTGACCGACCATGTGATCGAACAGATTTTCGCGCCCTTGCCCGACGACGAGGCATGGACGCCGCAATGACGGAGAACAACCCGATGACGACCTACGAAACACTGCTCGTCGAGCAACGCGGCGCGGTGACGCTCGTGACGCTCAACCGGCCCCAGGCGCTCAACGCGCTCAACAACCAGACGCTGACCGAGCTCACCGCCGCGATGGCGGCTTATGACGCCGATCCCGGCCAGGGCTGCGCGGTGCTGACCGGCAGCGAAAAGGCCTTTGCCGCCGGCGCCGACATCAAGGAGATGGCGGACCAGTCCTTCGCCGACATGTATGCCGCCAATTACTTCAGCGGGTGGGAGCGCTTCACCGCGACACGCAAACCCGTCATCGCCGCCGTCGCCGGCTTCGCGCTGGGCGGCGGGTGCGAGCTGGCGATGATGTGCGATTTCATCCTCGCCGCCGACACCGCGAAGTTCGGCCAGCCCGAGATCAAGCTCGGCGTCGCCCCTGGCATGGGTGGCTCGCAACGCCTGACCCGCGCGGTCGGCAAGGCCAAGGCGATGGAGATGTGCCTTACCGGTCGGATGATGGACGCGGTCGAGGCCGAGCGCGCCGGGCTGGTCAGCCGGGTGATCCCCGCCGCCGAATTGCTCGACGAGGCGCTGAAGGTGGCGGGCGTGATCGCCGGCATGGCGCCGCTCGCGGTCAAGGCCAACAAGGAGATGGTCAACGCCGCCTTCGAGAACGGTCTCGCGCAGGGCGTGCTGTTCGAACGCCGCCTGTTCCACGGCCTGTTCGGCACCGCCGACCAGAAGGAAGGCATGGCCGCCTTTGTGGAGAAGCGGCCAGGCAACTGGACGGGGAAGTAATCAACTCCCTCTCCCCTTGTGGGAGAGGGAAGGGGCCCATCGCGTAGCGATGGGAAGGGTGAGGGGGAGTTGCGGACGGGGCGCGCGGGTAAGTCCCCCTCACCCTTCCGCCGCTTCGCGGCTCCCTCCCTCTCCCACAAGGGGAGAGGGAAAGAACAAGAAGGATCAAAAACATGGCACGCGTCGCATTTATCGGTCTGGGCAATATGGGCGGCGGCATGGCCGCGAATCTGGCGAAGAACGGGCACGACGTCCGCGCCTTCGATCTATCGGCCGAGGCGCTCGACAAGGCGAAGGCGGCAGGCTGCCTGCCGGTCGAAAGCGCTGCCGCCGCGTGCGATGGCGCCGAGGCGGTGGTGACGATGCTGCCCGCCGGCACGCATGTCGAGGCGGTCTATAACGACAGTGTGTTCGGCGTCGCGCCGCCCTCGGCGATCCTGATGGACTGCTCGACCATCGACGTCGCCACCGCCAAGCGCGTCGGCGAGGCGGCGCTGACCAAGGGGCTGACGATGGTTGATGCGCCCGTCTCGGGCGGTATTGCCGCCGCGAACGCGGGCACGCTCACCTTCATGGTCGGCGGCAGCGCCGAGGCGTTCGATCGCGCCGAGCCATTCCTGTCTGACATGGGCAAGGCGGTGATCCATGCCGGCGGCAGCGGCGCGGGGCAGGCGGCCAAGATCTGCAACAACATGCTGCTCGGCGCCGAGATGATCGCGACTTGCGAGGCCTTTGCGCTGGCCGAGAAGCTCGGGCTCGACCTGCAGAAATTCTACGACATCGCCAGCGTCTCGTCAGGCCAGAGCTGGTCGATGACGAGCTACTGCCCGGTCCCCGGCGTCGGCCCGGAAACCCCGGCCGATCGCGACTATCAGGGTGGCTTCGCCACCGCGCTGATGCTCAAGGACCTCCGGCTGGCAATGGGGGCGGCACAGGATGTCGGTGCCGATACGCCGATGGGCGCGCGTGCGGCCGAACTCTATGAGGCGTTTGCGGCGGCGGGCCATGGCGGGCTCGATTTCTCCGCCATCATCCGCACCTTCGCTCAGGACCAGATTCGGTCGTAGCGCCGTCCCATGCCGGTCAGTAGCTCATATTGCGACATACCGCTGATCGCCGAGGCCTCGGGCAGGGCATAGTCGAGCGCGACCCAGTCGCCCTCGGCGAGGTCCGGGGCCGCGGTCACGTCGATCGCCGTCAGGTCCATCGACACCCGGCCGATCAGGGGCAGCGTGACGCCCCCGGCCCGGGCGACGCCCTTGTTGGAGAAGCCGCGCCAATAGCCGTCGGCATAGCCGATGTTGAGGATCGCCACCTCGGTCGTCACCGGGGCGCTCCACGTAGCGTTGTAGCCGACCACGTCGCCGGCCACGACGCGACGCCGCTGGATGATCTGCGCCTCAGGGGTGACGACCTGGCGGATGCGGCCGGCGAACGCGGATCGCGGGATGCCGCCGTAAAGCGCGAGACCGGGGCGCGTCAGGTCGAACGCGTAGTCCGGGCCGAGCGCGATGCCGGCGGAGTTGGCGAGGCTCATGCGCCGCGCGTCCGTCTTGCCGGCCAAGGCCGCGAAGGCGTTCAGCTGCGCCGCGTTCATCGCGGAGTCCTCGTCGGCGCAGGCGAGGTGGCTCATCAGCGTGTCGATCGTCAGGCCGTCGAGCAGGCCGGCCGCGATCTCGTCAGGCGAGACGCCGAGCCGGTTCATGCCGGTGTCGACCATCACGTCGCACGCCCCGCCGAACGCCGCCTTCCACAGCGCGACCTGCGCCGCCGTGTTGAGCACCGGCCGCGCCACGCCCGACAGCGCCGCCGGCAAGTCGTCGGCGCGGACGCCGTGCAGCACCGACAGCGCCACTCCCGACGGCGCAATCGCGACCGCTTCAGCCCAGGTCGCAACGAAGAAGTCCCGGCAGCCGACCGTCGTCAGTCGCCGCACGACCTCGCTCGCGCCAAGGCCATAGCCGTCGGCCTTGATCGCCGCACCGCACGCCGCCGGTCCGCTCATGGCGGCGAGCGTGCGCCAGTTGTCGGTCAGGGCGGTGCCGTCGAGGCGAAGGCGCAGTGGAGCAGGCATGCGCGGCGGTTAGCGGCGACGGCCGGCGTGCGCTAGTCCGCGCTGGCCGTGCCGGGCTTGCTTTCGTGCAATCCGAAGGCGGTCACCACCAGTGCCATCGCCACCACGGCGAAGGTGTACCAAAGCCCGGCATAGGGATCGCCGGTCTTGGCGACGATGTACTGGCCGATCACCGGCAAGAAGCCGCCAAAGTAGCCGGTGCCGATGTGATAGGGGATCGACATCGAGCTGTAGCGGATGCGCGGCGGGAACATCTCGGCGAGCAGCGCCGCGACCGGGCCGTAGGTCATCCCCGACAGCGCGCTGAGCCCGAGGATGGCGAGCAGGATCAGCAGGATGTTGCCCGGTGTTGGAATGACCTTGTCGAGCTTGTAACCGGCTTTGGCGAGCGCGGCATCGAGGCCGGCGTCGCTCATGTCGGCGACCGGCACCTGGCCGATCGTGATCACCGTCACCGGCGTGCGCGCCTTGGTGTAGGTGATGCCCTTTTTGGAGAAGTAGTCGAGCAGGTGGCCGCACTCACTGGTCTGTTTGGCGACGAACGGATCATAGGTGCAATCGGGGCCCGACACGACGACCGGCGCACGCTGCGCCGCATGCGCGAGGCCGGGATTGGCCGCGCCGCCCATCACCCAGAAGAGCGGGAAGAGCAAAGCGAGCGTCATGGCATAACCGAGGACGATCGGGGTCTTGCGGCCGACGCTGTCGGAGAGCTTGCCGAACAGCACGAAGAAGCCGAGCCCCATCAGCGCGCCCGCGCCGACGATCAGCTGCGCGGTGGTCTCCTGCACGCGCATCGTCGTCTGGAGGAACGACAGCACGGTGAACATCGCGGTGTACCAGATCACCGTCAGGCCCGCGGCGATGCCGAACAGCGCGACGAACAGCCGCTTGAGGTTACCCTGATAGGTGAAGCATTCGACGAACGGGTTCTTCGCCGTCTCGCCCGCCGCTTTCATCGCCTTGAACACCGGGCTTTCCGACAGCTTGAGGCGCATCCACAGCGACACGGCGAGCAGCAGCAGCGAGAAGAGGAAGGGGAAACGCCAGCCCCATTCGGCCCATACCGCCTTGGGCAGTACGAATTTGGTCACCAGCACGACGACGAGGCTGAGGATGAACCCGCCCGCGACGCTGGCCTGGATGAAGCTGGTGTAGAAGCCGCTCTTGCCCGGCGGCGAATGCTCGGCGACGTAAATCGCCGCGCCGCCATATTCGCCGCCCAGCGCCAGCCCCTGCAGGATGCGCAGCGTGATGACGAGGAAGGGTGCGACGAGGCCGATCGACGCGGCCGACGGGATCACGCCGACCCCGGCGGTGGCGATGCCCATCAGCGTGATGGTGACGAGGAAGGTGTATTTGCGCCCCAGCCGATCGCCGAGATAACCGAACAGCACCGCGCCGAGTGGCCGGAAACCGAAACCGACCGCGAACACCGCCCAGGCGGCGAGCGTCTGCGCCAGCTCGTTACCGGCGGGAAAGAACACGCGCCCGATGATGCCCGAGGCGACCAGCGTGCCGTAGATGAAGAAGTCGTACCATTCGAAGATCGTGCCGAGCGACGAGGCGGTGATGATCAGGCGGATGTCCTGCAGCGCCGGCTCGCGTGTCGCCACCTGTTCGCCGTCCATCGTCCCCGTCACCGTCATACTCGCTCCCCCTGTTGCCCGACGATAGGCGGATTTGCCGATGCGGCAATACCGGTCGCGCGATTGCATGCCGCGCGCAGCCGCCATAGCATCGGTATCGCGAGCGGGGGCGCTCGCGCGACAGGGGAGTATCGACATGCTTTTTCGAGCAACATCGCTGATCATCATTGCGTCGCTGACGGTTGCGCCGGCAACCGGCATTGCCAAGCAGCGCGCCTCTGCGCTGAAGGGGCAACTGATCCTCTACAAGGACCGGAACTATAACGGCGATGCCTATGTCATCGACCAGTCCCAGAGCGTCGTGGAACTCGACTGGAACATCGGCAGCATCGGCATCGGCCCCGATACGCGGTTCGAGATCTGCGCGAAGCCGCGCTTCAAGGCGCCGTGCATGCCGATTACCGAGAGCATCCCCGATGCCAGCTCCGTTGGAATCAATGGCGGCCTCGGCTCGGCCCGACCGCTACCGTAAAAGAACCAGCCTGGTTTCACGACCGGGAATCATCAGCCGGCTGCCGCTAGCGGCAGCCGGCTTTGTCTTGCCAGCTTCGGACGCCGGCCCGTTCGACGCAGACAAAAAAAGGGCCGCTCCCGAAGGAGCGGCCCCGAATATTCCCGTCCGAAAGGCGGATCAGAAGGTCGCCTTGAACCCGGCATAGAACTGACGGCCGATGGCGTCGTAGATGCCGCCGCCGCTGTCCGTGCCCTGAAGGCCGTATGGCGGAAGCTTATCGAAGACGTTGTCGACGCCCATGTAGAACTCGAATTTCTTCTCGACTTCGATGCCCAAGCGCAGGTTGTGGTAGGTAACCTCCGGATAGTTGACCAGCGGATACTGGTCGGCATTGGCCGGCGGGTTCCCGAAGCAGCTGTTCTGGTTGCAGTAGGAACCGATGCTCTGCTTGCCGATATACTGGAAGGCGTAGCGCAGCGAGATGCCGCTAGCCGTCCGGTAGGTCACGTTGAACTGACCCTCGTATTTCGGATCGCCGAGGTTGCCGAGCTGCTGGCTCGGAATATCGGTCCGGATCGGATCGAGATAGTTGGTGCGCTCGATCGTGTAGCTGAAGATGCCACGGAAATCGATCCGGCTACCGCTGCTGAAGGTGTGGCGATAAGCGAGATCGGCGTCGATGCCCGAGGTCACCTGCTTGGCGAAGTTCACCGTCGAGGCGATACCGACATAAGGCGTGGCGAACTCGTGCGTGGTCGCGTTACGCGGATTGACCAGCGCGCAATAGCCATTGGTCAACGACGGAGAGTCGTAGCACTGGTTGATGATCGTCTGGATCGACACCGCCGCGATCAGGTTCTTGACCTTGATCCGGTAGTAATCGATCGTCAGCGACAGGCCAGGAATGCCGTGCGGCTCGAAAATCGCGCCAACCGTAAGGCTGTTCGAGGTCTCGGGGGTCAGCGTCGAGTTGCCGCCGCTCAGATAGCTGAGCGACTGCGTACGGGCGATGGTATTCTGGAAGCCGACCGGCACACCAGCCGCAGCGCAGTTGGCGACACGGTTGGTGCCACCATTCGCACCGTTGTTGATGTTCAGGACGTCGCACGGATCCGAGATGAACGCGAAGTTCTGCGACAGCGTCGAGTACAGATCGCTCTGCGTCGGCGCACGCACCGAGCGCGCATAGCTGGCCCGGAAGCGAACGTCGTGGATCGGCGCATAATAGATCGAGCCGTTATAGGTATAAACCGTGCCGGCCGAGTTATTATAGTGCGAGATACGACCAGCGCCCTGCAGCGTCAGTTCGTCGATGAACGGCAAATCCTTGAACAACGGGATTTCGATTTCCCCGTAGCCTTCGGTCACCGCCAGCTTGGGCGGCGTGAAGGGCTGGATCGCGTTCAGGAACGTCGCACCCGAAGCGGTCAGTTCGTCGAACGACGAGCGAGCCGACTCTGCACGATATTCGCCGCCGATGCTGAACCGGACCGGACCGCCGGGCAGTTCGAACAGCTGCGAGGAGTCACCCAGGATATTGCCGGTGATGTCGAGCTCCTGCGCCCGCTCGATACGCGTTGCCGTCGTGTTGACGAAGGCGAGCGCCGCTGCCGACGGTGCGCCATAGCCGAAGGTGTTCAGCGGCTGGCAATCGGGGCGGGCGTTGGTTGCCGCGTTGACCGCGCAGATCACCTTCTGGCCCTTGGAATTGAGCGCGAAGTTGCTGCCGGTGAAACCGGCCGGTGCGAGCACCGCGTCATAAGCCAGCGTGAAGCCGTCGTCGTTGCCGTTAACGTCGGCGAACTTCAGGTTGTTGAGCGAGGTCAGGTGCGTGTCGAGGCGGCCATAGTTGACCGCGACTTCATACTTCCAGTCGTCGTTGAACGTGCCCTGCACGCCGCCTACGATACGGTAGGTCTCGCGACGATGAAGCTCACCGCGGCCGCCGAAATCGACGTTGAAGCGCGAGGTCGCGAAGCGGTCGGTCGCCGGGTTGGCGCAACGGCCGATCGACTGCAGCGTGGCGAGCGACGCGGCGGACAGGAAGGCGTTGTTGCAGCGCAGTTCGGGCAGACCGATGGTGCCGGCGATCGGCGACCAGAAGCTCGGCTGACCTTCCTGGTTGGCATAGATGCGAACATACTTCGCTTCGACGAACGGGCGGAAAGCTTCCGAAACGTCGAAATGCGCCAGGATATTGGCCGAATAACGCTCCAGCTTCGGAGCGATCTGGCCGGTGTTGCGCAGCGTCGAACCGAGACCGCCGAGAGTGTTGCTGCTGCCTGCATTCGTTATATCGCGGAAATCGACCGACGGGTTGCTGAGCGTGAGGTCACCGGCCGCGTTGAACACATAGCGCTGGCCACGGCTGGTCGTGAAGCGATTGAGTGCCGTGCTGGAGCTTGCTGCGGAATTTGATTGCCGACAGCGCAGAACATTGGCGACATCCGTGTCGCCGCAAACCGCCGTGACGAGACTGCCATCGGCGATGCTGCCGTTGCGCACGCCATAATAGAACTGGTTGTCGGCCACGCCGTTGCCCGCCGCGAGCTCACCGGCGGTGTTCTCCGACAGGTTGAACTGCGAACGACCCGAAAATGCGCCGGTCTGGCCGTCGCGATCGGTGTTGTAGAGCGCGTTGGCGCGCGAATATTCCACCGCAGCGGCGATGTTGCCACGGCCGTCGGCGAAATTGGTGCCGGCGGTGATGCTGCCGAAATAGGAACCGCGATCGCCGCGCGACGAGATCGAGCCCTGGCCGCGAACCTTGATGCCCTCAAAATTGCGCTTGAGGACGAAGTTGACCACGCCGGCGACGGCGTCGGAACCGTAGATCGCCGAGTTGCCGCCGGTCACGACGTCGACGCGCTCGAGCAGATCGTCAGGGATGGTATTGGTGTCGACCAGATAGTCACCCGGCGAAGCCGTGATGTGACGACGGCCGTTGACCAGCACCAGCGTGCGGGCGGTGCCGAGGCCGCGAAGATCGAGCAGGTTGAGGCCCGAGGTGCCGATGAAGCGCTCGGAGTTCGCCTGGCTGAAGGTCGAGCGCAGCGCGGGCAGGTTGTTCAGCGCGTCGCCGATGTTGATCGTTGCGGTCGCCTGAAGATCGGCCGACGAGATCGTGGTGACCGGGACGGCCGATTCGAGCGTCGGGCGCGCGATGCGCGAACCGGTGACGACGACGTCGGGCTTGGCGCCCTCTTCGGTTGCCTGGTTGGTCTGCGGTGCCGGTGCCGGCGTTGTTTGTGCTGCTGCGAAAGTGGGAAGGCCGGCGAGCACGCCGACGAGCGCGGTGGCGCCCAGAAGCCGCTTTGTAGTCATTGATGTGCCCCTTTCGGACGGGAATGTCCGATTGGTACGCATAAAGGCCGATTCAACGGCGGGGCGCAAGGCGGCGATGAACGTCAGATGACCAGACTTTTAGGATTCACTTCAACGGTGTTGCACTATTGCAACGTTATGACAGTTCGCCGCGAATCCAAAGGGGCTGCGCGTCGAACCTCACCGCTCGACACATAGCGCGATCCCCATGCCGCCACCGATGCACAGGGTCGCCAGCCCCTTCTTCGCATCGCGCCGCGCCATTTCGTAGAGCAACGTCGTCAGTACTCGTGCGCCGCTGGCGCCGATCGGATGGCCGATGGCGATCGCGCCACCATTGACGTTGACGCGCCCCGCATCCCAGCCGAGTTCCTTGCCGACCGACAGTGCCTGCGCCGCGAACGCCTCGTTGGCCTCGATCAGATCGAGATCGGCGATGCTCCAGCCGGCCTTTTCGAGCGCGCGTCGCGTCGCCGGCACCGGGCCGATGCCCATGATCGACGGGTCGACCCCGGCCGAAGCCCAACTGGCGATGCGCGCGAGGATCGGGCTGCCGCGCTTTTCGGCCTCGGCGCGGCTCATCACCACCAGTGCGGCGGCGCCATCATTGAGACCCGAGGCGTTGGCGGCGGTGACGGTGCCGTCCTTCTTGAAGGCGGGGCGCAGGCCCGACACGCTGTCGAGCGTGGCGCCGGCGCGGATATATTCGTCGTCGGCGACGGTCACGTCACCCTTGCGGCCCTTGATCGTCACCGCCGCGATCTCGTCCTTGAAACGGCCCGCGCTGCGTGCCGCCTCGGCGAGGTTCTGCGAGCGCACCGCGAACACGTCCTGCATCTCGCGGGTGATCTGGTATTGCTCGGCGAGGTTCTCGGCGGTGATACCCATGTGATAATTGTTGAATATGTCGGTCAGGCCGTCGCTGATCATCGTGTCGACGAGGCTGAGATTGCCCATCTTGGTGCCGCCGCGCAGATTCTGCGCGTGCATGCTCATCGACATCGATTCCTGCCCGCCCGCGACGACGATCCGTGCATCGCCCGTCGCGACTGCTTGTGCCGCCAGCGCGACCGCGCGCAGGCCCGAGCCGCACACCTGATTGACGCCCCAGGCCGGGATTTCCTTGGGCACACCCGCCGCCATCGACGCCTGGCGCGCCGGGTTCTGGCCGTGGCCCGCGGTCAGCACCTGGCCGAGGATCACCTCGGACACCTCGTCACCCGTCACGCCGGCCTGGGCGAGCGCCGCCTCGATCGCGATCCGGCCGAGTTCATGCGCCGGCGTGGCGGCGAACGCGCCAAGGAAACTGCCGACCGGCGTGCGCTTTGCGGCGGTGATGACGATGTCCTGCATGGCTCGGCTCCGGATGAATGTTGCGGTGCACTATCTAGGGATTGGGAGCGCGCTTAGCCAGTCCATCAGTGGAGTCCATAACTGGTTGCGCGCGCCGCGCCCGACGATCATGCCTACATGCCCGGCGCCGAGATCGTGGCGATCTGGCAGGTCGGCGGCGCTCGCGGCTGGGACGATGCGGTCGTTGAGCGAGACGAATTCAATCGCGGGGCAAGACAGTGCCTGCGGCGTCACAAGCTTACCGGCGACGCGCCATGCGCCGCGCCCGCTCAGGTCCGCGCCGACGAAATCCTCGAACAGCTGGCGGCCTGCGGCATAGGGCAGGGGGGCGCCGGCATTGGCCCAGTCCTCGAGCGCAACGAACGCTGCCGCGGCCGGGCTGTCGGGCGTCATGCGGCCGAACGCTTCATATTTGGCGATCGTCTTGGCCGGGTCGAGTCGCCAGAAGCCGGCCTGCAGCACTTCCATCGGCACCAGCCCGAGCTTTTCGCAGGTTGGTTGTGCGGTGCGCCATAACTCGGCGATCGCCATGCGCGCCGCGTCGCCGAAGCCGCCGAAGTGCCATGGCGCAGCGATCAGCGCGACACCGGCGACGCGCGCCGCGCAGGCGGCGGCAAGCGCCATCGTTCCGCCGAGGCAATAGCCGATCAGGATCGGCGGCTGATCGAACTTGGCGATCAGCGGCAGCAGGCGCCGAGCGACATGAGCGGTGATGTCGAGGTCGCGATCCGCCGGCAGCGGGCTACCCCAGTCGAGCAGAAATGGGTGAACCCCCTGCGTCGCGAGCCACTTAACGAGCGAGACCTCGGGCGCGAGGTCGAGGATGAAGGGTGGGTTGATCAGCGACGGCACGAGGATGACCGGCCGGCGGCCGTCATCGCGCCGCCCATAATCGCGCAGTCGTGCGCGGCCCTTGCGGTAACGCGCGGGCGCCAGTCTAGCGCGCGGCGCGCGTGGTGCCTGCTGGAAGGCGGCAAGGCCGGCAAGCGCGGCGGTGCGGCGCTCGGGCGATGTTGCGGTTTCGCTGCGCAACATATCGAGAAACAGCGGCAACGGGCGTGGCCCGTGTTGCGGTGCGGTATCGCTTGGTGTTAGATGCAGATCAAACACGGCTCGGGCGGAGGCCTTCTCTATGAAGAAGCATAATGCGGGCGAAGGCCCGGTGACGATCAAGAAGTACGCCAATCGCCGGCTCTACAACACCGAAACCTCGTCTTACATCACGCTCGACCATCTCGCCGCGATGACGCGCGAGGGGCGCGACTTCAAGGTCGTCGATGCCAAGACCGAAGAAGATATTACCCATAACATTCTCACCCAGATCATCATGGAGGAGGAATCGCGCGGCCAGACGATGCTGCCGGTCAATTTCCTGCGCCAGCTGATCTCGATGTACGGCGATTCGATGCAGGCGATGGTGCCGGGCTATCTCGACGCCTCGATGGACAGTTTCCGTCGCAACCAGGAGCAGTTCAAGTCGGCAGTCGAGGGCGCGTTCGCCAACTCGCCCTTCGCCAACACGCCCTTTGCCGAGCTCGCCAAGCGCAACATGGCGATGTTCGAGGCAGCAGCACAGGCGTTCAAGCCCGGCGCCAAGCCCGGCGAGACGACGGCGACCGCAGCGAGCAAGGATGACGAGATCGCCGCGCTCAAGGCGGAGCTCGGCCGGCTCAACGACAAGATCGAGAAGCTCGGCAAGTAAGCGCGGGGCCCTCGGGCGGCGGGATGCACTTTCAGTAAAAGTTGCGCAGCGTCAGCGCACGGGTCGGGCCGTCGCACAGGCCGAGCCGGACGGTCCGCCCGGGCGGTCCGATCGGCCAAGAGAGCGCGGCTTCGCCCGGAACGCGGCCGATGATCGCGCCATCGACGCTGCAGATCGCCTCGCCCGCGCGCCAGCCGGTTGCTGCCGCCGGGCCGCCGCGCATGACATGGACGACGCTGAGCCGGTCACCCTCGCGGCGCAGCAACAGGCCGGAGGTCGAGCGCGGCGGCGGCGCACCGGCGCG
>NZ_JARYTI010000075.1 GCF_029911635.1 Sphingomonas sp. AR_OL41
GCCGGCCGCTGGCCGGCGCGGCGGCGGCGGTTGCCGCGTCGCGCGCGACCGCCTCACCCGTGCCGCCGGGCTATCAGAGCGACGACTCGCAGATTCTCGACAAGTGGAAAGATTCGGGCAAGCCGCTGCGCTGAAGAAGCAGGCATCGCGCGAACTCGGCTGACGTCGTCGACCGACCGCATCATGGTGATCGGTCCCGATGCGCCTTGAACTTCCGGTTCCGCTATTGACCGGTCAGGCCAGCCGCGCGTTGCAAAGAATACGAGCATAAATCGCGTCCATTATGGCGGCATAGACTTCCCTTTGCCGGGAATCCTGATATTTCTCCCAGCCAAGACGGGGGTTTACGGGGGAATCATACAGTGTTGTCGAACGTCAGCCGCCTTGCGCGCGGCGCCATTCTGCTTGCACCATCGTCACTGCTCTTCGCCACGGCGACCAACGCCCAGACCGTTCCCGGATCGCTCCCCACGCGTGAACAGGTGGAACTGCCCCGCAACGACAGGCCGGCACCGCCATCGGGCGTGACGGTGACCGACAATCGCCCTGCGGCGGTGAACTGTCCGTTCGCCGATTCGCCGATCGAGGTCAGCATTGACCGGCTACGCTTCACGCTGCCGGACGGCGCGGCGGTGCCGGCGGCGCTCAATGACGCGTTGTCCACAATTCGGCCCGAGCCCGGCAAGCATCGGCTCGTCCAGCTGTGCGACCTGCGCGATGCGGCCGCGCGCGCGCTGAGCGCGGCCGGGTACATCACGGCGGTGACGATCCCGCCACAGGAGATCAACGCCGGCGAGGCAACGCTGATCGTGATCCCCGCGCGATTGGTCGATGTCCACATCACCGGCTCGGCCGGTCGCAACGCGGGGCCGCTGGCCGCGCGGATCGACCAGCTCAAGAGCTTGCCGGTCCTCAACACGCGCGAGATCGAACGCATCCTGCTCGGCGCGAACGATGTGCCCGGTCTGCAGGTGCGCATGGCACTGCGCGGTGCCGGCACCGGCCCGGGCCAGGTGATCGGCGAGGTGCAGGTCAGCTACACACCCTTCTCGATCGTCGCCAATGTCCAGAACAGCGGCTCGCGCGCAATCGGGCGCGAGAGCGGCACGATCCGCGCCGAATATTATGGGCTGACCGGGCATTCGGACCGTACCTTTGTCGGCCTGTCCTCGACCTTCGATTTCCGCGAGCAGCAGGTCGTGCAGGCCGGCCATTATTTCGCGACCGATAGCGGCCTCAGCTTTGGCGGGCGCTTCAGCTATGCCTGGTCGCGGCCAGACCTTGGCGGGCTCGACCTGCGCTCGCGCTCGCTGATCGGCGGGGTCGACGTGTCTGCCCCGCTGCTGCGCTCGGTCAAGGCCAATGCCGATCTCGGCGGCGGGATCGAGATCATCGAGCAGCGCATCAAATTCTATCCCGGCGGCGGCTTCGTTATTCCGGTTACGCAGGACAAGCTGCGCGTCGGTTATCTGCGCCTCTCGGCCAGCAAGCGCGAACCGCAGTTCGTCGGCCCGGACAAGTGGAGCATCAGCGGCTCGCTCGAGCTGCGCCAGGGTTTCGACCTGTTCGGTGCCACGCAGCGCGGCGCGATCACCGCGAGCGGCTATGGTCCGAGCCGTTTCGACGGCAGCGCGACGGCGACGGTGCTGCGCGGCGGGATCAGCGGCTCGGTCGGGATCGGCCGGCTGTTCAGCATCGCCGCGACCGGCCAGGGCCAATGGGCGAGCGGCGCACTGCTCAGCTTCGAGGAGTTCTCGGTCGGCAACCTGACGATCGGCCGCGGTTATGATCCGGGCGTCACCGCCGGCGACAAGGCCCTGGGCCTGCGGGTCGAGCCGCGGGTGCAGCTGCCGATCAAGGCGCGCATCGGCGTGCAGGCGTTCGGCTTCTACGACACGGTGCATATCTGGAACGACGACAGCTTCACCACCGAAGCGAGCCGCAGCCTGAGCTCGTTCGGCGGCGGGCTGCGTGCGACGCTGCCGGGGCTGGCGTCGCTCGAGGCGATGTACGCCCACCCGCAGGACCCCGAGCTCAACCTGGCCGGCGCACCGCGCGCCTCGGACCGGGTCCTGCTGTCGCTCACCATCCAGTTCGCGCCGCGGCGCTGATAGAAATTCGAGAGGATCGTCCCATGAACAAGCCGACCCGCCTCCGCACCCTCCTCGCCACCTCGACCGTGCTGGTCAGCGGGCTGTTGTTCGTCGCCTCGGCGGCCAATGCCCAGGCTGCGATGCCCGATACCGGGAACGTCACCGCCATCACCAGCGGTCTGACCGGCGGCGTGCCGGGGTCGACCAATCCAACGTTCAACACCACCGGCGCGGTCGGTGCGCAGACGCTGACGGTCAATCTGAAGGACAATCGCACCATCCTGAACTGGGGCGGCGCCGGTTTCAACATCGCGGCGGGAAACACGGTGTATTTCGCCGATTCGCGTGCGACCAGCGGCGTGACCGGCCGGATGGACAATATCGCTGTTCTCAATCGCGTCGTGAATGGCGACCAGGCAGTAATCCGCGGCGCGCTGCGTTCGGACGGCAACGTCGGCGTCTATTTGGTGAGCCAGGGCGGCGTATTCTTCGACCAGAATTCCGTCGTCGACACCGGATCCTTCTTTGCCAGTGGCCTCGACCTTGCAAACGACAGCGATTTCCTGAGCGGCAGTTCGAGCCTGCGATTCAACCGCTCCGGCCTCAACGGTAGCTGGGGAGGCTTCGGCATCAATGTGAACGCCCAAATCAAGACACATGCGAGCGCGAGCACCGATGGCGGCCGTATGGGCGATGTCGTGCTGATCGGCACGTTCTTTGAAATGGGCTATCCTGGGCCGACCATCAACGCGGCAGGCGACGTCGCCATAATCGTCGCCGGCGACGTCACGGTGCAGAGTTCGGCCGGGAGCCCCTTGTCGTTCACCTTGAGCGCCGTAAGCCCTGCCATCAGCCGCGGAAGCAGCGGTTATATTTCGCAATTGGGCGCCATCACCGGCCGGAACGTCACGATGGCGGTGGCGGCTAACAGCGCGGGCATCAACATTCAGGGTGTCGTGACCGCGACAGGGGCCGCCGTCACCGACCGCGGTGTCGTCCTGACGACCGGCAGCAACGTCGGCAACGTCACCTACGCGCCCGCGCTCAACGACCCCAATACCGATTATTCCCAGCGTATCGTCGATGGCGGGATCATCGTTAACGGCAGCATCGACAGCGCCAAGGACATCTGGCTCCGCGGGCGCGACCGGCTCGAGGGAGCCGGTCAAACCTTCACCGCCACCGGCTTGGTCGACATGACGGGCGGCCCCATCTACTCCGCATCCTTCGGCGATATCATTGCCGGTTCAATCGCAGTGCATTCCGCCGGCACGTTCGGGCGGGTTACCACGAAAACCGGCAATCTCACCTTTGAGGGAAGCGGCGGCTTTGTCTTTGCGAAAGACGTGAATATCGCCGGCGACCTCATCGGCACCGGCACAAATTTCTTCCAGAGCGCGGGCGCACTGAAAACGGGTGGCTCGATCTCGGTAACGACAACAAGCGATCAATCCTGGTGGGGCAGTACTTCTGCCGCTGGCTCGATCAACCTTACGACGACCAAACCCGACTCCATTAACGCGGGAGGCGGCACGATCCAAAGCATCGGCACGATCACATCGACTGGCGGCGACATCAGGATGCGCTCAACCGGGTCGATTGACGCGCGCGCTGCGTTGAACGCGTTCGGCTTGCTTGATCTTGAATCCAACTTCAAAACGCGCGTGGACGACGCCACCGCCGGTCAGGGCATGCGCCTCGTCGCGAACCCCGGGGGCAACCTCGAGTTCGATTCCGGGCGGCTGCAGATCGGTTCCCTGTCGGTGACGGGAAGCGATGCGGACCTGATCCTGCAAGGCTATTACATTCAGAAAATCTCCGATCTCACGACCGGCTTAACCACGCGGCTCGACTTGCAGGCTGGCCGTGACATCTCGATCAATCTGGGTCGCATCGATCAGACGCTCCTGCTCGGCAATGTCGTTGCCGGTCGCAATGTCAGCGCGACGGGCGCGAGTGTCGATGCGACGCGGATCGAAGGTAAGACGGGCTCGGTTACCGTAACGGCGATACCAACAGCGGGCGTGCCGTCGGGCGGCGTGTCGGTGACCAACCTGATTGCCGGCACTAATATTGCTGTGTTCGGCAGCAGCATGTTCATCAACAACGCGGCGGCAAATAACGGCAATATTCTTCTCAGTTCGTCCGGCAACGCGGTGTTGGGCGGCAATTCGAGTGGAGGGGTATCCTACGCCGCAGGAAATATCACCGTTCTGGCGAACGGCGCAAACGGCACGGCCGTGCTTCGCGGTAACATCACAGCGGGTGGCGATATCGCGGCGACGGCCAATTCGGCCGTCACGATCGGCAATACCGATACGTCGGCCTCGTTGATCAAAGCGGCGGGCGCGGTAACGCTTACCTCACGAAACACCTCGATCAACGGTCTCAACAACGTCATTCTTCAAGGCAACAGTGACGGCATTGGCGCCGAGGCGATCACGCTGGACGCCAATCTGAATGTCAGTTTCGCCGCCGGCACGACCATATTGGGTGGCCCCAATCGCGAGTCCGACCTTCAGGTCCGTCTGCACAATTCAGCAACGGTAACATTTGGTAGCCTGCAGGCACGCGGCCTGCTCGGTGCTTTCGGCGCCGTCGATCCGTTCACGAACGGTATCACCCAGGCCGGGCCTTTCGCGCTTCGCGGCGCGACGACCTTGACCAACACGCTCAGGCTTGATGGGTCGCAGGTGGTGATCGCCGCCCCGATCACCGTTACCAACGGCGATATCGACTTCAGCGCCAAGGTCGCGACATCGATCGCAGGCGCATTGCGCGCGTCGGGCGATGTCGCCATCCGGACCACCGGCGGCAACATGACGATTGCGTCGAACGGTTCACTGACCGGCCGAAACGTGACCCTCTCGACGCCCGCCGCCTTTATCAACAACGCGGGCTCGGCCGCAATCAACGCCTCGGGCCATTGGGTGGTCTACTCGGCCAACCCCGCCGGCGACACCTTTGGCGGGCTCGACAGCGGCAACACGGCGCTGTGGAATTCGACGCTGGCGACACGCGACCCGTCGACCGTGTCTGGCAACCGCTACATATTCGCGCTGCAACCGACGCTGACCTTTGCGACGCAGAGTTTCAGCAAGGTCTATGGAACCGATCTCACGGGATCGAACGACGCACCGTTCACTGTCACGGGTTACCAGCCCGGCGTCGGCGGCGCTTTCCTGGCCGACACTGCGGCGACCGCGTTTTCCGGCGCGCCGCTGATCACCTCGCCGGGCTTCGCACCGCGCGCCAGTGTCGCCGGCGGCCCCTATGCCCTTTCGATCGCGGCCGGCACGCTGCAGAGCGGTTCAGGCTATGCCTTCGCCTTCAATTCGCTCGGCCAGCTGACAATAACGGCGAAGGAGCTTACCGGGACGATCTCCGTCAGCAACAAGACCTATGACGGCACCACCACCGCTTCGGGATCGATCGCCCTGAATGGTGTCGTCGCCGGCGACACCGTCAGCACCAGCGGCACCAGCTACAGCTTTGCCGACAAGAATGCCGGCACCGGCAAGACCGTCAACGTCACCGGCACGACCCTCACCGGCGCCGACGCGGGCAACTATACGCTCTCGATCCCGGCGACCGCACTTGCGGATATCCTGAAGGCAGCACTGACCGGCACGATCACGGTCAACAACAAGACCTATGACGGCACGACCGCCGCCACCGGCTCGCTCACCATCTCCGGCATCATCGGCAGCGACAATGTCGGGACGACGGGCTCGACCTTCGCCTTTGCCGACAAGAATGCCGGCGCGGGCAAGACGGTGACGCTGACCGGCACGACGCTGACCGGTGCCGATGCGGGCAATTATACGATCTCCATCCCGCCCACTGCGCTGGCCGATATCTTCAAGGCGGCGCTGACCGGCACCGTTACCGTCAATAACAAGACCTATGACGGCACCCGGACCGGCTCGGGCAACATCGCGCTGAACGGCATCGTTGCCGGCGACGCGGTCGACACCTCAGGCACCAGCTTTACCTTTGCGGACAAGAATGCGGGGACCGGAAAGACTGTTACGATCAGCGGCACGACGCTCACCGGCGGCGATGCGGGCAACTATACGCTCACGATCCCGGCGACCGCGCTCGCCGATATCCTCAAGGCCGTGTTGACCGGCAATGTCACCGTCAACAGCCGGATCTATGACGGCACAACCGCCGCAACGGGCTCCGTAACCTTGAGCGGCGTCGTTGCCGGTGAGACTGTCGGCACCACCGGCACTACCTTCGCCTTTGCGAACAAGAATGCCGGCACCGGCAAGACCGCCAACGTCACCGGCACGACCCTCACCGGCGCCGACGCGGGCAATTATACGCTCTTGATCCCGGCAACCGCACTGGCGGATATCCTGAAGGCCGCGCTGACCGGCACGATCACGGTCAACAACAAGACCTATGACGGCACGACCGCCGCCACCGGCTCGCTCACCATCTCCGGCATCATCGGCGGCGACAATGTCGGCACGACCGGCTCGACCTTCGCCTTTGCCGACAAGAATGCCGGCACGGGCAAGACGGTAACGCTGACCGGCACGACGCTGACCGGCAGCGACGCCGGCAATTATACGATCTCAATCCCGCCCACAGCGCTGGCCGACATTCTCAAGGCGGCGCTGACCGGCACCGTTACCGTCAACAACAAAACCTATGATGGCACCAGGACCGGCTCCGGCGCGATCACGTTGAACGGCGTGGTTTCCGGCGACCTTGTCGGCACCAGCGGCACCAGCTTCAGCTTCGCCGACAAGAATGCCGGCACCGGCAAGACCGTCACTGTGACCGGCACGACGCTGACCGGCGCCGACGCGGGCAACTACACGCTGTCGATCCCGGCGACGGCGCTGGCGGACATCCTCAAGGCCGCGCTCACCGGCACCATCACGGTCAACAACAAAACCTACGACGGCACGACCGCCGCCACGGGTTCCCTCACCATCTCCGGAATCATCGGCAGCGATAATGTCGGCACGACGGGCTCGACCTTCGCCTTTGCCGACAAGAATGCCGGCACCGGCAAGACCGTCACGGTGAGCGGCACGGCCTTGAGCGGCACCGATGCCGGCAACTATACGCTGACCATCCCGGCCAGCGCGCTCGCCGACATCCTGAAAAAGGCGCTTACCGGCACCGCCACGGTCACCAGCAAGACCTATGACGGGACGACCGCCGGGTCCGGATCGGTGGCGCTTTCGGGCCTGGTCTCCGGCGATGTGGTCGGCGCCTCGGGTAGCGTCTTCACTTTTGCCGACAAGAACGCCGGCACGGGCAAGTCCGTGACGGTCAGCGGTACCGCGCTGACCGGCGCGGACGCCGGCAACTACACACTCTCGATCCCGGCGACCGCACTGGGCGACATAACCCGCCGCGTGGTGGCGCTGGCCGCGGACAACCTGTCCAAGACGCAAGGTGCCAGCGACCCGACCTTCACTTACCAGATCAGCTCGGGTTCACTGGTCGCCGGCGACTCATTCAGCGGCGCGCTGACACGGGCATCGGGCGAACTTCCCGGACCTTATGCGATCACCCAAGGGACATTGTCGGCCGGCAACAACTATACGCTGAACTTCACGCCCGGCACGCTGACGATCAACCTCAATCCGGTGACCCAACAACCGCAGACGCTGCGGGCGCTGACGCTGCCGTCGCAAATCCAGGCGCAGACGCCGAGCAGCAGCAACGTCACGCTCGACCAGCAGGATCTGTGCGGCGCGGACAAGAACTGCGTGGTGAAATAGCGGTACCGCCGCGCCATCGCGACACAAGGGCGGCGAGCCGGGTTCGACCCCGGCTCGCCGTTACGCCTTATTTGCCCGCGCCGAGATATTTGTCGAACCACGCCACCGTGCGCTTGCGCAGGTCGGCGGTGTTGGCGGCACCGCGGATGCCATGGCCCTCCTCGGGGTAGATCACCAGGCTGGTCTCGACGCCCATATCCTTCAGCGCGTGCCAATATTCGATCGACTGGGTCGGCGGCACCTCGATGTCGCGTTCGCCGACATAGATGAAGGTCGGCGTCCTCGCCGTCTTCATATGATAGATCGCCGAGACGTCCTCATAGGCCTTGGGGTCGTCGTACATCGTCTCGCCGAAGAAGGGCAGCATCCACTGGTCGATGCCGTTGGTGCCGTAATAGCTGACCCAGTTGGACAGCCCGGCGCCGGCGACGATCGCCTTGAAGCGGTTGGTCTGGGTGTTGGCCCACATCGCCATGAAGCCGCCATAGCTGCCGCCGGTCAGGCCGAGCCGCGCGTCGTCGATCGGTGCGACCTTCTCCACGGCGTCGATGCCGGTCAGGATGTCGCGCAAATCGCCGCCGCCAAAGTCGCGCTTGTTGGCGGCGGTGAACGCCTCGCCCTGGCCGTAGCTGCCGCGCGGATTGGGCAGGAAGACATAATAGCCGGCGGCGAGCAGATCGGCCATCGCGCCGCGCTGGACATAATTGGGCACATTGGCGGCAGAGGGGCCGCCATGAACGACGGTAACCATCGGATGCTTTACCGCCGGATCGACCCCGATCGGCGCGAGCAGCCAGCCCTGCACGTCAAAGCCGTCATTCTTCCAGCCGATACTGCGCGCCGTGGCGAGCGCGGGCGCGGCGTCATTGTCATGCGTGATCTGCACCGGCGCCGCGACCGGGCCGGCGAAGATCGCCGGGGCATGGGTGAAGTCCTGCACGACCATCGCGACGGTGCTGCCATCGGCGCTGAACGCGGCGCGGCCATCGGAGGCGGCGAAGCTGGCCGGGCGGCTCCAGCCGATAACGGCACCGGCCTTGCCCTCGGTCAGCACAGCGGCGCTATCGCCGCGCAGCACGGTGGCGCGCAGCGTCGGGCCGGTGCGGGCGAGCGACGTCACGGTATAAGGCGCGCCCCTGGTGACGTCGACGGGCTCGCCGCCGGCAAAGGGCACGGTCCACAAATCGCCACCGACCGAGCCGAAATCGCTCATCAGCCCGCCGATATAGGCAACGGTCTTGCCGTCGGGCGAGACGCGCGGGAAATTGAGCTGCGTCTTCGGCCTGGCGATATTGCGTACATCGCCGGTCGCCGCGTCGATCGCGTCGAGCGTCGCGACCCACCAATTATTGTCGCCATTGCCGAGCGCGGTGGTGGCGACGAAACCCTTGCCGTCGGGCGTCCAGTCATATTCGTAGACATAACGATCGGCCGGCGAGAGCGGCTTGACCGCCGCCGCTACGACCGGCGTGCCCGTGGCGTTGAACACGGCAAGGCGCTGTTCGTCGCTATGCTCGCCGATCTCGCCGACCTGGCGCACGCCGGCCTGGGTCGCCCCGGCTTCCTTGGCGGCGCCGATCGTGACGAGCAGCGCGATGCGCGTGCCGTCGGGCGACCAGCGCGGGGTCTGCGCGATGCCGGCGATCGTCGCGACTGGGCGCTGTGCCTTGCCGGCATCGACCATCAGCGTGACGGTACCGGCGGCGCGATCGCGCGCGAGAAAGGCGAGGCTGCCATCGGGACCGAAGGTGAGGCCTGCATAACCGCATTTGCCGCACGGATCGATCGTGCGCAGCACCTTGCCGCTCTTCACCGAGCGCAGCGTGACGACGCCGTGATCGGCGGCATCGTCCTCGACCGTCGCCAACACATCGCCCTTCGGCGCGAGCGCGAGGCCGCCATATTGATGGATCGGCGCGGCGAGTGCCGGGGTGGCGGTGGCGGCAAGCAACAGGGCAACGATACGCAGACGCATGAACAGGCTCCGGGAGAAGGGGTGCGCCGGGATAGCATGGCAGCGGCGCGCGGCAAGTCGTGTGCATCGGCCTGCACCGAAGGTGTCGCCTCGATCCTATAGATCATGCCGGATCGGGTGTATCGTTCGGCCATCGCAAGCGATGCAGACAGGGGAGCACGACGATGGCGACGCAATTTCCAGGCGACCGTTCCAAAGGCATGATCGAGCGCATCAAGCGCCTTATCCTGAGCCCGACCGCCGAGTGGCAGGCGATCGAGGCCGAACCGATGACCACGATGGGCATCTTCACCAGCTGGGTCGTGCCGCTCGCCGCGATCGGGCCGATCGCCGGGCTGATCGGCGCGCAACTGTTCGGCTTCGGCTTTCTCGGTGTGCATTATCGGCCGTCGCTGATCGGATCGATCGAGACGGCGGTGATCGGCTATGTCTCGATGCTTGCCGGAATCTTCATCCTCTCGCTGGTGATCGATGCGCTCGCACCGAGCTTCGGCGGCACCAAAAATGCCGTCGCGGCGATGAAGGTCGCTGCCTTTTCGGCGACAGCGGGGCTGGTCGTCGGGATCGTCCAGATCCTGCCGAGCCTGTTCTTTCTCGGGTTCCTGGGCTTCTATTCGCTTTATCTGATGTGGATCGGCCTGCCGCTGCTGATGAAGCC
This sequence comes from Sphingomonas sp. AR_OL41, assembly GCF_029911635.1. Taxonomy (GTDB): domain Bacteria; phylum Pseudomonadota; class Alphaproteobacteria; order Sphingomonadales; family Sphingomonadaceae; genus Sphingomonas. The sequence goes on from NZ_JARYTI010000075.1 coordinate 10,477, forward strand.
GCCAGCGGACAAGGCGGTGCCGTATTTCGCGGTGTCGCTGGTGGTGTGCGTGGTGGTGTACGCCGTAGCCATGGCGATCGCCGGGACGGTGACCGGCGGGTTGATGCGGCCGGCGATCACCGCCGATGCCGGTGAGGTCAGCGGCACGGTGTCGGTGCCCGGGCTCGGCTCGGTCGATCTCGACAAGATGAAGGCCGCCGGTGAGCGGATGAAGGCGGCCAGCGCGCAGATGCAGGCCGATGCGGCGAGCGGGCATAGCTCGGCGGTGCCGGCCGACGCGCTGCAGGCGATGCTGCCGGCGACGATCGCCGGCTTCACGCGCGGAGATGTCGAGACGCAGGCGGGCGGCGCGGCCGGCATCAGCGGCAGCAAGGCCGAGGCGCGCTACACGATGGGCGACCAGAGCTTCAGCCTGTCGGTCGCCGATGTCGGCGCGATGGGCGCGGTGGCGACGCTGGGCGGGGCGATGAACCTGCAATCGAGCAAGACCACCGCCAATGGTTACGAGAAAACCGCGATGGTCGACGGATCGATGGTCAGCGAGAAATGGGACAATGCCGATCATCGCGGCAGCTATTCGACGATGGTCGCCAGCCGCTTCGCGGTCGACGCCTCGGGCAATGCGCCGAGCATCGACGTGCTGAAGCAGGCGGTGGCGGCGATCGATACGGGCAAGCTGGCGGGGCTGGCGAAGTAAGCTCGGTCAGCCCGCGACCGCTTCCGCCGCGAAATAGCGCCGCGCCTCATCGCGAAAGGCGAGCGTCAGGCGCGAGGGGCGTGACAGCGCCGAGGTGACGAAGGCATATTCGTGGATGATCGGCGGCGCGAACGGCCGCACGACGAGTGGCGCGCGGATATAGCTGCGCGCGAGCAGTGCATTGACGATCGCGATGCCGACACCGGACGCGGCGAGCGCACAGGCCGAGCCGTGCGTATGCGTCTCGATCGCGACATTGGGGCGCAGGCGAAACTGCGCAAAGGCCTGATCGACTTGCGCGCGCCACTGCCGGCCCGAACCGAGCAGCACCAGTCGCTCATGGTGCAGGTCGGCGGGCGACAATGTCGCGCGCGCCGCAAGCGGATGATCCGCCAGCAGCACGCAGACCGAACCGCTCGTTACCAGCGTTTCCGCGTCGAGATCGCGCTCATCGATCGGCAGTTTCATGAAGCCGCAATCGGCGACCCGTGTCGCGATCATCGCCTTGGTCGTGTCGACGCTGCGTGAATCGAGGTTGAAGCGGACGCCGGGATTACGTGCCAGAAAGCCGGCGACCATCTCGGGCAACAGACCTTCGGTGAAACTCGGCGGGGCGACGACGCGCAGTTCGCCGGTCGCCGAGACGCCGATGTCGCGCACCAGGCTGTTGACCCGTTCGAGCCCGGCCAAGGCGAGCTCGACCTCTTCGGCGAGCAACAGCGCGTCCTTGGTCGGCACCAGCCGCCCGCGATCACGGTAGAACAGTTCGAAACCGACCGACGTTTCGAGTTGGGCGATGATCCGGCTGACAGCCGGCTGGGTCATGCCGAGATTGCGCCCCGCGGCGGTGGCGGAGCCCGTGCGAATGATCTCGGCAAAGCTGCGTAGCGCACGCAGGCCGATCGCGTCAGCGGCAATGCGGCCGATGCGGTTCATCGTGCCGCCTCAGCGATCGGCGGGGATGACGGGCAAGACGATGTGCGAGGCATGCGCGCGATCGACATGCAGGCTGTTGCGCGCAACCTGTGGTGTCGCGCCCGGCACGCGCCAGTCGACATTGGGATTGACGTCGAAATGCGGGAAGTTGCTGCTCGATATCTCGATGCGGATGCGGTGGCCGCGGCGGAACAGGTTGCTGGTCGGGAAGGTCGGGATGACGAGGTCATGGATCGCGCCGGGCTCCATCGGTTCCGGCCGCTCGAACGAATGGCGATACCGGCTGCGCAGGATGCCATGGGCGAGGTTCAGCGCATAGCCCCGCGGGTAATCGTCGCTCGGCGGGTAGAGATCGACCAGCTTGATGGTGAAATCGGTGTCCACCGCCGACGAACTGACATGGAGATGCGCGACGACCGAGCCGGTCACTTCGAGATCGGCATCGAGCGCCGCGCTGTCGAACACCAGCACGTCACGACGCGCGGCACTGTCGTGTTGATCATAGCCGCCCGCCTCCATCAACGGCGCCCCTGAGGTCAGCGCGCCGCCCAGCGTCGGCACGGGATCCGCCGGATCGAAGTCATAGGATAAAGGCGGGGAATCGTCGGCGGGCGCGGCGGCGACCAGGCCGCTTACGGCAAGGTACAGCGTCCGCTCGACCGTGCCGGGCAACGGCCAGGCGGTCTCGGCACGCCAGCGACCGCCATGGTCGAGCCGCCCGTCAGGCCGGCGCGCGCCGCTGCCGCCGCCCATCACGAAGAGGTGTACCGGCGCGGCGAGATGTTCGGGCGCATCCGTGCCGCGCAGGTGACGATCGAACCAGTCGCGGCGCAGCGTGATGTAATCGGGCGCGAGATTGCCGTCGAGCGGCGCCGCCGGCCCGAAATCGACATCCCCGGCGAAGGACGCAGAGCGCTGGCCATGCGTCCACGGGCCGAGCACGAGTTTGACCGGTCCGCGCTTGATCGCGCTCAGGCCGAGGAAGTTGTCGATCGCGGTCTGCGAATAGGGGTCGTACCAGCTCGACATGTGCACCATCGGCACATCGGCATAGCGATCATACCAGCCGCGGGCATAAAGGCCGAGGCGTTGCCAATAGGGCGAGAAATCCTCGGCATCCCATTGCTCGAGAACATAATCCTCATATTCCTGCGCAGCACTGACCGGCGAGTTGCCGGCCGTCCAGCGCCGGCCGATCCACTCGCGGATATCCTCTGCTTCGAGCGCAGCCTTGCGCGCCGGGTCGGCGGCGGTTTCCGGCGCGAGCAGCGCGTGTTTGCGTGCCCAGGTCAGTTGCTTGAGCTCGAACGCCCCACCCTGCCGCACGCCGCCATGATAGGCGCTGGAAAAGCCGCCGGAATCGAGAAACATCGCGCCGAGCCCCGGCGGATCGAGGCAGGCCAGCGCACTCTGCACATGGGCGCCATAGGACAGGCCGAGCGTGCCGATCCGGCCGTCGCACCAAGGCTGGGCACGCAGCCAGGCGATCGTGTCGACGCCGTCCTCGCCCTCATTGAGATATTTGGTGAACACGCCTTCCGAGCCATAGCGACCGCGACAGTCCTGCAGCACATAGGCATATCCGGCGGCGGCAAAGATCCGCGCAATCTCCGGCTTCGATCGCGGCGTCTGCTCGGCCAGCGAATAGTCGCCGTGGTTGGTGCCACGCCGGTCATAGGGCGTGCGCTCGAGCAGCACCGTGAAACGCTGCCCGGCGCGCGCGCCTTCGGGCAGATAGACGTCGGTCGCCAGCCGTACGCCGTCGCGCATCGCGACCATCGCGACCGACAGCGTGGGCAACAGGCTTTGCAGGCTTGTCGACATCAATAGCCGATCACGACCGCGAGCATCATCGCCCCGACCGCCAGGCAGGTGAACAGGGCAAAGATGCGCCAGGCGAAACGGAACCATGCGCCGTAGGAAATCCCCGCCGCGGCGAGATAGGCCAGCAGCATGCCCGATGTCGGCGCCAGCATGTTGACCAGGCCGTTGCCGAGCAGGAAGGCGAGCACCGTGGTCTGGCCCGAGACGCCGGCCGAGGCGGCGATCGGGCCGAGGATCGGCAGGCTGAGCGCGGCCTTGGCCGAGGTCGAGGGGATCAGCAGCGTCAGCACCATCTCGACGCCCATCACGATCGGGGCGACCACCACCGGCGCCATCCCGCGCACCTGCACCGACACCGCCTCAATGATCGTATCGAGGATCTGTCCCTCGCGCAGGATCACCTCGACCGCCCGGCCCATGCCGACGAGCAGCGCGGCGAGCATCATCGTCTTCATGCCGGAGACGAACAGCTCGACCGCCGCGACCGGCTTCATCCGCGCCGCTGCCGCCATCATCGCCGCCGCGACGAGAAACAGCGCGGAGAATTCGCCATCGTCCCAGCCGAGCGCGATCGAGCCGTAGACAAGCGCGGCGATCGTCACGCCGGCGATCGTAAGGATGCCGAGATGACGGTGCGAGAGATGTTCGAAGACGACCGGTGCCGGTTCGTGCGTGATGCGGCCGGCGCGCAGCACGACGAGCATGGCGATGGCGAGGAACGAGACCCAGATCGCGAGCCGGAACAGCAGCCCCGAAAAGGGCGCGACACCGACGATCGGCTGGGCGATGAGCAAGGCGACCGGGCTGGTGACCGAGGCGAGATAGCCGATCTTCGCCGCCAGCGTGACGATCGCGAAGCCGAACATGCGGCTACGGCCGAGCCGGTCGGCGAGCGCGATCATCACCGGAATGAGTAGCAGATATTCCGAGATCATCCCGAGAAAGGTGCTGCCGGCGGAAAAGCCGAGCATCAGCATGGGCACCAGGATGCGGATATCGCCGCGGCTGATGCCGATCAGCCGCTGGATACCCGCGTCGAGCGCGCCACTCGCGCGCAGGATGCCGAACATGCCGCCGAGCATCAGGATCATGAAGATCAGCGGTGCCGAACGTTTCAACCCTTCTGGAATGGCCGTGGCAAGCGCCACCGGGCTGACGGGCTGCGCCACGCCCTTGACCGGCGCGTGCGGTACCAGCGCTTCCAGCCCGATCGGCTTTGGCAGCCGCTTGTAGGTGCCGGCAATGACGGGCGCATTGTCCTTGTCCGATACGCGGCGATGGCTGCCCGAGGGAATGATCCAGGTCAGCGCGATCGCCAGCAGCATTGCCGCCAGCATCATCATCACCGGGTCGAGACCGCCATGGCGTTTGGGGGACGCGTCAATGCCAGCCATCAGCCCCCACCCTTCTTCTCGAGCCTCCTGCCGGAGACCACAAACCATATCGTCATGCTGAAACAAGTTCAGGGTGACGCGCCGTCGGACAGGGAAGGCGCGCGCCCGAGCTACATCTTCACCGAAAAGCGCGCGTACATATAGCGGCCACGCGCATCATAGGTGTAAATGTCATAGTTGATCGGCGCATTGGCGTAGGACGCCGGCGGTTGCACATCGAACACATTGTTCATGCCGATCGTAAAGCGGGCACGGCCATGATCGACCGCGAAGCCGATCTCGGCATCGGTGTAGACGATCGCCGCGGTGTTCGAATCCTTGACCGTGTTGGCGACATCGGTGCTCGACCCGATATAACGCGCCCGCAGCACCGCATCATAAGCGCCGAGCGACCAGCTCAGCGAGGCCTGGCCCTTCCAGCGCGGATAGGTGGCGCGCGGCGTATCGCCCTTGCCGGCACGATCGTCGACGATCTCGGCGCCGCCTGCCGGGTTGGGCGAGACGGTGCGGAACGAGCCGAGATAGCTCGCATCGATCACCGCGCCGAACTTGCCGATGCCGGTGCGGAAGTCATAGCGCAGCGTCGCGTCGAAGCCATCGGTGCGGATCGAGGCAAGGTTCTGCGCGCCCTGCAGCAGCTGGGTGATCGCACCGGTGCCGGCATCGCGCGTGACGAGGTCGCAGAATACCCCGCCACGTGCCGCGCACAGCGTGAGGATCTGCGTCGCGGTCTGCGAGGCGATCGCATTGTGAATGACGATCTTGTAGTAATCGACCGTCAGCGACAGGCCCGGCACCTGCACCGGCGAAATGGCGACGCCCGCGCTGATGCTGTCGGATGTTTCCGGCTTGAGCAGGCGATTGCCGCTGATCACGCCCGGGATGAGCCCGTTGAGATTGTAATTGGCCTGGTTGTAGCCGGCCGGCACCCCGGCGCAGCCGGTAAGCGCGCTGTTCGCCGCGGCACCGCCATTGCATGGGTCGGTGCCCTGGAAGCTCGTCTGGCGCGATCCCTGGTACAGCTCGAGGATCGATGGCGCGCGGAAGCCCTGCGCATAGGTGCCGCGAAACAGCAGCCCCTCGAACGGGCGATAGCCGGCGCCGGCCTTGAAGGTCAGCTTGCCGCCGACCGTCGAGTAGCGCGAATAGCGCGCGGCGAGATCGAGATCGAGGCTCTTGGCGAAGCTCTGGTCCTTGAAGACCGGGATTGAGAATTCGCCATAGACTTCGTGCAGGTCATAGCTGCCGCTGGTCGGCGTGCGCGTCTGCACCGTCGTCTTGGTATAGGCCGAGCTGAGATAGGTCGCGGCGGCGTTGGCAACGGGATCGGGATTGTCGACGCCCTTGTTGCGGCGATATTCATAGCCGACGGCAAGCTGGAGCGGGCCGGCCGGCAGGTCGAACAGCGTGCCGGTGGCGTTGGCGGTGGCGTTGTAAAGCTCGGTATAATTGGATTCACGCGCGGTGAAGCGGATGTACGACGCCTGCGCCTCGGTCATCTGGCCGAACAGGTTGATCGGTACGCAACCGGCGCTCGCCGCGCAGGCGGCGGGTGAGCCGAGGCCAAGAAACAGATTGTCGTAGTTCACGCCGTTGAGCGCGAGCGTGTCGATCTTGTTCTTCGCATAGGCGCCATAGACGTCCCAGTGCCAGTCATGCCCGAGCAGCGGGAAGCTGCCGTCGAGCCCGGCCGCGACGCGATATGTCTGCACGGTCTGGATATTGTCGCGATTGCCGAGATCGGTCAGCACCTTGCGGATCCGCCAGGCCGAGGTCGCCGGGAAAGCGACCGCGTTGCCGGCGGGCACGCCATTGGCGGTGCCGAACGGGTTGAACGCCTGATCCGCAGTGACCGCAAAGCCGCGCACCGTGCCGGCGGTGCCGCCGATATCGAGCAGTACGGGCGAGAAGAGCTGATCGGAGGTACGGCGGTTATACAGCCCCTCGACATGGAAATTGATGTCGTCGGTCAGCTCATAGCCGAAGCGGCCATAGATGCCGTAGCGCTCCGACGGGCCGGCGCTGTAGATGCCCTGCGCCTGGGTGTTGTAGGCGTCGCCGGGCAACGTCGCGGTGTGGAAGCTGTTGTCGGCAAGCGCGCCGGCACCGATCGTGCCGCCGTTGAAGGCCACCGGATTGGCCGAGCTGGCAAAGCCCGAGGCGGTGCCGAAATAGCCGTTGTTTGACAGGCCCGGCAGGATGAACAGGCCGGCCGGGCTGGTGCCGACCGCGGTCTGCGGCACCAGCGTGTTGGCGGTCAGCGCGCGATCCGAGGTGTAGATCGGCTGTGACTTGAAATAGCTGCCCGACAGGATGATCGACGCGCGGCCGAAGCGGCGACCGACATTGAGCGTCGCGCTATATTCCTGGCCGTCGCCCTTGTCGGTCGTGCCGACCTTCACATTGCCGCGAATGCCGTTGAAAGGCTGCAGCGTCTTGATGTTGACCACGCCGGCAATGGCATCGGCGCCATAGATCGCCGAGGCGCCGTCCTTGAGTATCTCGATCCCGTCGATCATCCCGGCCGGGGTGGTGTTGAGATCGACGAAATCGCGAAAGCCGCGCTGCCCGACCGCATCGACCCAGCGATGGCCGTCGACCAGCACGAGCACGCGGTTGCCGCTGCCTTCGGCACCACCCAGATAGCGCAGGTTGATCGAGCTCGCGCCGTAGCTGGTGCCCTGCGTCCCGTTGGAATTGAGGCTGACGCCGGCCGACGGCAACCGCTGCAGCACATCGCCGACCGAGGTCGAACCCGATTTGGCGAGATCGTCGGCGGTGATGGTCAACAAGGGCCCGACATTGTCGGCATCCTTGCGGCGGATGCGCGAGCCGGTCACGGTAACCTCGGCGGTGCCATCGGCCTGATCGGCGGTCGCCGTGTCGGGCGCGGCGACGACCGGGCTCGCCTGCTGCGCGAAGGCCGGCGCCGCGAGCAGCGTGCCCAACGCAAGCGCCAGCATGCTCCCACCCGCGAGTGCTGCCCGATGACGACCGTGCTCGATGCGACGCTGCTGCATGCCGTGTTCCCCCAATTTGAACCGCTGCGTCATGCCCTAGTGATCGATTCGTCGCGGCGAAACATGATGGCTGCAATTCATCCGATCATATCGCTTTTGGTATGATGTTCTCAGCTAGACGGCAGTTCGCGTATGCCTCGTTTGCGATACGAGGTAATGCCATGGTCGAGACGTTCCACCGGCGGACAATGATAGGAGCCGGGATTGCCGCCGGCTTGACCCTGCCCGCTTGGCAGCTGTTCGCGGCGACGCGCCCGCGTGCGCTACGCGTGGCACTGCTCGGCCAGGCGCTGATCCAGCAGGATCTGCGCCGTATCGCATGGCCGGGCCGCGCGCCGATCGCCGCCATGCTCGAGCAGGCGGACGTCGCTTTCACCGATCTCGAAACCGCTATCGCCGGCAACGGGCTGACGCCGACGAGGCAAGGTGAAGTGCTGCACGCCGCACCGCCCGCGGTGATCGATTGTCTCGCCGACCTCGGAATCTCGCTGGTCGCGACATCGAACAACCATGCCTGGGACCTTGGCACGCCCGGCATCATGGTCGCGCTCGCCGCACTCGACGCGCGTCGCATCGTGCATGCCGGCAGCGGCCGCGATCTCGCCACGGCTAGCGCGGCGGCGACGCGCGCCAGCCTTGCCGGCACCGTCGCGCTGGTCGCC
>NZ_JARYTI010000076.1 GCF_029911635.1 Sphingomonas sp. AR_OL41
ACGGGCGCCGCCGCCGCTGTCGGTGCGGTCGCGGCGGGCGGCGTGGCGCTGGCCTCGGTGGGAGCGCCCGGCAGGTCGGGCGCGCTGTTGTGCTTGACCTCCTTCTTGCCGATCATCGCCGCGGCGGCGATCGGCGCGAGGGCGGCGACGCAGCCCGACATCGTCCAGGCGGTGCTGCACAGCGCGAGCGTGGCGATGGCGCGCTTCATGCCGCCACCCGTTCGCGCACGGTGCGGAACTCGATCTTCTTGTCGTACGGCGCGCCGAGGATAAGCCGGTTCACATAGATGCCGGGCAAATGCACGCCATCGGGATCGAGCGACCCCACCGGCACGATTTCCTCGACCTCGGCGATGCACACCTTGCCGGCGGTGGCCATCGCCTGGTTGAAATTGCGCGCGGTCTTGCGGAAGATCAGATTACCCGCCGTATCCGCTTTCCAGCCCTTGATGATCGCGAGATCAGCGCGGATGCCGCGTTCGAGGATATATTCCTCGCCGTCGAAGGTCTTGCTTTCCTTGCCCTCGGCGACCTGCGTGCCGACGCCGGTTTTCGTATAAAAACCCGGGATGCCGGCGCCGCCGGCGCGGCAGCGCTCGGCCAGCGTGCCCTGCGGGCAGAATTCGACCTCGAGCTCGCCTGAGAGATATTGCCGCTCGAACTCCTTGTTCTCGCCGACATAGGAGGAGATCATCTTCTTCACCTGGCGCGTGCGCAGCAGCTTGCCAAGCCCCTCGCCATCGATCCCGGCATTGTTGCTGGCGATCGTCAGGCCGGTCGTCCCGGCGTCGCGGATCGCGTCGATCAGCCGCTCGGGGATGCCGCACAGGCCGAAACCGCCGGCGCAGATCGTCATGCCGTCGAACAACACGCCATCGAGCGCGGCGGCGGCATCGGGATAGAGTTTCTGCATTCAGGGCCCCTCCAGGTCGTGGCGCGCCGATTAACCGAGTCGCCGCGTTCGTCAATTGCAAGTCACGCCTACACGGTTGCGCGGCGTAGCGCAGCCGATCAGGCGGCGTCGGTCAAGTCGACGATAACGCTGGCGCGCGGATCGGCGCTGCCGGCCACCGCCTCGTGCCACGCGGCCAGCGCGCCGTCCCCGCCGTGGCGGCGGTCGAGCGTGGTGAAGGCCGGCACGTCGGCGATGAACGCCGTCCAGCCCGCGCCCATCCGGCGGTTGAGGCCGTCGCCGCCCCAGTCGGCGGCGCGCTTCTCGATCCGGCCGGGCGCGAAGAAGCCGCTCTGGCGCGGGCCGGGTAGCGGACCGCCCGAGGCGGCTGCGTCCCAATGCGCCTTGCCGACGACGAGGCTCAGTACGAGCCGGTCGCCATATGCCTCGTGCACCGTGCGCGTCACGCCGGGGTTGCCGGCGATGTCGATCAGCGCGGTCGGGATGCTCGCGTCGAGCGTGCCGATCGCGTCATAGGTGACGATGCGATCGTACAGCCCGGTAGCCGCGACGAAGGCGACACTGCCCGGCGAGGTCAGCGCGACGAGCGCCGGACGCGCGTTGCGCTGGCGAAAGGCATGAGCGAAACCGAGTGCGGTCTTGCTCGACGCCGCTGAGACGAGAATCTGTGTCGCGCCATAATCTTGATGCTCGTCGAGTTGATCGGCGATCAGCCAGCCGGTCATGTAGAGCGGGCGGAATACCGGCCACCAGTCATGGTCCTCCGCCCGGTAATCGTCGAGCGCGGCGAGCCGTTGGTAGCGATTATACACCGGCGGCAGCCCGGCGCGGCGCGGCAGCGTATCGACGAAGCCGCCGGGCGTGACGCGTCCGGGGAACAGCGTGACATGGCTCGCCATTGGCCAATAACCGTAAAGCCGCTCGCCGACCGCGACGCCCTCGGCCGCCGAGCGTGTGACGGTGCCGAAACCCCATACCGGCAACCGCCCGGGCGCGTCGCGGTCGGCGAAGAAATCCCAATAGCCGCCATCGGGGCCGAACAGCCCGACCGGTTTGCCCAGCGCGGCATAGGTGACGTTGTTGGCTGTCATCGCGAACTGCTCGACGGCGACCTCGACCGCGCCGTCGGGCAGCGCCGCCTCGGGCACGACGACGATCGCCGCCTGCGTGATGTCGTCACGGTCGATATCGATCGCCCAGCGGTTCATATGCTCATCCCCTCGCTCATTTCCCTATCTTCCTTCCCCGGCGAAGGCCGGGGCCCAGTTGGGTGAAAGCAGTTTGCGTCCGCTGCTTTTCGTTACAACGAACTTTCCAGCTGGGCCCCGGCCTTCGCCGGGGAAGAAGTTATCCGGTATACCACCCCTCAAACATGCGCCCCGAACAGCCCACCGACCCCCGCCGAGGCGCCCATCGCCAGCGCACCCCAGAAGACGACGCGGGTAACGCCGCGCACGATGCTCGCCCCGCCGGTCCGCGCGCCGAGCGCGCCGAGAATCGCGAGCAGCACCAGCGAGACGGCGGTGATCGCGACCGCCAGCCGGTTCTCGGGGAACACCAGCACGCTCAGCACCGGCAGGATGGCGCCGACTGCAAAGCTCGCCGCCGAGGTCAGCGCCGCCTGGATCGGGCGCGCGACCATCGCCTCATGGATGCCGAGTTCGTCGCGCATGTGCGCGCCGATCGCATCATGCGCCATCAGCTGGTCGGCGACCTTGAGTGCGGTCTCGGCATCGACCCCGCGCGTGCGGTAGATCGCCGCCAACTCGCGGCGTTCGGATTCGGGATCCTCCTTCAATTCGGCGAGCTCGCGCGTGCGGTCGGCATTTTCGGTGTCGGACTGCGAGCTGACCGAGACATATTCGCCCGCGCCCATCGACATCGCGCCGGCGACCAGCCCGGCAATGCCGGTCAGCAGCACCATGCTGCGGTTCGACTCGGCGCTGGCGACACCGACGATCAGGCTGGCGGTCGACAGGATGCCGTCATTGGCGCCGAGCACCGCGGCGCGCAGCCAGCCGATCCGCTGGACGAGATGCTTTTCGTGATGGTGGCGAATCATGCGGTCAATATTCCAGTTTCAGCCCCGGGCGCGGCCAGTCCATCCGCGCTAGCACACCCGAACCCGACAGCGTGATATAGGCCGTGCGCCGATCCGGCCCACCCCAGCAAATATTGGTGGTGAAGATGTCGGGCGTGGCGACGAAATCGACCAGGTCGCCCGCCGGTGAGATCACCGAAATGCCGCTCTCGCCGATCGTCGCGACGCAGATATTGCCGCATTCCTCTACGCCGAGCGAGTCGAAGAATTTGTAGCCCGCCGGGCGATAGAGCGGAATGCCCGGGCCGCCCGGCCCGGCGCCGCCATCGACCTTACCGGGCGCAACGACGTTGAAGGCGGTCAGCCGGCAGGTATAGGTTTCCGCCGCATAGAGCCGCGTGCCGTCGGGCGACAGGCCGATGCCGTTGGGGTTCTCGCTCGGGAAGATCACTTCCTCGAGATGGCTGCCATCGGCTTTGGCATAGAAGATCCCGGTGACGTCGCGTTCGCGCTCGCGGGTCTTGCCATGGTCGGTGAACCAGAAGCCGCCATGCGCGTCGAACACGATGTCGTTGGGGCCGCGCAAGCTGCAGCCGAAATCGCCATCCCTGTAGAGGATCTCGACCGCGCCGGTTTCGATGTCGATGCGCTCGATCCGTCCGCCCGTATAATTATCGGCCTGGCCGTGCGGCGCGAGAAAACCGCCGCTTTCGATCCAGTTGAACCCGCCATTATTGCAGCAATAGAGCTTGCCGTCCGGGCCCATCGCCAGCCCGTTGGGTCCGCCGCCGGGCGTGGCGATGACGTGCTTGTCGCCATCGGGCGCAACGCGCGTGATGCGACCTGCGGCAATCTCGACCAGGATGACGCTGCCATCGGGCATCGCCACCGGGCCTTCGGGAAAGCGCAGGCCGGTCGCCATGGGGGTGAGCGTGCTCATCGGGTCATCCTCGCCATTTTGCGCCATGATGTGCCGTGCCCGGCGGCGGGTGTCGAGCGCCATATCGGGTCGCGGTGCCCGCCTCATGTGGACTTGCTTTCGGCAGCCGACTAGCTTCGCCCACAACGATCGATCAGGACGAGGAACCGATGATGAAGCCGATGATGATGCTGGCGCTGGCCATCGCCGGCGTGACCCTCGCGCCGGGTGCCGCACAGGCGGCGAGTTTCGATTGCGCCCGGGCGAGCGCGCCCGACGAAAAGGCAATCTGTGCCGACCGCACGCTCAACGATCTCGATGTCAAGATGACCACGCTCTACGATACCGACGGCCATTTCATGCTGATGGGTGCGCGCGCCGCGCTGCACGACGACCAGGTCGCCTGGCTCGCGACGCGCCGCGCGTGCCACGCTGACAAGGTCTGTCTGCGCAAGAGCTATTATGCGCGTATCGCCGTGTTGCAGCGCGTGATTGACGATGCGGCGCGGCGGTTGTTGGGGTAGCGGTTGCGGTCAGCGTGAAGTGCCAACCTTGTCCACTCCGTTCGCGCTGAGCTTGTCGAAGCGCCGTAGTTTCTTTGCACGGTTACGGCGAAAAGCAGTGCTTCGACAAGCTCAGCACGAACGGAGGTTGGAGCGCGCGAGCGCAGGCAGCGCTGTGAAATCCGTCATGCCGCTTGTCCGGCACCCGGTCGCTACCCTAGCGTCACCGCCGCCATGATCTCCCGCCCCGCATGCTGAGCCTGCTCGATCAGGCCAATCTCAACCTGCAGGAGGCGCGCATCCTGCGGGCGACCGGCGCGTCCTATCGCGATATCGGCCGCTACCTGCGCCTCACCTCCAACCAGCTCGGTCACATCCGCCGCACGCTCAAGCGCGAAAAGGCCGGGCGGACGCGACTGCTGAACAGCAAGCCGGAGGCGACCGATCGTGACCTGCCGGTCAGTCGCTCTGCGCTGCCAGCCGGCCTGCGCAAGCGGCTGATCGCCTCGGGCTACAAAGCGCTCGGCGATCTTGCGGACCGGCTGGCCGATCCCGACTTTCCCGGCCTCGAAACCATGCCCGGCATCGGCCCGCACCGCGCCCGGCTGATCGAGGGCGTGCTCGACCAGTTCGGCTTGCTGCCGGGCCCGAGCGACCTACAGGCCGAAATCGAGAAGCTCTTCCCCGAATTCGGCGACGCACCATGATCAGCGCCACGCGCTGAACCCGTCGGCCGTTCATCCACCGTTCACCCCATTGACTACAGACGTAATCATCAAGATTACACACGTAGTCAGTACGGGAGCGATTCGAAATGGCCGAGCGTATCAGCGATGCCGAACATGCCGTGATGGAGGTGTTGTGGGACGAGAGCCCACTCACCGCGCAGGACGTTTCCGAACGTCTCGCCTCGGGCAAGGACTGGTCGGCCAACACCGTCAAGACGTTGCTCGGCCGGCTGCTCGCCAAGTCGGTGATCGCGCATGTCGCCGATGGCCGGCGCTATCTCTACCGCCCGCTGGTCGCGCGTGAGGATTATGTCGCGGGCGAGAGCCGCAAGCTTATGGACCGGCTGTTCGGCGGCAAGCTGACGCCGTTGGTCGCGCATCTCGCCGAACGCGACGAACTCACCGCGCAGGACATCGAAGAGATCGAGGCGCTGCTCAAGGGGCTCAAGTCGTGAGCGCGCTGCTGCCCTGGGCGATCGAGGCGCTGATCGCCTCGACCGTGTTGATGCTGCTCGTGCTGGTGCTGCGCCGCCACGTCCGGCGCGCCTTCGGCCCCGATGTCGCCTATGCGCTGTGGCTGTTGCCGCTGCTGCGCCTGTTGCTGCCGCCGCTGCCGCAGGGCTGGCACGAAGCCGCCGTCGCGCCGGTCGCGCGCGCCAGCGAAACCATCACCATCCTCGTCGCCGAGCCGCTCGGTTTTGGCGGGGGAGCCGCCGCGTCCGCCCCACAAACCCCTTTGCTTGGTCCAGCCCTGATCATGCTCTGGGTGGCGGGCGCGGCGGCGTTCATGCTGTGGCATTCGCTGGCGCATGCCCGCTTCTGCCGTCGCATGCTCGCCCAGCAGCATGGCGGCGCGGCGATCGCCGACGGCGTCCATGTCATCGAAACTGATGCCGCACGCGGCCCGCTCGCCTTCGGCATTTGGCGCCGCTACGTCGCCTTTCCGCGCGATTTCACCGAGCGCTACGACGCCGATGAGCGCGATCTCGCACTGGCGCACGAACTCGGCCACCATGCCCGTGGCGACCTCATCGCCAACTGGGCGGCGCTCGCCGTGCTCGCGTTGCACTGGTTCAATCCCGTCGCCTGGCGTGCCTTCCGCGCGTTCCGCGCCGACCAGGAAATCGCCAACGACGCGCGCGTCCTGGCCGGGCGCGATGCGGTGACGCGCCACCTTTATGCCTGCGCGATCGTCAAGGCCGCGCATGGCGGGGCGGTCTCCGCCGCCTGCCACCTCCACACCATCGAAGATCTGAAGGGGAGACTGAAAATGCTTACCACCCATCGTCCATCGCGTGCACGGCTGATCAGCGGCGTCGGCACCGTCGCCCTGCTGACTTTGGTCGGCCTCGGCACCACCGCCTCGGGCACCCAGGCCGCCGAGCGCGTCCGTTCGAAGGTCGAGCAGGCCACCGGCGTCAAGCTCGCCGAACTGCGCTTGCCGGTCGCGTTCCAGTCGGCGCCGCCGGCACCGCCCGCACCCGAGGCGCCCGGCGCGATGCCGGCCCCGCCCGCACCGCCCGCGCCGCCGGCGCTCGGTGCCGACGGCAAGCCGACGAAGCATCGTTACCGGATCATCATTCGCGACCGCGACGGCCACGTCACCGAGTCCGATAACGAAACCGCGCCCGACGGCATCGCAATGGTCGCGCCGGTGCCGCCTGTCCCGCCCGTGCCCCCCGTGCCGGGGATGCACACCCGCACCATGACGCGCATCATCCGGCGCGACCGCGATGGCCATGTCGTGACGGAGGATTTCACCGGCGACATCCCGAAGATCAGCAGCGCGGACTGTGCCGGCCCCGACACTGCGCGGCCGCCGGTGATCCGCGACGAAAAGGACGGCAAGCGCATCATCATCATCTGCCACAACCGCATCGAGCGGATGGCGAGTGACGGTGCGGCGATGGCGGCGCGTAGCGGCGACATAGCGCGCAACGCCTATACTCATGCGCTGGCCGGCCTGCGCTCGGCACGCTCCACGGTTGCCGGCAATGCCGCCATGGCCGCCGAAGCCCGCAACCAGGCGCTCAAGGGAATCGACGAGGCGATCAGCGAAATCGAAAGCGACATCGCCAAGGAGAAGTAAGCGACCCCACCAACCGTCACCCCGGACTCGTTCCGGGGTGACGATGGGGTGTGGCGCCTGAGGTAACTCGCCGACCTCAGAGTCATCGTTTTTGTTCCGCTGACTGTCGAGTCAGCCGCCGCCACGGAGCAGCGGGTGCCCCATCGTACCGGTCTGATTCAACCAGGCGCCGCCCTATGCTTCAAAACGGTCATGTCCATCGCGCCTCAGCATCGCTCCAGCGCCCGCCGCCTGCGGAATTCCCTGCCGCCGCCGCGAAAAGTTGATAAAATTCCCTGCCAATTCCCTGCCGGCAGGGAATTCACGCCCGCCCGCCCGGTACATCGCGCCCTTGCGTTCGCGCCGCTCAGCCGCCATCTCACCGCCATGGCCGACCAACCGACCGGCGTGCCGGAACAGCTCGAACCGCTGGTGGCGCGCCTGCTCGCGCCCAACCCGTCGCCCTTCACCAACACCGGCACGCAGGTGCATCTCGTCGGCACCACCGACCTTGCGGTGATCGACCCCGGCCCCGACGATCCCGATCATGTCGCCGCGATGCTGCGCGCGATCGACGGACGGCCGGTGGCGGCGATCGTCGTCACGCACACTCACCGCGACCACAGCCCGGCGTCGCGCGCGCTGGCGCGGGCGACCGGCGCGCCGATTGTCGGTTGCGCACCGCTTGTGCTCGACGATCTCGGCCCGCGCGCCGATGCCAGCTTCGACCGCGACTATGCCCCCGACCTGATCCTCGCCGATGGCGAGAGCATCGGCGGGCAGGGCTGGACGCTCGTCGCGGTCGCAACGCCGGGGCACACCTCCAACCATCTGTGCTTCGCGCTGCCCGAGGCCGGTGCGCTGTTCACCGGCGACCATGTCATGGGCTGGTCGACCAGCATCGTCTCGCCGCCCGACGGCGACATGGCGGCCTATATGGCGAGCCTCGACAAACTGCTGCAGCGCGACGACCGGATCTATTATCCGGCGCATGGCGATCCCGTCGAGCGGCCGCAGCGGCTGGTGCGCGGCATGCTCGGCCACCGCAAGCAGCGCGAGGGGCAGATCCTGCGCCTGCTCGGCGCGGGGGCGAGCGACATCCCGGCGATAACCGAGAAGATGTATGTCGGGCTCGACCGCCGCCTGCTGCCCGCCGCCGAGCGCTCGGTGCTGGCGCATCTGATCGACCTGCGCGACCGCGGCATCGTCACCGAAGCTGGCACTATATGGGAGATGGCGGCATGAGCTTTATCGGCAAGTTCGCCGCCGCGCTGGCGTTGATCGGTCTGTTCATCGCCGCCGGCTTCTGGGCGCTTGGCGCCTATGTCGGGGGCAAGTTCAAGAGCCCCGATCCGGTGACGATCGCCAGCGGCTCGGTAGCGGGCCTGCGCGAGCAGAACCGGCTGTCGGCCTTTGCCGCGAGCTTCGTCGCGGTGACCACCTCGACCGTGTCGCAATATGGGCTGAGCACGCAGAAGACGATGATCACCCCCGGCACGGTGCGCTACGAGGTCGATCTCGCCAAGTTGACCGCCAAGGACGTCACCTGGGACGCCAACAGCAAGACGCTCGGCGTGACACTGCCGCAGATCGAGGTGTCGCAGCCGCAGATCGACCTCAACCAGATCAAGGAATATGGCACCGGCGGGATCCTTTCCAAGCTGACTGACGCCGACGCCAGGATCGAAACCGCCAACCGCACCGCCGGCCAGCAGCAACTCGTCGCCCAGGCCCATGGCGCCGTGCCGATGGGCCTTGCCCGCGATGCGACGCGCCGCGCGATCGAACGCAGCTTCGCGCTGCCGCTGCGCGCGGCCGGGATCGACGCCAAGGTGCGTGTGCGCTTCGCCGACGAGCCCAAGGACGGCGATTCGGTATGGGATGCGAGCCCGTCGATCGAAGAGGTCCTCAAGCTCAAGCCGTCAGGCGCGCGGTGATTCAACCGCCGGAGAATCGCGCCTAGACGATCGCCGCGTCGGGATCGCCACCGAGGCGGCGTCGCAGCGGTCGGAGCAGCAACATGATGCCGAGTCCCGCGCCGCCGACGATCGCGGCGTGGATCAGCCAGAAGGCGGTGGGCGTCAACGTCTCGTACAACCCGCCGATCCGCCCGCTGGTGACCGAGGCGGCGAAGGTCGCGAGGTAGCTGATCCCGACCAAAGTGCCGCGATATTGCGGCGGCGACCGGGTCGCATAGAGCGCGAGGGAAACGGGCGTGAAATATAGCCAGCCGGTGTTGGAGATGAGATGGAACGCCACCGCCCACAGCAGCGGCGCGCGCCCGTCCGGCCCGGAGACGAGCGGTGCCGAAGCCAGCCACATCACGCCAGCGGCGAAGATCGCGCAGCCGATGGCGAGCTTGGCGAGGTCGTCGGGCTCGCGGCCCTTCGCCGCCTGGCGTCGCCACAGCGCGAGGATCAGCGGCATGACGAGGATCGGCGACACGCCGTCAAGCGCCTGCAGCCAGGCGACCGGCGTGTCGAACCCCGCGACGCGCAGGTTCACATGATCGCTGACCCACAGATTATAGACATTCCACACCTGGCTCTGCGCGACCCAGAAGCACATCTGGAGCGGCCAGAACATCGCCAGCCCGGCGATCCGGCGGCGCTCGGCGGCGGTCAGCGGGGCGGTGACCACGGCCGCCTCGCGCTTGGTGTCGGCGGGCAGATGCCGCTGGCCGACCGCGTAGACGATCAACCCGATCAGCATGCCGAACCCGGCAAAGCCGAACCCGGCGTGCCAGCCATAATATTTTGCCAGCGCGCCCGTGACGATTGGCGCGATGAAGGCGCCGAGGTTGATCGCCACATAATAGAGCTGGAAGGCATCGACCTCGCGGCGGTCGCCATCGGCGTAGAGCGACTTGACCTGCGCGCTGAGATTGCCGCGCAACAGGCCGGCGCCGCAGATCAGCAGCAGCAGCGCGACCAGGAACGATGCGTCGAAGGCGAGCGCGAAATGGCCTGCGGTCATCAGCAGCGCGCCGAGCGTCACGGCGATACGCCGCCCGGTCAGCCGGTCGCCGATCGCGCCGCCGATGACGGGGGTGAAATAGACCAGCCCGACATAGAGGCCGAAGGTCTGCGCCGCGAGCGCCTTGACCGACAGCGGGCCGGTGAGATGCTCGATCGCTGCGCGGAAGCCGGCGAAACCGACGACATGCTCGATATGGCCGGGCAGCAGCAGCGTATCGACCATGTAGAGCACGAGCAGCGCCTGCATGCCGTGAAACGAGATGCGGTCCCACAATTCGGTGCCGGCGAGCACCCACAGCCCGCGCGGCTGGCCCCACAGTTCCGCCGGGCGCGAGGGTTTCGTGGCGGATGTCATCCGGCGGCAAGCTGGCATGGCAACGCATGGCTGACAAGCGCGCCGCGAATGCCTATCTGCGGCGCAACGGGAGACCCGATATGACTGCGATTGCCCAGAACCTTACCGGCCTCGACCTGCGTGCCGAGATCGACCGGCTGCGCAAGGAGCGCAACGCGATCATCCTCGCGCATTATTACCAGAAGCCCGAAATCCAGGACCTTGCCGATTTCGTCGGCGACAGCCTCGACCTCAGCCGCAAGGCGCAGGCGACGAGTGCCGATGTCATCGCCTTTTGCGGCGTGCGCTTCATGGCCGAGACGGCGAAGATCCTCAGCCCCGAGAAGATCGTCGTGCTGCCCGACATGGACGCCGGCTGCAGCCTCGAGGACAGCTGCCCGCCCGACAAGTTCGCCGCGTTCCGCGCCGCGCACCCCGATCACATCGCGCTGACCTACATCAACTGCTCGACCGAGGTGAAGGCGCTGAGCGACGTGATCGTCACCAGCTCGTCGGCCGAGAAGATCCTGTCGCAGATCCCCAAGGACCAGAAGATCATCTTCGGTCCCGATCGCAATCTCGGCGGGTATCTCGTGCGCAAGACCGGACGCGAGATGCTGTTGTGGCCGGGCGTGTGCATCGTCCACGAGGCGTTCAGCGAGACCGAGCTGATGAAGCTCAAGGCGCAATATCCCGACGCGCCGATCGCCGCGCACCCCGAATGCCCGCCGGTGATCCTCGACCATGCCGATTACGTCGGCTCGACCAGCGGTATCCTCGCTTATGCCAAGGCCAGCCCGTCCAAGGTTGTGATCGTCGCGACCGAACCGCACATCATCCACCAGATGGAAAAGGCGGTGCCCGACAAGCTGTTCATCGGCGCGCCCGGCGCGGACGGCAACTGCAACTGCAACATCTGCCCGTACATGGCGCTCAACACACTGGAGAAGCTGTACCTCGCGCTGCGCGACCTGACGCCGCGCGTCGAGATCGAGGAGGGGCTGCGGCTCCGCGCCAAGAAGAGCCTCGACGCGATGCTGGCGATGGCTGGCGGCACGGTCGGCATGGGCGACCTCGGGCCGGTGAAGGTGACGGGGGATTGAGTTCGCCCCTGCCGATGACGCGGCGCATGGCGATCGCTTCGGCGGCGGCGCTCGCCGCCACGCCGGGCTTTGCCGGCAAGGGTGACACTATCGACTGGCACGCATTGGCCGAAGACGTGCGCAGCGAGATGCGCTGGGCGTGGTGGGAGTATCGCCGGCTTGCCTGGGGCAAGGACCAGATCAAGCCGATCTCGGGCGGCACCGAAAGTTTCCCGCTCAAGACCGCGCATCTCGGCCTGTCGCTGATCGAGGCGATGGATACCTTGTGGGTGATGGGGCTCGATGCCGAATTCGCCGAGGCGCTCGACTGGGTGAAGGCCCATGCCGATTTCGCGGTCGACGGCGAGGTGTCGGTATTCGAAACGTCGATCCGGCTGGTCGGCGGGCTGCTGTCGGCGCATCATGCCTGTGGCGATCCGGTGCTGCTGGCCAAGGCGCGCGACCTCACTGACCGCCTGCTGCCGGCTTTCGATACCCCGACCGGCATGCCCTATCGCTTCATCAACCTGAAGACCGGCGCGCGGCGCGACCCGGCGACCAACCCGGCCGAGGTCGGCACCTATCTCCCCGAATATGGCACGCTAAGCCGGCTGACCGGTGATCCGCGTTACCATGACGCCGCCAAGCGCGCGCTGGTCGCGATGTATGCGCGGCGTTCGAAGATCGGGCTGCTCGCCGACAAGATCGACGCGACGACGGGTGAGTGGCTGAGCCGACGCGCGACGATCGGGCCGCCATCGGACAGCTATTACGAATATCTCTGGGATGGCTGGCAGCTGTTCGGCGATGCCGACTGCAAGGCGATGTATGACAGCTGCACCGCAGCGATCCTGCGCCACCAAGTGGTGCAGGCGAAGGGACAGCTGTGGTTCGTCGATGTCGATTTCGACACCGGCGTACAGCTGTCGAGCGAACAGGACGAGCTCGCCTCCTTCTATGGCGGTCTGCTGGCGCAGGGCGGGGCGGGGGCGACGGGCGCCGCCTATACGCGCGCCTGGGCGAGCGTGCAGGCGCAGTTCGGCATCCTGCCCGAGGGCTATGACTTCGCCACCGGCAAGCCGACCTCCGTCACCAATGTGCTGCGCCCCGAACTGGCCGACGCCGCGTTCAATCACTGGTTGCTCGATCGCAAGCCCGAATGGCGGATGCTCGGTCGCGCGCATTATCTGGCGATGAAGCGCTGGAACAAGGCGACGCATGGTTATGCCGACATGGCCGATGTGACGAGCAAGGCGCAGGCCGATCATTGCCCGGGTTACTGGTGGTCCGAGCAGATGAAATATTACTGGCTGCTGTTCAGCGACACGCCGCGTTTCGACTACCAGCGCAACTACCTGTCGACCGAGGGCAATGTGTTACAGGGCTTTCGCCGTTGACGAGCGCACCAGGAAATAGAGCCCGGCGAGGACCAGCGGGATGCTGAGCGTCTGGCCCATCGTCAGGCCCCACCACAGATGCTCGAGCCCGGCGTCGGGCTGGCGCACGAACTCCAACGCGAAGCGCGCGCAGCCGTAGATCAGCAAACCGGTGCCGAGCAGCCGCCCTGGCTTGAGCCGCGCGTCAGTGCGCCAGAAGAGATAGAGAAGGACGATCATCGAGAGCCCGCCTTCGAGCGCCGCCTCGTAGAGCTGGCTCGGATGGCGGGGGATGCCGTCATGCGTGTCGGGGAAGATCACCGCCCAGGGAAGTTTGCTCGGGCGGCCCCATAGCTCGCCGTTGACGAAGTTGGCGAGGCGCACGAGGATCAGGCCGAAGGGCGTGGCGCACGCGACATAGTCGCAGACGCGCAGCAGCGAGAGCTGGTGGCGCCGCGCGAAGAGCCACAGCGCAAGGATCACGCCGAGAAAGCCGCCATGGAGCGACATGCCGCCCTCCCACAGCTTGAACACGTCGAGCGGGTGCGCCCACAGTCCGGGCTGGTAGAACAGCGAATAGCCGATCCGCCCGCCGAGGATGACGCCGAGCGTGACGTAGAAGACGAGGTCGTCGACATGGCGCTTCGCCATCGGCGCGCCCGAGCGGGTCAGCAGCTTGCCGAGATACCACCAGCCGAGCACGATCATCGCGATGTAGCTCAGCGCGTACCAGCGGATCTGCACCACGCCGAGATCGAGCGCGATCGGCGACAGGTGCATGTCGCTGTAGTTCAGCGCGGACGCCGCGGCGGCAATGTCGATCATCATCTTCCCCGTCTCAACCGATCGGCAGATCGAACACCAGCTCGCGCACGAAGCGCGCGGGCGGCGAGCCATGGGCGAGAACGGCGTCGTTATAGCTTTTGAGGTCGAAGCGTGCGCCGAGCCGGCGCTTGGCCTCGTCGCGCATCGCCATGTGCTCGGCATAGCCGGTGAAGTAGCTGAGCAACTGGGTCGAGCCGAGGCTCGCCCGCGTCCATTTGCCCGCCGCTTCTCGCTCCTGCTGGAAGGCGGTCTTCGTCATGAGCTCCATCGCCTGCTCGCGCGTCATGCCCTCGGTGTGGATGCCGATGTCGAGCAGCGCGTTGGTGATCGAGCGCAGCCGCATCTTGAGTACCGTCAGCTTGAACAGAGGGTCGTCGTTCATATAGCCGGCATCGGCCATCATGCCCTCGGCATAAACCGCCCAGCCTTCGATGAACGGCCCCGAAGAGAGCACCGCGCGTAGCACGCTGTGGTTCTGGTTGGCGTGCGCGATCTGGAGGTAATGGCCCGGCATCGCCTCGTGGATGCTGAGGTCGTGGATCATATAGTCGTTATATTCGCTGAGGAACGACGTCGCCTGCGCCTCGCTCCACTCGTCGGGGATCGGCGAGATGGCGAACAGGGTGTCGAGCTGCCGTTCGAGCGCGCCGGGGCTGTCGCAATAGGCCACGGCAACGCCCTGGCGGAACTTCGGCATGGTGATGATCTTCACCGGGCTGTCGGGCACCGACACCAGCCCCTTGGCGCGGACGAAATCGGTCGCCTGGGCTAGCGTTGCGCGCGCCTTGGCGACGACGCCGTCGCGAGCGGGGCGCTCGCGATAGGTCAGCGCCAGCGCCGCCTCGATCGCCGCCTGCTGCTGCGCGGCGCTTGGTTGGTCGGGCAGGGCGGGGGCGTCGGGCTTGCCGGCGAGTACCTGGCGGGCCAGCGCGTACATCTGGGCGCGGGTCTCGCTGACGGCGGCGGTGGCGCGGGCCTTGATTTCCTGCCGGCTGAGCGTCGAGACCAGCGCGAACTTCATCTTCTGGTCGTAGCGATCGGCGCCGAGGCGAAGCTCGCCTTTGGCCTGCGGGACCAGCACCGTGTCGAGCCAGTGCTGATGCTCGGCGACGGCGCGCTTCAGCGTCGCAAGCGCGGCGGTGAAGCGCTCGCGGTCGGGCGCGCTGAGCGTGTCGGCGTGCGGCGCGAGCATCGTCTCGGCGATATCGACCACGCCGCTATTCTGCTTCGCCACGGTCGTCGCGTAGATCGCGGGGACGAGCGCGGGCACGATCTGCGCGCGGGCTTGGGCGAGGAAGGCGGGCATCGCCTCCATCCGCGCGGTCGCCGCCTTCAGCCGCTGCGGCCAGGGCGCGAAGTCGCGCGCGGCGAGGCCGTAGAGCGCGCCACCAGCGATGCCGTTGTAGATCTGCGGATCCCATGACCAGCTGCGCAGCGTCTCGATCTGCCAGATCCGGTAGCGCAACGCATTGTCGAGCAGCGCGGCATCGACCTGGCTCTCGCGGTTCAGTGCCTTGCGATCGATGCCGGTCAGCGCGGCGAGGATCGCCTTGTCGTGCGTCAGCAGGCGCGCACGCCCGGCCGCCGACACGTCGTCAAGTTGGTTGTCGAAGCGGTGATCGCCCAGCGTGGTGCCGCTCGACGGCGCGAAACGCGCAATGCCCTGGACATAGCGCTGGCCGATCGCGGCAAAGCGCGCCTCGGCGCTGGCCGGCCGGGCGGCGACGGTGCGGGAAGTGACGGGCGCGGCCGCGCCGAGCAGCAGCGAACTTCCGGCCAGCAGGGCGAGGGCGAAACGCATCGAAAGGGACCCCGTTTTTGCGATTGTCGGCGGTGGTGTAGCCATCCCGCCGGTAATCCGCCATGGCACGCCCCGTCGCACTGCATGATTGCCATGCGTTCCGCTTTTGTGCCATCACCGCGACCTCATCGACAAGGGCACGAGATGACTCCGGGAATCACGATCGAAGAACGCCATCGCGGTTCGGAACTCACTGCGGGGTGGGATCTGCCGGGCTTCGATGTCGATGCCTTTGTCAGCGCGACACTGGCCGAGGACCTGGGCGAGGCGGGCGACATCACCTCCGCCGCTGTGATCCCGGCGGACGCGCGCTTCACCGGCGTGATGGACAGCCGCGATGCGATCACCGTTGCCGGGCTGCCGATCGCCGAGGCGTTCTTCCGGCGGCTCGACCCCGCGGTGCGGATCGAGCGGCTGGTCGAGGATGGCGCGCGCGTCGCGGCCGGTACCGACCTGATGCGGCTGGAGGGCAATGCCCGCGCGCTGCTCACCGCCGAACGCTCGGCGCTCAATACCGTGCAGCATCTGTCGGGCATCGCCACGCTGACACGGCAATATGCCGACCGCATCCTCGGCAGCGGCGCGACGCTGCTCGATACGCGCAAGACGATTCCCGGCCTGCGCGTGCTGGAGAAATATGCGACGCGGATGGGCGGCGCGACCAACCACCGCATTGGGCTGTGGGACGCGGCGATGATCAAGGACAATCATGTCGCGGTGGCCGGCGGCGTCGCCGAGGCGGTAGCGCGCGCGAAGGCGGCGGGGATCGCGCGGATCATCGTCGAGGTCGATCGCACCGACCAGATCGAGCCTGCGCTGGCGGCGGGCGCGACGCACCTGCTGCTCGACAATATGGACCCGCCCACTTTGCGCGGCGCGGTGACGCTGGTCGGCGGACGCGTGCCGACCGAGGCGTCGGGCGGGGTGCGGCTCGACACGATCCGCGCCATTGCCGAGACGGGGGTGACCTTTGTCAGCGTCGGGCGGCTGACGCAGTCGGCGCCGGCAGCCGATATCGGTCTCGATTTCAAAACGATCTGACAGGGAGCGGACGATGCGACGGAGCGTGGTTTTCGGAACGGCCTTGGTGGCGCTGCTCCTGCCGGTGGTGGCGCAGGCGCAAACGCTCAGTTGCGCGGCGCCTGCCACGCTGACCCGGCCGAAGCCCGATCTCGCCTCGGCAAACGAGCCGCAGCGCGTGCTGCCGATCGGCGGCTATACCCTCGCGCTGACCTGGGCGCCGGAATTCTGCCACGCCCATGCCCGCGACCCCGGCGCCAGAATCGAGTGCGGCAGTGGCAACCGTTTCGGCTTCACGCTGCACGGCCTGTGGCCGGACGGGATCGGCAAGGAGTGGCCGCAATATTGCGCGGCGACGCCGCTGCTTCCCGAAAAGCTGATCCGCCAGCATGTCTGTTCGACGCCTTCGGTGCAGCTCCTGCAGCACGAATGGGCCAAGCACGGCACCTGCATGCAAACCACCCCGGAGGCCTATTTCGCGCGCTCGACGGGGATGTTCGCCAAGCTCAAATTTCCCGATATGGATGCGCTGTCGCGTGGCCCGGTGACGGCAGGCAAGCTTGCCGATGCCATCGCCTCCGCCAATCCCGGGCTGCCGGCAAGTGCGATCCGCGTAACGAAGAATGCCAAGGGTTGGCTCGACGAGCTGTGGCTCTGCCTCGACAAGCAATTCGCCTATGAGCGGTGCAAGGCGGGGACGGGCGGGGTGCCGGGCAATACCGCGATCAAGATCTGGCGCGGGCCCAAGGCGCGCTAGGCTAGCGGCGGGTCGTTTCGTGAGCTCTGCCGATTAAGGGCAGGTGATGCGCCGTGCCCATTGCGAAATCGCGTTAACCGACTTCTCTTCTGGCTGATCTGGTTTCCTCGGCGAAGGCCGGGGTCCAGTCGCGATGGCGGAAATGACGAGCGTCAACGCCCGCCGCCGCCTCTGGACCCCGGCCTTCGCCGGGGAAGGGAAGAGAAGTTAAGCGCGATCGGCCGGATTCGACGGGCGATCAATTCTCGATCAGCGCGGTCGCGGGATGATGCTTGTCGAGGTGGCGCTTGATGATCTTGAGGTTGCGCGAGTTCGAGCGGAACAGCGCATCGGGCACCGCGCCGACGACCGGGATCAGGCCGAGCAGGAAGTCGACCCCGACATTGCCGAACATGCGCGCCATCTGCATTTTCGACATGCCGAGATTGCGCGCTTCCCACACCATCCAGGCACCCATCAGCGAGCCGATCACGTCACCGCCGACCGGGATCAGGTCGAGCAGCACGTCGAGCCCGATCTTGTAGTTGGTGCCGGGGATCTTGAAGAGGCCTTCGAGCAGATGCTCCATCGCCTCGATCCGCTTGCGCACCGAGGCGGGATCGCGACCGGTCGGCACGAAGCTGCCCAGTCGGTCGAGCGTGTCGGGTTCGATGCGGGTCGCGCGGTTGGTCATCATTACCTCAATTGGCGATGCCGCGCAGGCGATTCAATGGGTGCCAGGCGCGGGCGTTGGGTTGCCACTGTTTCAGACGCAATGAAACGAGCGACCAGCGTAACGGTTGCGCAATGGGAATATAGGCCACGTCCGCCGCCAGTGCGGCGTCGGCTTCGGCGAGGTGCTGCGCGCGCAAGGCCATGGTCGGCGCGTCGCGCGCGCCGTCGAGCGCTGCCATCGCTTCGTCGCTGCACAATTGGCAGGCAGTGGCGAGATACCAGCGCGCGCCGTCATAAGGGGCGACCGCATCGATCAGCCGAAGGTCGGCCGGCGCATCCCAGTCGACCCGGTCGGCTGCGATGCCGATCCGGCGTAGCCCCGCGGCGGTCAGGCCGAAGAGCAAGGTGCCGCCCGGGCCATGCGGCACCGCGAGCCGCAGGCGCAGGTCGCCGGGATGCGCGGCGCGCCACGCGGCGACGGGAT
>NZ_JARYTI010000077.1 GCF_029911635.1 Sphingomonas sp. AR_OL41
GCGATGGCCGCCTCGCGCGCCGCCGGGCGTGGCGGCGGCGCGGTCGGCAACGCGCCGGCGATGTCGTCGTCGATCGCCATTCACCGGGCGCGGCAGGAGGAAGGACGCAGCATTGCTTGGCCTTATAGCGGCATTTGCCGTGGCGTCGAAGGGTGGGGTTTGGGGCCCCCTCGCCGTTCGTGCCGAGCCTGTCGAAGCACCGCTCTTTTCCCCGGAGGCGAAGAAAGAACGGCCCTTCGACTGGCTCAGGGCGAACGGCATTGGGGGAGGCCGCCCGCCCTACCGCTCGATCGTCGCCATCGCCCCCGCCCCCCTGGCGGCGCGGACGAGCTGGATGAACTCGGCGCGGTAACCGAATGCATCCTCGCCGCGCGCTGCCGTGGCGATGCGCAGCACATCGTCATAACTCATCGCGCCATTATATTTTCCGCCGCGCAGCAGCTCGGCAAAGGCCGCGACGCCGGTGGCGAAACGCGCATCCTGCGGGGCGTCGGCGAAGCGCGCGACTTCGGCGGCGCGGCCGATCGGCGTCGAGATCAGCCGGCTGGTGTCCGATTTGGGCAGCTTGTAGCGGATCTTGACGAAGCCGAGCTCGCCGCCCTGCCCCGCGACGCGCGGCGCGGGCCGGGCATAACGCAGGTCGCCGATCGAGCGCGGACCGCCGACCGGCACGACCTCGTACAAGGCGGTGACGGTCTGGCCCGAGCCGACATCGCCGGCATCGACCTTGTCGTTGTTGAAATCGTCGCGGTTCAGCATCCGCGTCTCGTAACCGAGCAGGCGATATTCGGCGACCGTGGCGGGATTGAACTCGACCTGGATCTTGACGTCCTTGGCGATCGGGAAAAGCGTCGAACTCGCCTCGTCGACCAAGGTCTTCCGCGCCTCGTTCAGCGTGTCGATATAGGCGGCGGTGCCGTTGCCGTTCTGCGCCAGCGTCTGCATCATCGCGTCATTGTAATTGCCCATGCCGAAGCCGAGCACCGACAGGAACACGCCCTTGCTGCGCTCGCGCTCGATATAACCCTTGAGCTCGTTCTCGCTGGTGATGCCGATGTTGAAATCGCCATCGGTCGCAAGGATCACACGGTTGACGCCGTGCGGGTCGAGATTCTCCTCGGCCAGCGCATAGGCCTGGCGGATGCCCTCCGCGCCCGCCGTGCCGCCGCCGGCGCCGAGCCCCTCGATAACCGCGCGGATCCGGCCCCTCTCGCGCGCCGGGGTCGGCGCGAGCGCGGTGCCCGCGCTGCCGGCATAGGTGACGATCGCGACGCTGTCGTTCGGGTCGAGCTGGTCGAGCAGCATTTCGAGCGACTGCTTGACCAGCGGCAGCTTGTTGGGTGCGTACATCGATCCCGAGGTGTCGATCAGGAAGACGAGGTTGGCGCGCGGCCGCGTCGCCTGCTGGATCGTATAACCCTTGATGCCGATGCGGACGAGCTTGCGCCCGGGCGTCCACGGGCTGGGGAAGACCGCGACATTGGTGCTGAACGGCTGCGCCGCACTGCGCGGCGCGGCATAATCATAGGGAAAGTAATTGACCATTTCCTCGGTCCGCACCGCGGCGGGTTGCGGCAGCGTGTTGCGGTTGAGCGAGGCGCGGACAAAGGCATAGCTGGCGGTGTCGACGTCGATCGAGAAGGTCGAGACAGGTTCCTGCTGCACCAGCTTGAACGGGTTCTGCGCGGTGGCGGTGAAGCGGTCGCGACCGACCTCCTGATAATAAGGCGGGCTGTAGGGACGCGGTTCGGACGGCATGGCGGCGCGGGGCGATGCCGACATGGCGCCGCCGACCATCATCGTCGGCGGCGGAGGTGGAGGTGGAGGCGGCGGCGGCGGCGGGGGTGGCGGTGCCGCCATGTCGACGCGGGCAAAGCGCTCGTCGCGGGCTTCGGCGGCGCGGCCACGCGTGACTTTGCTGCCGGTGACGACAACGTCATTCGCCGGCGACGCGGCCGGCGGCGTGCCATCGGCGGTCGTCGACGGCTGATCGACGCCGGCGTGCGTGCACGACACGACCAGGATCATCGACAGCCCGGCGGCGATCGTTCGTCCCAGCGGCGTTGGGTAAAGACGGGGCATGAGAAACTCCCTGATGACTGCGGCGCACCATCGTCCGCATGTCACTGGGACGTGCCGGCTCGGGGAATCCTTGGGTGGCGGCTGAAATTATTTTCACGCGAAGGCGCGAAGGCGCAAAGATATCTGTCTGCTTCGCGCCTTCGCGCCTCCGCGTGAACCGATTTTTCGGCGCCGTCAGTCTGACGGGCGCTGCGCGCCGGAAAGCAACCGGCGCACCTCATGCATGCGCCACGACACCGTCGCCTCCGCCACGCCGAGGATCGCGGCGGCCTCGGCATGGGTCAGCTGCTGGCCGGCGACGAGGATCGCTGCGTCGCGATAGGGCGGCGCGAGCCGGGCGATGGCGCTCTTCACCCACATCGCGTCGTGCAGGTCGCGCCCGTCGGGGCCACGCGCCAGGCCGACCAGCACCGCGAGCCGATCGGTCAGGCCGCTGAACGAGCGGCGGCGGCGATGCAGATCGCGCGCCGCATTGTAGACGATGCCACACAGCCAGGTGGAGAATTTCGCCTCGCCGCGAAAGCCGCCGATCTTCTCGACCAAGGTGCAGCAAACATCCTGCGCGATGTCGTCGGCATCGGCGCGCGTGCCGGTCAGCTGCCAGGCAAGGCCGTGGATGCGATCATAATGGCGCTCGAGCAGCGAGGCGAAGGCAGCGCGGTCGCCGGCCATGGCGGCGGCGAGCAGGTCGGCGTCTGGATCACCCGCGGTCCGCGCCATCATTCACGGTCGCTCGCGCAGGCGCGTGGCAATCATGCGCCGGTGCGGCTTTGAACAGCCTGTCGCGATATGCCCTGACACGCGCGCTATCTGCCCGATCCGCGACAGCGATGCCACCCGCGCACCGACGCCCTTAACGCGCGGGGGCGCGGTTGAGCCAGCCCCGGGCGCGCAGCGTGGACACGAAGCGCGCACTGACCGCCAGCCGCGTGCCATCGGCCAGCACCAGTCGCCAGGCGCGCCCGTCACGTTCGGCCGCGACCACGGCCGCATTGGCCGCCCACGCACCGCGATGGATCTGACACCCGTCGAACCCGGCGACCTCGCGGAGGGCGTCGCCAAAGCGGTGGTGGATCAGGCGCGACCGACCATCGACAAGAAACAGGCGGCAATAATGATCTTCTGCACGGATCGCCGCCAGCGCGGCCGGCGCGACAATACCTGCCTTGGCGAGCACACCGCCGGGGACGATCCCCGACGCGGCGAAGACGGTCGAGACGGGACGGGACCGCGACCGGGCGAGATAGAGCATCGCGAAGACCACCGCCGTTATCGCCAGTGCGCTGGCCCACATATGCGGTGCGGCGCGCGTTGCTGCCGGGACACCGACCAGCCGCAACGCCATGCCGATTTCGAGCGGCAAGGGCAGGTTAAGCACCACCGCGCCGAGCAGTACGGCGCGCGTCCAGCCGCGCGGGTGTCGCACCGTCAGTGCGAACCACGCCTGCCATTTGGCCGTGCTCCACCCCATCAGCATCGCCCAGAAGACGAGGCGCGTCGGCAGTGGCAGGGCGCCGGTGCCGAACGCGCCGACAACGACCAGCAGCACGGCCGCCGCCGCCGCGACGATTTCGATCGTCGGGAAACCGGGCAAGGCGCGCACGCGATCCGCGAAGCGCCGGACATGCTTCGCGAAAGCGCCGTTGCGCGGGACCAAAGCGGGGGTGACGGATCGGGGCATCGCGCGGCACAGGCTGCCACCGCGACCGCCGCCACGCAACCAGTCGGAAAGGTCAAGTCATGTCGCTTTTTCATACCCTGCTGCCCGCATTGATGATCGGGGCGATGGTCGCACCCGGCGGCGCCGCGCCGGCAGCGGCGCAATCGGCCGATCCCGCCTTGTTGCAGGCCGAGCGTGAGGCAATGACCAACCTTGCCTGGATGGACGGCAGCTGGCGCGGCGAGGCGGTGACCACTGCCCCAGACGGCCCGCATCGCGTCACGCAGACCGAGCGCATCGGGCCGCTGCTCGGCGGGACGATCAAGCTGATCGAGGGCAAGGCGTTGCGGGCCGATGGCAGCACCGGCTTCAACGCGTTCGGCGTGGTGTCGTACGATCCGGCCGGCAAACGTTACACGCTGCACAGCTATGCCCAGGGCCATGCCGGCGATTTCGTGCTGACACCGACCGCGACCGGCTATGTCTGGGAAATCCCGCTGGGCGCGATGACGATCCGCTACACCGCGACGCTGACGGACGGCGTGTGGAACGAAGTCGGCGACCGGGTGACAGCGAACCAGCCGCCGCAACGCTTCTTCGAAATGAACCTCAAACGGCTTGGCGACAGTGCGTGGCCCGGCGAGGGCGCGCAGGCCCGCTGACATGCTCGCTGCCCGGTGAAGGCAACAGGGGGCGCCGCGTTGACAATCTCATAACTCGTTGGTTATAGCTTTGACCGATAGCCAGCGAGTTATGTATTCCTATGCCCGACAGCCACGAATTGCTGTTCAAGACGCTCGCCGACCCGACGCGCCGCGCGCTCTACGAGCGGCTGTGCCGCGACGGCGAGCAGACCGTGGGGGCGCTAACCGCGCTGGCCGGGGTCTCGCAACCCGCAGTTTCCAAGCATCTCGGCGTGCTCAAACAGGCCGGGCTGGTCGGCGATCGCCATGCCGGCCGCCAGACCCACTACAGCGCGCGGGCCGGCGCGCTCGCGCCGCTGATCGACTGGACCAGCCGGATGAGCGGCTTCTGGGAGAGCCGGATCGACGAGCTCGAAGACCTGTTGGGGAGGATGGACCAATGAGCGATGTCACGAGCGAAACGCGCACAGTCGTGGTCGAGCGCGAGATCGCGCATCCCCCGGAAAAGGTGTGGCGCGCGCTGACCCAGCAACAGCTGATCGCGGAATGGCTGATGCAGAACGACTTCGCACTCGCGGTCGGCCATCGCTTCACGCTGCGCGCCGACTGGGGCGTGGTCGATTGCGAAGTCGAGGCGGTCGAGCCCAACCGTCTGCTGGCCTATAGCTGGGCGGCGCAGGGCTTGGAAAGCGTCGTCACCTGGACACTCACGCCATTGGCGACGGGGACGCGCTTGCGCATCGAGCAGGTCGGTTTCCGGCCCGACCAGCAACGCGCCTATCACGGCGCGCGGACCGGCTGGCCGCGCTTCCTCGCGGCACTCGAAACCGTGCTGGCGCAGATCGACTGATCCCGGGGCCGCTCCACTTTGTCATCATGAGGAGGTCGTCTTGAATATCACCCAAGGGATCAGGCAGGCGCATCGCTGGCTGTCGATCGCCTTCACGCTCGCCGTCATCGCCAATTTCATCGCCATGGCGCTGGGCGAGCCGCCGCGCCTGTTGGTCTATGCGCCCTTGCCCCCGCTCTTCCTGCTGCTGTTCAGCGGCCTGTACATGTTCGTCCTGCCCTATGCGATGAAGGTGCGCAGCGGGCGGCGCGCGGCGACACGCGCGTGACCGCGAGAGATGCGGCCGAGTCCGCCGACGGCAAGACGCCGTCGCAACTGATCGACGAAAGGATCGCCGCGCTGGGCGACTGGCGCGGCGCGCTGTTGGCGCGCCTTCGCGCCATCATTCACCGCGCCGAGCCCGAGATCGTCGAGGAATGGAAGTGGCGCGGGGTGCCGGTCTGGTATCGCCACGGCATGGTCGTCACCGGCGAAACCTACAAGGCGGCGGTCAAGATGACCTTCGCCAAGGGCGCCGCGCTCGACGACCCGAGCGGCCTGTTCAACGCCAGCCTCGACGGCAATGTGCGCCGCGCGATCGACTTCGATGAGGGCGCGGAGATCGACGAGGCGGCGTTGACCGCGCTGATCCGCGCGGCGGTGGCGCTCAACGCATCGCGCGGCTGATCACGCCGCGGCAGCGTCACCCAAGGCTGATGCGGATCCCGTCGATCACGAACTGCACCGCCAGCGCCGCCAGCAAGACGCCGAGCAGGCGGGTGATGACCGCCTCGATCTTGGCGCCGAGCACGCGCATGATCGGCCCCGCCGCAAGCAGCGCCGCGAGCGTCAGCAACAGGATCGAGGCGAGCGCGGCGAGCACCACCGCGACATTTTCGATGCCGTGGTTGCGGCTCATCATCAGCATCACGCTGGCGATCGAGCCGGGACCGGCGATCATTGGCATCGCCATCGGGAAGATCGACACATCCTCGACCTCGGGGGTCGCGGCGATCTTGGCGGCACGGTCCTCGCGCCGCTCGGTGCGCTTCTCGAACACCATTTCGAGCGCGATCAGGAACAGCATGATGCCACCGGCGATGCGGAAGCTCGCCAGGCTGATGCCGAGCGAACGCAGCAATGTCTCGCCGAAGCCGGCAAAGGCGAACAGGATCAACGACGCGACGAACACCGCGCGTACTGCCATCGATCGACGATGCGCCGGCGTCGCGCCGGCCGACAGACCGGCATAGATCGGCGCGCAGCCCGGCGGATCGATCACCACGAAGAAGGTGATCAGCGAGGAGATATAAAGTTCGAACATCAGGAGGCGGCCGGCGTCGGCGCGGCGATGCGGTCGGCGATCACGCTGCGGATCTTCCGCCCGTCCCAGATCCACGCTCTGAAGCTTCGTTTCCCGCCTGGATCGACAACCCAATCCCAGAACAAAGTCCCGTCGTTCGACCGGCCCTGATCGACGGTATCGCCGCGACTCTCGACCTGCATGCCGAGCAACATCCGAGTGTCCGGACAGGTCGCTCTTTTCGTCACCGGCGTCGTCGGGCGCTTGCGTGGCGTCGTCAGCGTGTCGCCGCCGTCCACGATCCACTTCCAGCCGCCATCAGTTTGCCGCCGCCAGACGGTTGAGAAATAGCCGACAGTACCGTCGGGCCGCTTCCAGCCACCGGTGTTGACCGCCACGCTACCGTCGCACGACACGAAGCTGGCCGTCGGCCACCAGTCGATCGCCTTGGGCGGATCCTTGCGGTCCTTGAGAAAGGCCTGCGCCTTTACCGGCTTCGGCACGAACATCGTCGCATCGTCCGCTGCCCATTTTCGAAAGGCGGTCCATTGCCCGAGCGCCTGCGCATCGGCGGCAAAGGCACGCTCGGCATCGATCGGCGTCGGTGCTGCCGCCGCAGGCGCGGCCGCCAGCAGCAGCAGCGGCAACATCACAGCGCGTCGCTGTCGAACGCCACGCCCTCGCGCCGATGCGCCGACACCAAAGTATTGCGCAGCAGCACGGCGATGGTCATCGGCCCGACGCCGCCCGGCACCGGGGTGATCGCGCCCGCGACGCTCGCCGCGCCGGCGAAATCGACATCGCCGACCAGCCCGTCCTCGGTGCGATTGATGCCGACATCGATGACGGTCGCGCCGGGCTTGATCCATTCGCCGCGGATCATCGCCGGGCGGCCGACCGCGGCGACGACGATGTCGGCGCGGCGCACCACGCTCGACAGGTCGCGCGTGCGTGAATGCGCGACGGTGACGGTGCAGCTTTCCTTGATGAGCAATTGCGCCATCGGCTTGCCGACGATGTTCGAGCGCCCGACCACCACCGCGTCGAGCCCCGACAGATCGCCAAGCACATCCTTCAAGAGCATCACGCAGCCGAGCGGGGTGCACGGCACGAAACCTTCGAGCCCCGTCGCCAGGCGGCCGGCATTGACCGGGTGGAAGCCGTCGACATCCTTGTCGGGGTCGATGCGGGTGAGCACCACCTGCTCTTCGATATGCCCCGGCAGCGGCAGCTGGACGAGGATGCCGTCGACCGCCGGATCGCCGTTGAGCGTGTCGACCAGGTCGAGCAGCACATCCTGCGGCGTATCGGCGGGCAGGCGATATTCGAAGCTCGCCATGCCGGCGGCGAGCGTCGCCTTGTGCTTGGAGCGGACATAGACCGCCGAGGCGGGGTCTTCGCCGACCAGCACGACCGCCAGCCCCGGCATGCGGCCGGCGGCGGCGCGGAAGAGTTCGACCTGGGCGGCGATGCGGTCGCGCAGGTCGGCGGCGAACGCCTTGCCGTCGATGATGCGTGCGGTCATGCCGGCCTCACAGGATCGAGCCGCCATGGGCGACGGATTGCAGATAGGGCAGGATGATCGTGCCGGTGATCATGATCAGGACCAGTGCGACGAACGGCGACAGGTCGAGCGGGCCGAAATCGGGCAGGATGCGCCGGATCGGGCGCTCGATCGGGTCGACGATCTTCTGCAACGTCTGGAAGATCACGCGCACGGTCTCGTTCCACGTGTTGATCACGTTGAACGAGATCAAAGTGGCGAGGATCGCGTGGAGGAACACCGCCCACCACATGAGGTCCAGCAACACCCCGAGAATTCGAAACACGACGTCGATCAAGGCATTCCTCCGCTTGTCAGCACTCCGCCGGTCGATACAGCAAAGCCGGCGACGGCAATAGCCGCTCCGCTCACCGCCGGATCAACGTGCCGGCGCCACGCTTGGTGAACACCTCGAGCAGCATGGCGTGCGGCACGCGCCCGTCGAGGATGACCGCCGCATCGACCCCGGCCTCGACCGCCGCGACGCAGGTTTCGATCTTGGGGATCATGCCGCCGGTGATCGTGCCATCGGCGCGCAGGCTCGCCACGCCTGCCGGGTCGAGATCGGTCATCAGCGCGCCGGCCTTGTCGAGCACGCCGACCACATCGGTCAGCATGAACAGTCGCGACGCGCCGAGCGCCGCGGCGATCGCCCCGGCCATGGTGTCGGCGTTGATGTTGTAGGTGTGCCCGTCGTCGCCGATCGCGATCGGCGCGACCACCGGGATGATCCCGGCGTCGGACAGCGTATCGATGATCCGCCGGTCGACCCCGACCGGCTCACCGACAAAACCGAGATCGACATGGCGCTCGATGCCCTGCAGCCGGTCGGGCGTGTCGCGCCCGACCTTGGCGGCGCGGACGAAGCCGCCATCCTTGCCCGAAATGCCGACCGCGCGCCCGCCGGCCTGGCCGATCCAGCCGACGATTTCCTTGTTGATCGAGCCGGCCAGGACCATCTCGGCGATCTTGGCGGTCTCGGCATCGGTCACGCGCAGCCCGTTGACGAAGCTCGATTCGACCCCGAGCCGCTTGAGCATCGCGCCGATCTGCGGCCCGCCGCCATGGACCACGACCGGGTTGATGCCGACCGCCTTCATCAGCACGACGTCCTCGGCGAAATCGCGCGCCGCCTCGGGATCGCCCATCGCATGCCCGCCATATTTCACGACGAAGGTCGCGCCGGCATAACGCTGCATATAGGGCAGCGCCTCGACCAGCGTTTCGGCCTTGGCGAGCAGGGCGGGATCGGGGGCGTAATCGGTCATGATGCGCGCGGCCTTAGGGTTCTAAGCCCCCTGCCGCAATGGTCGTGATTTTCCGTAGCAAGACGAACGCGCAAGGGGGATCTCCGCCCAACGCCGCTACCCCAATCTGTGCCGGCGCTCAGCCGGCGGCGTTGGTGCCGTCCAGCCGGCGGCCGATCGCGACCATCAGATAGATCAGCGGCGGGACCAGCAGCGCCGACAGCACGACCTTGACGATCATCTGCCCGACCAGGATCTCGCGGATCGGGAAGACGCCGTAAAAGGCGATGCTGACGAACAGCAATGTGTCGACGATCTGGCTGAGAATGCTGGCAGCGCCGGCGCGCAGCCACAACATCGACTGGCCCTCGCGCCCTTTCAGGAATGAGAATACCGTCACGTTGAGCGTCTGCGAGATGCCGTAGGAAATGATCCCGGCGATCCAGATGCGCGGCGTCGCGCCCATCATCAGCGCGAAGGCATCGCGTCGCACCGGATCCATGTCGCTCGCCGCCGGGATGGTCAGCACGACCAGCGACAGCAGGATCGAAATGATCAGCGGCACGAAGCCGAAGCGCACCAGCGTGTTGGCGGTCTTCGCCCCATGAAGCTCGGCGATCGCGCTCGACGTGATGACCAGCAACAGGAACGCGAAGATCCCCGCCTCGATCGCCAGCGGGCCGAGCCCGAACAGCGGCCCGAGCGCCGATAGCGGCCCGAGCGCGACCTGCTTGTTGCCGAGCACGCCGGCGATACACACCATGCCGCCATAGAAGATCGAGAAAGCGAAGAGCGAGCGCGGGATCGCGGGCGAGGTCTGGTTCATAGCCGTCGTTGCTAGCGCAGAACGCGCCGCCGTCAAATCTTGCGCTGCGCGGTTGGCCGCGTGTCGCTTCGCGCCTCCCGCCAGCCGGTCGCACGTCCGGCGACGAGAAGCTGTGCCTTCCAGGCACTAGCCCAATGCGATTGGCCCTGTATGGTGGCGCACTTGACCGGCCGATGGCCGGACCAGGTAAATGGGGCGGACAAGCGTTGGTAAATCGAATTCTGATCGGCATCGCGGGCATCGCGGTCATTCTCGGCATCGCGTTCCTGCTGTCGAACAACAAGCGCGCGATCCGCCTGCGCGTCGTCGGCGCGGCCTTCGCGCTGCAGGCCGGCATCGCCTTTCTCGTGCTCTACGTCCCCGCCGGCAAGAATGTGATCGGCGGCATGGCGTTCGGCGTCACCAAGCTGCTCGGCTATGCCCAGGATGGCATCAACTTCATCTTCGGCCCGCTCGCCGGCCCGGAAATGGGCGGCCACAGTTTCGCGCTCGCCGCGCTGCCGGTGATCATCTTCTTCGCCTCGGTGATCTCGATCCTCTATTACCTCAAGGTAATGCAATTTATCGTGCGGTGGATCGGCGGCGGCATCCAATATGTCACCGGCATCTCCAAGGTCGAATCATTGGGCGCGGCGGCCAACATCTTCGTCGGCCAGAGCGAGGCGCCGTTGGTCATCCGCCCCTATCTCGCCGAGTTGACCCCGTCGCAGCTGTTCTGCGTGATGACCGTCGGCATGGCCGGCGTGGCGGGCACGATCCTCGCTGCCTATGCCTCGATGCTCGGGCCGCAACTGCTGCCCTATCTGCTCGCCGCGAGCTTCATGTCGGCGCCGGGCGGCATCCTGATGGCCAAGCTGATCATGCCCGACGACCCCGCCGATATCGGCAAGGAGCCAGCGGTCGAGGGCGACATCCCGTTCGGCGAGGAACGCCCGGCCAACATCATCATGGCGGCGGCCGAGGGCGCGCAGACCGGCGTCAAGCTGGCGGTCGCGGTCGGCGCGATGGTGCTGGCGTTCGTCGCGCTCGTCGCGCTCGCCAATGGCATCCTTGGCGGGGTCGGCGGGCTGTTCGGCTATCCCGACCTGACCTTCCAGGCGATCATCGGCCATGCCTTCGCGCCGGTGATGGTGCTGCTCAACGTGCCGTGGAGCGAGGCGACCACCGCCGGCGGGCTGTTCGGCACCAAGGTGGTGATCAACGAGTTCGTCGCGTTCAGCTACCTCAGCAGCGCCAAGGCGGCGCTCTCGGCGCACACCATCGCCGTCGTGACCTTCGCGCTGTGCGGCTTCGCCAACTTCTCGTCGATCGCGATCCAGATGGCGGTGACCGGCGGGCTCGCCCCCAACCAGCGCCCGACCATCGCCCGGCTCGGGCTGCGTGCACTGGCGGCGGGGAGCCTTGCCAACCTGATGTCGGCGGCGCTGGCGGGGCTTTTGATCGTCTGACGCGTTTGCGTCGGCAAGGAGCGAGATGATGGATAGCGTGATGGACTCGGGGACCGACTGGGGCGCCGCCGCCGAGGCCGAGCTCGACGATGTGGTCGAATTGCGACGGGCGATCCATGCCGATCCCGAGATCGGGCTGCACTGCGACCGCACCACCGCCAAGCTGCGCGCGGCAATCGCCGGGCTGCCGCTCGAGATCCACACCAGCAAGACGACCAGCGGCTTCGTCGCGATCCTGCGCGGCGGGCGCGACAATGGCCGCACCGTGCTGTTGCGCGGCGACATGGACGCGCTGCCGATGCAGGAGGAAACCGGCCTGCCCTTCGCCTCGACGGTGCCGGGCGCGATGCATGCCTGCGGGCATGACGCGCATTCGGCGATGCTGGTCGGTGCGGCGCGGGCGCTGTGCGCGCGGCGCGACAGCCTGCCCGGTACGGTCGTCTTCATGTTCCAGCCCGGCGAAGAGGGTTACCACGGCGCGCGCTACATGATCGAGGACGGGCTGCTCGACATCGCCAGGCCCGAGGCGGCGTTCGCGCTGCACATCTCGCCCAACGCGCCGGCCGGGACCTTCGTCAGCCGCCCGGGCCCGCTGCTCGCCTCGACCGACACGCTCTACGCCACGATCCGCGGACGCGGCGGCCATGCCGCGATGCCGCACGACACGCTCGACCCGATCCCGGTGGCATGCGAGATCGTCACCGCGCTGCAGACCTTCCTCGCGCGGCGCGTGCCGGTGAGCGACCCCGCGGTCCTGACCATCGCGCAGATCAGCGCCGGCTCGGCGCACAACATCGTGCCGCAGACGTGCGAGATGACCGGCACGCTGCGCACGCTGTCGGAGCGCACGCGCGAGCTGATGCGCGACGCCTTCAAGCGCATCGTCGAGAACATCGCCGCGGCGCACGGCCTCGTCGGCGAGGTACGGCTCGAAAGCGGCTATCCCGTGACGATGAACGACCCGCGCGCGCATGACCTGATGCGCGGCCAGGCCGTGGCGCTGGGCGGTGACGCGGCATGGCAGATGATGCCCGCGCCGATGATGGGTGCCGAGGACTTCGCCTATGTACTGCGCGACGTGCCCGGCGCGATGGCGTTCATCGGCGTCGCGGAGAGCGGCAGCGACCCGCACACCAACCCCCCACTGCACAACACCCGGATGACGATCGACGAGGCAACGATGGCGCGCGGCGTCGCGCTGCACTGCGCGGTGGCGGCGAAGTTCCTCGAGGACGGGTTCGACTGATATCAGGCGGCGCTACTGGCGACGCCCATTGCATCACCAA
Source organism: Sphingomonas sp. AR_OL41 (assembly GCF_029911635.1). Lineage (GTDB taxonomy): Bacteria > Pseudomonadota > Alphaproteobacteria > Sphingomonadales > Sphingomonadaceae > Sphingomonas. Next base: position 12,869 of record NZ_JARYTI010000077.1, read on the forward strand.
CCGCGGGATGCGCGCGCTCCCGCTCCGCGGGAACGCCATGCTCGGTTCACGCGGAGGCGCGGAGACGCGAAGGTGTTGCGCTCGCTGTCAGGTCGCGCCCGAAACACCCGTCAGCAACGCTTCGCCGTTGATCGACGTGTGCGCTTACGCGCCACGACGGCGCCAGGCGCGACATCTCCGCGCCTTCGCGCCTCCGCGTGAACAATGTCTTCTTCTGCCAACCACCTCGAAGCAGATAGCTGGTCCGCCGCCGCACCTGTCCCGCTCGACAGGGGCAGGCTACGCCGCGCGGTGGTTGGCCACCACGGCTTCGACCACCGCCTGCATCAGCGCCTGGCGTTCGGGGATCGGCCGGGGCGTGTCGCCGATCATCACCGCGATCGAATAGGCCTTGCCGTCGGGCGCGATGAGGAAGCCGACATCGTTGTAGCCGGCGGTGCGCCCACCGAGATCCTGTCCGGTGCCGGTCTTGTGCCCGAAGGTCCAGCCCGGCGGGACCGCGCCGCGCAACCGCTGGCGCCCGGTGTGCGACAGCTCCATCGTGCCCATGAGATAGTGCGTCGAGCTCGGTGAGAGCAGCTTGCCGTCCTTGAGCCGGGCAAGCGCGCCGGCGATCGCCAGCGGCGCTGCGCCGTCGGGCGGATCGGCGACGTAGCGCTCGAACGCTTCGAGCCGCGCTGACGGCGTGAGCCGCGCGCGGGCGCGGGTGAAGGCATTGCCGAACGCGAACTCCGGCTTCCAGGCGAGCCCGGCGGTCTGGCTCTGCAACAGCCGCTCGCCGGGGCCGAAGCGGATGTCGCCAAGCCCCTTGCGGACGATGAAGTCGCGCACCGCCGACGGCCCGCCGACATAGCGCAGCAGGCGATCGTTGCAGGTGTTGTCGCTCATCGTCAGCGCGCGCTGGAGCAGGTCGCCGACGGTGGTGTGGTAACCATCGGCCTTGATCAGCGCGGCGACCGGCTGATGGAACAGCGTCATGTCCTCACGCGTCAGCGTGATCGGATCGTCGAGCTTCAGGCGGCCGGCGTCGCGGAAATCGAGCACCGTCATCGCGACCCACAGCTTCGACACGCTCTGCTGCGGCATGCGCTGGTTGCCCTGGCTGTCGACGCTCCAGCCCTGGTCGATGCTGCGCACGGCGATGCCGACACGACCGTTGAACGACTTGCCGAGCGTGGTGATGCTGGCGACGAGCGGTTGCGGCGCGCTCGGCACCGGCCGCACGACGGGCGGCGGCGGCACGGCGATGACGAGCTTGTAAGCCGGCGGCGGCGGCGCGGCCGCGACGTGCACGCGCGTATCATGCCCGCAGGCGCACAGTGCGCTGGTCAGGGCAAGGACCGCGACCGGCCGGGATAGTCTGATCGGAATGATAGGTTGCACCACCGCTATTGTCCCCACGTCCCCTGTGACATGATAGGCGAACAGGTCGGATGAGAAACAGCGCATTGCACCCGCTGCGGTGAATCGCTCCCGAAGCGGGACGAAATGCGGCAGAGATGCATCTGATTAACCATGATTTTTGCGGAGCACGTTAGGGCACGAGGACGGTATCGACCGCGTCGGGCAGCGTTGCGGGGTAATCGAGCGTGTAGTGCAGCCCGCGCGATTCGTGGCGGTGGAGCGCCGAGCGGACGATCAGATCGGCGGTCTGCAGCAGATTGCGCAGCTCGATCAGGTCGGGCGTGACGCGGAAATGGCCGTAATAATCCTCGATCTCGGCGGTGAGCAGCTTGATGCGGTGTTGCGCGCGTTCCAGCCGCTTGGTGGTGCGGACAATGCCGACATAGTTCCACATGAAGCGGCGGATCTCGGTCCAGTTCTGCTTGATGACGACCTCTTCGTCGGAATCGGTCACGCGGCTTTCGTCCCAGCCATGGATCGGCGGCACGGGCGGGAAGCTGTCCCAGCGCGCGGCGATGTCGCGCGCGCAGGCCTCGCCGAACACGAAGCATTCGAGCAGTGAGTTGGAGGCGAGCCGGTTCGCGCCGTGCAGGCCGGACTGGGTGCACTCGCCCGCCGCATAGAGCCCGGGCAGATCGGTGCGGCCGTCGCGGTCGATGACGATGCCGCCGCAGGTATAATGCTGCGCGGGCACGACCGGGATCGGCTCCTTCGTCATGTCGATGCCGAGGCCGAGCAGCTTCTCATGGATGTTGGGGAAATGTTCGCGGACGAACTCGGGCGGCTGGTGGCTGATGTCGAGATGGACGTAATCGAGCCCGAAGCGCTTGATCTCATGGTCGATCGCGCGCGCCACGACGTCGCGCGGGGCAAGCTCGGCGCGCGGGTCGATGTCGGGCATGAAGCGGTGGCCGGTGTCGGGGTTCTTGAGCTGCCCGCCCTCGCCGCGCACGGCCTCGGTGATCAGGAAGTTCTTGACGTCGAGATTGTACAGGCAGGTCGGGTGGAACTGCATGAACTCCATGTTCGACACGCGGCAGCCGGCGCGCCACGCCATGGCGATGCCGTCGCCGGTCGCGCCGCGCGGCGCGGTCGAAAAGAGATAGGTCCGCCCTGCCCCGCCGGTGGCAAGGATCGTCGCACGCGCAGTGTAGAGCCCGACACGGCCGGTGTTCCGGTCGACGGCATAGACGCCCCAGACATTGCCGGCGCCCGAATAGCGCGCCTCATGGCGTGAGGTGGCAAGGTCGATCGCGACCTGATCGGGAACCAGCGTGATGTTGGGGTGTGCCTCGGCCGCCTTTTGCAACGCCTCCTGCACCGCCCAGCCGGTCGCGTCGGCGACATGGACGATGCGGCGATGCGAATGGCCGCCCTCGCGCGTCAAATGGAGCGCGCTGTCCGCAGCGTCGCTTTCGGTCGCGAAGGGCACGCCGAGTTCCTGCAACCGCGCGATCGCCGCCGGGGCTCGCTCGACGACGAACTCGACCGTGGCGCGGTCGTTGAGCCCGGCGCCGGCGATCATCGTGTCCTCGATATGGCTTTCGAAGGTGTCGCCGGGTTCGAGCACCGCGGCGATCCCCCCTTGCGCCCAGGCGGTCGAGCCCTCGTTCATCGCGCCCTTGGCGAGCACGGTGACGGTGAAGCGATCGGCGAGGTTGAGCGCGGCGGTGAGACCGGCGGCGCCGGAACCGACGATGAGGATGTCGGAGGTGTGGGTCATAGCCCCTCCCCTCCCGCTTGCGGGAGGGGTCGGGGGAGGGGAATCCCGCGAGCCTGGTCCGTGGGGCACTGCCCTCCCCCAGCCCCTCCCGCAAGCGGGAGCGGAGCAGCGAGCGCCTCGTTACGCATTGGCGGCGCGCGTCAGGTTGAGGAAGACATCTTCGAGATCGGGTTCCTTGGTCGAGACCTCGACGATGCCGAAGCCGCCGGCCTGCACCGCGGCGAGCACCTGGCCGGCATTGGCCTCGTCCTTGCGATAGGTGATTTCGAGCACGCGCTCGCCCTTCAGCGCGATCTTCTGGAAGCAGATATTGGCGGGCAAGGTGGCGACGTCGCGATCGACGGTGACCTCGACGAGCTTTTCCTGCGCCATGCCGACCAGTTCGCGCGTCGGCTTGTTGGCGATGACGGTGCCGTGGTTGATGATCGCGATGCGATCGCACAATTGCTCGGCCTCTTCGAGATAGTGCGTCGTCAGCACCACCGTGACGCCCTGTTCGTTGAGGCTGCGGACATAGGCCCAGAGTTGCTGACGCAGCTCGATGTCGACGCCCGCAGTGGGCTCGTCGAGCACCAGCACCGGCGGCGTGTGGACCATCGCCTTGGCAACCATCAGCCGGCGCTTCATGCCGCCCGACAGCGTGCGGGCATAGGCATTGGCCTTGTCCTCGAGATGCACCGCACGCAGCAGTTCCATCGTGCGGCGCTTCTCCTTGGGCACGCCGTACAGCCCAGCCTGGATTTCCAGCGTCTCGAACGGCGTGAAGAAGGGATCGAACAGGATCTCCTGGTTGACGATGCCGATCGACGCCTTGGCGTTGCGCGGATGCGCGTCGATATCGAAACCCCAGATCGTCGCGTTGCCGCTGGTCTTGTTGACCAGCCCGGCAAGGATGTTGATCAGCGTCGACTTGCCCGCGCCGTTCGGCCCGAGCAGCCCGAAGACGGAGCCGCGCGGCACCTCGAAACTGACATTGTCGAGCGCGCGCTTGCCGCCCGCATAGGTTTTGCACAGCTGGTCGATGGCGATGGCGGCTTCGGTCATGCCCGGCGTGTAGGCGGGTGGGCGGGCAAGCTCAATCCTTGGGTGCGGGCGATGTTGGCGACGTGCGGGCGGGGTTGGCGCGGGGGGATTCCCTGCCGCGGGGGCGCCGGCAGGGAATTTGATATTTATTGTGCGGGCGGCGGCAGGGAATTTGGGCGGCGCGGTGTTGGAGGTTTTGGCGGCGGTGCGGGTGGCGCGCGCCGTGGCCGGGGTGGGCGGCGGCACTACGGGCGCGGCGCGGCGAGCGATGGCAGACGAATCGGGTGGGGCGATGGTGCGCATGGGTGGCGCATTGCGCTTGTTGGCGGGGAATTGAATCAGCGTGTTGCGGGTGGCGGGATCGGAGGAGGCCGAACGATGGGGAATATCGCTGCGAGTGACTTCCGCGACACCAGGCAGCGCCTCCGAAAGAAGTCATTTGCGCGAAACTTCGCCTTTACGCTTCTCGGTTAGAAACCGTCGGCATGGGATCTCGAAAACCCTCCCACGCGGCGCCGGTTGATCTGCGCCCCTACTATCGGCGCAAAGAAGCGCTGAACTTCCGCAGGCGCGCTATACACTACCTAACAGCTGCCGCGCTCGGCGGAATGGGAATTGGCGTCGGCAGCGCCGCGCTGACGGAAAATGGCAGGGATCGGATATCCTCGTCGATCAAGCCGCTGGCGGTGGCGGCGGGAATCAGTCGCGCAAGAGAACCCCAGATCGGGGACTATTGGCGCGGATGCGACGACGCGCGCGCGGCAGGGACAGCACCAATATACGCGGGAGAGCCTGGATACCGCGAAGCTATGGATGGCGACTCCGACGGCATCGCTTGTGAACCTTATCGGGGGCGATGATCCTGTTCCAAGCAGGTGAAAACCTGTGGCCATTCCCGTTGCTCAGCCGTTCAGAAGCTTGTCCGGAAGCCGCCATCCGTTCACGAAGCGACAGTCGACATTGGGTGGAAGCACGAACCCGCTGCGCGGGAGGGCGCGTGCGGCACGGTTGAGGTGAACGAGCGAGCGTCTCGCGTGGGTTGAGCGATGTTTGAGGCAGGCAGAGCATCGGGGCTCCACCATAAGGAG
>NZ_JARYTI010000078.1 GCF_029911635.1 Sphingomonas sp. AR_OL41
TCGCCCAGCATACGGTATTTCATCGCGCGTCTCCCTGATCGGTTTCGCGCGATATGGGGTGGCCCGCCCTTGTTTCCATGTCAGTTGGTTCATGTGGGTGAGCAAGAAGAGGAATTGTTCGCGCAGAGGCGCAGAGGCGCAGAGATTTTCTGGCTTCGCGCCTTCGCGGCTTCGCGTGAATCCGGATTGTTCACGCGAAGGCGCGAAGGCGCCAAGGGGAACTAGCCCATCCCGGCATTCCATTCTCCCGTCGGGCGAGACGCTGTCGCCCGGCCTCTCTGCGCCTCTGCGCCTCTGCGCGAACAACTCCTTCTTGCCGCCGCGCAGAACGCCGGCCCCGCCGCAGAATCGCGCCCTCGCATGTCGCCCGAACCGGCGCTATCACCCCGCCACGATCGAACGGTACGGAGCGGACACGAAGGCATGGCACGCAAATATTTCGGTACCGACGGCATTCGCGGCGCGACCAACGTCTCGCCGATGACCGCGGCGATGGCGATGAAGGTCGGCATGGCGGCGGGTGCGCATTTCCTGCGTGGCGACCACAAGCACCGCGTCGTCATCGGCAAGGACACGCGGCTGTCGGGTTACATGCTCGAATCGGCGATGGTCGCCGGTTTCACCTCGGTCGGCATGGATGTCGTGCTGGTCGGCCCGATGCCGACCCCGGCGGTGGCGATGCTGACGCATTCGATGCGCGCCGATCTCGGCGTGATGATCTCGGCCAGCCACAACCCCTATGCCGACAACGGAATCAAGCTGTTCGGCCCCGACGGCTACAAGCTCAGCGACGAGGACGAACTGGCGATCGAGGCGCTGATCGACAGCGACATCTCGCTCGCCCCCTCGACCGATATCGGCCGCGCGCGCCGCGTCGACGACGCGCAGGGCCGCTACATCCATTTCGCCAAATCGACTTTCCCGCAGAATCTGCGGCTCGATGGCATGCGCATCGTCATCGATTGCGCCAATGGCGCGGCCTATCGCGTCGCGCCGACCGCCTTGTGGGAACTCGGCGCCGATGTCGTCGCGATCGGCGTCACCCCCAATGGCAAGAACATCAATGACGGCGTCGGCTCGACCGCGCCGCAGACCTTGTGCGAAACCGTCGTCGCCTCGGGCGCGCAGCTCGGCATCGCGCTCGACGGCGATGCCGACCGGCTGATCGTCGTCGACGAGCAGGGCAAGGTCGTCGATGGCGACCAGCTGATGGCGACGATCGCCAGCGGCTGGGCGCGCGCCGGGCGGTTGCAGGGCGGCGGGCTGGTCGCGACGGTGATGTCCAATCTCGGGCTCGAGCGCCATCTCGCCGCGCAGGGCATCGGGCTGGTGCGCACCGGCGTCGGCGATCGCCAGGTGCTCGAGGCGATGCGCGCACAAGGCTATAATGTCGGCGGCGAGCAGTCGGGGCATATCATCCTGTCCGACTATGCCACCACCGGCGACGGGCTTGTCGCGGCACTGCAGGTACTGGCCGAGCTGACCTGGTCGGGCGCGCCGGCGAGCGAATTCCTCCATCGCTTCGAACCGCTGCCGCAATTGCTCAAGAATGTCCGCTTTGCCGGCGGCAAGCCGCTCGACGCCGACAGCGTCAAGGCGGTGATCGCCGCCGCCGAGGCCGAGCTCGCCGGCAAGGGGCGCCTCGTCATCCGCCCCTCGGGCACCGAGCCGGTGATCCGCGTGATGGCCGAGGGCGACGATCCGGCGCAGGTCGAGCGCATCGTCGACCGCATCTGCGACGCGGTGAGGGCGGCGGCATAAATTCCCCCTCCCTGTGGGAGAGGGAGGGAGCGCCGAAGGCGCGGAAGGGTGAGGGCAGAGGCTGAAAGCAACAAACGTCACCGACTCTACCCTCACCCCGCGCCGCTTCGCGGCTTGCCCCTCTCCCACAGGGAGAGGGGAAATGATAAGGACCCCGCCATGCTTGAAATGCGCCCCGACTGCGAACGCTGCGGCGCCGACCTGCCGGCCGATGCCGGCGGCGCGTTCATCTGTTCGTTCGAATGCACCTTCTGCGCCGAATGCGCCGAGGGGCTCGACGATCGCTGCCCCAATTGCGGCGGCGAGCTGACCGACCGCCCGACGCGCGTCGGCAGCGCGCTGCAACGCCACCCCGCCGCGACGGGGCGCAAGTTCGCCAGCTGATGGATACCCCGCGCATCATGATCATCGCCGGCTCGGATTCGGGCGGCGGCGCCGGTATCCAGGCCGACATCAAGACCGTCACGATGCTCGGCGGCCACGCCATGACCGCGATTACGGCAATCACCGCGCAGAACACGCTTGGCGTGCAGGCGGTGATGCCGGTGCCGGCCGACATGGTCATCGCGCAGATCGATTCGGTGGTGAGCGACATCGGCGTCGACGCGGTCAAGATCGGCATGATCGGTTCGGCCGAAACGGCGCATGCCGTGGCGGACCGGCTGGAGGGCTTGTCGGTGCCGATTGTGTTCGATCCGGTGATGGTCGCGACGAGTGGCGATGTGCTGGCGGATGACGGGACCATCGCGGCGTTCGCGCGGCTGATGCGCATCGCTACCGTGACGACACCCAACTTGCCCGAGCTCAGGGCGCTCTCGGGTATGTCGATCGTCGACCGCGAGGCGATCCGTACGGCAGCCCGTTCGCTGGCCGACCGCCGTGGTTGCGCGATCCTCGCCAAGGGCGGGCACGCGCGAGGGCCGCACGTCACGGACATCCTGTTCCCCGCGCGTCGAGGCGGTGAGCGTGAGATGGAGTGGAGTGATCCGCGAATCGACAGCAACAATACCCATGGCACCGGCTGCACCTTGGCCAGTGCGATCGCCTGCGGACTGGCAAGCCATTGGAATCTGGAGGAGGCGATTACCCGCGCCCGCCGTTTCGTTCGGATCGCGATTCACGATGCGACATTGATGACCGACGGCCATGGCCCGATGGCGCACCAGCGCGTGCGGCAGGATGTCGTGCTCGACCAGAGCGCCCCGTTGCTCAACCAGATAACGCTACCCGCAGGTGATTTCGCGGCGAGCGAGTCCTTCTATGCGCGCCTCGGCTTGCGCCAGATCGTCCGCTCGGCGCCGCGCTATGCGCGTTTTGAAAGTGCCAGCGGCACAACCTTGTCGATCGAGGCTGCTGACGAGATAGGTGGTACGCCGGTCTTCTATTTCGAATGCGGCGATCTCGATGAGTGGGTGGAGATGCTCACCAGCATCGGGGTCGCGTTCGAGCGTGGCCCGGCAGATGAGGATTGGGGCTGGCGCGAGGCACGGCTGCGCGATCCCGCGGGCAATGCCATCTGCCTCTACCAGGCGGGCGAAAATCGCCGCTTCCCGCCGTGGCGCCTGCCATGACCGGGCCGTCGCTGCGCCACGAGAAACTCTGCCTCGCGCCCGTCGCCGGGGTCGATGAGGCCGGGCGCGGGCCGTTGGCCGGGCCGGTCGTCGCGGCGGCGGTGATCCTGCCGGCGCGCGGCGTGCCGCGCGGCATCAACGATTCGAAGAAGCTCTCCGCCGCCGAGCGGCTGCGCCTGCACGACCGGCTGCGCGACTGCGCGATCATCGGCATCGGCATCGTCGAGGCCGATGAGATCGACCGGCTCAACATCTATTGGGCGACGATGAAGGCGATGGAGCTGGCGGTCGCGGCTTTGGGCTGCGCGCCGGGCCATGTGCTGGTCGATGGCAACCGCCTGCCGCGCTGGGGCCATGCCGCCACCGCGATCGTCAAGGGCGACGCAATCAGCCTGTCGATCGCCGCCGCCTCGATCATCGCCAAGCACACCCGCGACACGATCATGATCGCCCACGCCGAATCACATCCGCATTATGGCTGGCACTCGAACAAGGGCTATGGCGCGCCCGATCATCTCCGCGCGCTGCGCGAATATGGCCCATGCCCGCTGCACCGCCGATCCTTCGCGCCGGTCGCACAAGCTTCCTTCGATCTCGAACCCGCGCAATCACGGGAGAATGAGCGTGTTTAAGCTCTACAAGCGCGTGAGTGACGGCATCGAATATCACGAGGCGTGGGCCGGCGGGCGCGGCGTGGTGGAGCATTGGGGCCGTTGCGGCACGCGGGGTGAAACGAAAGAGCATTTCGCCGACCCCGGAAAGGAACAAGGCGTCATGGACGATATCCGCGATCGGGCCGTCGCAAATGGCTTTGCGCCGGTACACGAAGAGGATTTTGACTGGATGCTGGTTCATCGCAGCATCGACGGTTTCGGCACCTCGGACGATCTGGTGCAGCGCCACGCGCTTGAGGATTATCTGAACGAAGAGCTTGGATGGTTCGGCCTTGGCCACTGTGACGGCGGGTCAATCGGTTCCGGGTCCATCGAGGCCGCGTGCCCGGTGGTCGATTATGAAATTGCTGCCTCGGCGCTCGCGTCACGCTTGGCCAACTCCCCGTTTTCCAATTTCTCGATCAGCCGTGAATCAGAAATGCCAGTGTGAGTCTTTTGCGCCACACACCATGTTTGGTGCCTGTGGATAAGTCGGGACTCAACATCTGGACAGCGTCCTAAAATGTTCCGCTTTGTTAACGATTTCTTAGGGATTCCCGTTAACTAAGTTCTCCTTGACCGGAGTCCGCACATTCTCCTTGGATGCGCATAACGAACGCGGGGACGGGACTGATGGGGCTTATTGAAACGATTTCGCGCGCCGACGCGCCGGTGGCCGAAGCGCCGCTGATGGCGTTGCCGCTCGACACGATCATCATGCAGGATTGCATCACCGCGATGCGTTCGCTGCCGGCCAAGTCGGTCGACATGATCTTCGCCGACCCGCCCTACAACCTCCAGCTCGGCGGCGATCTCAACCGGCCGGACGGTAGCCATGTCGATGCCGTGACCGACGATTGGGACAAGTTCGACAGCCTCGCCATCTATGACGCTTTCACCCGCGCCTGGCTGACCGAGGCGCGCCGCATCCTCAAGGACAATGGCGCGATCTGGGTGATCGGCAGCTATCACAACATCTTCAAGGTCGGTTCGGCGATCCAGGATCTCGGCTACTGGATCCTCAACGACATCGTCTGGCGCAAGGCCAACCCGATGCCCAATTTCAAGGGCACGCGCTTCACCAACGCGCACGAGACGCTGATCTGGGCGTCGATGGGCGAAAAGGCGCGCTACACCTTCAACTATCGCAGCATGAAGACGTTGAACGACGAGCTGCAGATGCGCTCCGACTGGGAATTCCCGATCTGCGGCGGGCAGGAGCGGCTCAAGAAGGACGGGGTGAAGGTCCACCCGACGCAGAAGCCCGAGGCCTTGATCTACCGCATCCTGCTCGCCTGCACCAAGCCGGGCGACGTGGTGCTCGACCCGTTCTTCGGCACCGGCACTACCGGCGCGGTCGCCAAGCGGCTCGGCCGGCGCTGGATCGGCATCGAGCGCGAGCAGGGTTATGTGTCGGCGGCGCGCGAGCGCATCGACGCCGCGCTGCCGCTGGACGAATCCGCGCTGACGACGATGCAGTCGCCCAAGGCCGCGCCGCGCGTCGCCTTCGGCACCATCGTCGAGAATGGCATGCTGGCGGCGGGCGCGGTGCTGACCGACGCCAAGCGCCGCTTCCGCATCACGGTGCGCGCCGATGGCTCGGTGCTCAGCGAATGCGGCCAGACCGGCTCGATCCACAAGCTCGGCTCGGTGTTGCAGAACGCGCCGGCGTGCAACGGCTGGACCTTCTGGCACCATGAGACGCCCGAGGGCCTCAAGCCGATCGACACGCTGCGCCAGACTTATCTGCTCGCGACGCAGCCCTAGGCGCAAACTCTTCGCCTTTCCCGGCGAAGGCCGGGATCCAGTTGCACAACGATCCTTGATCGAGCGGTTCGCTTCGTTACAGCGGCTGCTCCAACTGGGCCCCGGCCTTCGCCGGGGAAGGGCATAAGGAGTAGCGCCATTGTCCCTCCACCTCCGCCCGATCCAGTTCGTCGACACCCCCGTCGGGCGCGATGGCGCGGTCGCGCGGCTGGCCGGCGGGATGCTGTGGTTCGCCGCCTATGAGGTGATCGAGGGCGATGCGCGCAGCACCGTCGCGATCGCCGATTTCGAGCAGGCACTTGGCGGCAACCCGCGCGTCGCCGCGCTCCACGCCGCGATCACCGCGCCGCGCCCGGCGCTGACGCTTGGCGAACGCACGCTGCGCTTCGACCAGCCACTGGTCGCCGGCATCCTCAACGTCACGCCGGACAGCTTCAGCGACGGTGGCAAGCTGGAGAACGACCCCGCTGCCGCTGCGGCGGCGGGCGTGGCGATGGCGGCGGCGGGTGCCGCGCTGATCGATATCGGCGGTGAATCGACCCGGCCCAATGCGCCGTTGGTGTGGGAAGGCGATGAGGCCAAGCGCGTCGTGCCGGTGATCGAGCGCCTCGCCGCCGCCGGTACGCTCGTCTCGATCGACACACGCAAGGCGATGGTGATGGAGGGCGCGCTCGGCGCCGGCGCGCGGATCGTCAACGACGTGTCGGCGCTGCTGTGGGACGAGCGCGCGACGGGCGTCGTCGCCCAGGCCGGCTGCCCGGTGATCCTGATGCACTCGCCCGACCCGAAAAAGGGCCCGCATGGCGGGGGTGGCTACGGCAACGTCCTGATCGAAGTGTTCGACTGGCTCGAGGCACGCATCGCCGCCGTCGTCGCGGCGGGGATCGACCGGTCGCGGATCATGGTCGATCCCGGCATCGGCTTCGGCAAGTCGCTCGCCGACAATCTCGCGCTGATCAACGGCCTAGCCCTGTTCCATGGTCTCGGCTGCCCGATCATGCTCGGCGCCAGCCGCAAGCGCATGATCGGTGCGCTGTCCAACGAGGCGCCGCCCGCTGCTCGCCTCGGCGGCTCGCTCGCGCTGGCGATGAAGGGCGTCGAGGCCGGCGTGCAACTGCTCCGCGTCCATGACGTGGCGGAGACGGTGCAGGCGATCCATGTCTGGCGGGGCCTGCGCGACCAGGCGCTGGTCGGGCGGTAGCGGGGCGCGCTTACCCCGTCATCCCGGGCTCGTCCCGGGATCCACCGTGACGCGCGGTCAGCGGTCCCATGTTCCAGCCTTTTGGCTTGAGCGCCGGACCGACGCGACCGCGATTCAATCCGGCACTCACTCGGGCTACGCTCGCCGTCATGACGACAGACAAAAGCAGTACGGTGTGTTGGATGTTGCGGACTTCGTCGTTCGTCCGCGGCAATAACGACCAAGATAAAATGAAACTATTCGCATAATGCGCTCAGTGTCATCCAGTCTTCGTGCCCGCCGATCACGTCGCCACGATCAATTGGATGCGGCGTATGACGTTGGAATTTGCGCCATATTCATCGTTTTACGACACCGGTCGGAGTTCCAACGCGCACGAAAGTGGCACCCCATCGGCTCGCAAAATGCCTGTTATACTTGCGGCGTTCCGTCCACATGACTTGAGAGATATTTGGGTGGTGCGTGCATCGCCGACACGAATAGTCGGTGATTCAAACCGGGCGCCGCGATGGTAGAACCGGCGCCACGATCATCGCCGATGTCGCTCTTTCCCATCGTCAGATCCATCCAGCATCGGTCGCCGCGCCGATCGCGCGAAGCGTGGCCGCCTACAGCGTATAGCCCCCATCGCTCACCAGCACCGTCCCGGTGATCAGCGCCGCCGCATCCGACAGCAGGAAGGCGATCTGCCCGGCGATCTCTTCGGGCTTGGCGTAGCGGCCGAGCGGGGTCGCCATCGCGGCGAGTTCGGCAAAGGCCGCGTCGCGGCCGATCGCCGCAGCGCGTTCGGCGAACATCGGGACCGCGTCCCATACCGGCGTCTCGACCCCGGCCGGGGCGATGGCGTTGACGCGGATCCGGTCGGACGCACCTTCCTTCGCCGCGACCTTGACGAGGTGGATCAGCGCCGCCTTCGACGCGCCATAGGCGGCGACGCCCGGCTCGGGCTTGATCCCCGCCGCCGACGACGTCGCGACGATGCTGCCGCCGCGCCCGGCCATCGCGCGCAACGCCGCGCGCATCGTCAGGAACGCGCCGTCGAGATTGACCGAAAGGATGCGGCGCCACTCGGCAAAGGCGAGGTCAGCGATCGGGCCGGCACCCGCGACACCGGCATTGATCACGGCATGGTCGAGCCCTGCCAAGCGCGGCGCGAGGTCGTCCCACAGTCCCTCGTCGGTGACGTCGCCGGCGATTCGCTCGACCGCGCAGGATAAGGCCAGCGCATCGAGCGCGGCCGCGTCGCGGTCGACCAGCAGCAGCCGCCCCGCGCCCTGCGCGTCGAGGTGCCGCGCGACAGCGAGGCCGATGCCCGAAGCCGCGCCGGTGATCAGGATCGTCTTGCCGGTAAAGTCGCTCATCGCCGCCTGTTAGCGGCCGATGGGGCCGGCGTCACGATGGCGCGCAAAATGCGGGTCGCTCAGGCCGCGGCGTTGTCGATCCCGAGTTCGCCGAGCTTGCGGTAGAGCGTCGAGCGGCCGATGCCGAGGCGGCGCGCGACTTCGGTCATGCGGCCGCGATAATGGCCGATGGCGAGCCGGATGACGTCGGCCTCGATTTCGTCGAGCGCGCGCAGATTGCCGTCGGCGTGGAACAGCGTGACACCGCCCGAGGTCGCCATCGGTGCCGGGCCGGGCACGCTGTGGCGCGCAGCGCCGAGCGCCGCGATCTGCGGGAAGTCGGCACTGGTCAGCGCGGCGCCGTCGCACAGCACGGCAGCGCGGAACAGTGCGTTCTGCAACTGGCGGACATTGCCCGGCCAGTCATATTTGCCGAGGAGCGCCAGCGCGTCGTCGGTGATGCCGAGCGGGCGCAGTCCGGGCTGCTGCGCGATCCGCGCGAGCAGATGGCGGGCGAGCGCGGGGATGTCGCCGGTGCGTTCGCGCAAGGGCGGGATCGTCACCTGGACGACGTTGAGGCGGTAATAGAGGTCCTCGCGGAAACGCCCGGCCTCGACCTCGTCGATCAGCCTTTTGTTGGTCGCCGCGATCACACGGACGTCGACCTCGCGGACATGCCGCGCGCCGACCGGCTGTATCTCGCCCGATTGCAGCACGCGCAGCAGCTTGACCTGCGTCTCGAGCGGCATCTCGCCGACCTCGTCGAGGAACAGCGTGCCACCATCGGCCTCGGCGAAGCGACCGATCTTGCGCTCGAACGCCCCGGTAAAGGCGCCCTTTTCGTGGCCGAACAGCTCGCTCTCGACGAGATTGGCGGGGATCGCGCCGCAATTGACCGCGATCATCGGCTTTTTGTTGCGCGGCGAGGCGGCATGGATCGCCTCGGCGACGACTTCCTTGCCGACGCCGCTCTCGCCCTCGAGCAATACGGGAACGCGCGCGCGTGCCGCCTTGGCGGCAATCGCCAGCGCCGAGCGGAAATCGGGCGCCGAGCCGACGATCTCGTCGAAGGCGAGCAAGGCGGGGATCTTCTCGGTAAGCGGGCGCAACTCGCCCGCCGCCTTGCCGGCGACCGCCGCGTCGAGCGCGCCGAGCAGACGCTCGGCGGCGAGCGGCTTGACGAGAAAGTCGGTCGCGCCGGCACGCATCGCGGCGACGGCCTGCGCGACCGAGCCGTTGGCGGTGAGCATCAGCAGCGGCAGCGCCGGGCGCCGCGCGCGGATCTCGTTGATCAGCGGGGTGGCGTCGGCCTCGGGCGCCCAATGGTCGAACAGGATCGCGTCGAGTTGCATCCCGTCCTGCGTGCCGAGCATGGCGATTGCCATCTCGCCATCGGCGGCGAACACCGATCGCCAGCCGCGCCGTGCGGCGATCGCGGCGACGAGTCGGCGCTGCGCCGGCTCCTCGTCGATCAGCATCAAAAGCCGCTGTCCGTTGCGCGTCATGCCCGCGTTTTCCCGTCATCAAATTCAGGTCCAGCGGGTAACCATAGCCATTAGGTGTAAAAGCGGCCTTAAGCGCCCCAGGACGGGACGGACGGGACGGGACTTGAAGGAACCCGCCCGACCGGGCTAAGGCCGTGGTGGAGCAGGGGCGTATCAAGGGGTTTCACGATGGCCGGCAACGGTGACATGAAAGCGCACGAATCGACCTATCACGGCGTGATAGGCTTGTTGAAATATGGCGCGGTCGCCTGTTTCGTGATCGCCTTCGCGGTGATCTGGCTGATATCGCACAAGTAGCGCTGGCATGAAGATCGCCGTCCTCAAGGAACAAGCCGAGGGCGAGCGTCGCGTCGCCGCTACGCCGGAAACGGTCAAGAAGTTCATCGCGCTCGGCGCCACCATGGCGGTCGAGCGCGGCGCCGGGGCGGGCGCGTCCTGCGCCGATGCGGATTATGAAGCCGCCGGTGCCACGCTCGGCAGCCGGGCCGAAACGCTGAACGGCGCCGATATCATTCTCGGCGTGCAGGGTCCCGATCCGGCTAGCTTGACGGGTATGGCAGCGGGCGCGTGGCTGGTCGCGGGTCTCAATCCGTTCGGGGAACGCGCGCGCGTCGATGCCTATGCCAAGGCCGGGGTCGAGGCGCTGGCGATGGAATTCATGCCGCGCATCACGCGTGCGCAGTCGATGGACATATTGTCGTCGCAGTCGAACCTTGCCGGCTACAAGGCCGTGCTCGATGCGGCGGCCGAATATGGCCGCGCCTTCCCGATGATGATGACCGCCGCCGGCACCGTCTCGGCGGCGCGCGTGTTCGTGATGGGCGTCGGCGTCGCCGGCCTGCAGGCGATCGCCACCGCGCGGCGGCTCGGCGCGCAGGTCTCGGCGACTGACGTACGCTCGGCCACCAAGGAGCAGATCCAGTCGCTCGGCGCCAAGCCGATCTTCGTCGAGAATGTCGCGGGTATCGAGGGCGAGGGTTCGGGCGGTTACGCCGGCGAGATGAGCCCGGAATATCAGAAGGCGCAGGCCGAACTGGTGTCGGGGCATATCGCCAAGCAGGACATCGTCATCACCACCGCGCTGATCCCCGGGCGCCCGGCACCGCGGCTGATCTCGGCGGCGCAGGTCGCCAGCATGAAGCCGGGCAGCGTGATCGTCGATCTCGCGGTCGAGCAGGGCGGCAATGTCGAGGGCGCGGTCGCCGGCGAGGTGGTCACCGTTTCGGGCGTGAAGATCGTCGGCCACCGCAATGTCGCGGGCCGGCTCGCGGCCGACGCGTCGGCGCTGTTCTCGCGCAACCTGTACAATTTCCTCAATGCCTTCTGGGACAAGGAGACCGGCAAGCCGGTGCTCGATGCCGAGATCGGCGATGCGATCAGGCTGACCAAGGATGGTGCGGTCGTGAACGCGAGACTCTTGTCATGATAACGATGATGCGCGCGTTGACAGCGAGCATTTTGATCATCGTATCCATCGGTTCGAGCCCCCGAGCGGAAGCCGCAAACAAGAGAAATTACGTCGTCGGTTGGATCGTCGAGCCCGATGTCCTTCTTTCGGAAGAAGGGCAGTGGGTTAAGCCTTTTTCTACGATTGCCAGCGCGAAATTGCTTCCGCCCAAGCTCTTCGTGACGAGCGATGACGTTGTCGCCGACGGCTCCGTGATCGTTCCGGCAGGCACGAAACTGATTGGACTACAGTCCGAAACAATGATCGCGTGCACCCTTGAGTCACCGCCAAGCAAGGGACTGGCAGCGGCCATATTCATCGGCTCGGATCATTATACCTGCCTGATCGATGGCGATGGCGATGGGCGGTTTGAGCAGTATTTCAAGCTTAATGGTCCACCAGCCGGCATTCCCATCGGCACTGGCAAGGTGCCGTCCAAGACTGTTGCTATCTCTCCGATTGCGTACACTCAGGGGGACGCGCACTCGCTCATCAATCCACCGCACGTTTATGTTCAGTATGGCTGGTTCGCCTCTCTGGTCGGAGAACTCGTTTTCCAGACCTGTCTTATAAAAAACAATCACGCGACAACTGGGTGCCTGTCGCCCGATGCTATCGTCAAAAATTCACGCCTGCCCGGAACATTCGAGGCTTTGGGGGGCACTTTTCGCGTCGACGCCAAGGATGAAAATCGCGTGCGCGTCACGCAGCTCACACCGTTTCGGCGGCAGCCGTTGATAATCTACTAGGTAGAGGGTTATTCATGGACTTCATCTCGATCCTGTCGATCTTCGTCATGGCCTGTTTCGTGGGTTATTACGTCGTGTGGTCGGTCACCCCGGCGCTGCACACGCCGCTGATGGCGGTGACCAATGCGATCTCGTCGGTGATCATCGTCGGCGCGCTGATCGCCTCGGCGGCGATCGGGATTGGCGGGACGGGGGCGACGTCGAAATGGCTCGGGTTGCTCGCCGTGGTGCTGGCCAGTGTCAATATCTTCGGCGGCTTCGCGGTGACCGCGCGCATGCTGGCGATGTACAAGAAGAAAGATCGGCCCGCCGCGGCCAAGCATTGATTTCGTCACCCGGACATGTGCCGGGGTCCACGCATCCACATGCGCTGGTGGCGCGGTGGACCCCGGAACAAGTCCGGGGTGACGGTTGGGGATAAGATATGGAACATTCGATCGCGGTGAATCCCTGGGCCTCGCTCGCTTATCTGATCGCGGGCGTGTGCTTCATCCTCGCGCTGCGCGGGCTGTCGAGCCCGACCTCGAGCCAGCGCGGCAATCGTTTCGGCATGATCGGCATGACCATCGCGGTCGTGACGACGCTGATCACGCATGTCCCGCGTCTCGACCCGTCGACGATCGACAGCATGACGGTGATCGAGATCGTCGTTGCGATCGGCATCGGTGCTGCGATCGGGCTCGTCACCGCGCGGCGCATCGCGATGACCGACATGCCGCAGCTCGTCGCCGCCTTCCACTCGCTGGTCGGCCTCGCCGCGGTGCTGGTGGCGTGTGCCGCCTTCCTCAATCCGGCCGCGTTCGGCATCGTCGACGAAGCGGGGCAGATCCTTACCGTCAGCCGCGTCGAAATGGGGCTCGGCGTCGCGATCGGCGCGATCACCTTCTCGGGGTCGGTAATCGCCTTCCTCAAATTGAACGGCAATATGGGCGGCAAGCCCATCATGCTGCCGGGCCGCCACGTTATCAATCTCGCGGTGCTGGCTGGCATTCTCGGCCTGATTGGCTATTTCACCCAGGACCAGGCGCCGTGGGTGTTCTGGACGGTGACCCTGCTCAGCTTCGCGATCGGTTTCCTGCTGATCATCCCGATCGGCGGGGCCGACATGCCGGTCGTGGTGTCGATGCTCAACAGCTATTCGGGCTGGGCCGCGGCGGCGATGGGCTTCACGCTGCACAATAGCGCGATGATCATCACCGGCGCGCTGGTCGGCTCGTCGGGCGCGATCCTGAGCTACATCATGTGCCGCGCGATGAACCGCAGCTTCATCTCGGTGATCGCCGGCGGCTTTGGCGGCGACAGTGCGGGCGGCGCGGCGGCGGCGGCGAGCGACCGGCCGTGGAAGCGCGGCTCGGCCGAGGACGCAGCCTTCCTGATGAGCCAGGCCGAGCAGGTCATCATCGTCCCCGGCTACGGCATGGCGGTCGCCCAGGCGCAGCATGTGCTGCGCGAAATGGCCGACAAGCTCAAGGAACAGGGCGTGAAGGTGAAATACGCCATCCACCCCGTCGCGGGCCGCATGCCGGGGCACATGAACGTGCTGCTCGCCGAAGCCAATGTGCCTTATGACGAGGTGTTCGAGCTCGAGGACATCAACTCGGAATTTGCGCAAACCGATGTCGCTTTCGTCATCGGCGCCAATGACGTGACCAACCCGGCGGCCAAAACCGACAAGACCTCGCCGATTTACGGCATGCCGATCCTCGACGTCGAGAAGGCAAAGACCGTGCTGTTCGTCAAGCGCAGCATGGGCGGCGTCGGCTATGCCGGGGTCGATAACGACGTGTTCTACATGGACAATACCATGATGTTGCTTGCCGACGCCAAGAAAATGGTGGAAGAGATCGTCAAGTCGCTGGGGTAGCGACGTAAAATTGGGGGCGGCCGTGCTGACATTCGGATCGATCATCAATGGCGCGTTTCGCCATTTTCGCGAGCGGCCCTTGGCGGTGCTCGGCTGGAGTGCCGTCTACACCGTCATCATGTTTGCCTATACGCTGGTTATGATGCCGACCATGGCACGGCAGATGGCCGGCATGCAGAACGGTGCCGCCCCCCCGGCGCTTGGTATGCTGGGCATGCTGCTGCCGTTCTATCTCATCATCCTGGTAGTCACGCTGGTACTGATCGCCGCGTCGTTGCGCACCATCCTGCGCCCCGGCGAAGATAGCTTGCTCGGCCTGCGCCTCGGCATGGATGAGTTGAGGCTCCTCGGATTGTTCGTCATTCTGGGCATCGGCTTTTTCATCGTTGCGGTGGTTGGCGCCCTGATCGTCGCGGCGATCGGTGGAGTGTTCGCGATGGCGCTAGGCGGTTCGCGCGGCGGCCTCGGATTGGCGGTGGTTCCCCTGCTCATCTTGGCATTTTACGGCGCGCTGGTCTTCCTGATGGTGCGTCTGTCACTGGTCTCCGCGCTGACCATTTCGCGCCGCAAGATCATCATCGGGGAATCCTGGCGGCTGACCAAGGGCCATTTCTGGCGCCTGTTTGGCGCTTATTTCGTGCTCGGCGTGATGCTGTTCATTCTTTATATGGTGGTCCTGACCTTCACCATCGGTCCGGTGTTGGCGCAGGCTTTCTCGCACGGATTCTCGCAGCAGGCGATACAGGCGTTCAGCCAGCTGCAGATGCAGAGTCAGCTCGGCGGGTTGAGCTTGCTGACGATCCTGTCGGCAATCGGCAACGGGCTACTGGTGGGACTCAGCTATGCGATCTGGGGTGGCGCCGCCGCGACTGCGACGCAGGACCTGATCGGTACCACCGATGTCGATCTGGTCGAAACCTTCGCCTGATCGCACCCCGCCCTTGCCCCCGGGGCCGCGATTTGGCATCGGCCGTGACGGAGGGCGCTTAGCTCAGCTGGTAGAGCGGCTCGTTTACACCGAGTAGGTCGGCGGTTCGAACCCGTCAGCGCCCACCATAACCGGCCCGCGCGCCTTGCGCGGCGCCGGGGGTGACGCGGCCCCGGCCGATCGGATAGGAGCGCGCGATGCGCCTCAGCTTCATCAAATGCCACGGCTCGGGCAACGATTTCCCGCTGATCGATGCGCGCGGCCTCGCGGTCGATGCCGGCGACTGGCCGGGGATCGCCCGCGCGCTGGCCGATCGGCGCGGGCCGGTCGGCGGGGACGGCCTGTTGCTGCTGACCGAGAGCGACGCGGACTGCGCCTTCGGCATGCGGATGTTCAACAGCGACGGCAGCGAGGCGGAAACCTGCCTCAACGGCCTGCGCTGCGTCGCGCGGCTCGGTTTCGAGCGGCTGGGTATCGACGCGGCCTTGGTGCGCCTCAGGACGACGCGCGCGGCGGTAACGCGCGACCCGGCGATCGCGCAGGGCGTGGTGACGATCCGCGAAACCGCCGGCCCGGCCGATCTCGATGCCGCGGGATGGATCGCCGGCCTCGACGGCGCGCAGTTGATCGATCGGCCGCTTGCCGCGTTGCCGACGTCGCGCCGCTTCACCGCTGTCGCCATGCCCAATCCGCACCTCGTGGCCTTCGTCGATCGGATCGACGAAGCCGAGCTGATCGCGAACGGCAAAGTCTGCGAAGCCGCACCGGCATGGTTGCCGGGGCGGGCCAACGTCTCGTTCGTCGAGCGGCGCGGCCCGACAACGCTGTTCGTACGAACCTTCGAGCGCGGTGTCGGGCTGACCGACAGCTGCGGCAGCGCGATGGCCGCCTCGGCCTATGCCGCTGGCCTGGCGGGACATGTGCCATTCGAGGCGACGCTGACCATCCTCAACAAAGGCGGTCTGGTGCGTGCCGAGGCCGGGCGCGACGGCATGGTCAGCCTGTCGGGCAATGCGACTTTCGAATGGGAGGGCTCGGCCGAGATCGACGCGGCGCGGGGAATCGCCGGTGCGCTGGAGATTGTCAGCCATCACAATGACGAGATTGCCGCCTGGTCCCATCTCGCAGACGCGGCGAGCCAGGGTCTCGCGTAGTTCCGCCGAATCGCGGATTGCGACATGGCCGGGGCCGAATCGTCCCATATCGAGGCGCCAGCACACAGAGCGGGCGGCGGGCGTAGCGCAACCGCCGAATCGTGCTGGTCGCCGCGCCGTTTCACGCGCGCGCTGCGTCTCGCCCCGTCCGGATGCGGACACGGCCAATTTGCCGAATTGCGCGCTATCACCCTATCAACAAACCTAATTTGTACCGGCGGATGGCCGGTGGTGGCGCGAGCGGAGCATCGCAAAACGTGCGCCATGGCGCCGCCTGGGAGCGGAGGGGCCGGCACCGACGGTCGACCGAGAGCGACGGCACCACGCCATCGGCGATGGCGGCAACCGGTCGGCGTTCGCGAAACGGTTGTTGTCGCGCTGTGGCAAACGCCGGAAATTGCTCAATCTGTTGCGCATCGGCAACAGCCCCGGGAATTTGTGCGCTTGCGCGGAAACCAAGCAGCGGGTAGGGAGTTTGCGCTGTCCGAGTGACAACGACGAAAGGGGAATTTTATGCGGAAGCTTGCGGTTGCTATGGCGCTTGCCTCCACCGCTCTCGCCACACCAGCCCTCGCCCGCGACAACGCGTGGTATGTGGGTGCCGAAGGTGGCGCGATGATTGTGGAAGACATCCACTTCGATATCGGCGCATTGAAAGATGCCGGTGTCGTCGATCACCACTACGGCTACGACGTCGACGGGACGATCGGTTACGATTTCGGCATGTTCCGCCTGGAAGCTGAAGTCGGTTACAAGAGCGCGACGGTTGACGCCTATCGTTCGACCACGACTACGCCGATCAAGCTGTCCAGCGGCGCGAACAACAACCAGGGTCCTGGCACGTTCAACTATGCTGGCGGTCGCACCACGGCGCTGAGCTTCATGGTCAACGGCCTCGTCGATTTCGGCGATGACAATGGCATCCAGGGTTTCGTCGGCGGTGGTGTCGGTGTCGCCCGGGTGAAGGAGAGCAAGTACGCTCTGAACACCTTCGGCCCGTTCCTCGACGATTCGGACTCGGTGTTCGCCTATCAGGGCATGGCCGGTGTTCGTGCGCCGCTGAGCGCGCATCTCGATGCAACGCTGAAGTATCGCTTCTTCACCGCACGCAACGTCAAGACGGTGGACGTGTCGGGCCGGACCATCAACGGTCAGTTCCGTACGCACAGCATCCTCGGTGGCCTGACCTACAACTTCGGCGAACCGCCGGCACCGCCGCCGCCGCCGCCGCCGC
>NZ_JARYTI010000079.1 GCF_029911635.1 Sphingomonas sp. AR_OL41
GCCGAGGCGCGCGAGGCGCGCGCCGGCGCCGCCGCGCGCGCCGAAAACCAGGAACAGCGCCGCATCGAGATGGGCCGCGTGTCGGGCGAGCGGTTCGAATGCCCGCCCCCGGTCTTGCCCGAGCGCGTCGGCTTCGAATCCGCCACGGTGCGCAGCCCGGCCGAAGAATCCGCCGCGCATGACAAGTTGATGATCGATCGCGAGCGCATCGGCCCGGTCAATCTCGTCGCCGAAACCGAACTCGCCGAACTCGAGGCGGCGAGCGTCGGCAATCTCGCCGAACGCGA
This sequence comes from Sphingomonas sp. AR_OL41, assembly GCF_029911635.1. Lineage (GTDB taxonomy): Bacteria > Pseudomonadota > Alphaproteobacteria > Sphingomonadales > Sphingomonadaceae > Sphingomonas. The sequence continues at coordinate 288 of NZ_JARYTI010000079.1, forward strand.
GGAACTCGGCCTTGCGGTCAACCGGTTGCGCGGCTCGATCGGCACGCTCAACCGCGAGGGGCGCCAGCGTCTGCTCGCCGCGTTCGAGGCGGTCGACGGCCATTTCCGCCGCCTGTTCACCACTTTGTTCAACGGCGGCCAGGCGCATCTCGCGATGGTCGATTCGGATGATCCGCTCGAAGCCGGGCTCGAGATCATGGCGCAGCCGCCGGGCAAGAAGCTCCAGTCGCTCACTTTGTTGTCGGGCGGCGAGCAGGCGCTGACTGCGGTGGCGCTGATCTTCGGGCTGTTCCTCACCAACCCGGCGCCGATCTGCGTGCTCGACGAGGTCGACGCGCCGCTCGACGACGCCAATATCGAGCGCTTCTGCGACCTGCTCGACGCGATGACGCAGGAGACCAAGACGCGCTATCTGATCGTCACGCACAATGCCGTGACGATGAGCCGCATGCACCGGCTGTTCGGCGTGACGATGGTCGAACAGGGCGTGAGCCGGCTGGTCTCGGTCGATCTCGGCGGCGCCGAGAGCCTGTTGGCGGCGTGACCGGCGCGCGGCGCCTTGCGACGATCGCGCTGGCGCTGCTGCTGTCCGGCTGCTGGTGGGAGGGGCCGCCCTTCTACAAGGGCGATCCGAACGACGCGGGGCCGGTGTCGCCTGGCTGGTACCGTGTCGATGTGCTGGGCAAGAACGCAGCGCCGATCGTCCGGCATGTCGAGTGGCTGCCCGATGGCCGGACGCGCACCACGCCGCGCAAGGTAACGCGCGACGACGGCATCGGTTATTTGGTCACGACCCGCCTCGACCTTCCGGGCCGCCATCTCTGGATCATCCAGAGTCCCGCCGGCGACGAGCCCGGCGCCGGCGCCATTTATGGCCTGGTCGAGCGCCACGGCTTGTTGCTCGACATCGCCTTCCCGATCGATTGCGACAGCAGCGTCGAAATCGTGAAAGCCGCCGGCGGCACGGTCAGCGGCGGGGATCAGCCCGTGATCGTCGACACTCGACCCGCCACAACAAGGCATCGTGCGGGTAGGTCCGCGCCGATACCACCCGCGGCGCCCATGGCGGAGGCAAATGCCCCGGCGGGACCGCTGCAAAACCAGCATTGTACCTTCGCCGATCGCCCTTCGCTGGAACGTGCGCTTGTCGCTTATGCCAAGGCTCATCCGCATCTCGATGGCGGGCTGTTGCTGCGAAAACTGTCCGACTGAGCCTGCGTCAGCGCACCTCCGCGACCCGGCCATCGACCGTACGCGCTATCCGCCGGGAGTTGACGAAATCATTCCATCGGCGTAACCGCGCCCCCGCTCCGACTCCTGGAGCAGGAAGGCAATCAATGTTCGACACGGCCAACCTAAGCGGGATGATGCCCGCCGCCGTTCGAACCTCGCCGAAGCGCTAGTCGCCCCGGCCGGGTTCGACGACCCGGCGTGCATCTCTCCCGATAACGACAACGTCGCCTGACGCCATCGCTGCGTCTTCGCGGCACGAATGGGTATGACATGGGCACGACGACGGTAACGTCGCGGCGGCTGGCAACGATGCTGCGCGCGACACTGACGAAGAATGGGCGCGCCGGCCAGGCGCTGCTCGCATGGGCCGAGGAGCACCGCGCCGAATTCTGGCCGGCGCCGCGGCCGCGCGTGAAGAAGGATCAGCCGGCCGAGCGCAAGCTCAGCTGGACGCGGCTCGGTGCGCTGGTGGGGGCGATGCCGGACGATCCGCTGCCGCCCGAGCTCGCGCTGGCGGCGGACAATGTCGCACGCGTGCTCGGTTTCGACGCGCCGCAGCGCGGGGTGCTGGAGGCGGGGCTCGCGCTCGTCTTCCACCCGCGCATCGCCAAGCTGCGCTGGGCACTCGAATCGGCGCATGAGGATGTCGCGCGCATCGCCGGCATGCTGGCCGGGGCCGATCCGCTGCTCGCCGGCAACCTGGTGCGCAACAGCCTGGCGGTCGAACTCGGCCTGCTCGTCGTCACCATGACCCATGGCGGCGGCGTGTCGCTCGACGTCAGCTGGTGGTTCGAGGATGTGCTGGCGCGCGGCGGGCACGATCCCGAGCGGCTGATCGAGGCGCTCGCCGGCAAGCGCCAGGGCGCGGCACTCGCGCTCGACGATTTTCCCGCGTACGATGGTGACGTCGCGTTCCTCGCGCGGCTGCTCGGCGGCGCGCTGGATCAGCGCGCGGCCGGGATCAACATCCTGCTCCACGGCCCGCCTGGCGTCGGCAAGACCGAACTGGCCCGCGCGCTCGCTGCGGCGATCGGGGCGGAGCTGTTTGCGGTCGGCGAAAGCGACGGCAGCGGGCAGGAGCCGCGCCGCGACGAGCGTGTCGCCGCCTTGCTGCGCGCGCAACGTGCGTTGCAGCGCGACCGCCGCGCGCTGCTGCTGTTCGACGAAATGGAGGATCTGATCGGCGATGCGTCGCCGACCGGCCCGGCGCGGCGCTTCGCCAACCGCGCCGGCTCGAAGATCTTCGTCAACCGCATGCTCGAGGCCAACGCGGTGCCGGTGATCTGGACCAGCAACGCGGTCGACAATGTCGATGCCGCCTATCTGCGCCGGATGAGTTTCGTGCTGCGGCTCGATCATCCGCGTGGCGCGGACCGTGACCGCGTGCTGGCACGGATCGCGGCGAGCGAGGGCACGGCGCCGGGCGCGGCGTTGTCGGCGCTCGCCCGGCATATGCCCGAGACGACCAGCGTCGCGCGTGTCGCGATGCGCGCCGCCGCGATCGCCGGCGGCGGTGTCGATGACGATCAGCGCATCGCCCGCGCGCTGGTCGTCGGCGTCAGCGGTCGCGCGGTCGGCGCGGTTCGCGCGGCGGCGCCGCTCGATCTCGACCTGTTCGAGAGCGATCCGCCGGTCGGCGATCTCGTCGACCGGCTGACCCGTCCCGGCAACGAGTCCGGCTGGTCGGTGCTGCTTGCCGGGCCGCCCGGCACCGGCAAGACCGAGCTCGCTGCCGAGGTCGCCGAGCGGCTCGGTCGCGCGCTGGTCACGCGCCGCGCCTCGGATCTGATGTCGAAATGGGTCGGCGAGACCGAGGCCAATATCGCGCGCGCCTTTCGCGAGGCGATCGCCGAGGGTGCGGTGCTGATGTTCGACGAGGCGGATTCGCTGCTCTACGACCGCGCCACCGCCTCGCACAGCTGGGAGGTGAGCCAGGTCAACGAGCTGCTCACCTGGCTCGATCGCCACCCGCTGCCGGTGTTCGCCGCGACCAACGATCTGAGGCGGCTCGACCCGGCGGCTTTGCGGCGCTTCACCTTTAAGCTGGTCCTGCGTCCGCTCGGGCCGGCGGCGGCGCGGCGGGCCTTCAGGCGCTTCTTCGACCAGCCCGCACCGCCGGGGCTCGACCGGCTCGCCGGGCTGACTCCCGGCGACTTCGCGGTCGTCGCGCGCCAGTTGCGCGTGACCGGCGCGCGCGACACCTCGCGCCTGGTCGAGGCGCTCGAAGCCGAGCTGGCGGTCAAGCCTGGCGGCATGGCGGTGATGGGCTTCTAGTCGCTGGAGAAAGGGCGGCCGCGCTTTGCGCGGTCGTCGTTTCGTGTTCTCGCGAAGGCGCGAAGGCGCGAAAGTTTGCACCACCCGCTGTCGTCGTTCTCTTTCAACAAGATATCCCGCTGCGCGGCAGGGGAGGGTGTCGTCCTTCGCACGCGGAGGTGGCCGCCAGTGCAACATCTTCGCGCCTTCGCGCCTTCGCGCGAACAATCTCTTCTTCCTCGATGACCGCGTCCGCGCCGCTACCTGATCGACATCAATTGCATTTCGTCGCCTAGAACATATAGCGAACAAATGGCCCAGCTCGACACCAGGCAGAAACTCGAAATCCTCGCCGACGCCGCCAAATACGACGCGAGCTGCGCCTCGTCGGGCTCGGTCAAGCGCACATCGCGCGACGGCAAGGGGATCGGGTCGACCGATGGCGGCATGGGCATCTGCCATGCCTATGCGCCCGACGGGCGCTGCATCTCGCTGCTCAAGATCCTGCTCACCAACAGCTGCATCTTCGACTGCCATTATTGCATCAACCGCAAGAGCTCGAACGTCCGCCGCGCGCGCTTCACCACCGACGAGGTGGTGCAGCTGACGCTCGCTTTCTATCGCCGCAACTATATCGAGGGGCTGTTCCTCTCCTCGGGCATCATCCGGTCGTCCGACTATACCATGGAGCGCATCGTCGAGGTCGCGCGGTCGCTGCGCGAGGACCATCATTTCCGCGGTTACATCCACCTCAAGACCATCCCTGATGCCGATCCGGCGCTGGTCCACCAGGCCGGGCTGCATGCCGACCGCATCTCGATCAATGTCGAGCTGCCCACCGTCGCCGGGCTCAAACGGCTCGCCCCCGAAAAATCGGCCGGCCGCATCGAGGGGGCGATGACGGGGATGAAGACCGCGATCCTCGACACCGCCGATGCGCGGAAACGCTACAAATCCGCGCCGCGTTTCGCGCCCGCCGGCCAGTCGACCCAGATGATCGTCGGCGCCGATGCCGCGACCGATGGCGACATCGTGCGCAAGGCCTCGGCGCTGTACGATCGCTTCGGCCTCAGGCGCGTCTATTATTCCGCCTTCAGCCCGATCCCCGACGCCAGCGCGGTGCTGCCGCTGCAACGCCCGCCGCTGATGCGCGAGCACCGGCTCTACCAGTCCGACTGGCTGATGCGTTTCTACGGCTACACCCCCGGCGAGGTGGTCGCGGCGGCCGACGACGCCACCGGCATGCTCCCGCTCGACATCGATCCCAAGCTCGCCTGGGCGCTCAAGTTCCGCGGCAGTTTCCCGGTCGACGTCAACCGCGCCCCGCGCGAGCTGCTGCTGCGCGTGCCGGGGCTGGGGACGAAGGCGGTCGGGGCGATCCTCGCCGCGCGGCGCTGGCGGCGGCTGCATCTCGCCGACATCGCGCGGTTGACGGTATCGATCGCCAAGTTGCGCCCGTTCCTGATCGCCGCCGACTGGCGCCCGACCGGACTCGCCGACCGGCTCGACCTGCGGCCGCTCGTCGCACCCCGGGCGAAGCAGCTCGAACTGTTCGCCTGAAACAATCTCCGCCGCCGCCGGTTGTGCCCGGGCCATCACAGGAGTGTCCCATGTCCAGCGCCCGCATCTTCGCCGACCTCAAGGCCGACCATGACCGCCACCGCGATCTTCTCGCAAGGATCGGCGACATTGGCAGCGACGACGCAAAACGCGCCACCTTGTTCGAGGAATTCCGGCTCGACGTCACCGCCCATGCCGCCGCCGAGGAGGAGTCGCTCTATGCAACGATGCTCGCCATGCCGAACCTGCGCGACAACGCGCGCCATTCGGTCTCCGAGCACAAGGAGATCGATGATTTCTTCGGCGAACTCGCCGATCTCGATCCGGCATCGGATGCCTGGTCGGAGCGCTTCGCGGCGATGCGCCACCGCTACGAGCATCATATCGACGAGGAAGAGGAAGAGATGTTCCCCGCCGCCGCCGAGCAACTCAGCGCGGAAGAGGAAGCGCGGCTCGCCCGCGTGTTCGAAGCGCGCAAGCCGAAGGAACTGGCACGCGCCGAGGCCGAGTCCGCCGGGGGCGATGAGCGGGAATAGGCCTAAAACTCCCCTCCCTTTGGGAGCGGCTAGGGGAGGGCAGGATGCCGCCATCGCTATGGCGCCTTGTGCCGAACTGCCCTCCCCCAACCCCTCCCAAAGGGAGGGGAGCAGGTAGATGCGCACCGTCACGCTCACGGCCCCCGACGATTTCGACGGCTGGCGCGACGCCGCCCGCGCACTCGCCGCCGCTGGCGTGTCGCCCGACAAAGTCGTGTGGCAGGTCGGCGAGGCGGCCAGTGACCTGTTCGCCACCGCCGCACCTCTCGCCACGTCACCCGTGCCGGCCTTCTCCGTCCCGCGCCCGTTCATCGATCTCGCCCGCAAGGTCGTGCTCGCCGCCGCGCCCGAGCGCTTCGCCTTGCTCTACACGCTGCTCGTTCGCCTGCGCGCCGAGCCCGGGCTGATGGAAGACGAGGCCGACCCGCTCGTCCGCCGGCTCGAACGCCTCGCCAAGGAGGTGCGCCGCGACATCCACAAGATGCGCGCCTTTCTGCGCTTCCGCGAGGTCGAGGATGCCGACGGCCCGCGCTTCGTCGCCTGGTTCGAGCCCGAGCACCATATCGTCCGCGCCAATGCCGCTTTCTTCGTCGATCGTTTCGCGGCGATGCGGTGGGCGATCCTCACCCCGGAACTGTCGATCCACTGGGACGGCAAGCACCTCGCCGAGGGACCGGGCGCGCAAAAGGGCGACGCCCCGGATGGCGACCCGGTCGAAGATGTCTGGAAGACCTATTATGCCTCGATCTTCAATCCCGCCCGCTTGAAGGTGGGCGCGATGCTCAAGGAAATGCCGCGCAAATACTGGAAAAACATGCCCGAAACCGCGTTGGTGCCGGGGTTGATCGCGGGCGCGCAGGCGCGGGAGAGCGGCATGATCGAAAAGGCGCGGGCGGCGGTCGGCGGCAATGTCGCGGCCTCATGGGGGGCGCTGCGCGAAGAGGCGACGGCGTGCACGCGCTGCCCGCTTTACCGCGACGCCACGCAGACGGTGTTCGGCGAAGGCCCGCTCGACGCGGCGATGATCGCGGTCGGCGAGCAACCCGGCGACCAGGAGGATCTCGCCGGCCGCCCGTTCGTCGGCCCCGCCGGCCAGATGTTCGACCGCGCGCTGGGCGACGCGAAGATCGACCGGGCGCGCGTCTACGTCACCAACGCCGTCAAGCATTTCAAGTTCGAGCAACGCGGCAAGCGCCGCATCCATGCCAAACCCAATGCCGGCGAGATCGACGCGTGCCGCTGGTGGATCGAACAGGAGCGAGCGCTGATCCGGCCGAGGGTGACGCTGCTGCTCGGCGCCACCGCCGCGCGCTCGGTGCTCGGCCGTACCGTGACGATCGCGCGCGAACGCGGCCATGCCCTCGATCTCGGCGACGGCGGGATTGGTTGGCTCACCGTCCACCCCAGCTACCTGCTTCGCCTCCCCGACAAGGCCGCCGCGGCGGAGGAATATGGCCGCTTCGTCGCTGAGCTACGGGCGGCGTGGGCGTTGGCGGTTTAGGGACATTTGCCGTTAGATCGAAACGCGCAAAGACCGTTCGTGCCGAGCCTGTCGAAGCACCGTTCTTCCCGCGTCTGCCAAACATGCGGAGCCCTCTTCGACTGCCTGGCAAGGCATCGCCGAACTGAGGCAATGCGCGTGGGCCTTGGCCGGGCCGGCTGCTCTGCTACGCTCGGCCCATGAAACGTCTCGTCGATGCGCTGGTTGGACCCTCAGTCCTGATCATCCTCGTGCCCATGGTCTGGCTGGGCATGGGGGTTCTCGCCGGCGAGGCTCTTGGCTACTGGCACCCCGATTATCGCAAAACCGTGTTCTGGATCGTCGTCGGTTACTGGATCAGCGTCGCGATACAATTGTGGTACGGCAGAAACAGTGTCGACGATGACGCGTGATGAGTCCGGCGCGCGGGCTCATGGGGCAGTGACGCAAAGGTGCCGCAGTCGCACCGTGCCATTTGGAAGAAAGTGGGGAGCTTCTGTTGCTCGGTGCTCCCCGTACCGCCGGTTTCCGCTTCTGTTGCCCGGTGCGGTCCCAACCGCGCTTTCGTCCATATAACTTAGGTCGTTAAACCATCAGTTACGCGGCAATTGCGAGCGCCTCGTTATCGTTGGCACTTGTATATGGGCCGTCACGGTGGTCCCATTCCGAGCGAAAGCTGCGCCTTTCAACACACGTCGATCCTGGTTCGGCCCCGTCAGAGCCCTTCGCTTGCGCGAAGGGTTTTGGTGGAGCCGCCGGGTACTGCCCCCGGGTCCGCTGCGCCTAGTACATCGCCTCAGTTTATCGCTATAGCCGGGCGAACCCGGCACCTCCTCATATAGGGAGAGTCGCCGCAGGGTCCAGACCCCTCGCGAAAAGCCTGTCGCTGACTGCCGCGCGTGAACCCGCGCTGTCATCATGCTCTCGCGCGGCGCCGGTGCCTACGGCGGCCATCGTCTCGGGCGATCCGTCTGGACGGCAAATGAAAAGTCCGCCTTTCGCTCGCCACAATATCGGTCCATATAGGTGATGTTATGTTGACACAGCGTTCCCGCTACGCGCTGCGCGCGATGCTTTTCCTCGCCGAAGCACCCGCCGGTGGTCCACCGATCCCGATGAACCGCATCGCGACCGAGGCCAATGTGCCGCGCAAGTTTCTCGAGCTGATCCTTGCCGATCTGCGCGAGGCCGGGTTCCTGCACAGCCATCGCGGCAAGATGGGCGGCTATTGCCTGTCGCGCCCGACGCACCTCATATCGCTCGGCGAGATCATCCGCGTGATCGAGGGGCCGCTGGCACTGGTGCCGTGCGTCAGCCGCACCGCCTATCGCCGCTGCAACGATTGCAAGTCCGAGGCGACCTGCGCGATCCGCCATGCGATGATGCGCGTGCGGGACGAGACGGCGCGCATTCTCGACGGGACCAGCCTTGCCGACGCGGCGGCGGAGGATCTCGCGGCGGCTTGAGGTTGGCCACGAATTGTTCGACCGCCGCGCGATCTGCCAGTGCGAGGTAAAGGCTGTCGCTCCCGACGGTGGCAGGCGGCTGTTCGATCTGGTCGCCGACCCCGGCGACCAGATCGTGATCAACGCACCGCATCTGGGTCGGCCGGCGGCGTCACCCTGTTGGCGCCGTCCCATAGCCAAGCGCCAGGACGATGGCCGTCGTCGCCACGGCAATGACGACCAGGGGCGCGCCCATGCGGGCGTAATCCGAAAACCGATACCCGCCCGGCCCCATGACGAGCAGGTTGTTCTGGTGGCCGATCGGCGTCAGGAAGTCGGATGACGCGCCAATCAGCACGGCGAGCAGCGCGGCGTCGGGGCTGACGCCCAGCAGTCTGGCCGCATCGATCGCGAGCGGCCCCATGATCACCGCCGTCGCGACATTGTTGAGGAAGATCGATAGCAGCAGCGTCAAGCTGCAAAGCGCCGCCAGCACGACGATCAGCGGCATGCCCGTCAAGGCATCGCTCAGGCCTTGCGCGGCGATGGCGGCCGCGCCGCTGCTCTGGAAAGCCTGGCCGACCGGTATCATTGCCGCCAGCAGGACGACGATACTCCAGTCGATCGAGCGATAGATTTCATCGGGCGGAATGAGCCTGGCGGCGGCAATGAAGACCGCCGCGGAGAGAAACGCCAGCGACGGCGACACGCCCGCCACGACAATGGCGCCGATGGCGAGCGCGAAGACGGCGACGGTGGTCATGGCGCGTTTTGCCGCCACCGGCGCAGGGTCGATGCGATCGATTTCGAGCAACCTCGCGCGCGAAAGCAATTGGGCGAGCGCATCCGGAGACCCGCGCAGGAAAAGCTGGTCGCCCACCGCAATGCGCAGGCTGTTAAGCCGCACCCGTCGTCGCGCCGCGGCCGCGCCGGCCGCGACGACCGTAACCGCGCCGTCGCTTCTGATCCGCACCGCCTCGTGGCTGAGGCCGATGAGGAACGATCCATGCGCGACAACCACGCGCGCAGTCACGTCGTGCGGGCTGCGCGCGCGCTCGGCCGTTGCGATCAACCCCGTCAGCTCGGCGGTCACCCATTGATTCTGGCGCGCGACGATCAACAGTCGATCATCGGCGTCCAGTCCCGACACCTCCGTCATCGGTCGCATTTCGTCGCCGCGAAAGACGCCGAGTGCGCGGGCGGTTGCCGCGCGCAGTCTTCCGCGAAGAAGCGCGACCTGCGCGGTCGCGAAATGACCGGCTGCAACCAACTCATAGACGCGCCACGGCGGTCGCGCATCGCGCACCGACGATCGTCGGATCGGGAGAAAGCGCCAGCCAATTGTCGCGAGGTAGCCGAGGCCCAGCACGCAAACCGCCGCCCCGACCGGCGCCATGGTGAAAAAACCGAATGGCTTGCCGAGTGCTTGTTCGCGCACCGACGAAAGGATCAGATTGGCGGGCGTTCCGATCAACGTCGTCATGCCGCCGAGGATCGTGGCGAAGGCCAATGGCATCAGCGTCGCCGCCGGTGGCTTTTTGGCATCGCGGGCGATTTCGGTGGCGATCGGCATGGTGATGACCAGCGCGGCGATATTGTTCATGAACGCCGACAGGATCGCGGCGACGATCAGCAATCCGGACATCCTCACGGTAAAGCCCATATGCTGGGGCACCGCGACGCGCGCGATAGCGCCGGCCACCCCCGACAGCTCGATCGCCCGGCCAATGACGAGAATCGCCGCAACCGAAACCACCGCCGGGTCGGCGAAGCCGCTGAACGCCTCGCCGGGCTTCACCAGGCCGGTAAGCACCGCCGCGAGCAGCGCGAGCAGCGCGACGAGATCGTGCCGCACCTTTTCCGACACGAACAGCAACAGCGTGACGCCGAGGATGATCGCGCTGAGGACCGGCGGCGAGACCATGTCAGCCGTCCGCGCCCAGTGCCGTCCGCCAGGGATTGGAGAGGCCGTGGTACAGCCGTTCCTTGCAAACCAGCGCCGACACCGAATGGGCGATCAATGCCGACAGGAACAGCGGCAGGATCAATCCACGGCTGGCGGTCGCTTCGACAATGATAATGACCGCGGTCAGCGGCGCGCGAACGACGCCGGTAAAATAGGCGACCATGCCGAGCAGCATGACGGCACCGCCGGGATCGCCCGGGAACAGCGGTCGCAGCACGGCGATCCGGAGTGAGATCAGCCTGCGCAGCGATTGTTTGGGGTCGTGCGTCGCGGCAATGACCTGCGGAATACCGGATCCGGCCGCTTCGGGTGCGTGCTTTCGCGTCAGCCACGCGACGCCGGCAAACCCCATCGGCGTGACAATCAGCGGGAGCCACCAGGCCGCGTGCACGCCACGCTCGAACAACGCGCCGGCGCCATCCGCCAACCGCGCGAAAAGCAGCGCGGCAAGGCCGATCGTTATCGCGCCCAGCCCCATCGCCATGCGTCGGCGCCAAACGGCGGAGGCGGGGCCATGGCGCCTGAGCAGGACCCTCCAGCGCCCGTTGATCGGTAGCTTCATACCGGTGTCACCTAGGCTCGGTCGGGCAGTTGCACCACCGCAAATGGCACGCGCCGCGATGGTACGGCGCGCGCCGGGTTTCGCTCGGGATTCGCGATCGTCCCCGCCCGCCGCGCTGATTCACCCCGCGCCACACCCTGCTACCAGCCCGCGCTCACGCCACAGCGCGCCGCTCCTTCTCATTGTCCGCCACGCGAAAATCGTCGCCCGCAAAAGCGTGGCGACGCCGCACCTGTTATCGCCCGGAACAGGACCTGTTCCCGCCTGCTCCGCCGACCTGCTCCGCACCTGTTAAGTTGGACATGCATCGCCAACACGCCGACGCGTCACGTCGTTGCAATCAAACGAGATTGCCGCGCGCCGCCTCCAACCGAACAGGCACGAAAAAAATCGGAACAGGAAGAGCAGGTGGAGCAGGAGCAACCTGCGCCCGATCCGGCCCGGCTCAGCGCTTCCTGATTTCGTCCCTGATCTCGCGCAACAGCGCGATGTCGGCGGGTTCAGCGGCCGGCTCGGCGGGCGCCACCTCAGGCTTCGCGGACATGCGGTTGATCGTGCGCACCAGCAGGAAGATGATGAAGGCGATGATCACGAAATTGACCGCCTGGGTGACGAACGCGCCCCAGCCGAACAGTGGCACGCCGGCCTTTTTCAGCGCGGCATAGTCGGTGAGCGAACCGGCATAGGTTGCGGGTACATCGCCCAGCGTGATGAAATGGCTGGAGAAATCGAGCCCGCCGGTCAGCTTGCCGATAATCGGCATGATGATGTCGTCGGTCAGCGAGGTGACGATCTTGCCGAACGCCGCGCCGATGATAACCGCCACGGCGAGATCCATCACATTGCCGCGGTTGATGAAGTCCCTGAATTCCTTGAACATGCCTATTTCCTACCAAGCCCGGATCGTTACGTTACCGACCTTTCCCGACGCGATGCAAGCCACGCCGCAGTCCATCCAACGGGTGTATTGACCGGATAATGCAGCGCCCCCCTTCACGTGGGCATCGGCGGCCCTTAGATAAGGGCGCGCAAGCCTTGGAGGGATTGTCTGATGAAATACCGTGCCGCATTCGCACTCGCCGCCATCGTCAGCCTGTCGGGCTGCGGGATCAACAGCGTCCCCACCGCCGAGGAGAATGCCAAGGCGAAATGGGCCGATGTGCAGAATGATTATCAGCGCCGTGCCGATCTGATCCCCAACCTCGTCGCGACGGTCAAGGCCGCCGGCGCGCAGGAGAAGAGCATCCTCGTCGAGGTCACCCAGGCGCGTGCCTCGGCCAGCCAGGTCAAGATTTCTGGCGCCGACCTGACCGATCCGGCCAAGGTCGCGGCTTATGAACAGGCCCAGGCCGGCGTCACGCTGTCGCTGCAGCGCCTGCAGGAGGCCTATCCCGAGCTCAAGTCGCAGGGCAATTACACCACGCTGATGAGCCAGCTCGAAGGCACCGAGAACCGCATCGCCATCGCGCGGCGCGATTACAATGCCGCAGTGCAGAGCTACAACACGACGATCCGCACCTTCCCCGACGCGGTCGGCGCCAAGATATTCTACGGCGCCAAGCCGATGGTGCCGTTCCAGGCGACGACGCCGGGCGCCGAAACCGCGCCGACGGTCAATTTCGGGAATTCGAACTGATCCCTCGGGCGTTCGCGCTGCTGGCTCTGGCGCTCGCCGGATGCGGCAGCGCGGCGCCTGCGGAGCCGACGGCGCAAGCGACCGCGCCGGCCGGCTATGCCTTTCCCACGCTGACCGGGCGGGTGGTCGACAAGGCCGACCTGCTGTCGCCGGCGCAGGAGGCGGCGCTTTCCGCGCAGTCCGCCGCGTTGGAAAAGGCGACCGGCCATCAGTTCGTCATCGTCACCGTGCCCGGTCTCGGGAGCCATTCGATCGAGGATTACGGCCTCCATCTCGGGCGATACTGGGGTGTTGGCCGCAAGGGCGTGAACGACGGCGTCCTGCTGCTCGTCGCGCCCACCGAGCGCAAGGTCAGGATCGAGGTCGGCTACGGCCTCGAAACGACCCTGTCCGATCCCAAAGCGAAGACGATCATCGACCGGGATATCTTGCCCGCCTTCCGCGCCGGTGATCTGCCGCGCGGTATCATCGCCGGCGCCGCTGCGATCACGCACACGCTCGAACCCGTTGGAGCCAAAGCGACATGAGCCTTGTTCGCCGCTTGCTGTTCGTCCTGCTCGCGCTTGTCGCGATGCCGGCGATGGCACAGACCTTCCCGCCGCTCTCCGGCCGCGTGGTCGATGCGGCCAAGCTGCTGTCGCCCGATCAGACCAAGAAGCTCGAGGACCTATCGGCACAGATCGAAAAGGCCTCGTCGCGGCAGTTCGTCGTCGCGACCATCCCCGATCTGCAGGGTTATCCGATCGAAGATTATGGCTATCGCCTCGGCCGGGCGTGGAAGATCGGGCAGGGCGAGGCCAATAACGGCATCGTCCTGCTCGTCGCACCCAAGGAGCGCAAGGTGCGGATCGAGGTCGGCTATGGCCTCGAACCGATCATGACCGACGCGATGTCGAGCGTGATCATCAACGATACCATCCTGCCCCGCTTCAAGGCCGGCGACATGCCTGGCGGTATCATGGCCGGCGCCACCGCGATCGGCCAGCAGATGACGCTGCCGCTCGAGGCGGCCGAACAGAAGGCCAAGCAGGCAGCGACCGCGGCGCCCGCGCACCGCGCGAGCAAGACCAGTCCGATCGCGGTGATCTTCTGGATCATCGTCATCGTCGTCATCATCCTGCCCATGGCGTTGGGCGGCGCGCGCGGCCGGCGCTATCGCGGCAGCGGCGGCATCGGTGAGGCGGTGCTGTGGGGTTCGGTGCTGAGCAATCTCGCCAGCGGACGCGGCGGCGGCGGCTCCTCATGGGGCGGCGGCGGTGGTGGCGACTGGGGCGGTGGTGGCGGCGGAGGTTTCTCCGGCGGCGGCGGATCGTTCGGTGGCGGCGGCGCGTCGGGGAGCTGGTGATGGCAGGGACATTTCTCGACGAGGCCGCGCGCGACCGGGTCGGCGCGGCGGTCACCGCCGCCGAGCATGGCACCGATGGCGAGATCGTCACCATCGTCAGCGAGACGTCGGACAGCTATCACGACGTCGCGCTGCATTATGCCATCGCCGCGATGCTGCTGGTCGCGGCAATCGCTGCGGTCACCCCGGCGACGCTCGAAATGAAGCTCGCCTGGTTCTCCAATGGCTGGAGCGGCACACCCGAAGTCGGGCGGATGTTCTTTGCGGTGATGCTGGCGCAGGCGGTGGTCTTCCTCGTCATCCGCTACGCGCTGGCCTGGATGCCGCTGCGCCTCGCGCTGACCCCGCGCGCGACGCGCTCGCGCCGCGTGCGGCGCCGCGCGGTGCAATATTTCAAGGTCGGTGCCGAACGCCGCACCACCGCACGCGTCGGCATCCTGCTCTATCTCTCGCTCGGCGAGCACATGGCCGAGATCGTCGCCGACGAGGCCATCCACGGCGCCGTCCCGCCGGAGCGCTGGGGTGACGCGATGGCCGCCTTGGTCGTCGAGGTGAAGGCGGGCCGCCCGGCCGAGGGCATGGCCGCCGCCGTTGCGGCGATCGGCACGATCCTCGCCGAGAAATTCCCCAAGACCGACGCCGACGTCAACGAATTGCCCGATCGCCTGATCGAACTGTGAACGACCACGACGCTCCGGAGGAAACGGTCTGGGAAGGCCGCTTCATCGTCGCGAGGAAGCGCGGCAAATGGGAATATGTCTCGCGCACGCGCGGCATCAGCGCGGCGGTGATCCTCGCGATCGACGATGGCGAGGTCATCCTGGTCGAGCAATATCGCGTCCCGCTCGGCAAGCGCTGTCTCGAACTGCCCGCCGGGCTGGTCGGCGACGAGGATGAAGGCGAGAGCGTCGAGGCCTCGGCCGCGCGCGAGCTGGAGGAGGAAACCGGCTATCGCCCGGCGCGGATCGAGACGCTGGGTTACTTCCACTCCTCGCCGGGCATGGTCAGCGAAGGCTTCACGCTGGTCCGCGCCACGGGTCTGACCCGGGTGAGTGACGGCGGCGGCGAAGGCGACGAGGACATCACCGTCCACCGCGTCCCGCTGACCGGGATCGTCGATTATGTCGCGGCGAAACGCGCCGAAGGCGTGGCGATCGACGTCAAGATCCTGACGCTGCTCGGCCCGTCGATCCTCGGCGGCTAAGACCTCACCCGGCAGGGCTGAGGGTGCAGAGCGCTACTTGAAGTTGTCGGCGTAGGTCTGCAGCTTGAGCGTGCGCGTCGGCGCCGGGATGACGGTGAAGGCCAACCCCTCGCGCTCGGCATAGGCCTGCGCGGCGGCGAGGCTCGGGAAGCTCAGCTTGACCTGCTCGCGCGTGTCGCCGGATCCGGCCCAGCCGGTCAGCGGGTCGGGCTGCTTGGCCTCGGCGGGTTCGAAGTCGAGCATCCAGCTGTCGGTGCGCGCGCGGCCGGACTGCATGGCGTTCTTGGGGCGTTGGTAGATGCGGGCGATAGGCATGCCGACCCCTTATCGTGATCCGCCGCGTCGCGCATCCGCATTTTTGGTGCGCAGTGTCGGATTCGCCGCCGCCGGATCATCGGGCCAGGGGTGGCGCGGATAGCGGCCGCGCATCTCGCGCGCGACATCGGCCCAGCTGCCCGCCCAGAAGCCGGGCAGGTCGCGCGTCGTCTGGATCGGCCGGCCGGCGGGCGAAGTGAGGCTCAGCACCAGCGGCACGCGCCCGCCGCCGACCATCGGATGCGCCGCGAGCCCGAACAGCGCCTGCGGGCGCAGCTCGACGCGCGGACCTGCTTCGGCTTCATAGTCGATCGGGTGGCTGCTGCCCGCCGGGCTGTCGAAGTGGCTCGGCGCGAGGCGCTCGATCGCCTTCATGCCGTCCCAGCCGATGATGTTGCGCAGCGCATCGGCTAGCCCGCCCGGGTCGATCTGATCGAGTCGGCGCTTGCCGGCCAGCAGCGGGGCGAGCCACGCGTCGGCCTCGGCGAGCAACGCCGCATCGTCGAGCGCGACCGCCGCGCCGCCATGTTCGGCCGCGAAGGTCGCGCGTGCGCGCAGTGCCCGGCTGCTCTCGGGCCAAGGCAGCAGGTCGAGACCATGCTGACGCACCCCGGCGAGCAGCGCCTCGGCGATGGCGGCCGGATCGGCGGCCGAGTCGGGGCCGCTCGACAGCCGTACCGCACCGAGCCGCCGCTCGCGCAGCGCGGAGACGCCGCCAGTCGCGGGATCGAAGCTCACGCTGCGCTTGGTCTCGATCCGGTCGGCGAACAGCGCCTCGACCGTCGCCGCGTCGATCGCCACCGCCGAGAGGATGCGCGCCCCCGCCGCCATGCCCTGCGTCTCGGCGACCGCAAGCCATTCGGCGCGGGCGAGCGGCGAGGTCGGGTCGAGCTTGAAGCCACGCCCGCCAACCGAGGCCCAGGTCTCTCCCGAGCCGTCGCGGCGCTTGGCGATGCGATCGGGGAAGGCGAGTGCGATGGCGATAGCGGCCTCCTTTTCCCTCTCCCCTAAGGGGAGAGGGCTAGGGAGAGGGGTGGCCACAGGCGGTGTCGTTTGTGGCCACCCCTCTCCCCGTCCCTCTCCCCTTAGGGGAGAGGGAGAGAGCGAGGCCCACCGCTCGGCCAGCCGCCGCGCCGCCGTGGCGCGGGGCCCGCGCTCGCCGTGCCAGCGG
>NZ_JARYTI010000007.1 GCF_029911635.1 Sphingomonas sp. AR_OL41
CCCGACGGGCGCGACGCACCCCTAACGACGGGTCGAAAACCGAAAACCCCATAGCTCACCGCCCGTGGCACGCGGCTTCCTGCTTTGGAGGATATCGTACATCTGACGATGCCCGATATCCTTCACAAACCCGGCCACTCAGGGGCTCTCATATCTGTCCCGAAAGCGGTCGTTGGTTCAGGTAACACCAAACGGCCGGAACTGGGCCGTATGCCGATTGTCAGCTTTTTTGGATGACAAGGTCTGAGAGCCGCCGTTACCAGTGACAATTTGAAGCATTTTTGGAGCGCGCAGATCTCCTAACGGCCTGAGAGATATCAGCGCGAAAAGCCTGGGTCATCCCTCGCCTCATCCTGTCAATTTCCCAGTGACTTGCCTATGACCAGCGATCGAGGGGGAATCAGGGTGAACACAAGCGCGGGAGTATTCCCGGCAGCATCTGATCCCACATTGCGAGCTTCCTTGTTTGGCGTCGTCACGCTGGCGACGTCGGCGGCAGCGCTTGGAAATCCCGCGCTTGGGAAGGATTGTGTCGCCCATGTGGATACGCGTTGAAGCGGGCCCCCGCCGAAAATCGGCCAAATCATTGTTGCGACGAACAGCACCGAATTTCTCGGGGCCCTGATCAGCGCCGATCGGGACGCCGCATAAACTTCAGATCATCAAGATTTCGCCATTGGTTCTGCCGCGACAGGATGGGGTTTCCGTTTCAACGTCTATCCACAGCCAAGGCCGAAAAAGTAAGTGTTTCCGCACCGTCATAAACGATTTCGTATCGGCCGCCGATCGCAAACACGCACTGATGACCCAGCGTCCACATTTGGACGATAAAATTGACATTGGCATAGTTGTTGTCCATATAAGGACAATGCTAGAGACGCCGTCCGAGTTGGCCGCTGCGCTGGGCCAGCGTATCAGGGCCCGGCGGCTTGGTATGAGCTTCACACAAGCCGACGCCGCCGCCCGGGCCGGCGTCGCCTATCGCACCTGGCGGCGGCTGGAGAGCGAAGGAAAGGCGTCGATCGAAGATCTGGTCCGTGCGGCGATCGCGTTGCGGTGCGAGCGCGACCTCGCCGCGCTGTTTCCCGAGCCTGCCGCCACATCGATGGACGTCCTGTTACAACAGCAGCGAGCCGAGCACGCCGCAGCGCCGAAGCGCCGCCTGCGTGCGCCGTCATCGAAGGCTTCGTCGTGAAGCTCACGCCCGGCGTCCCACTCGAGATCGGTCTGCTGTTGAACGAAGGTGAGCCTTCCTCGCCCATCGGTCGGCTCGCGATGGCGGGCGGCTTGGCGCAGCTGGAATGGTCAGCCGAGGTGATCAAGATACGACGGCGGATCGATCCGTTGCTCTACCCACCGGAAGCCGGCCTGCAGGCTGCTCGCGGACGGGACTTCGACGGGCTGCACGGCTTCCTCGCCGACAGCCTGCCAGATGCCTGGGGGCGGCGGCTGATGAAGCGGCGGTTGGAGAAGCTGGGCGTCCGGCTGGACGCATTGCGCCCCGTCGATCGGCTCGCGCTCGTCGGCAACGGCGGGCGGGGCGCGCTGGTCTATAAGCCCGCGACCACACCGGTGGAGGACACGGTCGCGATCGATCTCGACGTGCTGGCCGAGCAGTCGCGGATTTTGCTGCTGGGCGAGGACACCGACCTAATCGACGCGCTGGCAAAGCTGGGCGGCGCTTCAGGCGGCGCTCGCCCCAAGGTCTGCGTCGGCATCGCGGCCGATGGCACCGTCGGCGAAGGTGCGACGGTCGAGGGCCATGACGAATGGATCGTCAAGTTCCGCGCCACGCTGGACCCAGCCGACATCGGCCCTGTCGAGGAAGCCTATGCCCGAATGGCCCGCGCTGCCGGGATCGACATGGCGCCGTCGCGGCTGCTGCCGGCCAGAGAAGGCTTCGGCTATTTCGCGACACGCCGGTTCGATCGCCCGTCACCTGGCCGCCGCCTGCACATGGTATCGTTGGCGGGCGCGCTGGAGGCGCTGCCCGACGTGCCGAGCATCGATTATGATGGCCTGTTGCGCGCGACGAGAGCGATCACCCGCCATGCCGGCGATGTCGAGCAGGCGTTCCGCCGGATGGTGTTCAACATCCTGGCGCACAATCGCGACGATCACACGCGGCAGCACAGCTATCTGTTGGGTGCCGACGGCGAATGGCGCCTCGCGCCTGCTTACGACCTGACGTTCTCGAACGGCCCGGGTGGTGAGCATTACCTCGCCATCGAAGGCGAAGGCCGCACGCCGACCCGGGCGCAGGTCGTGACGCTGGGACGACGGCATGGGCTGTCGGATCGGACGATCGCCGATATCATCGACGCGGTACGTGACGCGCTGGCCGACTGGAAGGTGATCGCCACGGAACTCGGCGTGACCGCATCACGCGCCGAGATTGACGACCGGTTAGCCCACACGGCCGCAGCGTTCGGCTGAACAGCCGAACGCACGCGAGCGCGCGCCGGAGCATCCGATCGGCAGGAACGCGCCGAAATCCCAGGCTCAGTGGTTTCGAGAAGGGCTCACATCACTGTGGATCGGCATCCAGAGCGGGACCCGATCATATGTCGCCACGATATCGATCCAGCGCGATCTATGAGTATCAGTTATCGTGTGAACTCCGCCGCTCAGGACCCCAGGCGATACCGATCTCTCCTCGCTCTTTCGGTCGCGTACCGACAGGATCACAGGGGTCCGGCTTTGGACGCCGATACACATTCGCGACGATCACGCGGCCATTGATACGATCGGGACAACCGCGCGGGCTGCCAGCTCGTCGAGGCCTTCGGTGATCCAGCGCGAATAATGCCGCTCGATCATGGCAACCGAGGTATCGTGAAGGGCCGCGACCAGCCTGATCGGCAGACCGAACCGCAGGCCGCGCACGATCGAGCTGTGGCGCAGCGCATAGGGTATCGTCGATGCGGGCAGGCCGGCCTGTTCGACGGCCTTCTTCCACGGCCGCGTCATCTCCGAGAGGCCATCCAGGGCCCGCGCTCGACCCGCTCCCATGCCATCGGGCCGGTCTGACGCATCCGCCAATGTTCGAGCAGCGGCGCCGATGGCGGCCGGCCGGCCGTCACGGTTGCGAGTGCCGCAAGCGTATCGGCGCCGACCTGGACGCGGGTATATTCGACGCTGCGCTTCTTGCCCTTGAACGATTGCGGCACGAGCACCCGGCCATAATCGGCCTGGACATCGCCGACGCGCATCCGCGCGAGCTGCGAGAAGCGCGCGCCGGTCGCGGCGAGCAGGACCACGAGGCGGCCGAGATCCTCGTCGCGTGCGATGGCGGCGGCGACCACGCGCCGGACCTGGTCGTCGGTCAGGATCTGGTTTTCGCGTGCGACCGAGACGAGCAGCTCGGTCGACTCGACCTTGAGGCCATATTCGATGGTGACCGGGAGGTCGGAGGGCAGCTTGTCGCGGTGCTTGCGGAACGTCGCGTTGAGCGCTGCCTTGAGGTCGTTGACGACGCGCTGGATGCTCGAGGCTCTGGAACGCTGGATCCGCAATTGCCAGGCCTGGAGGTCCGAGACGGTCAGGCGGGTCAGCGCGATGGTGGCGAGCGCGTCGACGCGCACGAAGCGGGTGAGCGTGTAATAGGCGTCGGAGTGCAGGGCGCGCCCGGCGCGGTTCGAGCGGCGCGCGTCGCACAGTGCGATATAGGCATCGACCGCGCTGCCGACGGTCAGCTCGCCATCATTTGCGGGCAGGACGACCCTGACCGGCTCGGGGGCCGTCACACCCGTGCGGGCAAGGTCGATCCACCTGAGGGCGCGATCGAACGCCTGCTTGTAGGTGAAGATCTCGAGCTCGTCGGCGTCGCGCGTGTCGTCGGCTTCGCCGATCGCGCTGGAGACATAGTCCTTGCGCTGTTCGCAGAAGAAGCGTGCGAACCAGGTGCCTTTGCGCTTGCCCCGGTAATAGCCGATATGCGCGCCCTCGCTCAGCTGGCGCCAATAGGGTTTCTGCCGCGGAGCGAGGCGGCTGCGGGCGGTGTGATCCTGGATTCGACGACGGTGCGTGACATCTGCTTGTCCAACTTGTCCAATAAGATACACGGACGGACATGAACAGGCAAGGACAGATTTACTTTAAGCTATTAATTTAACAGACTTCCATAGACGTCCGCCGGCGTTTGTTCTGGCGGCTATTACAGGCGAAAACACGAATCTATTTTACGATGAGCCGCCATATTCATCATTGGCTCAGCGAAATAAGCGGCAAACCGACCTATTTTTCGCGCTTTTTGTCCCGCTAATCTGAGTGGAAGCCCATGGTGAGGTCAGTGACCAGCGGCTTCGCGCGGCGGTTGGTCGCGTCGGCAAATATGATGAGGTTATTGATGACATCATCGCTCGCCGAGAGATCGCGGCGACCATTGCGCTTGGTGGTTTCGGCTTACAGGGCGCGACCTACGCGGAGAATTGCCGGGGCGCCCATCGCGATCAGCGCTTGATGCGGAACCGCTCGCGTGCCTCCTCCACCGTCGCCGGTTTCAGGCCGAAGATGGCGGCGATATCGACCGCGGCGCGGACCATGTCACTATTATGCTTGCCGACGCTGCCGTCGGGCAGGTGGACGCCGTCCTCGAAGCCGACGCGGGCCAGGTCGCACCCCATTGACAGGCCGAGCGTGACGATCTTGAACATGTCGCGCCCGGTGGCGGTGACACCCCAGATCGCCTTGGGGAACAGGCGCAGGCCCTCGTCGATCGAGAACAGGACGTTGCGCGCGACGGCCGGGGTCGCACCGAAGCCACCGCCATGGAGCAGCCACACATTGTCGCGATCGCGATCGAACAGCCCCTCATTGGCGTAGCGCATCAGGCGGTGCAGCGAACTGGCTTCCACCACCTCATATTCGAGCGCCGAACCCTTGGCGTATACCGCCTGGATGGTCTTCTTCAGCAGCTCGGGCGAATTCACATAGGGTGTCTCGCCGGGGTAGCCGCCTTCCGGATTGTAGAAGTCGGCCGAGCCGGCGGCGATGCCGAACAGATCCTGCTGCGGCTGGATTTCGAGCAGACCAAGCCGCTCGGTGTCATCGGGCCAATAAAGCTGGCCGGTCTTGGGGTCGCGCCGCACGCCGATGCCGTTGGTCGTCTGGATCAGGATCGGCGAGCGCTTGCGGATCTCCTGGATGATCTGGGAATAGATTTCGGGGTCGCCGCTGTTCTTGCCATCCTTGTCGCGGGCATGGACGTGGACCATCGCGGCGCCCGCCGCATGACAGCGTGCCGCCTCTTCGCCGATTTCGACCGGTTGCTTTGGGACGATCGCGCCTTCGCGATCCTGCTGCATGCCGCCGTTGATGGCGACCGTGAAAATGACCTTGTTTCCGGCGAGCATGAAATAATTTTCCCCTGGGGTTGCCGTCGCTCATTGGCGGACGCAGCGCAGCGCGTCTGTCCTCTTGCCCCGGGACAGGATCGGCCCATCGCACTTTTGTCCTTTCCTCAGGGGACAGCGATGTACAGGAGCGCGTGCGACAAGCTTGCGCGGAGAGGTCGCCAGTCATGCTGATGTTCAAAGAGGCTGCCCCGGCGGAAAAGGCGGAGCGTCTGTCACGCTCGGCGACAGCGATCATCGCGATCTGTTCCACCGCCTATTTTCTCGACGGCCTGATCCACACCGTGATGGGCCCGTTGGCGCCCAGCATCGCCAAGGCGCTGTCGCTGTCGAACGCGCAGCTGGGGCCGATCTTCTCCGCCAATCTGATCGGCCAGATGTTCGGCCTGATCCTGTTTCCCCTGGCCGCGGCGCGGACCGGGCACCGGGCCGTCATCATCGTCACCTTGTTGGGTTTCGGGCTGTTCCAGCTGCTCTCGGGCTTCGCGCAGGACAGCCAGCAATTGTTCGCGCTCCGGCTCGTCACGGGCTTTTTTCTGGGCGGGTCGCTGCCCAGCTGTCTCGCCATGGTGACCGCGGCGGCACCGCCGCGCCGGCGTGGGTTCATCATCACCGTCTTGTTCACCGGCTATGGCGCCGGGTGCGCGATCGCCGGACTGGTCTCGCTACTGTTCATTTTGGGCGGGTGGCGTGTGGCGATGGTGCTGCTCGGCGCGATCTGCCTGCTCGCCGCTGGCGCGGCGTGGCGCTGGCTGGAGGAGCCAATCCTCGAAGCCGCGAGCGCTGCGGCGGCGCCGCGCGCTGCGCGCATCGCGGCCACGCTGATGGCGCCCCCCTATCTCATCGGCACGATGATGCTGTGGGTGCTGTTCATCTCGATGCTGACGATCAGCTACTGCCTCAACAGCTGGTTGCCGATCCTGATGGTCCAGGTCGGACGCAGCGCGTCGCTGGCGTCGATGTCGGTCTCGATCTTCGGGCTGGGCGGGATCATTGCCGCGCTCGGCGTCGGTGCGTTGATCGATCGCTTCGGCCCGACCCGGGTGCTGGTCACCTCGCTGACCATTTCGGCGGTCCTGCTGCTATGGATCGGCCAGGTGCTTGCGACGGCACCGGTCGCGCTGCTGGCGCTGCTTCTCGTGCTGGCGGGCTTCTTCGCGCTGGGCGCCTATGCCGGCATCAATGTGGTGCTGGCGAGCTTCTACCCGCATCATCTGCGCGCGCTCGGCATCGGCATGACCAAGAGCATCGGCCGGGTGGGAACGATCATCGCGCCCGTGCTGATCGGCTTCGGGCTCGACGCCGGCATGCAGCAGACGACGGTCATGTCGCTTTTTGCCGCGCCGGCAATCCTGGCGGCAGGGGCATTGCTCGTGATTGCCGCGACGCGACGTGTTATGGAATGATGACGCAGCCAGATAAGCGGAAAGATTGAAAGCCGGGGGCGGGAGAGTTGACAGAAATTCAGCAGATCAAACAGTGGCGGACACTGGCGTCGTGCGGGCCGATTTACGAGAAGCTGCTCGGCGCGATCGGAACGGAGGAGTTCGGATCGACGGTGCGCGATTCGGTCATGTCGGTCACTGCCGGCGCGCGGCGCATCTATCTGTATGAGACGACGGGCCGGATCGAGAGCAGCCTGCAATATTATTACTGCGAGCCCGGCCTGGTCGATCTCCTGCCGCTCTACACCAAATCGTACATGACGCTCGATCCGATCCAGGACGCCTATCGCGCCACGCCGGAATGCAGCGACATCGCCTTCCAGCGCATCCGCCCCTCCGACATCGCTTCGGCAGGCTTCAGGCGCCAGTTCTTCGATGACGCCGGTATCATCGAGCGGATTTCCATCGTGCAGCGGGGCACAGACGCGTGGCGCGGCCTCAACGTCGTCCGCCATGAATCCGACGGCTATTTTTCGGACGACGAACTGACCTCATTGATCAATCTCGCCTGGCTGGCCTTGCCGATGCTGCCGCTCAACCGCAATCGCACCGACAAGCTAAGGCAGCTGACCGTGTCGCAAATGGAAGAGCGCTTCGCCGCGCGCTTTCCCGCGCTGACCCGGCGCGAGCGCCAGGTCTGCGCCCGGGCCGCGATCGGCATGACCGTGGAAGCGACCGCGCTGGACCTGGCGATCGGCAAGACCTCGGTGCTCACCTACCGCCAGCGCGCCTATGGTCGCCTGAACGTGACGAGCCCTTTCCAACTCTGTTCGCTGGTCAGCCATTGAGCCCGGCGTCCCGTTGCGGCACGCTACACGACCCGGACTGACCTGTCCTCTTGCAGACGGACAGACGCCCCGGAGGGTGCCTTCTACCTCTCCTCCCAACATCGAAAAGAAAAGGGGAGGATAGCAATGAAGAGCTATATCATGGGGGCGTCGGTTCTGGCGCTGGCGGCGGCGAGCGCGACACCCGCTTTCGCACAGGAAGCCGCCGCTCAATCCAGCGCGGCGAAGACCGAAGACGGCCAGACCGGGCTCAAGGACATCGTCGTCACGGCGCAGCGCCGCAGCGAAAGCGTGCAAAAAGCCGCGCTGTCGATCGTGGCGATTTCCGGCGACGATCTTCGCGCCCGCGGCGTCAATAACATCGATGCGCTCGCGCGCCAGACGGCCGGTATCGAGATACAGCCGAGCGGCGGCCCCTATACCACCTTCACCGTTCGCTCGGTCAGCAACCTGAGCGGCAATGCCTTTTCGGATCCGTCGATCGCGGTGAACGTCAACGGCGTCTACCTCGCGACCCCGACGACGTTCCGCGGGCTGTTCTTCGATCTCGACCGCGTCGAGCTGCTGAAGGGGCCGCAAGGCACGCTCTACGGCCGCAACGCGACCGGCGGCGCGATCAACATCCTGCCGGCCAAGCCGACCTTTACGCTCGGTGGTTATGTCGGTGCGGATCTCGGCAATTACGGCCATTTCGACATCAACGCGGCGGTGAACCTGCCCTTCTCCGATACCGTGGCGTTCCGCATGGCGGGGCAGCACGCCAAGCACAGCGGCTATATGAGCCTCGGCACCAATGACGAGGACGTGAACGCGCTGCGCGCTTCGCTGCTGTTCAATCCGTCGGAAGACGTGTCGATCCTGCTCTCGGCCGATTGGGCACATGAGGGCGGCAAAGGTCCCGGCGCCACGCTGCGCAAGTCCTGCGCCGCGCTGGGCCGCACCGGGACAAGCTGCTTCGTCGCCGATCCCTATACCGATGTCGGTGACCTGCCGAGCTATTATACGGCGGCCGGGATCGCCGTGCAGTCGCGCAATCCGTATCTCGACAGCGACTATTATGGTGTCGGCCTGAACGTCGATTGGCGTACCGGCATCGGCACCGTTTCGCTGGTCGGCGGTTATCGCAAGTCCGACGTGCGCTACAGCAGCACCGCGACGAGCTGGCAGATCCTGGAAAACCAGCATCCCAAACAGAAGTCGCTCGAACTGCGGCTTGCTTCGCCGTCGGGGCAGCGTTTCGGTTATGTCATCGGCGGCTACTATCTGGACACCGAGATGCACGCCCGCGCCAATGGCGAGAGCGCGACCGGTCATAATTACAGCGATCAGATGACCAACCTGTCGGGCTGGACCGGCGCGCTTTTCAGCCAGCTGAGCTTCGCCGCCACCAGCAGCCTCCGGCTCGTGGGCGGCCTGCGCTACACTTATGAAAAGAAGAACTCCAACAGCAACCGCTACCGGATTCTCGCGAACGGCCCGGATCCCGTCATCCCGGACGGGCCGACCGGCGCGGTGGTCAATTCCGTCATCGGATCGCGCGACTGGAACCGGGTTACCTGGAAGGCGGGCGTGGAGTTCGACGCTGCGCCGCGTAGCCTGATCTACGCCAATGTCAGCACGGGCTTCAAGGCGGGCGGCTTCTATTATGGGCCGCCGGGCTTCACCAGCTATGAGCCTGAAAAAGTGGTTTCCTATGTCCTGGGATCGAAGAACCGCTTCGCCAACAACCGGGTGCAGATCAATCTCGAAGCCTTCTACCTTAACTACACCAACCAGCAGGTAAGCTTCGTCAAGCTGATCAGCGGCTCCTCGACGCTGGTGACGGAAAACGCGGCCAAGTCGCACGCCTATGGGCTCGATCTCGACACCGAGTTCCTCGCCACCCCGACCACACGGATCGGCTTTCAGGCGCAGTATCTGCGGTCGAAATACGATAATTTCACCTATCTGACGCTGGCCGCGCCGCCCGCGGCACGCACGAGCTGCGTGGTTTCGGCGGGCTCGCCGCCCAATTCGGCGGTGAATTGTTCAGACCAGACGACGTTACGTTCGCCGACCTGGACGCTTGTCGGCAATATCGAACAGGGCTTACCGCTCGCTAACGGCGGCCGGCTCGTCGCGACGGGCAATGTCCGCTACGAGAGCGATTACCAGACCGACGTTTCGTATCTCCCCGAAGGAATCGCCAACGGCAAGGCCCGCGTCAATTTGACCGCCGGTTATGAAGCGCCGCAGAACGCCTTCTCGATCAAGGCCTATGTCGACAACCTCACCAACGTCGTCCAGGTAACGGCGACGACGATGAGCACGAGCTACGCCGTCAATCAGGCGTTCGGGGCACGCCTGCTGCCGCCGCGGACATTTGGTGTGCGGGCCCAGGCCAAGTTCTGATGCCGTGGTGGCCATGCGCTGCAACGGCGAAGCGTTTGGCCACCCGATATCGGCAATCGGCGATGCGATGCCTAACCTGAAGTTGCGAGTGGATATGACCAACATAATGCCCTCGCGGCCGATCGTCGCCGAGGAATGTTCCGAAGCCGAATGGGAGGCACGCGTCGAACTCGCCTGCGCCTATCGCCTGTTCGACTGGCTGGGCATTACCGACCTGATCCACACGCACATATCGATCCGCGTACCCGGCCAGCACCAGCAGTTTCTGCAGCTGCCCTATGGCCATCTGTTCGGCGAGGCCCGTGCGTCGCAGATGGTGAAGTGCGATGTCGCCGGCACGATCATTTCCGATCCGAGCGGCCTCGGAATCAGCGTCGGCGGCTTCTGCATCCACAGTGCGATCCATATGGCGAAACCGGGCGCCGCGTGCGTGATGCATGCCCACACCGAAGCCACCATCGCCGTGGCGAACTATCGCAAAGGGCTGTTGCCGCTGAGCCAGCATGCGCTGCGCTTCTATGGCAGGATCGGCTATCTCGATTATTGCGGGCCGTTCAACAGCCACGAGAAGCGCGCCCGCCTGCCCCAGGCACTGGGCGATGGCGATGTGCTGATGTTGCGCAACCACGGGCCGCTGGTGATCGGCGCGACCGTGCCGGAATGTTTCTCGCGCATCTACTATCTGGAACGGGCCTGCCGCATGCAGATCGCAACGCTCTCCGCCTGCACCGATCCCGAGAACGACTTGGTCTGGCCGAGCGAGGAGGATTGCATCTTCATGGCGCGCGCCTTTCAGGGCGGCGAGAGCGTCATTGCGCGGGAATGGGGCGCGCTGCGGCGCATGCTCGATACCGCCGGCGCCGACTATGCAATTTGAGCTAGGCGGCCACTGAAAGGTCGCGGTCAAACATCGGCATGATCTCGGTGGCGAACTGTTCGAGGCTGCGCAGGTCGCCCGTGGCATCGAGCAAAAGGACATATTCCACGCCCTTGGCCTGCAACCGCTCCAGTCGCGCCACGATCTGTTCGGGCGTGCCGATCAGCCAGATGTCGTCCGGATCGCCGGTCGCCATCGGCGGCCGGTGCACGCCCTCGGTCGGCTGGTTCGGATCGGAAGAAAGCTTGCGATTGTTGGCAAGGACATGCTGGTGATGGGCGAGCGCATCGCGCGTCTCGGCTTCGTCACGCGTCGCATGGAAGGCGCGCGTCACCCCGACCCGCATCGGGTCGAAGCTCTTGCCCTGTTCCCGCACCGCATCGCGATAGACCGAGAGCCGCGACCCGATCTGGCCCGAATCACTGAACTGGTCGAGCAACAGAGAGTTTCCCTCCAGCGCCGCCTTGCGCGCCGAGGCGTCGCTGCCGGCGGCGATCCACACCGGGGGATGCGGCTGCTGGACCGATCGTGCGTCGATGACCGCATCGGTGAACTGCCAGAAGCGGCCCTGGTGCGAGAACCTGCCCGGGGCCGCCCATGCCTTGCGCAGCACCGCGACCGCTTCGTCGAAGCGCGCCTGCAATTCTTCACCCGGGATGCCGAAGCCCTGGCACTCGACGAAACGGAAACCCCGGCCGATGCCGCAATCGAAGCGGCCGTCGGACAACAGGTCGACGGTGCCGACCTCCTCGGCGAACAGCAGCGGATTGTGCCACGGCAGGATGGCGACAGCGGTGCCCAGGCGGATCGTGTTGGTGCGCGCGGCGAGATGCGACAGAACCATCATCGAGGAGGGGATTTGCGGCAATCCGGTGAAATGATGTTCGGTGAGGAAGACCGAGGCGAAGCCGAGTTGCTCGGCGCGCACGACATAGTCGATCACCTGGTGCAAAATCGCGCGATGATCGTCCGCCACCGACGGGTTTTCCCAGATGCCCAGGAACAGGCCGAATTTCATATGCGCTCTCCGCTGCGTGCGCACCGGGCAATAGCCCGCCACGGCGGCACGCGCTGTCCACCGGCTTGGGGACGGCACCGCTTGTCGGGGAGGCGGCAATGACGCTTCTCCGGCGTATCGAGGCGGACCCTATCGTGCCCGAGGTGCTGCCAGCGTTCCTTGCGGCATTGCGGATGGTCGGCTGCGCGGGATTTTATCGCACCTTCATTCGTGTCCTGAAGGACACCGTACCCGTCGATCGGCTGTACCTGATCGAGGGCGCAGCCGGCGCGGTGCCGCTGATCGCCGAAACCGAGCCCGAAAAGCCGCCGGTTCCGGCATCGACCTATATCAGTCAGTTTCTGCCGTCGGACCCGTTGCAGGCCGCGATCGACATGGTGCGCGACCCGGCGGCGGTGGTCCGGTTGCAGGTATCGCCGCGCGACATCGTCGTTCCGCGCTACCGCGCGATGCTCGAGCGGGCCGGCGTGGTCGAGCGGGTCTCCTTCGTACAGCAGCACGACAAGGCATGGCGTTGCCTGACCGTTGTGCGGCGAGCACCGTCGGCAGCCTTCGGCGCCGCCGAGCTCGACTGGCTCGGAGGTTTCTTCCGGCTCGCAACCGCGTTGATCGACCGGCATCGCCTGCTGGTCGGCGAGGTGGTGCAACACCGTGCGGACCGCATCGCCGAGCTTGAGGCGCGTTTCACGCTGGGCTTCCCCGCACTTACCCCTCGGGAAACGCAGGTCTGCGCGCGCGCGGCGATCGGCGTGTCGATCGAGGGGGCAGCCCTCGATCTCGGCATCGGCATCTCCTCGGTGCTGACCTATCGCAAGCGCGCCTATCGCCGGCTGGGCGTGACCAGTGCCTATGAACTGGCGCGTCTGGTGATGCGCTAAAGACGCTCGGTCCCTCAGCCAGAGGACAGCGCCGGACGACCCCAAAAGCTAATATCGCCCGATCTGGCAGCATGGCCGGGCATGGAGACAGTTTTGAGCGACGCGAAAATGGGTGCCGATCGTCGCCAGTTGCTCAAGGGTCTTTCAATGGGCGGCCTGGCCATCGCCATGGCGCCGCGCGACGCGGCAGCGGAACAGCATGCCGCGCGCGCAAAGGCCGGCTCCAGCGTACCGATCGCGCCGTCCGCGGCACTCGAGGTCGATCCCGCGCCGTCGGCGCCGACTGCGGCGCCTGCCCCGGCTGGACTGGCGGCGCCACCAAGCGCACGGCCCAAATATGTCAGCGATTTCATGGTCGATGCCCTGCAGACCTTGGGGATTACGACCGTCGCGGAAATTCCCGGCAGCACCTTTGCCGCGTTGCAAGAATCGGTGATCAATCGCGGCATGCTCAGCGATCCGGCCATGACGATGTTCGGCGTCACGCATGAAGAGATTTCGGTCGCCTTCGCGCATGGCTATGCGAAAGTGACCGGCGAGCCCGCCGCCGCGATGGTGCATTCCACGGTCGGCCTGCAGCACGCGTCGATGGCGATCTACAATGCCTGGTGCGACCGCGCGCCGGTGATGGTGCTGAGCGGTTCGGTCACCAATCCCGAGGGACGCGAGAGCTGGGTCGACTGGTTGCATGCGGTCAGCGACGGGCCGGCGTTGACGCGGGATTTCACCAAATTCGACGAGACGCCGCGGACGATCGGCCATTTCGCCGAATCGCTGATGCGCGGTTATCAGATGGCGATGGTCCCGCCGCAGGGGCCGGTGGTGCTCGCGCTCGATCTCGACCTGCAGGAGCAGGAGATTGCGGCAGGCACGCCCTTGCCGAAGGTGCGCAAGCCTAAGGTAAGCGCACCGCAGGGCGATCTGGGTGCGGTCCGGGAAGCGGCCGCGATGTTGGCCAAGGCGAGCGCGCCGGTCATCATCGCCGATCGCGCGATCCGCAGCGAGGCCGGCATGGCGTTGCTCGTCGAACTGGCCGAACTGCTGTCTGCCGCGGTGATCGACGCCGGCGGGCGCATGAACTTTCCCTGGCGCCATCCGCTCAACCAATCGTCGCGCAAGACGACCGCGCTGCGCCAGGCCGATGTCGTGCTCGCACTCGAAGTGCAGGATCTCGCGGGCACGGCAAAGCCCGCGACCACGGCGCGAAAGATCAGCATCAGCACCTATGACTATTATCTCAAGGCCAACTACCAGGCGTTCGAGGCGCTGGCCGAAGTCGATCTCGCCATTGCCGGCGATGCCGAGGCGACGCTGCCATCGCTGATCGAAGCCGTCCGCCAGGCGCTTGCGGTAGAGGGCCGTGCGGCGCGCGAGGCGCGCGCGGCGAGCCTGGCCAGCGCGCATCTGGCGGCGCTCGCCGCGTCACGCGAGGCGGCGGCAATCGGCTGGGACGCGCAACCCATCACCACCGCGCGCGTCTGGGCCGAACTTTACGATCAGGTTCGCGACAAGGACTGGGCGCTGCTTGGCGGCTGCCATTTCGAAGGTTTGTGGCCACAGCAATTGTGGGATGCCAGGAAGCAATATCAGTTCATCGGTGATTCCGGCGGCTATGGTCTTGGTTATCTTCCGGGTGCCGCAGTCGGCGCGGCCTATGCGCACAAACAGCATGGCCGGCTGCCGATCGTTTTCGGTGGCGACGGCGATTTCATGATGGCGCCAGGCGCGCTGTGGACGGCGGCCAATCACCAGATCCCGTTGCTTTATCTGGTGCACAATAATGGCGGCTACCACCAGGAGATCATGAAGATCCAGCAGCAGGCCAATGCGCGCAATCGCGGCGTGCGCCGCGCAACGACGGGCTGCGTGCTGCCGCATATCGACTATAGCCAGTTGGCGCGCGGTATGGGCGTCGCGGCGCAGCGGGTCACCGACCCCGCCGATCTGCGCGCCGCGATCCGGCGCGGGCTCGACATCGTGTCGCGCGGCGAGCCCGCCTTGATCGATGTCGTTTCGCAGGGACGCTGAAGCATGATGAAAGAATCCGTCGCCCTCGCGATGCTCGCGCTGGCCGCTGCCGCTCCGATCCCGGCACAGCAACCCAGCATCCCGGCGGGCGACCCGCATAAAGGTCGCCGCGATTTCCAGGAAAATGGCTGTTACGCGTGCCATGGTACGGTCGGGCATGGCGGCGGCTGGCAAGGGCCGAAGCTCGCGCCCGACCCCCTTCCCTACGAGGCGTTCCTCGCGCAGCTTCGCGAGCCTGCGCGCGCCATGCCGGCTTATTCGCGCGAGGTGCTCAGCGATGCCGATGCAAAGGACATTTACGCCTATTTGCGGTCTATCCCGCGCGGCAAGGCGGCGGCGCAGATCGGGATTCTGAACCGATGAAACATTTGCGCATCCTGGCCGCGATAGCGGCGATGGTTTCGACTGGTGTCCTGGCACGCGCGGAAGCGGGCCCAACGAGGCCCGTCACGGGGCAGGCGCTGTTTCAGGCGCATTGTGCGGCATGTCATGGTGCCGACGGTTCGGGCGCCGCTGGCCCGGACCTGCACGGCGTCGTTAACCGCCCTGCCGCCGGCGTTCCCGACTTTGCCTATTCGGCGGCGCTGCGCCGCTCGGGCAAGATATGGACGCCCCGCGAACTGCAGGCGTTTCTGATCCGGCCACAGGCTGCGGTTCCCGGCACGCGCATGGCCTATCCCGGTGGCACGGCTGCCGACGCGGCGGCGATTGTCGTTTATCTGGGCACACTCAACTAATCCCGCCAGCCAACAACGGAGAATATCGAGATGACGGACAGCAGCGACCGCGAACAGGCGGGCCTGAAGATCATCGAGCAGCTCGGCTGGGGCCAGAATGAGGGGGTGCGCGAGCTCGACGAGGATCTGTGGCGGATCATCTCGGAAGCCAATTTCGGCACGATCTGGGCGCGACCGGGCCTGTCACTCAGGGATCGCGAACTGATCTGCATCTCGATCCTGATCGCGATCGGCGCGCACGGCGTCGCCATTCATTTCAAGCACGCGCACAATCTCGGCATTACCGATGACGAATTGAAGGAAATCATCATCCAGACAATTCCCTATGCCGGCCTGCCGCGGGCACTGAGCGCAATGGCGCTTTTTCGGCGCATTCAGCAAGGTGCCGAGCTGGAACTCTGATGCGCGTGCTGCTCGTCCCGGCGGCGTCGATCGCCGCTGCGACGGAGAGCATCGTGTGCGATCTGCGCGCGGCCGGGCTGGTCGTGGAGGTTGGTTCCTTCGATCGCAGCTGTGAAGAGCCGTTCGAGATCGTCGCCGGACCGGGCACGATGGGTTGCACCGCGCTTTGGTTGGACGACAACCCGCAACTGCGCGGCCTCGTCGGGGTCGGGGTCGGGTGCGAGGGCTTCGACGTCGCGGCGGCGGCGGCCCGTTCGATCCCCGTGCTGACCGGCGCGACGCGCGAAGGCGTCGCCGCGATGGCGGGTGCAACCATCATGCTGATGCTTGCCTGCTGTCATGACCTGCCGGGCGCGCAACGCGCTTTCGAACAGGGCGTCCGTCGCGATGTCGGGCGCGCGCGCGCGATCGACGAGTTGACGATCGGGGTGATCGGCTATGGCGCGATCGGCCGCGACGTCGTCCGCCGCCTGCGCGCCTGGAACGTCACCGTCCTGGTGGCGTCGCCCTCGCTGTCCCGCGGCATCCTGCCGGACGGTGCGCAGTGCGTCCCGCTCGATATCTTGATCGAGCAGAGCGACCTGATCAGCCTTCATGCCGCGCTGACGCCCGATACCCACCATCTGATCGATCGCGCGCGGATCGCGCGCATGAAGCGCGGCGCGCTGCTGGTGAATACCGCCAGGGGTGCGTTGGTCGACGAGGCGGCGCTGGCCGAAGCCTTGACCATCGGTGCGCTCGGTGCGGCGGCACTCGATTGCTTCTCGGTCGAGCCATTGCCGGACGACAGCCCGTTGCGCGACGCGCCCAATCTCATCCTGACACCGCATCAAATCGGTCACACTGCGGCGGGTGCCGGCGCGGTGGCGAGGACGTTGGTCGAAAATATCGTGCGGCTGGCGCACATGGGTTGATCGAGGCTGTGAGGTGCCGGCGTTTGCCGTACCGCCATTATCGACCGAGGGCGTCGATGAGCAAGGTCTTGGTTAGAATGCGAAGGATAGACGGATGAGGCTTGCAACCCGCAGCAACGGCACCCCCGACGGCGAATTGCTCGTGATCTCGAAGGACGGCGCGCGCGGCGTTCCGGCAGGCGAACGATGGCCCAATCTCCTGGCCGCGATCGATCATTGGAATAGGGCCGAGGCAGATCTGCGAGAGCTCGCTGATGCCGTCGAAACAGGCGCGGGCGAAGCGATCGACCCGGATACGCTGCGCGCACCGTTGCCGCGTTCGTGGCAATGGCTCGATGGCTCTGCTTTCGCGGCGCACGGTGAGCTCATGCAGATCGCGTTCAAAACCGATCCCATCGTTACCGATAAACCCTTGATGTATCAGGGTATGTCAGATCGCTTCTATGGGCCTTATGATCCCGTGCCGTTTCGACGTCAGGACGACGGAATCGATTTCGAAGGCGAATTCGGCGTCGTTGTCGATGCCGTGCCGATGGGCGTCACCGCCGACGCCGCGCTGGCCCATGTCAAGCTTCTCGTCCAGATCAACGATTGGTCGCTTCGGGCTCTTGCCGTGCCCGAGATGAAGACCGGCTTTGGCTGGATCCAGGCCAAGCCGGCATGTTCGATGGCACCGTTTGCCGCCACGCCGGATTCTCTGGGCAACAACTGGCGCGAAGGGCGCATTCACCTGAATCTCGATATCGCGTTGAACGGCGCACGGTTCGGGCGTGCGAACGGCCGCGAAATGCACTTCGGCTTTCACGAGTTGATCGCCCATGCGGCAGCCACCCGTGATCTGGTTGCTGGCACCATCATCGGCTCAGGTACCGTGGCGAATGCCAACTACCAGGAGGTAGGGTCGAGTTGCCTATCGGAGCGTCGTGCGATCGAGATCATTGCACACGGGCGGCCGTCCACCGAATTCATGTCGTTTGGAGACAGGGTAAGGATGGAAGCGATCTCATCGGAAGGCGAGGCGCCGTTTGGCGTGATTGACCAGATGGTAACGGAGGCGGCCACCTGATTTTCTACCGGCGATCATGGTGGTTTGACTGTTCAGCCGAAAGCACGCGTCATGCACCAAATGTCTCGTCCTTGGGATCGAACCCGATAACGCCGTGAGGCCGGTAAGCGGCCTCAACCGCACCGAAGTCGATCGCCATGGCGGTCTCGCGCGCGGCGAGCGCGACCGAAAGCTCTTCCGGACAGGACGCGCCGAGGACCGCAACCACGCCTTGCCTGATCAGCCAGGCGAGCGCGAGCTGCGCATGCGGAAAGCCCGTCTGCGTCGACAGGGCATCCAGTGCCCCCAGCACCGGCGTGTCGAGTGTCGCATCGAAACGCTCGACCGCGCGGCGATCTTCGGCGAGCCTTGCCCGATCGCCCGCAGCCCCGGCCAGCCGGCCACGCGCGAGCGGCGACCAGGCAGCATAGATCAGCCCTTCCTCGACGGTCAGCGGAAGCATCTCGCGCTCTTCCTCGCGGTACAGCAGATTATAATGGCCTTGCATTGCGACGAAGGGGGCGAGTGCATGCCCCCGCTGGTGCGCCAGCATCTTCATCAACCGCCACGCCGACATCGACGACGCCCCGAGAAAACGAACCCGCCCCGAGCGGACCAGCGCGTCGAGCGTGCGCAGCGTTTCGTCGATCGGGACGAGGGGGTCGAAACGATGGATCATCAGCAGGTCGACATAGTCGGTGCGAAGCCGGGCGAGGCTGCGATCGAGCGTCGCGATCAGGTTGCGGCGCGACAGCCCACCGTCGCCGGCGCCAGGATTGCTGGGAAAGAAGATCTTGGTCGCGACGGTGATCTCGTGCCGCCGCCCCAGGCGCGCGAGCGCACTGCCCAGATATTGCTCGGCCAGACCTGCGCCGTAACTGCTGCCGGTGTCGAAGCTGGTGATGCCGAGGTCGACGGCGCGCGAAACCAGCCGGCACGCGGCATTTTCGTCGATGTTCCATGCGGCATGTGCGGGGCTTCCGAAGGCCGCGGTCCCAAGCGTGATCGGCCCTAGCTCGGGCATTGCCGGGACGGACGGACCGACGGCCATGCGGGGTCAGATATCGTTGTGCGGGTTGAACAGCTTGGGGTGCCCGACTCCGCCGATCGCCAGTGCGTCCAGCTCGGCCTTTATCTCGGGCAGGCGCGCGACGAGCGCCAACGCCGCTACGTCATCGTCCAGCTGTTCGGGTCGCGTCGCGCCGATCAGCACGGTAGCACGCGCGGGATGCGACAGCGCGAAGGCGATCGCGAGCCGCGCGGGGGTCGCGCCGATCCGTGCGGCGAGCGCTGCGAGCCGGGGCTGGCGCGCGCGTATTTCCTCGCGAATGCCGCCTGAATCGCGGGCGATGTTGCGCTCCGGCGGGCGAACGCCTTCGGCAAAGGCCGGCGGGTCGACGCGGTCGCGCATCAGGTGTCCGGCGAGGATGCCCCCCTCCATGGTGTGCGCAGCGCACAGGCCGATGTCGCCAGACGCGAATAGTTCGGCATAGTCGGGGCCCTCGACGACGCCGCGCCGCATCACATTATACTGCATCTGCAGCATCGCGGGCCGTGGCCAGCCTTGCGCGTCGCACAATGCGGCCGCACGGCGCACCTGCTCGGGCTCGAAATTGGTCACGCCCCAGGCGCGCGCCATGCCCTTGGCGATCAGCGCCGTGACCTCCGCCACATACTCCTCGAAGACGAGGCCTGCCGTGGGGCGGGAGACCATGACGATGTCGACATGATCGGTCCGCAGTCGCGCAAGCGAACGCGACAATTGCGCCTCGAAACTCTCGGCAGGATAGTCCCACAGCCACAGCTTCTGCGCGATCAGATAGCGCTCGCGCGCCGTGCCGAGCCCGTTCAGGGCATCGGCCACGGCATCTTCGGTGTCGGGCTTGTCCCAATAATAGCCGACATCGAGCAGGTTGATGCCGCAGTCGAAGGCGCGTGCCAGGAGCGTGCGCAATTCCCCCGGCGCACAGCGCGAGAAGGTGTTCCACGACCCCAGCGATATCGCTGATACAGGCGGGATCGCCGGGGAAATGGTGCGATATTCCATGCTCAGAACCGCAAGGTCGCGGTGCCTGCGATCAGGCGCGGATCGCCCGGCTGGGTGATCTCCACGCCGAAGATCGCCGCCTGCTGGTGATAGACGAGGTAGCGATGGTCGGTGAGGTTCGTCGCCTCGATCCCCAGTTCGAGGTTGCGCATCCCGGCCGGCGAGAAGCTGAGCCGCGCGCTGAGCAGGGCATAGCCCTTCTGCAAGGACACCGGGTCGGCGATCGTCAGGAACTGATCGCTGCGATAGCTCAGGTCGCTGCGCAAGGTGAAGTGGCCAAGCTGCGTGTCGGCGTCATATTGAAGGCCCGGCGTGACCGACCAGGCGGGGACGTGGGGCAGCTTGGTACCGAGCGTGATTCCCGCCGTCACCGCACCGGCCGCGAGTTCGGTGAACTCGTTATGGGTATAGCCGACGCCGAGGTTGAGACGCAGCGCGCGCGTCGGGCGGGCGACCAGCTCCGCCTCGAACCCGTAGAGTTTCGCGGTGCCGCCATTGCTCGTCAGGTTGACGACGCCGCCGGTCGGTCCCGGCACGATGACGTTGAGCTGGATATCCCGCCATTTCGACACGAAGCCGGCGAGGTTGAAGGTCAAGGCATTGTCGAACCACTGCGTCTTGGTGCCGAGTTCGAAGGTCGTCAGCTTCTCCGGGTTGTAGATCGGCGCGGCGAGCGTTGCGGTCGGGTTGGAGAAGCCGCCGCTCTTGAAGCCGGTCGACCAGCTTCCGTAGACGAGAATGTCGTTCGTCGGCTTCCAGTTAAGGCCAACGCGCGGCGTGAAGGACGTCCATGCGGCACTGCGGGTCTGTAACGGGATCGACACGGCGTTGGCGCGCTGCGGCAGGGTGACCTGGACGGTGAAGTCCTTCTTGTCGCGATTGATGCGCGCGCCGAGCGACAGTTCGAGGTGATCGTCGAGCGCAATGTCCTCCTGCGTGAAAGCCGCGTAGGAGCGGGCGCGATATTGCTGGGCGGTGAAGGTGTCGCGCGCGTCGCTGGCCGTCCCGGTGATCTCATAGACGCCGTGGAAGCTGTAGCTGAGCTTGTCGGAGCGCCCGTCCTCCGCGAAATAATAGAGACCGGCGAGATATTTGACTCGATCGCCAAAGAGCTTCCCGCTGAACTGCAGTTCCTGGCTGAACTGGTGGTCATGGATCGCTTCGTTGGTGGTCGAGATGGTGAAGGGGCTGTTGTCGCCGTCCACCTGGATGCGCGTCGCGAGCGATCGGTAGGCCGTGATCGACTTGACGTTGAACGCTGCGCTGGGGCTCCAGGCGAATGTCGCGGAGCCACCGCCAATGTCATAGTCGTCCTGCAGCGGGCTGGTCGAGTAGCTGCTGTAACTGTCCGGCAGCGCGAAGGCGCCGCCATAGACGGTGCCGACCGGAAGCCCAGCGGCCGCCGCCTGCGACGGTGCGGCAATGGTGTTGAAGCGGGCGACGTTGGCGGGCGTTGCGCCGCCCAGCCCGCGATAGATCTGCGCGACCGAGCCGCGGTTGCGCTGGCGGCTGAAGTCGCCGCGCATGTCGAGGGTGAGGGTATCCGCCAGCTGCACGAGCAGGCCGCCGCGCAGCACCAGCCGGTCCTCGCCGTTCAACTTCTCGCCTGTCAGGATGCGGTGGCCGAAGCCGTCCATGCTGAAATAGCTGGCGGACAGCTTAAGCCCGACCTTGTCCTGCACCAGCGGCAGGTTGATCGTGCTAACGACGTCGGCCCGTCCATAATTGCCGGCGCGGACCGTCAGTTTGCCGTCCACGTCGCCCGTCAGGTGCGGCGTCGCGGTGACGACGTTGATCGCGCCGCCGATCGTGTTGCGGCCGTACAATGTCCCTTGCGGGCCGCGCAGCACTTCGATCCGCTCGATATCGGCCACGCTGAGCAGGCCACCCAGCGTCCGTGCCAGATAGACGCCGTCGACATAGATGCCGATGCCGGGGTCGGTCGGAAAGGCATAGTCGCCCGTGCCGACGCCGCGGATCCACGCCGCATAGGCCGAGCCGCCAGCGGTCGGGCGGTTGGTGTTGGTCAGCTCGACATTGGGGATGAAATTGGTGAGCGTCTTGATGTTGACGACACCGCGCTGCGCCAGCCCCTCGCCCGAGATCGCCGCGACCGAAATCGGCGTATCCTGCAGTCGTTGTTCGCGACGCTGTGCGGTGACGACAATATCGCCGACGCCCGTGTCGTTCGCCGCAGCCGGGACTACCGGCGGCGTCGCCCCCGGCGCGACGGTTTGGGCCCTGGCGGTGCCCGACGCCAGCACGATGGCGAGCGTCGATATCGCGGCGCGAAGCGCGTATTCGTTCCTCATCAGTCTCACTCCCCTCCCTTTGGGTTTCATTGTCCTGCTGCCGCGAGATCTTCGCGCAGCGTGCGTCCGGCGAGCAGGAAGAGCCCCGCCGAGATCAGGTTGAAGGTAACCATCAGGACCAGCGCCGCCTTGAGCGGGTTGGCCGCGCCCGCTTCGGCGAAGCGATCGCTCAAAAAACCCGCCAGCGGCGGCCCGAGGCCGTAGCCGACCACATTGGCCAGCAGGAACATGATGGCGCCGACCGTGCCGCGCATGCGCACCGGGACGAGGCTCTGCGACAGGGCATAGCCGGGCGCGAGCCACAGGCTGGCGCAGGCGGCAAGGCCCGCAGTGGACGCGACGGCCAGATGCCAGTCGCGTACCGTGAACGCGGCGATACCGAACGCGACCGACGCCAGCGTCGTCGCGGCCATGACGCGCGTACGCCAGCGCTCGTCGCGGGTGGAAAGCAGGTCGGCGAGTCGACCGCTGGCGTAAAGACCGACAAAGCCGGCACCGGCGATCGAAACGCCGAGCAGCGGCCCGACCTCATTCAGCTTCACATGGTGCGTGCGCACGAGAAACGAGAAGTTCCATGAGCTCACGCCCGCCAGCACGACATAGGCGCACATGCCGCCGCCAAGCAGCAAGAACAGTGAGCGCTGCGCGACGACGACACGCAGCACTTCGCCCAACGGCGGCGCAGCGCCTCGCGATGAAGCGGTTCCGCGCGCGGGCTCACGCATGAACAGCCACATCGCCAGCGCCAGCACCAGCCCGGGCACGGCGGCGGCGAGCAGGGCAGCGCGCCAGCCCCATAGGTGGGCGATCTGCGTGTTGATGGTGAGGTTGATCAGCGCCGCCATCGGCGTGCCGAGCGAGAAGACTGCCATCGCCGTCGCGCGACGGCGATGCTCGAACAGGTCGGCGATAATCGACAGCGAGGCTGGGCCACCGCCAGCCTCACCGATCCCGACGCCGAGGCGGGCGGCAAGCAGCATCGTGTAATTCTGTGCGACACCGCACAGCGCGGTCATCAACGACCAGAAGGCGAGACATGCCGAGGCCAGGTTCCGGCGGTTGCGCCGATCCGCCAAGATGCCGAACGGCATGCTCGCAATGCCCAGGCATAGCGCATAGACAGCGCCCGTAAGCAGCCCGAGCCGGAAATCGTCGAGCTTGAACTCGGTCTTGATCGGTTCGAGCAGCACGGTGAAGACGATCTTGTCGAGCACCAGCAATGTGTTGAGCAGAAACAGGAAGAACAGCGCGAGCCGGGCTCCCCCGGTCACGACGGTGCCTGGCGCCT
The DNA here is from genome assembly GCF_029911635.1 of Sphingomonas sp. AR_OL41. GTDB lineage: Bacteria > Pseudomonadota > Alphaproteobacteria > Sphingomonadales > Sphingomonadaceae > Sphingomonas. Next base: position 23,525 of record NZ_JARYTI010000007.1, read on the forward strand.
CCGCCAACGGCTCCTCGATCGCCCGATCAGTCGAGGGCTGCATATTCGGTCCGATCGATGATTTCTTCCTGCACCTCAGGCGCCAATTGCGTAAAATAGGCGCTGCACCCGCCGATCCGGACGATCAGGTCGAGATGTTTATCGGGCTCGGCCTGCGCGGCGCGCAGCACCTCGGTCGACACGGCATTGAACTGGATGTGCTTGCCGCCACGACCGAAATAGTCGCGCATTACGGCGGCGATCCGCGCACGGCTGGCCTCGGTCGCGAACAGCGCCGGCGCGAGGCGGAGGTCGAGCGACAGCGCCTGCCAGCTCGCCTGATCGATGCTGAGCGCGCTGTCGAGCAGCGCCGCAAGGCCGTTGCGATCGCGGCGACGCATGGGCGTCAGCGATTCGTCGGCGAGCCCGTCCGCGGCGCGGCGTCCATCGGGGGTGGCACCGCTCGCGCGTCCGCCCGGCATGATGCAGGTGCCGATCGTGATCGACCCCGCCTTGTGCTTGCCGCCATAGGTCGTGTCGAAGCGCGTGATCGTGTCGGCGCAGAAGCGGTAGAGGCTGGCTGCGGCCATATCTGCCTCGGGATCGTCGTTGCCATATTTGGGCGCTGCCAGCATCAACTGGCGCACGCGTTCGCCTTCCTCGCCAGCCCAGTCGCTCGCGAGGTGGCCGAGCAGCGCTTCCGCGCCAACCTTTCGGTCCTCGAACACCAATTTGCGGATCGCGACCAGTGAATCGGCCACGTTGATCAAGCCGATCGGGTTGACGGCGGAGCCGTTCTCGAACGGCAGCGTGCGGCCGAGGATGTTCTTGTCCGCGCCGATGCCGCCATCCATCAGCGCGGATTCGACCGGCTGCGGGAAGCGCTCGCCATAGCTCTGGATCGTGACGTTGTTGAACTCGGCCTGCAGTTCCAGGAAATGCGCGAACTGGGTGCGGAATGCGGCCTCGAACGCAGCAAAGTCGTCGCATGCGTCAAGCCTGGGCGTCCGGGGGCCGACCTGTTCGCAGGTGCGCGGATCGACCCCACCGAGCAGCGCGAAGCGCAGTACCAGCGGCGCGACGAACATCGGCGACGCCACCATCCGCGACTGGCCGATGACATTGATGCCCAGGCACCCGGCAACGGCATAGTCGCGCGCCTTTTCCGGCGTGACTCCCTCGCGCTCGAGGAACGCGATTACCGATCGGTCGCCGAGGAACGCGGGAAGGCCGATGCCGGTACCGACCAGCTCGAGCGCCACGTCCAGCAAGGCGTCGGGCGTACCGTCATGCACGCGCATCGTCAGCGTCGGATGCGGCGTCGGGCAGGTGCGCGCCGCCTTGAGCAGCAGGTAGCTGAGGGCGTTGGTCGCGTCGCGCCCGTCGGGCGTCTGTCCCCCGATCGCGCAATTGTGCCATTTCGCCAGCCCGCCATATTTGGCGCGGTGCGTCTGGCCGGAGGTGATGACGATCTGCGAGTCCTTCATGCGCAACCATTGCATGAGCTCGAGCGCGGCCGCTTCGTCGATGCGGCCCGCCGCGATGTCGGCCTCGTAGTAACCGCCGAGCAGCTGGTCGAGCCGCCCGAAGGAAAGGATTCCCGCCGGCAGGATCATCGACCAGACGATCCAGAGCGACTGCAGGCCCTCGCGGAAATCGCGCGCGGGGTGGAGCGGGACGTGGCGGCACATTCCGGCCATGTGACGCAGTTCGGCTGCCCGATCGGGCTCGGCCGTCGCGGCATCGGCTTCGGCCGCGTCGGCCAGGCGACCGGCGAAGTGAACGATGGCTTCGAGCGCGATCACCATCGCCTGAAGCAGTTCCGACCGCGCGACGTCCTCTGCCGTCATCAATCGGGTCGCGGCAAGCTTTTCGCGTGCCTCGGCCAGCAGCGACCCCAGGCCTTCGCGCAGGACGCGGCCATAGTCGAACACCCCGATGATCTGGCTGATTTCGTGATGGATGCCCCAACCGCAGCCGATCATGCCGCCGGGTCCCCAGCCTTCCTCCTTCGAACGGAAGGTGGGGAGGACGACGCCGAGCTGGGCATAGGGCCACAGCCGCGCATCGTCGTAGCGCGACGTCATCCGCGCGGTAAGCGAGCGGTTCTGCCAATAGGCGTTGATGCGCGCGATCTCGGGGCGGTCATCATCGTCCACCGCGAACCCGGCGGCGCACAATGCGTCGAGCTCGTCTTCACCCCAGTTTGCCCACAGGCTGCTGAGTTCGACCGCGCCCGGCTTCGCGACCAGATTGCCCGCGATCAGGTCATGTGGTTCGATGAAGACGGGCACACCGCGCAGCACGGCTTCCAGCGCGCGGGCAACACGGATGACCTGCGGCTGACCTTCGGTTGCCTCGAACGACGCCGTCATCAGCTGCGACTTGACGATGCTGACCGTGAAACGTCCCTCGCGCACCGCATCCAGCGAGCGAAACAGCGCGGCATTGCGCGGCGTCATCGCCGATTGATGGGCCTTGGTCATGATACCGGACGCATCGGTCACCGCACTGTCATCCTCTCCGGGCCCGTTCAGGGGCTCTTGGGTTGAACAGCGCTGTATCGTGCAGGCAGAATAAGCGCTAATGCATGAATGTCATGATGACTATTCTCGACGCGAATATTCGTAAGCTCGACATCGGCACGTTGGTCGCGCTGCACAAATTGCTCAGCGAGCGGCACCTGACCCGTGTCGCCCGCGAAATGGGCTTATCGCAGCCGGCGATGAGCCATGCGCTGGCAAGGCTCCGGGCGGTGTTCGGCGACCCGCTGCTCGTACGTGATCGCACCGGGCTGGTGCTGACGGCGCGCGGCGAGGCGATCCGCGCCCGGCTCGACACTGCCATCGCCGAGGTCGCGAAGGTCTTCGATCACGAAGCGTTCGACCCGGCGCGTTCGACCGTGCGATTCAAGCTGGGCATCACCGATCATGCCGGGCAGGTGCTGCTGCCGGCGCTGCTCAATATTCTGCACGCCCAGGCTCCGGGGATACAGACGAGCATCGCGATCATCCCCAACCGACAGACCGATCTCGCCGATCTCGACGCCGGCAATTATGACCTCCGGCTCGGCTGGCTGCGGTCGCTGCCGCCGCATTGGCACCGGCGCAAGCTGCTCGACGACCATATCGTGCTTATCTGCGCGAAGAACCATCCGTTGATCGGCGACACGATCACCGCCGAAGAGTTCGTCGCGCTGGATCACATCGCGCTTGAAAGCGAGCGGCCGATCTACCCCAATTTGATCGACAGCTTTCTGGCCGAACGTGGCCTGGAGCGACGGATCGCGACGCGCATTTCGCACTTCTCGCTCGCCCCGACGCTCGTCGCCATGACGCAAATGGTGGCGATGTTTCCCGAGCGGCTCGCGCGCAGCTTCGGCGAGCAGATCCGCATCGTGAAGCCGCCGTTCGATTTTCCCGACAACGACCTGTCGATGGCGTGGCATCCCAGGGTGCACAGCGCGGAGGCGCATGTCTGGCTGCGCCGGATTCTGGTCGAGTGCAGCCGCGAGCTTGGCTAGCGTTTACCCGGGGGGGAAGCGCCCAGACGACGCATGCCCTTCGAGCAGAACGACAGCCACCTCAAACGTCGCTCGGCGACAGCCAGCGAGATGAACGAGGCGGACTCCTGATCTGCGATAAAGCAACAGGGCGTCGGCGTGCTCGGTTTTGTCGCGTCAGGACGGATCGCGTCGCCTTAGCCCATCGAGCAGCAGGCGTACGACGAACTGTTCATATTTTTGTTCGAGCTCGCTCATGTCGGTGTCGGGGGGCACGAGCAGGCGGATAAGCGGCTGGCCCGATGCGAAGAAGTCACTGATGCCGACGATCGCCAGATGCAGGAACAGCGGATCGAATTCGGCAAGTTCCTTATCCTTCGCATGGCGCCCGAGCCGTTCGTAAAAGTCGATCGGCCCCTTGCTCCACGCCCGCACCTGGTCACGCACAGCCGGCGAGCGCGCACCGCTCAGTTCCTCGACCATGAGGCGCTGCATGTACTTGGCCGAGCGCGTGAAACGGAACGTCCGGTGGATGAACTCCTCGAGCGCGGCGACGGGATGATCCTGCGCGAAAGGCGGGTCGTCCGACTCGGCCAGGTGCTTCGCGACTTCGAGCAGCAGCGCCTCGCGCGAGCCAAAATAATAGCGGATCAGCTTGGGATCGACGCCCGCCTCGCGCGCGACGGCGGCAATCGAAACCTCATTGGGGGGTGACGTCCGCAACAGGTTCAGCGCGGCGGCGAGCACGGTATCGCGCGCCTCGCCACCGACCCCGGCCGCCGGCCGCCCCTGACGACGGCGCTTTTTCGCCGGTTGGCCCGCGCCCGTATCCGCTTTCACGCCCGTTTTTTTCATACACCGATTGTTGGCAGGGACGGGCGGCCGGGGCAACCGCCGCAACAATTCTTGCAAAGCGGAATTTCGGTCTTACAAGCGCCCATCAAGCAGTTAAAGCAGCGAGGAGAGACGGATGCGGACCTGGCCCTTTACCCGCGGCGTGCACGATCTGGGCAGCGGACTGTATGGCTATGTCCAGCCCGATGGCGGCTGGGGCTGGTCGAACGCGGGCCTGATCAGCTCGCGCGGCGAAACGTTGCTGGTTGATACGCTGATGGGGCTCGACCTGACGCGCGACATGCTCGACGCCTTCAAGAAGGTGCCGGGTGGCGAGCGCATCGACCGCCTGTTCAACACCCACGCCAACCCCGATCACTTTCTCGGCAACGGGCTGGTCGAGGGCGCCGAGATCATCGCGACAACGCGGTGCCGCGACGACATGCACGATTACGATCCGCATGGCCTGGCGGCGCTGCGCACCAATTACATGAACATGGGCGATGCCGGCGCCTTTCTGTTCGAGACCATGGGCCGCTTCGATTTCGGCGGGATCGACGCCTTCACCTTCCCGACCACTTTGTTCGACGGCCAGATGACGCTGACGGTGGGCGACAAGACGGTCGAGCTGCGCGATCTGGGCCCCGCCCATACCAATTCCGACACGCTCGCCTGGGTGCCCGAAGACCGCACCGTCTTCACCGGCGATCTCATCTTCAACGAGGGGCACCCGATCATGTGGGCCGGCCCGATCGAGAACTGGATTGCCGCCTGCGACCACATCGTGTCGCTCGATCCGGCGATCGTCGTGCCCGGGCACGGCCCGATCACCGATGTGACGGCGGTCAAGAACCTCAAGGCCTATTTCGAATATGTCCGCGACGAAACGCGCAAGCGCTTCGATGCCGGCATGGGCTGGCTCGAGACCGCCCGCGACATCAACATGACCGAATATCGCGGCTGGTCCGACCCCGAACGCATCGTCGCCAATGTGTTCTCGCTTTACCGGCATTGGGGCACCCAGTTCACGCCCGACGAGGCGCGCGACCTGTTCGGCGCGATGGGCCGTTATCACTGGGAAACGACGCGTCATGCCGAGGGCTGCCAGCATGACCATTGAGATCAATGCGACGCATGATCCGGCGGCGACGAGCTGGGTCGCCAGCGCGAACGGGGACACCGACTTTCCGCTGCAGAACCTGCCTTTCGGCATTTTCCGCACAAGCGAGAGCGGCGCGCGCGGCGGCGTCGCGCTGGGCGACCGCATCATCGATCTGCCCCGCCTCGCCGAGACGGGCCTGCTCGACGGCGACGCCCTTGCCGCGGCCCGGGCCGGATCGCACGACACGTTGCTGCCGTTGCTCGCCGCTCCGCCGGCAGCCGTCAGCGCGCTGCGGGCGCAAATCTTTGCGCTGTTCCGCGACGGCAGCGCACACCGCGCGGCACTGGAGCCCGTGCTGGTCGCGATGGACGCGGCCGAACTGCTGATGCCGCTAAAGCCGGCCGCCTTCACCGACTTCTGCACTTCCTATGAGCATATCTCGCGCATGGGCGGGGGCGGTGTGCCCAAGCATGCCGCGCTGTCGCTGCCGGTCGCCTATAATGGCCGCGCCAGTTCGGTGCGGGCAAGCGGCACCCCGGTCGTCCGCCCGATGGGGCAGTTCGAGGCACCAGCGGGCAGCAATGACGTGAAATGGGGCCCGGAACCGATGCTCGATTTCGAGCTCGAATTCGGCGTCTGGCTACGCGCCGGCAACGAATTGGGTGATGCGGTCACCGTCGCGGAAGCCGAGGCGCTGCTGTTCGGCTGTTGCCTGGTCAATGACTGGTCGGCGCGCGGCATCCAGTTTTTCGAGATGATTCTCGGGCCCCATCTCGGCAAGAGCTTCCTGACGACGATCAGCCCGTGGATCGTGACGATGGAGGCGCTCGCGCCGTTCCGCGTCGCCGCGCGCGGCCGGCCCGACCCCGAGCCTGCCGTTCCCGCTTATCTGGACGACAGGACCGACCGCACGCACGGCGCGATTGCCATTACCCTGACCGCCGACCTCGCCACCGCCGTCGGCGCCAGCCAGCGGATCGTCGAGACCGAGCTATCCGACCTTTACTGGACGCTGGCGCAGATGGCGGCGCACCAGGCCTCGAACGGCGCGCCGCTCGAACCGGGCGACCTGATCGCGACGGGCACCGTTTCCGGCGCGGCCGACACGGCGCGGGCGTGCCTCGCCGAGATCACGCTGCGCGGCGGCAGCCCGATCACGCTGCCCGACGGATCGACGCGCAATATGCTGGAGGATGGCGACACGCTGACCATCCGCGGCCGCGCGCATGCCGCCGGCTACCGGCCGATCGGTTTCGGCGATTGCAGCGGCACCGTCGTTCCGGCGCGGAACGGCACGGAGACAGACGCATGACCATCACGACCTGCGGCGACCGCCAGCCGATCCGCGTCAACGCCCGGGGGCGGCATCTCGTCGTCGATATCCACTGTCATCTCGGCATTCCGGCGGCCGACGCGATCGTCCAGGCCGTCTATCCCGGCCCGCCGCCTGGCATCAACGACTTCACCAACGCCAGGACGAGCGAGGTCAACCGCGCGCAGTTCGCCGCGATCGGCCGCACGCTCAACACCGTCGACACCCGGCTGCAGGACATGGATCGGCTGGGCATCGACGTGCAGGCGATCAGCCCGAGCCCCGGGCAATATTTCTATTACACCGACCCCGAAACGGGTCGCGCGGCGGCGCGCGCGGTCAATGACGGCATCGCCGCTGCGGTCGCTGCCACGCCCGGCCGGTTCGTCGGCATGGGGACGGTGCCGTTGCAGGATGTCGGCCTAGCTGTCGAGGAGATGCGGCGCTGCGTCCGCGATCTGGATCTGCGCGGGATCGAGATCAGCTCGAACGTCAACGGCGTGGATTATCACGACGCGCGCTTCCAGCCCTTTTGGGCCGCAGCGGAGGAGCTTGGCGTCCTGCTGTTCCTCCATCCGCTGGGGTTCACCCATGCGCAGCGGATGAGCGATTATTATTTCAACAATCTCATCGGCAATCCGCTCGAATCGACACTGGCCATCGGCCATCTGATTTTCGGCGGTGTGCTCGATCGGCATCCGGGGCTGAAGATCTGCGTCGCGCATGGCGGCGGCTATATGCCCGGCTATTGGGGCCGCATGGACCATGGCTGGCACGCCCGTGCCGATTGCTCGGCGGATTGCGCGCACAAGCCGTCCAGCTATCTGCGCAAGCTCTGGCTCGATACTTTGGTGTTCGACCGGGACGAACTCGACAGCCTGGTGCGGACGCACGGCGCCGATCGACTGTGCCTCGGCAGCGACTATCCCTTCGACATGAGCGAGCCCGACCCGGTGAGTTTCCATGCCCGGCTGAGCGACGACGCGCAGGCGCGAATCATGGGGCTCAATGCCGCCGACCTGCTGGGTCTGACGGTCGAACGACCGGGCGCCGGCGCATAGCGTAACAGGCATCGCCGACGGCGACGCGCCGACAACGAAGATTCCCACCGGACGGCCGCAAAGGTCGCCGGCCCAGGCAGGAGAGTGAGCGCCATGACATCGGCGGATCTGACCAACCGGAGCGTGCGCGCGGGGCCGACGCTGGCGGCACTGTTTCTCGCCAACACGCTGAGCTGGGGCGACCGCGCGCTGCTCGGCGTCGTCGTCGATCCGGTCAAGCGCGACCTGCTGCTCAGCGACACGCAGATGTCGTTGCTGAACGGCGCGGTCTTCATCGCCTTCAACCTGGTCGCCGGGGTGGCCATCTCGCACTGGGTCGATCGCGGCAATCGCAAGCTCATCCTGCTCATCGGCGTGATGATCTGGTCGCTCGCCACCGCGCTGATCGGTATGGCCAGCGGCTTTGCCAGCCTCGCCGCGGCGCTGGTGCTGGTCGGCGTCGGCGAAGCGACGGTCTTCCCCGTCGCCCTGTCGATGATCGGCGATCTGCGCGCGCCGGCCGAACGACCGCGCGCGGTGGCGACCTTTCAGGCCGGCACCTTTGTCGGGCTGATCGGCGGCTCGATCCTCGCCGGGGTGCTCGCGGCGGCGCATGGCTGGCGCTGGATGTTCGTCGCCTGCGGGATCGGCGGGCTGGTGCTGATGCTGGGCATGATGTTCGCGGTGCGCGACCCGGTCCGGCGGCAGGGCGATGAGACGCTCGACGCGCTGGTCGGCGGCAGCGGCGCGATCGGGCGCGTGCTGGCGACACCGGGCTTCGTCCCGCTGTCGCTCGGCATCGGTTTTCTCGGTACGGTCGGCGCGGTGCTCGGCGCCTGGGGACCGGCCTTTTTGCAGCGCAGCCATCACGTCCCGCTCGCTGAGGTCGGCGCGGTGATCGGACCGACGGTCGGCATCGGCGGGATCGCCGGCACGGTCATCGGCGGCCTTATCGCCACCATGCTCGTCCGCCGCCGCGGCAGCGAACGCGCCGGGCTGCTCGTGCCGCTGGTCGCGACGCCGCTCGCCACGCCGTTTCTCGCGCTGTTCGTGTTCGCGCCGACCATCGGCGGCGCGATGGCGGCAACGGGGATCATGACCTTTCTCGTCTCGCTCGGCGTCGCGCCGTGCTTCGCGCTGGGCAGCGGCATCGTCGGTCACCGGGTTCGCGCGCTCGCCTCGACGCTGATGCTGTTCGCCTTCGGCCTGATCGGTAGCGCGATGGCACCGTTCCTCGTGGGCCTCGTCAGCGACGCGCTGGCGCCGCGCTACGGCATCGAGTCGCTGCGCTATGGCCTTGCGACGATGATCGTCGCGCCGCTCGTGGCGACGCTGCTGCTGTTCATCGCCTATCGCCGCCTCGGCGACATCGCACCCGCGACCGATCGCGCGCAAGTAACCCTGCACTAACGCCGGTCCGGCTTCCCGCGCCCGCCAACCATGGCCCCTGCCGCGCGGCGTGTCACGACGACGGCTGGCCGCGCCTGATCGCAAGACTCTTCGACGTGAATCCAACGGCGTCTGCCCCACCGCGCGGACCGGTCCACGGGGCTTGAGCCCCAGTAATATTCATGATACCCGGAATAAATAATTCAGGAACGCGGGAATTACCTGCATCCGATCGGAGAGGAGAGACGATAATGAAGAGCGTGGTCTTGCTGCTCGCGACCGCCAGCACTCTGGCGATGATATCGCCCGCCGCTGCGCAGGTGGCACCTTCGACAACATCGAACGAGCGGCCGGCGCCGCAGCCCGCGCCAGACGCCGCCACACCAGACACCGGCGCCGGACTGGCGGACATCGTCGTGACCGCGCAGCGCGTCTCCGAAAGTGCACAACGTGCGCCGATCGCCATCAGCGTCGTCAAGCCCGATGATCTGCTGCGGCAGGCGGTGACCCGGCCCGAGGATCTGTCGCGCGTCGTCCCCGCGCTCGTCGCCGAAAGCACGGGCGGGTCCTACACGACCTTCGTCCTGCGCGGTGTCGGCAACACGACGATCAACGCCTATTCGGATCCGGCGGTCGCGTTCAACTATGACGGCGTCTATATCGGGCGCCCGTCCTCGACCAGCGGCAGCTTCTACGACCTCCAGCGCGTCGAGGTGCTGAAGGGGCCGCAAGGGACGCTCTATGGCCGCAACGCGACGGGTGGCGCGATCAACGTCATCCCCAACCGCCCGCAACTGGGCAAGAGCACGGTCGACGCGGTGGCCAGCTATGGCAATTACAACGCCGTCACCGCGCAGGGCGCCGTCAACCTGCCGATCGGCGAGAAGGTCGCGTTTCGTATCGCCGGCAATTACGCGGCGCACGACCCGTTCTACAATGACGGGACCAACGACCAGAGCGAATATGGCGCGCGCGTCCAGCTCTATGCCGAGTTGAGCCCGACGCTCAACACACGCATCTCCGCCGATTATGCCCATCAGGGCGGCGCCAAGCTGTTCGCGACCTATGTCGGGACCGCGACGCCCAATTTCGGCCAGACGGGCTTTACCGGCTACACCTATACGCCGACCAATTATGCACCTGGAGAGGGCATCTTCAGCCCGAAATCCCAGGCCTATCTGGCGTCGCATTATATCGTGCAGGCCGGGCGCGCCGGCGAGGTGGTGCAGGGCCGGCCGTATAACGACAATAATTTCTGGGGCATTCTCAGCGAGACCAACTGGAGCGTCGGGCCGGGCACGCTGACGCTCGTCCCAGCCTATCGCGAGTCGAAGCTCGACAACCTCATCACCCCCGGCATGAACGGCGCCGGCACCAAGGAAAAGGATCGCCAGTTCAGCACCGAGCTGCGTTATGCCGGAAAGGCGGGTGCGTTCGATTTCGTGCTCGGCGGCTATTATTTCGGCGAGCATGTCCGGGCGAACACCTATTTCTCGCAGTTCGTGCTGGTGCCTTATCAGAACTTCACCACGACGACCGATTCCTATGCCGGCTTCGGCAAGCTCACCTGGCACGCCAGCGACAAGCTCAGCCTGACCGCGGCGGGCCGCTACACGCAGGACAAGAAGCGCTTCGACGGCATCAGCGACACCTATATCCTGTTCTGCGGCAATCCGGCGTCGTTCCCGCCCAACCAGTGCCCGACTTTGCCCTTCATTCCGCTGCTGCCGGACGCGGCGTCGCTCCGCGCCTTTTATGCCGCGAACGGTATTCCGGTGACCAACGTGCCGCTGTTCGCGCTGCCGCCGGCCTTTGGCGGATCGCAGACCGCGCCCTTCGTGCTCAACGCCCCGACCGCGATCAATGCCGGGCTCAGCAATACGAAATTCACCTATCGGCTCGGCGCCGACTATCGTTTCTCGTCCGGCTCGATGGCTTATGTGAGTTACGAGACCGGCTATCATGCCGGCGGCTTTGCCTTTGCCCAGGGTCTCGAAAGCTACAAGCCCGAGACGATCCAGGCCTGGACGATCGGCAGCAAGAACCGCTTCCTCGACAACAAGGTGCAGTTCAACATCGAGGGTTTCTACTGGAAATATCGCAACCAGCAGTTCAGCACCTTCGGCTTCGATCTCGGCACGCCCCCGACGACGGTGTTCCTGACGCGCAATGTCGGCAGCAGCACGATCTACGGCTTCGATGCCGACGCCCAGTTCCTGGTGACGCGCAACACGTTGCTGTCGGCGAGCGTGCAATATGTCCACACGCGCTATGACAGCTTCCTGTATGACGTGCCCAATCAGGGTCCGCCGCCACCGACCATGTGCGGCGCGCAGGCGGGCAACAGCGTCATCAACGGCGTGACGGAGGCGGTCTACCATATCGACTGTTCCGGCCAGCCGGCGGTCAACACCCCGGCCTGGTCGTTCAACATCAACGCGCAGCAGACCGTACCGCTGGGGGACTACAAGATCGTGCTCCAGGCCGGGACGCGCTATCGCGGGCCGGCGCAGGAAGACCCGAGCTACTCTTCCTACATCTACGCCAAGGCCGGCACGACCTCCAACGCGGCGATCACCTTCGGGCCGGCAGACGAGCGCTGGTCGGTCACCGGCTTCATCAACAATATCGAGGACTATCGCCGTATCTTTGCCGTGTCGCAGGTCGCAGCCAGCGGCATCTATATCGGCTCGTACGAAGCGCCACGCAGCTATGGCATTCGCCTCGCCGCGCGGTTCCGCTAGGGCCGCCCCGGGTTGTAAATTCCCGAATGACGGAATATGAGAAGTCCGCGAGGACAGTGATGAGGGACGCAGGGTTCATGGCACGCGTAAACGATCTGCAATATGTCGCGCTGGCGGTGCCGGATCTTGCCGCGGAACGCGCGTTCTTCGGCACGACCTGGGGCCTTGTCGAGGTCGCCGAGCAGGACGGCAAGGTCTATCTTGCCGCCGAGGGATCGCCGCATCCGTTCGTCATCCGGCTACGTGAGGACGCCGAGCGCAAGACCGAGCTGATCGGTTTTTCGGCCGACGGGCGCGATGTAGTCGATGCGATCTTCGCCAAGGCGACAGCGGCCGGCGCGAAGGTCATTGCCGAGCCCGGCCCGGCGGAAGGCCCAGCGGGCGGCTATGCCTGCCGCTTCTTCGACCCCGAGGGCCGCGCGCTTGAGGTGGTGTGCGATGGCACCCAGCGTGCGCACCGCACGCTCGAAAAGGGCGAGGCGATTCCGCTCGGCATCAGCCACGTCGTGTTCCACTCGCCCGACATAAAGCGGCTCCAGGGCTTTTACGAAGAGGTGCTCGGTTTCCGGCTGTCGGACTGGATCGGCGATTTCATGGTGTTCCTGCGCTGCAATACCGCGCACCACCGCCTCGCCATCCTGCCCGGGCCGCCCACGCTCAACCATATCGCCTTCGACGTGAGTTCGATCGACGAGATGATGCGCGGCCTGGCGCGCATGCACGAGAACAATGTCACGCTGACCTGGGGGCCCGGCCGCCATACCGCCGGCAACAACACCTTCAGCTACTTTCTCAGCCCCAATGGCAATGCGGTCGAATATACCTCCGACCTCGAGCATGTCGACGACGAGGATTGGGTGCCGCAGACCTTCGCGCCGACGCCCGCGATTACCGACCAATGGGGCACCGGGCGGATCATCCCGGGCAATGTGCCGCACGCGGAACTGAGTCCCGACAAGGGCTTGTGGCAGGTCCCGGCCTGAGTGCCGGCAGAAGGATTTTGATATGGTAGACCGGGTTCTCGTCATCGGGGGCGGTGTCGGCGGCATGTCCGCCGCCATTTCGCTCGCCCGGCGTGGCATCGCCGTGACGTTGATCGATGCCGATCCGCAATGGCGCGTCTATGGCGCCGGGATCAGCCTGACCGGCATGTCGCTCCGCGCCTTCGACGATCTGGGCATTTTGGACGAGGTCCGCGCGCGGGGTTTCGTCGGCGCCGGCATTCGACTGCGCAGCGTCGATGGTCACGTCATCATGCAATCGCCGGTTCCCGAACACCCCCTGCCGATCCAGTCGAGCGGCGGCATCATGCGCCCGGTGCTGCACGACATCCTGTCGCGAACGGTGCGCGAGGCGGGGGTCGAGGTACGGCTCGGCATCAAGGCGGTGCGCATGGACGATGATGGCGCCGGCGTGGACGTCACCTATTCCGATGGTGCCACGGGTCGCTATGATCTCGTCGTGGCTGCGGAGGGCATCTTTTCCGACACCCGCCGCATGCTGTTTCCCGAAACGGCCGCGCCACGCTTTACCGGCCAGGGGTGCTGGCGGATCCTCGCTGCGCGTCCGTCGCATATCGACCGCACCGAAATGTATGTCGGCGCGGCCGTGAAGCTGGGCATCAATCCGGTTTCCCCGACCGAGATGTACCTGTTCGTGCTCGAACATGTGCCCGACAATCCGCGGTTCGCCCCCGAGCAGCAGCTTGCCCATCTCGCCGGTCTGCTCGCGCCGTTCGGCGGCGACATTCCGGCGGTGCGCGCCAGCATCGGCGCGGCCTCGCAGGTCAATTACCGGCCGCTCGAATGGATGCTGTTGCCCGCGCCCTGGCACAAGGGCCGGATCGTGCTGATCGGTGACGCGGCGCATGCCACGACGCCGCACATGGCGTCGGGCGCGGGAATCGCGGTCGAGGACGGTCTGGTGCTCGCCGAGGAAGTGGCCGCTCACGCGTCGGTCGACAGCGCGCTGGCCGGCTTCATGGCGCGGCGCTTCGAGCGGGCCCGGCTCGTGGTCGAGAATTCGGTCAGGATCGGCGAGATCGAGATGGCGGCGGGCGATCAGATGCCGGCGACCATGTTGATGGGCGACACGATGCACCAACTGCAACAGCCTTATTGATGGAAACGAGTGCGATGACCTTCGGCCTGGCCACGGCAACTTTCGACCAGCAAGCGGAGGTTGCGCTCGTCATCGACGATCGCGCCGTCCCGCTGGCGCAGATCGGCGAGCGGCGCGACCTGCTGACGCTTCTCGGGGATTGGGAAGCGGTCCTGCCGGCGTTGCGGCGCGCGGCGGCAGACCCCGCGCTCTATGCCGGCGCGCGCCCGCTCGACACGCTGACGATCCACGCGCCCTATGCGCCGCGCCAGATTTTCTGCACCGGCGCCAATTACAAGAAGCATGTCGTCGGCCTGATCATGGGCGACCCGTCGATGCGTACCGCCGAGCACGAGGGCCTCAGCGAAGAGGAGCGCCGTCGCCAGGTCGAGGCGATGATGGACGAGCGCAAGAACGCGCTGCCCTATTGTTTCGTCAAATTGCCCTCGTGCGTGGTCGGGCCGCAGGACGCGGTCGTGCTGCCGAACAATGTCGCCAAGCCGGACTGGGAACTCGAGCTCGGCGTCGTGATCGGTCGTCGCGCGCGGCACGTCGCGCCCGAGGAGGCGATGGATTTTGTCGCGGGTTTCGTCGTCGTCAACGACGTCACCGCGCGCGACCACATCTTCCGTCGCGACGGATCGGCGATCGGCGCCGACTGGCTGTCGGGCAAATGCTTCCCGACCTTCCTTCCCTTCGGTCCGACGATCGTGGCGCGCGAATGTGTCGCCGATCCCTATGACCTCACCATCCGGCTGTCGGTGAACGGCAAGGTCTACCAGGACGAGAGCACCGCCGACATGATGGCGACGATCGAGCGACAGGTCGCCTATCTTTCCGACCGGGTCGAGCTCATGCCCGGCGATGTGATCTGCACCGGCTCGCCGTATGGCAACGGTTCGGCCTTCGGCGTCTTCCTAAAGGACGGCGACGTGATGGAGGGAACCATCACCGGGCTCGGCACACAGCGCAATCGCTGCATCGCGGAGAAGTGACCGCGGCGGTATTCTGCAGCCCCTGAGGTACGCAACGGTTCTGGCGGCTGAATTCTGGCTACGGCATCTGATTGTCGACGCAGGCCGAGACTGATGCAGGCGACGAGGTTAAAGATCAGCCCGGCCTGGCTTCAACGCCGGCCTCGCCGATCTTGCAGCCATATCGCGCTGCTTCGACACGAAACGCGCATAATCCCCGGACCCGACACCCGATCATAGGGGTTACGACCCGCTAGCGGGTTGGGGCTGGTGTTATGTCGACGAGACGTTCATCGATCGAACCGAACAGCGCGGCCCGATTCCCCGCTTGCACCGAGGGCCGCCCGGAAAGGACCGGAGGAACAAGGCATGGAAACGATCGGCGCCGATCTGCGCCAGATGCAACGCACGCCGCTGGCCGATTCGCACGTCGCGGCGCTTCGTTCGGCCGGTAAAGTGGTGACATACCCGGCCGGCGCGTTTCTGGCGCGCCCGGGCGACCCCGCCAATTGCTTCCGCTACGTCGAAGACGGCGAGATCGAGGTCGTGAACGCCTATACCGATGAGCGCCATCTGTCCTCGACGCTGGGACCGGCGCAATTCATGGGCGAGATTGCCCTGTTGAGCGGCGGTGCCTGGTCGATGGCGATGCGCGCCGTGCGCGAGACGCGCGTGATCGAGGTTCCGCGCGACGCCTTGCTGATCCTGATGGGGCAGATCCCGGAGATGTCGGACATCATCATCACGGTCCTCGCCGCGCGCCGGCGTCGCCAGCTCGATGACCGCGACAGCACGCTGAAGCTGATCGGCGAGGAAGAGGACAAGCAGGTCCGCCACATCGCCGAGTTCGCAAGCCGCAACCGCATCCCCTACACCTCGCTCCGGCTGGACAGCGCCGAAGCCGCCGAAACCGCGCGGACCTGCTCGATCGCGGTGGCGAAGCCGGCTGTCATCTTCGGCCGCGACGTGGTGGTGACCGATCCGACGCCGGAAAAGATTGCGCAACTCCTCGGCCTGAACCGCGATCTGCTGAACGACGAGGCGTTCGACGTACTGATCGTCGGGGGCGGCCCCGCCGGGGTGGCGGCGGGAGTCTATGCCGGCGCCGAAGGGCTGCGTGCGCTGGTGATCGAGGACGTGGCGATCGGCGGCCAGGCGGGCACATCGAGCCGGATCGAGAATTATATGGGCTTTCCGACCGGCATTTCCGGTGGCGATCTCGTGTGGCGCGGAGAAGTGCAGGCGATGAAGTTCGGCACGCGCTTCGCGATGCCGCGCCGCGTCGCCTCGCTCGAGCGGCTGGAGGGCGGCGATTTCTGCGCAACCTTCGACAATGGCGAGCGGGTGCGCGGCCGGGCGGTGATCGTCGCGTCGGGCGTGCAATATCGCCGATTGCCGATCGACCGGCTTGCCGACTTCGAGGGCAATGGTGTCTATTACGCCGCGACCGAGGTCGAAGCGCGCTATTGCAAGGGCACGCAGGCGGTCATCATCGGCGGCGGCAACTCAGCCGGTCAGGCGGCGATGTATCTCAGCCGGTCCGCCAAATGCGTCCATGTCCTGGTGCGTGGCAGATCGCTTGCCGCATCGATGTCGAACTATCTGTCCAGCCGGCTGGAAGCCGATCCGGCGATCGCCATCAATTACGGTGCCGAGGTCGTGGCGTTACGCGGTGGTGACCATCTCGAAGGGGTCACCATCCGCGACATCGCATCCGGCGCGACGCGCGACGTCGATACGCGCGCATTGTTCATCATGGTCGGGGCTGCACCCAATACCGGCTGGCTGTCGGATCTGGTCGCGCTCGACGACAAGGGATTCGTCAGGACCGGTGCCGACGCCGACGCGGATTCGCCCTTCGCGACCTCGCAACCCGGCATCTTCGCGGTCGGGGACATCCGCGCCGGATCGGTCAAGCGCGTCGCCTCCGCCGTCGGCGAGGGATCGGTCGTCGTGTCGAAAGTATGGGAGTATCTTGAGAAGTTGGCGTGATGCCCCCCCGGCGAGGCATATATGCAATTCCGGCTATGGCGAGGCCGGGGCTCGCGGCGACGCCGCTTCGCCTGCGCTGAGGCGAAGCGGCGCGCATCACGTCACAGGCGGAAGCGAACGCCGAGCGAATAGACCGATTCTTCGTACCGGACACCCCGGGGGAAGGTTACCGGGTCAGCACCGCCGTTGAAGCCATAAGTCAGATAGGTCACCAGCGGCTTGGCGAGGACGTTGGTCGCATCGGCGAAGATCGTAACGTTCTTTATGACGTCGTAGCTCGCCGACAGATCGAGGCGGCCGATACCCTTGGTGGTCTCGGCGTAGGTATCGCCCCCGCGCGGCTCGAACCGCGAGGGATAGGCGCCGCGATGGTTCCACGACACCCGCATCGCCAGCCCGTTGAGTTCGTAGAAGGCCGCGAGGTTGTAGGTCCATTTCGACACGCCGATGATCGGCGCCTGCGTGATCGTGCCACCCAGCGAGGCGGGCACGCCGGTCTTTGCGTCGAGATAGGTGACGTTGCCCTGGACACCGAAGGCGTGCGCCCATGCCGGCAACATCGCGAAGTCGAGGAAGGTCGTCGCCTGCGCCTCGAACCCGTCGATCCTGCCGCGGCCGGTATTATATGGCCGGTTGACGGTGATCGGCCCGAAGGTCGGATCGATGATCGCCTGATTGTAGTTCTGGATGAAGCCGTTGAGATCGCGACGGAACACCGCGCCCGAGATCGACCCGGTACGCGAGAAATAATATTCCAGCGACGCATCGAAATTCTGCGAATGCAATGGCTTCAGATCCGGGTTGCCGCCATTGGCAAAGCGGGTCGCATTGCCGCTCGTCGGCGGATCGACCGCCAGCCCGGGATTATATTGCGAGAAGCTCGGCCGCGTGCGCGTTTCGGTATAGGACAAGCGCAGTTGCAGTTGGTCGGTAAAGTGCAGCCTGGCGCTCGCGTTGGGCAGCCAGTCATAATAGGTCTTGGTGACCGTGATCGGCGCGAAGCTGTCGGGCGCACCGGCATTGTGAATGCGGTTCGTGCCGTTGATCCGCAGGTCGGTTTCAACGACGCGCAGCCCGACCACACCATCGACATGAATGCCCGCGGTATCACCAAAAGCGTATTTGGCCTGGAAATAGCCGGCATAGGATCGTTCGTTTGCCGAGTAGGTTACCGACGGATCGGGCGGCGGCGCACCCGGCGCGAAGCCCGAAAAGGCGCGCAGCTGGGCGATATTGTTACGAATACTGTCATAGGTCGGCGTGTAATAACCACGCAGCGTGGTTGGATCGCTGCCGGGGAAGCCACTTGGGGCGACATAATAACTCACCGGCACCGCGCTCAGCGGCAGACGCTCGCCTTCGCGCGACGAATAGCGGCTGCCATCCTCGAAATGCGCGTCGCGGTCGACATAGCGGAACCCCGCCTCGATCCGCGTCAGCGCCGGCACCCCGGTATCATAGGCCAGATCGATGCGACCCTGATAATCCGAGCCGTGTGCAATGAGCTGGCGGTCGAAGAAGCCGCGATAGATGTAGTTCGACGCCTTGGTCGGATCGACGCCATTGGCAAAGGTGAAGCTGGGCCCAGCGTCGAGGCTGCCGACACCGGTGTTCGCTGTAATGGTCGTCGGCGCGGCATAGGCGGTGTCGAAGCTGTAGATCGAATCGAAGAAGGTGCTCGTGGTGTGTGCAAGGTCGGCGGTGACGTGCAGCCGCCCGGCATCGTACTTGCCGCCCAAAGCATATTGATAGGTATCGGTCTTGGCGTAGGTCGCGCCCTGAAAGCCATCGGGGCGGAACGGGTTGGTGACCGTCAGGCTCTGGACGCGCGCATTTGGACCGGACCCGGTGGTGACCACGTTGGAATAAGCCGAGCCACCCCATAGCGGTACGCTGGTCTCGCGGTCGGAGACCTTGTTGCGAAAGCCCTGCCACAACGCCTCGCCATAGAATTCGAGGCCCGGTGCGGGGCGCCACTGGATCGCGCCGTTGACGGAGGGGCGGACGCGATCGCCCTGACCGAAATCGATGCGCTGGATATCGGGAAAACGGACATTCGCGCCGGCTGGGCCGATGCCGCTATTGGCGACATAGTCTGTGTTCGAGCGCGTCGAATCGAGATAGCGCAGCCGATTGTAAGACCCGCCGACGAGCAAGCCGATCTCGCCGATGCCGGTATCCCAGCGATCGCTGACCAGCAAGTTTCCGTTGGGATCATAGTTCTTCGAACGCTTGGTGTAGAGACCCCAGGCCGAGCCGGCGATCTTGAAGCCATCGAAATCGAACGGTCGGCGCGAGCGCACGTTGATCTCGCCGGCGAGACCGCCCTCGACGAGGTCGGCGGTGGTGTTCTTGTAGACTTCGAGCGCCGAGATCGCACCCGACGGAAAATCCTGCAGGGCGACCGAACGCGCTTCGGCGGTGAAGATCTCGCGGCCGTTATAGGTGGTGGTAAAATCGGGCAGGCCGCGGACGAGCACCCGGCTCGCCTCGCCGCCACCGCGATCGACCTGGACGCCGACGATGCGTGCAGCAGTGTCCGACACGGCAATGTCCGGAAGCTTGCCGATGTCCGAGGCGACGATCGAATCGACCTGTTGGATCGAATCTCGCTTGATCGCCTGCGCCGATTCAATGCTCCTGCGCAGCCCCGTCACAACGATGTCGGCTCCGGCTGCGGCGTCGTCGCCGGCTTCGGGCGCGGTCGGCGGTGTCGATGGCGCGGTCTGGGCGGCGGCGGGGAGCGCGGCGCCGAGCACCAGCAGCGATGTTGACCCCAGGATGATGGACTTCAGGCGCATGACACCTCCCCTTGATTGGCATGTTCGGTTCGCCCCCTGTGGTCGGAAGCTAACGCGCACGGTGCTATAGGCCCGGCACAGCACGATTTACAAGAGATTAATCTGACAAATAAGACAAGGCGGATGAGCGTCAGATTTGGAGGTCAGAAATCAAAGGGGGCAACCTCTTCCCGGGATCCGATCGTCAGCGCATCGGTGACGATGCGCAGGGGGGCCAGGTCGACGTCGGCGCCACCCGTCGCGACGAGCTCCGCGAAGCGAGCATAGAGGCGAGGATATTCGCGGTTGGGCGCCGTGACCGCGGCACCACCATCGAACGCGATGGTCGCGCCACCATCTGTCAACGTCACGGCGCCAGCGTCGGTTTCGATCTCGATATCCCAGCTTTGCGGGCCGGTTTGCAGGAAGTCGAGATCGACCGCGATCGGCACCGTCCCCGCACGCAACGCTGCCATGGCCTGGATCGGCGAGCCGCGCCCCGCGGGGATGCGCAGATGCGCCCGCTCGACGATGACCGGTTCGGCGAGCAGCGCGGTGACGATCGACAGCGCATTGATGCCCGGATCGAACACGCCGAAGCCGCCCTCGGCGAGGATCCATTCCTGGCCGGGGTGCCAGCGGCGAATGTCTTCCTTCCAGGTGACGCGCACTGCGGAGACGGTCTTGCCAACGAGCCACGCCCGCGCATCCTCGACCGCCGCGGCCTCGCGCGAATGCCAGCTGGTGAACAGCGGCACGCCCGCCGCCCGCGCCGCCGCGACCAGTGCCTCGGCCTCGGCCAGCGTCGCGGCGGGCGGCTTTTCGAGCATCACAGCCATCCCGGCCGCGATCGCCTCGCGCGCAATGTCGAGCCGGCCTTCGGGCGGCGTGCACAGCGATACGGCATCGAGCCGTTCGGGCCCGGCCAGCATCGCGGCAATGTCGGGATAGGCGGGAACGCCATCCACATGGCCGTGACGGCTTGCGGTGGCGACCAGCGTGAAGCGCGAATCGGCGGCGAGCGCCGGGACATGCTGATCGCGCGCGATCTTGCCGATACCGACCAAGCCGACGCGGATCGGCCCAACGCGGATTGGCCCTGACGGCGCGCCGCTTCCCTCGCTCATATCCGCCCCTTTGCTCTTTTATACGATATATATGCTTTCTATTCGGCGAACGAGCCGATATCAAGCCGACGAAATGACCGCGACGCCATGGCCGATGGCGCGACGGGCGCAGCGGAGGGGCCTTTGAGCGATACGAAGAGCGACGGAAACGAAAAAGCGGGTCGCGGAGCGCCGACCCGGCCAGCTTTGCGTTCGCGGGCCTGGTTCGACAATCCGGGCAATCCCGACATGACCGCGCTCTATGTCGAGCGCTATCTCAATTACGGTCTCAGCCTCGAAGAGCTGCAGTCGGATCGCCCGATCATCGGCATCGCGCAGACCGGCAGCGACCTCGTGCCCTGCAACCGCCACCACATCGTGCTGGCGCAACGGGTCAAGGACGGGATTCGCGACGCCGGCGGCATCCCGATCGAATTTCCGACGCACCCGATCCAGGAAACCGGCAAGCGCCCGACCGCCGGGCTCGACCGCAACCTCGCCTATCTCTCGCTGGTCGAGACGCTCTACGGCTATCCGCTCGACGGCGTGGTGCTCACGATTGGCTGCGACAAGACCACGCCAGCGTGCCTGATGGCGGCGGCGACGGTCAATATTCCGGCGATCGCGCTGTCGGTCGGGCCGATGCTCAATGGCTGGCACAAGGGCGAGCGTACGGGATCGGGCACGATCGTGTGGAAGGCGCGCGAGATGCTCGCCGCAGGCGAGATCGACTATAAGGGCTTCATCGAACTGGTCGCCTCGTCGGCACCCTCGACCGGCTTCTGCAACACGATGGGCACCGCGACGACGATGAACTCGCTGTGCGAGGCGCTCGGCATGTCGCTGACCGGCTCGGCGGCGATCCCCGCGCCCTATCGCGACCGCCAGCAATGCGCGTGGGAGACCGGTCGCCGCATCGTCGAGATGGTCCTGGCCGACCGCAAGCCGAGCGACATCCTCACCCGCCCCGCCTTTCTCAACGCGATCCGCGTCAATTCGGCGATCGGCGGATCGACCAATGCGCCGATCCACCTCAACGCGATCGCGCGGCATGCCGGCGTCGAGCTGACGCTGGCCGACTGGGAAGCGCATGGCGCCGACGTGCCGCTGCTCGTCAACCTCCAGCCTTCGGGCGACTATCTCGGCGAAGATTATTACCGCGCCGGCGGCGTGCCGGCCGTGATGGGTGAACTGTTCCGTGCCGCGCTGCTCGACGGCGACGCGATCGCGGCGAACGGCCAGTCGGTTGCTACGAATGTCGGAACGGCGGAGATTGCCGACGAAGACGTCATCCGGCCCTTCGCGCGCCCGCTGCGCGCAGCGGCGGGGCTGACCGTCCTGTCGGGCAATCTGTTCAGCTCGGCGGTGATGAAGATGTCGGTCATCTCGCCGGAATTCCGCGCGCGCTACCTCGCCGACCCCGCCTCGCCGAATTGTTTTGAGGGCAAGGTCGTCGTGTTCGACGGGCCCGAGGATTATCACCACCGTATCGACGATCCGGCACTCGGCATCGACGATCGCACGATCCTGATCATGCGCGGGGCCGGCCCGATCGGCTATCCGGGCGGCGCCGAGGTCGTCAACATGCGACCGCCGGCCGCGCTGATCCGCGCCGGCGTGCATGCCCTGCCGTGCATCGGCGATGGCCGCCAGTCGGGCACCAGCGGCAGTCCGTCGATCCTCAACGCCAGCCCCGAGGCTGCCGCCGGCGGCGGGCTCGCGCTGGTGCAGACCGGCGACCGCGTGCGGATCGACCTCAATGCCCTGCGCGTCGACATGCTGGTCGACGAGGCGGAGATCGAGCGCCGTCGAGCCACGCTGGCGACGACGGGCGACACGCTTGCCCCGCCGGCGCAGACCCCGTGGCAGGAAATCCACCGCGATCTGGTCGGCCAGTTCGACACCGGTGCCGTGTTCGAGAATGCAGTGAAATTTCAGCGGATAGCCCAGACCAGGGGCCTACCGCGCGACAGCCATTGATACGGGAGGACAGGGTCATGAAGAGGCACATCACGAAAGCGACGATCAGCGCGATCGCCATGCTGGCGAGCGTCGTGGCCACCCCGGCGCTGGCGGCGGAGGCGAAGCGCTCGACCTTTGGCAAGCTGCCCGACGGGCGCACCGTGCCTGCCGTCACGCTGAGCAACCGGCACGGCATATCGGCAACGATCATCGCTTATGGCGCGTCACTGCAATCGCTGATGATGCCCGATCGCGCCGGCAAGCGCGCCGACGTCGCGCTGGGCTATGCCGGGATCGACGACTATCTGGCCAAGCCGCAATATTTCGGCGGCACGGTCGGCCGCTTCGCCAACCGCATCGGCAAGGGGCGCTTCGTGCTCGACGGCACGACCTATCAGACGCCGGTCAACAACGGCGTCAACTCCCTGCACGGTGGCACGGTCGGCTTCGACAAGGTGCTGTGGCAGGTCGTCGACGTCAAATCCGGCCCGACCGCGTCGGTCACGCTGCGTTATGTCAGCCCCGATGGCGACCAGGGTTATCCCGGGACGATGACGGTCGACGCGATCTATTCGCTCGACGAGAGCAACGCGCTGACGATCGAATATCGCGCCACCACCGATCGCGCCACGATCGCCAACATCACCAACCATGCTTATTGGAACCTGTCGGGCGAAGGCTCTGCCAATGGCGCGATGGGCACGCTGGTGACCATCCCGGCGGATGCCTATACCCCGACCGACAGCGGCGCGATTCCGACCGGCGAGATCCGGCCCGTCACCGGGACGGTGTTCGATTTCCGCACGCCGCACGCGATCGGCGCGCGCGTGCGCACCGCCAGCGACGAGCAGATCGTGTTCGGGCGCGGTTACGACCATAATTGGCTCGTCGGCCGAAACGTGACGCCGACCCAGCACCTGATGGCGCGCGCCTATGACCCCGCCTCGGGCCGCGGTTTCGAGCTGTGGTCCAACCAGCCCGGACTGCAATTCTATTCGGGCAATTTCCTCGACGGGACGAGCTCGGGGAAATCGGGCCACATCTACCGCGAGGGCGACGCCTTCGTGATGGAGCCGCAGATCTTCCCCGACACGCCGAACCGGCCGAAATTCGGCTCGGCGCGGCTCGCACCCGGCCAGGCCTATCGCAATGTGATGACCTATCGGTTGACCACCGGCCAGCGCGCCCGATAAGCGGAGACTTTTCGATGAACTACCGCATCCTGTTTTCCCTCGCCGCCAGCGCGGCGTTGTTCGCCGGCGCGCCCGCCGAGGCGCGCGACATGTGGACCAAGGCGCAGGCCAAGAGCTGGTATGATGCCCAGCCATGGCTGGTCGGGTCGAACTACACCCCCGCCAGCGCCATCAACCAGCTCGAGATGTGGCAGCCCGAGACCTTCGATCCGGCGACAATCGACAAGGAACTGGGCTGGGCGGAAAAGCTGCACATGACGACGATGCGCGTGTTCCTCCACAACATGTTGTGGGAGAATGACCCCAAGGGTTTCAAGCAGCGGATGGACACGTTCCTGACGATCGCCGCGAAGCACCACATCAAGCCGCTGTTCGTGCTGTTCGACAGCTGCTGGGATCCCAATCCCGTCGCTGGACCGCAGCACCCGCCGATTCCGGGCGTACATAATTCGGGCTGGGTCCAGGCGCCCGGCGCGGCGCGGCTGGCCGACAAGAGCCAGTATGGCAAGCTCGAAGGTTATGTGAAGGACGTCGTCGGCAGCTTTGCGCGCGACAACCGCATCCTCGGCTGGGACGTGTGGAACGAGCCCAATAATGGCGGCGGCGGCAATTATGCGCCCACGCCCGACAAGACCAAGCTGGTCGCCGCCCTGCTCGACAAGGTGTTCGACTGGGCTTTGTCGGCCGATCCGACCCAGCCGCTGACGTCCGGCGTGTGGACCGGCGATCATTGGGACAATGCGGCGACGCTCGATGCGGTCGAGCGGATCCAGATCGCACGCTCCGACGTGATCAGCTTTCACGACTATAGCTGGCCGGAGACCTTCATCGTGCGGGCGCGGCAGATGCTGGGCTATGGCCGGCCGGTGCTGTGCACCGAATATATGGCGCGCGGCAACGGCTCGACCTTCGACGGCTCGCTGCCGATCGGCAAGAAGCTCAACATCGGCATGTTCAACTGGGGGTTCGTCGACGGCAAGACGCAGACCCGGTTGCCGTGGGACAGCTGGAAGAAGCCCTATACCTATGAGGAGCCGCCGATCTGGTTCCACGAGGTGCTGCGCGCCGACGGCACGCCCTATCGCGTCGCCGAGACCGATCTCATCACCCGCCTGGCGACCGCGCCGAAGGGCGTGGTGCCGATGGCCAATTGAGGAGGCCCGCGATGCGCAAGACGACGCTTCTCGCCGCCGCCGCGGCGCTGCTCCTGCCGGTTGCTGCCTTGCCGCAGGAAGTGAAATCGGTGATCGCGGGGGCCGACCCCGCCGCCGCCTATTTCGACGGGCAGCTATGGGTCGATCCCACCGGGCGGGGCGACAGGCTCGAGGCATGGTCCTCGCCCGACCGCATCTCGTTCACCCGCGCGGGCCAATTGCTCGCGCTGAAGGATATCGGCTGGGTCAAGGACGACAAGCAGCCCCGGCATTATCTGTGGGCGCCCGACATGGTGGCGGCAGCGGGCAAATATTATCTCTATTACTCGGTCGGCCCGCAAAACCCGACGCCGAGCAGGCTCGGTGTCGCGGTGTGCGAGACGCCGAAGGGGCCGTGCGTCGACAGCGGCAAGCCGCTGCTGACCGGCGGCAATGGCTTCGAGGCGATCGACCCGATGGTGTTTGTCGATCGCAAGTCGGGGACGCGCTATCTTTATGCCGGCGGCAGCGCGGGCGCGAAGCTGCGCGTCTTCACGTTGAAGCCCGACATGGTGACGATCGACCAGGAGGTCAAAATCGAACAGCCGCCGCTGTTCACCGAAGGCGTGTTCATGCACGAGCGCGGCGGCATCTATTATCTGTCGTACAGCCACGGCCCTTGGAACACCGCTGGCTACGCCGTGCATTATGCGATGGCGCCCTCGCCGCTCGGCCCGTGGAAATATCGCGGCGTGCTGTTGCAAAGCGACAAGAAATATAAGGGCCCCGGCCATCACAGCTTCGTCCAAGACCCGAAGGACGGATCATGGTGGATCGTCTACCACCGCTGGGAGGGCAAGAAGGGCGACGGACCCTATGAAGACGACCGCCGTGTCGCGATCCAGCCGATCAGCTACGACCAATATGGGCAGATCGTGCCGATCAAGATGACGCCGTAGTCAGCGGGCGCCGACCGCGGCTTCGCGGTCGGCCTCGACCTGCTCGATCAGCGAAAGGACGTCGCCGATCAGGTGGCGCATCGCCGTACGCGCCGCCTCGGGATCATGCGCGGCGATCGCGTCCCGGACGGCGCCATGGTCGGCGACGCTCGCCGTGCGGCCCTTGATGCGATTGGTGAAGCGGATCGAGGTGCGCAGCGCGGTCATCACGACATCGCGAAACTGCGCATAGAACGGGTTCTTCGAGGCCTTGAGGATCGCGACGTGGAAGGCGATGTCGGCTTCGAGCGGCTCGTCATTGCCCTGCTCGGCGGCCAGCATGCGCGCCAGGCCGGCGTCGATCCCGCGCAAATCTTCCGCCCCGCCGAAGCGCGCCGCCAGCGCCGCCGCCTCGGGCTCGATCGCGACGCGCAACTGGTTGAAGTGACGCAGCAGATCGACCGAGAATTTTCGCTCGAGCAGCCAGCGCAGCACATCGGTGTCGAACAGATTCCAGGTGGCAGGAGGCTGGACGATCGTGCCTTGCCGCGGCCGCGCGCTGAGCAGGCCCTTGGCGGTCAGCATCTTGACCGCCTCGCGCGTTACCGAACGACTGACGCCGTGTGCCTGCGCAAGTTGCGCCTCGGTCGGAAAGGGCTGATCCTCGTAGCGGCCGGTGACGATCGCCCGGCCCAGGCTGTCGAGCATACCATAGGTCAGATTGCGTCCGAGCGCCGGCCGCATCTCGCCGGGATCCAGATCCTCAAAAGGGGTGCCACTCGCCATGTTTCGCCTGTCATCTCGGACCGTGTGTGCAACGATGCCATCCTTACCCGCGATATGCACTGCTAGACAATGCGAATAAGTCATATAAATAATGCTACGGCCGCGAAGGCGCGGGAGCGGACGAATTTCGGTCAATCGATCCGCCGTGCCAGCCTGGGGAGTGACGCATGAGCCTTGCAACGATCGATGTCGCCGTCGTGATCGCCTATTTCATCGCGATCTTCGGGCTCGCGCAATATGTTTCGCGGGAAAAGGCCGGGCACGTCAAGGACACGTCGGATTATTTCCTCGCGTCCAAGTCGCTCCCATGGTGGGCGATCGGCGCGTCCCTGATCGCGGCGAACATTTCCGCGGAACAGATCGTCGGCATGTCGGGATCGGGCTACGCCATCGGCCTGGCGATCGCGTCCTATGAGTGGATGGCAGCGCTGACGCTGCTGATCGTCGGCAAGTTCTTCCTGCCGATCTTTCTCAAGAACCAGATCTACACGATGCCGCAGTTCCTCGAACAGCGCTTCGGCCCGACGATCCGCACCGTGATGGCGGTCTTCTGGCTGCTGCTCTACGTCTTCGTGAATCTCACTTCGATCATCTGGCTCGGGTCGATCGCGGTGACGCAGGTCGCGGGGATCAACCAGGACCTCGCGCTCGTCCTGCTCGGCAGCTTCGCGCTGCTCTACCAGATTCGCGGCGGGCTAAAGGCGGTCGCGCTGACCGACATCGTGCAGGTTACCTTGCTCGTCCTTGGCGGCTTGGTGATCGCGTTCCTCACCTTGTCCAAGATCGGCGGCGCCGGCGGCGTGATCGGCGGCTTCGGCGAGCTGGTGCACCGCGTGCCCGACCATTTCCACATGATCCTGTCGCGCGACAATCCGCACTATAAGGACCTGCCTGGGATCAGCGTGCTGGTCGGCGGCATGTGGATCGCCAATCTCAGCTATTGGGGCTTCAACCAGTATATCATCCAGCGCGCGCTTGCCGCCAAGAGCCTCGCCGAGGCGCAGAAGGGCGTGGTGTTCGCCGGCTTCCTCAAGCTGCTGATGCCGGTGATCATCGTGTTGCCGGGTATTGCCGCGCTGGTGCTGGCGCCCAATCTCGCCAAGCCCGACCAGGCCTATCCGACGATGATGGCGCTGTTGCCGACCGGCCTGCTCGGCCTCGTCTTCGCCGCGCTGATCGCCGCGATCGTCGCCTCGACCGCCTCCAAGATCAATTCGATCGCGACGATCTTCACGCTCGACATTTATGCCAAGTTCGCCAGCGTCAAGGCGCGCGGCGACGCCGGTGCGGACACGCCGGCGCATGAGCAGCAACTCGTGCGCGTCGGCCGCATCGCCGCGGTGGTCGCGATCATCCTGGCGATGGCAACCGCGCGGCCATTGCTCGGCAGCCTCGACCAGGCGTTTCAATATATCCAGGAATTCTCCGGCTTCGTGACGCCGGGCATCACCATCATCTTCCTGCTCGGCCTGTTCTGGCCGCGCGCGACGGAGGGCGGCGCACTGGTCGGGGCGATCGCGTCGGTCGTGCTGAGCTTCATCTTCTGGTTCCCGGCGAGCGCCGGGGGCTCGGCGATGCTCAACGCCATTCCGTTCATGAACCGGATGATGATCGTCTTCTTCGTCGCGCTCGCCCTGGCCGTGATCGTCTCGCTGCTGCAGACGCCGCGCGCGGGCAGCAATCTCATCACGATGAAGGGGGTGAGCTTCCGCACCTCGATGGGGTTCAACATCGCCGCCGCGCTGATCGTCGCGATCCTGATTGCGCTCTATGCGACATGGTGGTGAAGGCGCGGTGACGGCTTTCCCAGGCAGCTTCATCGCAGTCGATTGGGGCACGACCAATCGGCGCGTGTTTCGCATCGAGAATGGCACGGTTGTCGCAACCTCGCGCGACGGGCAGGGCGTCACCAGCCTGGCGCCGGACACCTATCCTGCCGAAATCGCCGCGATCCGCGCTCGCTTCGGCGACCTGCCGATATTGCTGGCAGGGATGGTCGGCTCGACGATCGGTTGGCGCGAGGTGCCCTATGTCACCGCCCCGGCGGGCTTCGCGGCACTGGCTGAGGGGCTTGGCTGGATCGATGCGCGGACCGCGATCGTGCCGGGTGTGTCGCTGCTGACCGATAGCCACGCCGACGTCATGCGCGGCGAGGAAGTACAACTGCTCGGCGCGGTCGCCGCGGGCATGGCGCCCGCCGACAGCCTGTTGTGCCAGCCCGGCACGCACTGCAAATGGGTGCGCATGGCCGGCGGCGAGATCGCCGACTTCACCACGGCGATGACCGGCGAGCTGTTCGCGCTGCTCCGCGGCCACGGCCTGCTCGCAGCGCAATTGACCGCCGACGTGACCCCCGGAAGCGCCTTTCGCGAGGGCGTCGAGGCGGGCAAGGCGCGCGACCTCGCCGCATCCTTGTTCGGCATCCGCGCCGCAAAACTGCTGGGACGACGCGATGACACGGACGCCGCCAGCTATGCCAGCGGCCTGTTGATCGGTAGCGATGTCGCGGCGCGGGCGGGCGCCAGCGGCGACGTCCACGTGCTGGCCGATCCTGCACTCGGGGAACTCTATGCCATCGCCATCGCGGCGAACGGCGGCGCCGCGCACATTGTCGACAGCCACGCCGCCTTCGTTGCCGGAATCATCACGCTGGGACAGCATATCACATGACCGCCATTGCCGATTTCGATGCCGCCTTTGCCCGTTGTCCGCTGGTCGCGATCCTGCGCGGCGTGCGGCCCGACGAGGTCGAAGCGATTGCCGACGCGCTACTCGACGCCGGCTTCACGCTGATCGAGGTGCCGCTGAACTCGCCCGATCCGCTCGACAGCATCGCGCGGCTGGCGCGGCGCTGCGACGGACGCGCCGTGGTCGGCGCGGGCACCGTGCTGCGCGTGGCCGATGTCGCGGCGGTCGAGCAGGTCGGCGGCACGATGATCATTTCGCCAAACGCCAATCTCGACGTGATCAGGGCGACAGCTGCAGCGGGTCTCGTCTCGCTGCCCGGCATCGCGACGCCTAGCGAGGCATTCGCCGCGCTGGACGCCGGTGCGACCGCGTTGAAGCTCTTCCCGGCCGAGGGGGCCAGCCCGGCCGTGCTCAAGGCAATGCGCGCGGTATTGCCGCGCGACGCCCGGGTACTCCCGGTGGGCGGCATCGCCCCCGACAATATGGCACCCTGGCGCAAGGCGGGTGCCGCCGGATTCGGTCTGGGCTCGGCGCTCTACGCCGTTGGCATGTCCGCAGATGAGGTCGCGACGCGTGCACGCGCCTTCGTCGCCGCCTTGGCCGATGTCGCGACCGCGTAAACGCGTCGTCGTCGTCGGCGGGGGTACCGCCGGCTGGATGGCGGCCAGCGCGCTGGCGAAATTGCTGCCGCACGCCTGTAGCGTCCAGCTGGTCGAATCCGCCGAGATCGGCATCGTCGGCGTCGGCGAGGCGACCCTGCCCCATCTGCGCGCCTTCATCGAGACGCTCGGCCTCGACGAGGCCGCGTTCATGGCCGCGACGCATGCGACCTTCAAGCTGGGCATCGACTTTCGCGATTTCGGCAAGATCGGCGACAGTTACCTCCATCCGTTCGGTGACTTCGGCCGTCCGCTGGGCGGCATCCCGTTCTTCCAATATTGGTTGCGTATGCGCGGCGCGGGCGCTGGCGATCTGTTCGACTATTCGCCGTGCAACGTCATGGCGGCGGCGAACCGCTTCGCCCGCCCGTCGACCGATCCCGGATCGCCCTTCGCGCATATCAGCTATGCCTATCAGTTCGACGCGACGCGGTTCGGGCCTCATCTGCGCGGTCATGCCGAGACGCTGGGCGCGACGCGCACCGAGGGGCGGATCGTCTCGGTCGAACGCGACCCGCTGAGCGGCGACGTGGCCGCACTGGTTCTTGCCGACGGCACCCGGATCGAGGGCGACCTGTTCGTCGATTGCTCAGGGTTTCGCAGCCTGTTGCTCGGCGATACGCTAGGCGAACCATGGGACGACTGGTCGCACTGGTTGCCGTGCGATCGCGCCGTTGCTGTCCCTTGCGCATCCGCCAGCGCGACGATCGAACCCTATACCCGCGCGACCGCGATGCCGGCCGGCTGGCGCTGGCGCATCCCGCTGCGGCACCGCGTCGGCAATGGCTATGTCTATGCCAGCGCGCATCTGTCGGACGATGCCGCGACCGCCGCGCTGCTCGGCGCGATCGAGGGACCGGCACTGGCCGACCCGCGCATTCTGCGCTTCCGTGCCGGGCGCCGCAGCCGGAGCTGGGTCGGCAACGTCGTCGCGGTCGGGCTGGCGTCGGGCTTTCTCGAGCCGCTCGAATCGACCAGCATCTATCTCGCCCAGGCGGCGATCATAGAACTGATCGCGCGGTTCCCGCTCGATCGGATCGAGCCGGCCGACCGCGCGGCGTTCAACGCCGCGGTCGATTACGAATATGACCGGATCCGCGATTTCCTGATCCTCCACTACCACGCGACGACGCGCGACGACTCACCCTTCTGGGATCACGTCCGCACCATGACGGTGCCCGATACGCTGCACGACAAGCTCGCGCTGTTTCGCGCCGCCGGTCGCGTCGCGCGTTACGATCGAGGGCTGTTTTTCGAGCCGAGCTGGATCGCGGTGATGGTCGGACAGGGCGTGCTTCCGGCCGGCTGGGACCAGCGCGTCGATGCGGTCGACGCGGCGGCTTTATCGGGTGCCATGGACCGGCTCCGCACCCGCATTGCCACAGACGTCGCCGCCATGCCCGATCATGCGGCGCTATTGGCGCGACATGGCTGAGCCGGATCGCGCGATCCGTTCGGTCGCTGTGCTCGGTGGCGGTATCGTCGCCCTGTCGGCGGCGCTGGCGTTTCGTCACGCCCTGCCCGGGATCGCCGTCACGGTGATCGAGACCCCTTCCGATCCCGCTGCGCTGGCCGACCGGATGACAACGGCCTGGCCCAGCATCGCGCGTTTCCATGACAGTATCGGATTGACCGAGCGCTCGGTGATCGCGGCCGGCGCGGCGACACCCTTGCTCGGCACTCGGTTCATCGATCCGGCCTCGGGAAGGCCGCCGGCATTCGTCGTCCACGGCCAGTATGGCGTCCCGATCGGATCGGTACCTTTCCACCAGCTGTGGGCGCGCGGCTGGCGCGCCGGGACGGCGCATCCCTACCCCGCATACGCAACCGCGGCCGTGCTTGCCGCTGCCGGCAAGTTCGTCCACCCCGAGGACGACCCGCGCTCACCGCTTTCAACCTATGACTATGGCCTGCGGATCGATCCGCAGCGATATCGCGCGCTGCTCGCGGCGCGCGCCGATGCGGTTGGGATTGTACGTTCGCCCGGCGTTTTCGCGGGGGTCACCCGACGCGCCGATGGCCGCGTCACGACACTGGCGCTGGCGGATGGACGGCGGATCGCAGCTGACCTGTTTATCGATGGCGCAGGTCCCGACGCGCCCTTGCTATCGCAGCTCGGCGTGCAACTGATCGGCTGGACCACCAGCTTGCCCGACGCCGTCAAGCTCGCAAGCGGACCGGCGACGACACACACGTCGTGCGATACGATCACGGCGACCCCAGATGGCTGGGCCTGGGCGATCGGGCTGGGCGATCGCGAAATGCGCGGCCTCGCATTCCATGCTGACAAAGGGCTCGACGTCGGGCCCCGGCTCGCCGACGCTGAGCAGGAGGTGGTGCAGTTACGGCCCGGCTGGCGCGATCCGTGGTGCGAGAATGTGCTGGCGATCGGCGACGCGGCAATGTCGGCCGCGCCCGTGCCCGGCTTCCATCTGCATCTGGTCCATCTGGCCATCGCGCGCGCGCTCGATCTCCTTCCCGGCCGCGACTGCGCGGTACGCGAGGTCGGCGAATATCGCCGTCGGGCGTCGCTGCAAGCCGAGCGGCTGGGTGATTTTCTCTGCCTGTTTCAATCTTCCCTGCAGCCGGACACCCTTACCGAAGGCCTTGCGGACGCGATCGACCATTTCGTTCGTCGCGGTCGGTTCGTGCCAGGCGATGAAGATGCGTTCGGCAAGGAGATGTGGATAGCCGCGCTGATTGGCCGGGGATTCGTGCCGCACGGAGACGCGTTGGCGGAGGCGGTCGATTCCGAGCAGGCAAATACGTTGCTGGAGGACCTTTCGCGAGGACTGGCGTCCGTCCCGGGCCAGTTGCCGGATCTTACCAGCTATCTTCAAAACTGGTCCCGGCAATAGGAGGATCGACGGCGGTGACGCCTGACGGCGTCGCTCACGCCTCATCGCCTGGGCGTCCCCGGAAATCGCACGAGATGCTCGACACGTGGCTGCACGATCCGACGCCTCGCTCACTCGATTGACAACTCTCCTCCTGGCTTGGCAAATCGTGCATTCCTCGGCCTTCTGCGTCGACCTATGATATGCAATTAGGTTTAGCGTCTTTCGACATGTTCCAGCTGATCTTCGCTCCAAGATTCGCTATACCAATGATGTTTTGCGTACAAAATGGAAAGCCTGACGGAGGCTCATTGGCTGCTGAGCTGCGATGGAAAATGAATTGAACGACACCGGCGCCATACATGCGGATATGACGCTGCGAATGCTCGCCCGCGGCCAACAAATGGTTCGCGCCGGTCCCGGGCGGGCTGGCCAGTGGCGAGCACGCGGCGGCGAACTGGGACGAGGACGCGCTGACCATGTCGGTCGAAGCGGCGCGCGCTGCTTTCGGCGCCGGACGGCGGGCGGACCGAGCTGTGCATCGCGGTCGATCTGCGCAAGGCGCGACCGGCATCGGAAGGCGCGTTGACGCAGGGCAACGGCGCGGCCGCGATGCTGGTCGGCACAGGTGAGGTGATCGCGCGGGTGATCGCGACGCACGGCGTCACGGTCGACTTCGCCGATCATTTTCGCGGCATTGGCGCCGATTTCGATTGCGGCGAGCCGACCCTGAACGTGGCGGCGGTGGCGATCGTCGGGCTGGCGGGCGCCTGATGTATCAGCTGCTATCCGGCCTCATTGTGATCGAGGCTTCCTCGTTCGTCGCCTCACCCACCGCAGGGCTATATCTCGCGCAGATGGGCGCCGAGGTGATCCGCATCGATCAGACCGGCGGCGGGCCCGACTTCCGCCGCTGGCCGCGCGGACCGAGCGGCTTCAGCCTTTATTGGGAAAATCTCAACCGGGCCAAGAAGTCGGTGGCGCTCGACCTGTCGCGGCCCGAGGGGCGCGCGCTGATGCAGCGGCTGGCGGTGTCGAGCGGGCAGTTCATCACCAACTTTCCCGCCGACGGGTTTCTGGCGCATGACACGCTTGCCGCGCAGCGCCCCGATCTCGTCACGGTACGGATCATGGGGCAGGCCAATGGCGGGCCCGCGCTCGACTATACCGTTAACGCCGCGGTCGGCATTCCCGGCATGACCGGCCCGGCCGAACTGGGCGACGAACCCGTCAATCATGTCTTGCCGGCCTGGGATCTGCTGACGGGATCATACGCCGCCTTCGCGATGCTTGCCGCCATCCGGCATCGCGACGCGACCGGGCTGGGCCAGGAGGTCCGCATCCCGCTCGCCGATGTCGCGATCGGCACGGTCGCCAATCTCGGCATGCTCGCGGAGACCGTTTTGGATGGGCAGGACCGCGCGCGGCTCGGCAACACCGTTTATGGCGCGTTCGGGCGCGACTTCACCACACGCGATGGCGCGCGGCTGATGCTGATGGCGATCACGCCGCGCCAGTGGAGCGGCATGGTCGAGGTGCTCGGAATCGCGGCGGAAGTCGCGGCGATTGAGCAGGCACGCGGCGTGTCGTTCGCACGCGACGAGGGTGTGCGCTTCGCGCAACGCGACGCGCTGTTCCCGCTGGTCGAGGCGCGGGTCGCCGCATGGGACCGGGCGGCGCTGGAGGCGGCGCTGACCGCAAGGGGCGGCTGTTTCGGTTTTTATGGCAGCATGACCGCGGCGGCGAGCGATCCCGTACTGGTGACCGAGAATCCGATATTCGGGCGGACCGACAATCCAAGCGGCCTCGATTATGCCGCGCCGGGGCCGTTCGCTACCTTGCCATCGGCGGTGCGCGGGGCGCCGGTGCGGGCGCCGCGGCTGGGCGAGCATAGCGGTGACGTGCTCTCGCGCCTGCTCGGGATGGGCGATGGCGAGATCGACGCGCTGGCATCGGAGGGCGTGATCGCGCTCGGGTGACCGTCGAATCCGGTCGATTGCGTGATCTTCGCCACCGGCTTCGACTTCGGCAATGCCTGTGGCGCCTCCGCGCAACAACAAGCCATCCGATTTACGCGCGCGGCGGCAACTCCCTGGCGGAGGAATATATGGTGGCGGGCCGATCGCCTTCCATACCCTGATCCGTGACTGGCGGGCTGACGGCCTCAAGGGATTGACGATCGACTGACCGCCGCAGAGCCAACGCCTACGCTCCGGAACGCAGTGCCTCATTACGGCGTCGCCGCGAGGACAGCGTCGAGGCGTGCAAAGCCGGCCGCCCAACGCGCCGGATCGACCGGACGATCCAGTCGCGCCAGCAGGTCCGACGCCGTCAGCGCCGGATCGTCGGGATCGAGCAGGTTGTTGGCGACGTGAAAGGCGAACCAGATCCGTGCCGCTGCCAGGTCGGGGCGACGCGCTGTGCCCGCGGCGACATCGGCCAGGAAGGTCGCGAGATCGGCATAGGCGTTCAGCCAGGCGCCGGTTCGGAAGCGCGATTGGCGCAGCATCGGCGTGCCGAAGAAGCCGGCAAGCGCATAGACCTTTGAATCGCCGATCAGCATGCCATCGGCGGCGCGCGCCAACGCCATTGTCGCGCTCTCGCCATCCGAGCTGGCGCCCGCGAGCAACCGCATTTGCGGATGCGCCGCGATCTCGGCTTCGAGCGCGCTGTTGTCGATATGCTGTTCGTTGAGCGGGTGGTTGGTGACCGCGACGCTAAAGCGATCGCCGATCCGCTCGGCCAGTTCGGCAATCAGCCGATGGTTCGGCGTCGCGCCGACGCGGTGCATCGGAAAGAAGTTTTCCTCATGCTCATATTCGAGCGGCAGCGCGAGCAGCGGCCGATCAGCCGGAAGCGATGCCCATGAACGCCGCGGCGTGATTGCGTCGACGCCGCCCGTCAGCGTTTCCCATAGCGGTGCGATCAGCCGATCGAGCACGTCGCGCTGATCGCCGTCCAGCGGCGGCAGCAGGCCGTGATCGAACGGCTCCTCCTGCAGGACGATCCAGTCCGCCGGTATCGCAAGCGGCGGCGCCCCGCCCTCCATGATGTGGCGCACGACCCCGGGAAAGGCGTGGGCCGTTTCGCAATCGGCCGATCGGCACAGCACGTAATCGGGCGCCAGCGTGCGAACGAAGTCGATGATCCCAGCGCGATCGCGTGGTTCGGTCCGCATCGTCGGGTGGCCGTCACCATCGACGATATGCCATTTCACCTCGGTGAGGACTGCCATCGAATCGAGCTCTCGCGGCCCGATGCCGGTGCCGCGCCACGGGATTGGCGCAAGGACATGAACCTCATGCTCGCCCGCCAGGCAACGGATCAGCGGTGCGACGATATGGTCGAACCACCAGGGGGTGATCACCGGCAGGTAGAAGAGTATTCTCAAGCGGTGTCCCAACGTCGATGATTGACCACGGTCCCGGCATTGCGCCCCGACAACGGCGGCGCGGGCCTGCGCCTTCACCCCGATCGGTCGCGGGATTTGCCGATGTTCTGACATTATAGCGCGCCGCCACGGTCCACGACCGATCAATGCCGCATTGCCTGGCGGCAAAGCGACTGTCGCAAGAACGCGCGCGCCGTCACGGCGCGCGCTGACCAGATACTGCTGTCAGGGCGTGGTGTTGGCCACCGCCTCGTCGCCGCGGTGAACGCGCGACGTCATGCCGGTCGCATCGGCATCGTCGAGCGTCTGCGCGTCGGGTGCCGGGGGAGCCGCGCGCGAGGCGGCGGCCGACGCTTCGGCCGGGGCCGCGCTCGCTGGGGGCGGGGGCGCCGCTTCGGCCAGATTCGTCTCGACATTGGCGTCTACCGGCGTGCCTTCATCGGCCGGCATCACATTGTCGCTGGCCGCCGGTTGCGGCGCGGGCCGGTCGCAGCCCGCCAGCGTCGCCACGGCCAGCACCAAAGCGGCAGCGGTCATTTTCGTGCGCATCATCGTCATGCTCCCTTTGCCATCCGCTCGAGATCGGGCAGCACCAGCCCGCCCGAACGCGCCTCGATCTTGCTCGCCAGCGTGCGATCCCAGCCATAGGGATCGTCACGGAAATTCATCTGCCCGCTCGCGCTGGCAAAGGCCGTCCAGTACAGCAGATAGACCTGTACCGGCTTGGCCAGCGCCACACGCTGGGTCTTGCCTGTCGCCACCGCGGCCGCGATCGCGTCGGCCGACCATGCCGGATCGCCGCGCAGCATCAGCTCCGCCAGATCGGCCGGCTTCTGCAACCGCACGCAACCATGGCTGGCAAGGCGGCTGAAGCTGTCGAACTTGGCGCGCGACGGCGTGTCGTGGAGATAGACCGAATAGGGATTGTCGAAATCGAACTTGTAGCGGCCAAGCGCGCTCTTGTCCCCCGCCGACTGTTGCAGTCGGGTGCCGCCGATCACGACGAAGCCGTTGCGCTTTAGGTAACCGGGGCTCTTGCGCTCCTTGGGCCACAATTCCTTCGTCGCGATTGAATCCGGCACGTTCCAGGGCGGGTTGATCACGATGCTGTTGATCGTCGAGGACAGCATCGGCGTCTCGTGGCCGGGCCGCCCCGTCACGCCGCGCATCGACATGACGGGCACGTCACCGTCGAACACTGTGACCACCGCGGCAGCAATGTTCACCTGGATGCGGTCGCGCGGCAAGGTTGGCGGCAGCCAACGCCAGCGCTCGAGATTGGCCATGATCTGGCGCACACGCTCCGCCGCCGGCACGTTGAGCGCGGCCAGCGTCTGCTTCGACACCACGCCCGCCGGGTTGAGCCCATAGCGCCCCTGCGCACGCTGCACCGCCTTGGTAAGCTCGGCGTCGAACGTATCGCCGGTGGCGACGACATCCTTGTCCTCCACCGCGAGCCGCTGGCGCAGCGCCAGCACGCGCGGCCCGCTGGCGCCAAGCGCCATGTCGGGTCCGGCATCGAGCGTCTTCCAGCCGCCCGCCGCGACAATGCCGCGATAACGGTCGAGACCCGTCACCAAGCCGTCATAGCCGGCATAAGGCGGCGGCAACGCGGCGATCCACGCCGCCAGCCGATCGCGCCGCACCGCATCGGCAAAGCCCGGCAGCGGATCGAACGACGACGGACGCAGGCCCCAATTATGGTCGAAATCGGCCGCGGCGAGCCGACCGGCATGGACGGCGCGCGAATGATCGAGCGCAGCGCGGACCAGCGAGTCCCCCTCGAGCGTCCTGGCGGTCGCCGACGGCGCCTGGCGCAGGCCCTGCGACAGATCATCGACGGCAAGTAGCGTGCGCAGCTCCGCTGCCTGCGCCGGCGTCAGCACCGGCAATGGCGCGACGCTTGCGGTGGCGGACGGGCTGGGCTGGACGGGCGCGCTGGGCGTCGGTCGCGGCGCGACCGGCGCCGTGCTCTGGCCGGCCTGTCGCGGCGCGGCGCCGATCGCCGGGCCAATCGCCAGCCCACACATCGCCAGCAGCGCGACACCCCGCGCCAGCCCCGCTTTGCCCCGAATCATCCTGTGGTCGCGCTTCATGTCTGCCATCATCCCGGAACGTAGGTTGGTTGTCTGCCACCCCGCGCCTCGACCTAATCTGAACGAGGCACCGAACGCCAGTGCCGGCAGGCGAAATTTCGTCGCCGCCGCTCCAACCGGCACCATATCCGTGATTTTTCCGTCCATTTGCCATGTTTTTTGTCTGCTGCATTCGCGCCGCATCATGCCTAAAACCGGCGACGGGTCGGGAGGTGACGATGACGAACAGGGCGGGGGAGAAGCGGGCGACCGACCTGTTCCTGTACGATGCGACGATCATCCGCAACGAGGCCCACGCCGCCTTCCCCAACTGGAGCGACCGCTTGCTCGGGCTCGCCTTGCTGGTCGTCGCACTTGCCGTGGCGCGCGCCGCGCTGGAGGACCGCGCCTTCATCGTCGCCGCCACCGCGGTCGCTGCCCTCGCCCTCCTGATCGGTGCGGCAACGGCGCGGCTGATCGAACGCCGCCTCGCCTTTCACGCCTATGATGGCGTGCTCGCCGCTGACGCGCTGATACCGGCAAGCCGTCGATACTATGCCCTCGCCTGCCACGCCGCTGCGCTGGCCGGGGCCACCCTCGCGTCGCTCATCGCCCGGCCCACGCTGCTCGCAATCGCCATCGCGGGTTATCTGGTCGGCGCGACAATCCGCCATCTGGGATCGTTTCTGGCACGGCGTTTCGTCACCCGGCGATTTACTGGCCTGCGCGCGTTCGACAGCAGGGCGCTATGGCGCTGGCTGGAGCAGCCCTTGGCCGGGGCAACCGGTGCAATCCCGCTGCTGCTCGTCCTCGTCGCCACGGCGCACGGCGAAGCCGCCGCCGCCCCGGTGCTCGCGGCGCTGGTGACGTCGATCGCCGTGCTGGCGCTGACCGCGCTCGACGACGGCGTGGTGCGGTTCATGACGCTGTCGGGCCATCCGGCATGGGCGATCATCGCGCGGCGCGCCCGCGCCACGCTCGTCTTGACCCTGCTCGCCGTGCCGATCTGCCTCGCGACGTCGACGCCACTCGTTGCCGGCCTCGTCGGCGTGGCGGTGGCGGCTGGGCTGTTGCTGATGGCGACGCGCATCCTCGCCTATCGCATCCATCCCCGGCGCACCGCCGATCTCGTCGTCGGCAGCTGCGCGATGGTCGTCATCGTCACCGGTGCGGCCATGCCCATGCTGCTGCCGTTCGTCGCGGCGGCGATCCTGTGGCAGCTGTCGCGCCGCGCCGCCGCGATGACGTGGCTGCTGCGATGACTGCGGCCATCCTCATCGAAGGCGCGTCGGTCGATCGCGGCGGGACGCGGGTCGTCAGCGATGTCGGCTTCACCATTCCGCGCGCAAGCTGGTTCGGGCTGATCGGCGCCAATGGCTCGGGCAAGACCAGCCTGCTGCGCGCGCTGGCCGGCCGGCTGCCCTTCGCTGCCGGCCGCTGCCTGATCGACGACCGCGATCTCGCCACCGATCGCACCGCTCTCGCCGCGTGCTTCGGCTTCGCCCCACCCGCCGATCGCCTTCCCGAGGCCTTGCGCGTGCGCGACCTGCTCGCTTTGGCCGGCGCGGATCGCGACACCGCGCGCGACCGCCTCGGCGCGATCGGCGTGGCACTGGGCATCGATCAGTTGCGCGATCGCTGGATCGGCGACTGTTCCGCCGGTATGCGCCAGCGTGCCGCCATCGCGCTGGCCTTTGCCGGCGGCAACACTCATGTCATCCTCGATGAGCCGTTCAACTGGCTCGATCCGGTCGCCGCGTTCGATCTTCGCCAGGCGCTCCGCGCGCGCGTCGATCAGGGGCTGACGCTGGTCACGGCACTGCACGACCTCGGCACCCTGACCACGGCCTGTGACGAAGGGTTGATGCTGGCCGATGGCCGCGTCGCGCTGGTGATCGACCGCGCGATGCTCGCCGAGGCGGCACGCGCGCCGCAGGACTTCGAGCGCCGGACGATCGACCTGCTGCGTTCCACCGCGCGCGCCTGACCGCGGGCGCCGCGCCGCTCAGGGTCGCGCGAGCAGGTAACCGACCAGTGCGCCGACCTGCCCCATGGCGATCAGCAACAGCAAGGTCGAAAAAGGCTCCTTGCGGGTCTTGTGCCGAAACAGGCGGCGCGCGAGCAGCGCCCCCGGCGAACCGCCGACCAATGCCAGCGCCAACAGGTCTGATTCGGGAATGCGCCACGCGCCGGCGATGGCACGGTGCTTGTCCTGCCAGAACCGCAGCACGGTAAAGGCATTGATCAGCAACAGGACGGGTACCGCAAGGAGCAGCAGCATGCGCCGGCAATAGGTCTCGGCGCCTTTCGGTGCGGTAAACGAGCCGATCAGCACTTTCTTACAGAAACACAGAGGAAATTGCTGAATTTGTTTACGTCTTTTGGCGATGTGACGGCGTCGCGTCGTTTCACCGGGTCATGGAAAGCAACATGGGAAGCCTGCACCGAACCATCGCCTTGCTCGGCTTCGACGGTGACGATCTCGACCCCGCCGAGATCACTGCCCGCCTCGGTGCCGCCCCGACGGTCGCGGTGAGCAAGGGCGGCAAGTGGTTGACCTCGGCGACGACCGCGGAAATCGCCACCACCGGGCGGTGGCGTCTCGATGCAGATGGCAATGATTCGATCAATCTCGACGGACAGATTATCGCATTGTTCGCGACGCTGTCGGGCGATCTGGCGGCATGGCGCGCGCTGTCGGCGTGTTACAATGGTCGCGTGTTTTGCGGCCTGTTTCTCGCGACGGGCAATGAGGGCGTGATCCTGCAACCATCGACGCTGTTGCAGATCGGCGAGCGCGGTCTGCTACTCGATCTCGACATCTATGCACGCGATGCATGATCGGGCTGCCCGTCGGCCGCGCGGTCAGCCCGCGTCGTCTTCCACGAGCCGCGCCGCGAAACGCGCGATCAGCCAGCTGCGCACCAGGCTGATCGTCGGGTCGGAAAGGTCCTCGGGGCGCAGCTTGAGATAATAACCAAAGCCGTCATCGATGACGGTATCGTAGGGCGCGCACAGCCGGCCGGCGGCAATCTCGGGCGCGAACATGTCGATATCGGCCAGCGCCACGCCGTCGCCGTTCATCGCATAGCTGACCGCGAGCGAGGCGGTGTCGAAGGCCAGCCCGCGATCGGTGTCGAAGTCGATCCGGCACTGGCGCGCGAAGATGCTCCACAACAGCCCGCGCGGCTCACCCTCCAGCTTGACATGGAGCAGGTCGTTGTCGGCGAGGAACTGCGCCAGCGGCTTGCCCTCATGCCGCGCCGCAGTCGCGGGAGAACAGACCGGCGCGACGCGCACCATCCACAACAGATCGGTCACGCGATCGTCGATATTGGGCCGGTCGAACACGATCGCCATGTCGGTTTCGGCGCTCGGCAGGCCGGTCACGCCTGAACTCGAAATGTCGATGCGGATGTCGGGATGTTCGGCATGGAACGCCTGGATCATCGGCATCACCACCTGTTGCAGCAGCGAGGGCGGGATATGGATGCGGATCGGGCGGCTGGCATTGGGGTTGATGCTGATCGCGTTCATCGTCTGCTCGAGCCGGTCGAACGACTTGCTCACCTCGGGCAATAGCGCGCGGCCGGCGGCGGTCAGCACCAGCGTCGGGCCCGAGCGATCGAACAATTTGTGCCCGAGCAATTCCTCGAGGCTGATGACATGGCGGCTGACCGCGCTCTGCGAGACGTTGAGCGACTGGGCGCCGGCGGTAAAGCTCAGCCGCTGCCCGACTGCATCGAACGCGCGCAACGCGTTCAATGGCAGCCAGCGGCGGTTGACGGGTGATGCGCGTCCTATCGAAAGCTCCCTGCAAGCAACGGCTATGCCCTTTTGTCATAACAAGCGCGTTTTTTCAGGTCGCGCAACGTCGCCGCGTCGCAGTTGCAGCTTTTGGCATGCAATCATGCGCAAATGCGATTTCAGCCCGCCCCGACGCCATGCCACTCACGCGATCGATCAGTGGAGACGTGGATTGCAACTTGGGGACATTTCGGCGTTGCTGCGCGCGCGCCCGGCGGGCCATTCGCTGCCCCAGGGACTTTACACCAGCGCGGCCGCTTTCGACTTCGATCTGAAGGCTATTTTCGGCACGTCGTGGCTGCTCGCCGGGTTCGAGACCGAACTGCGCGCGCCGGGCGACTATCTCTCCTTCATGGTCGGCAGCTGGCCGGTCATCGTGCTCCATGGCCGTGACGGCGAGTTGCGCGCCTTCCACAACAGCTGCCGCCATCGCGGCTCGATCCTGTGCAAGACCGGCCACGGCAATGCCGCGCGGCTGATCTGCCCCTATCACCGCTGGACCTATGGTCTCGACGGGCGCCTGCTTGCTGCCGGGCGCATGCCGGAGGATTTCCAGAAGAGCGAGCATGGCCTGAAGCCCCTGCATCTCGAGCGCGTCGCCGGCGCGATCTTCATCTGCATGGCCGAGACACCGCCTGACATCAGCACGCTGCGCCGCGACCTCACACCGCTGCTCGCGCCGCACGACCTCAAGCACGCCAAGGTCGCCTTCCAGTCGACGCTGGTCGAATATGCCAATTGGAAGCTGGTGATGGAAAATGGCCGCGAATGTTATCATTGCGCCACCGGCCATCCCGAACTGTCGCGCACCTTCCCGGTCAACGCGGCGGAATATTTCGATCTGGATGGTGAACAGGCACGCGCCTTCGCCCGGCGGATGGGCGAACTCGATCTGCCAATGGGCCCGGTCGGCGAGGACTGGTGGCAGGCGGTGCGCTTCCCGCTCAACCCCGGCACCGTGGCGATGACCACCGACGGCCAGTTCAACGTCAAGAAGCTGATGGTCGAGGCCGGCGGCGGCGATGTCGGCTCGCTGCGCTGGGCGGTCGAACCGAACAATTTCTGCCATTCGACCAGCGAATATACCTTCGCCTTCACCGCAATCCCTGTCTCGCCGACCGAGACGCACGTCGTGGCCAAGTGGCTGGTGCATGAGGATGCGGTCGAGGGCGTCGACTATGACGTCGATGCGCTGACCGATCTGTGGACGCGCACCAATTTGCAGGACAAGGAACTGGCCGAGAACAATCAGGCCGGCATCAACTCGCCGGGCTATTCCCCCGGCCCGTACAGCCCCGAAGCGGAGTCGCTGACCTTGCGTTTCGTCGACTGGTATTGCGACCGCGCCGCCGATTATATCGAGCGCGCGGCGGCATGAGCGCTCACGACGATCCGAACTGGCGCCCCGAAACGCTCGCCGTCCGCGCCGGCTATGACCCGGCAAGCGGCAACAAGGCCGCCAAGCCGCCCATCTACATGACGACGACCTTCGCCTATGCCTCGGCGCAACAGGCGAAGGACATTCACGAGGCCTATTTCGACGGCACCGGCCCCGAGGTTGGCGGCGCGGGCCATATCTATGCGCGGCTCAGCCACCCCGGCCTCGACATGGTCGAGACGCGGCTCGCGGCGCTGGACGGCGCGGAAAGCGCGGCGGTGTTCAACAGCGGCATGGCGACGCACAGCGCCATCGCGCTGGCGCATCTGCGGCCCGGCGACAGCGTGGTGTTCAGCCGGCCGATCTATGGCGGCACCAACGGGCTCTATACGATGTTGATGCCCGGGTTCGGCGTCCACCAGACGTCGTTCGCCGACGGCTGCGACGAGGACAGCATCATGGCAGCAGTCGATGCCGCGCTGGCGCACGGGCCGCTCAAGCTGATCGTCATCGAGAGCCCGGCGAACCCGACCGCGGCGATCGTCGATATCGCGCTTGTCGTGGCGATCGCGGATGCGGTCGGCACGGCGACCGGGCTGCGTCCGCTGGTGGTGGTGGACAACACGCTGCTTGGGCCAATGATGCAGCGGCCGATCGCGCTCGGCGCCGATCTGTGCATGACCTCGCTGACCAAATATTGTGGCGGCCACAGCGACCTGATGGCCGGCGGCGTCACCGGCAAGGCAGCGCTGATCGCGCCGCTGCGGCTGCTGCGCACCACGCTCGGCAGCCATCTCGACCCCTATAATTGCTGGCTGCTGCTGCGCTCTATGGAGACGGTGCATCTCCGCGTCGATCGCGCGATGGACAATGCCCGGACCATCGCCGAATTCCTGCGCGATCACCCCAAGGTCGTCGGCATAACCTATCTCGGCTTCCTCGCCGCCGGCACGCCGCAGCGCGCCGTCTATGACCGGCAATGCCGCGCCGGCGGATCGACCTTTTCCTTCGCGGTGGCCGGCGACGAGGCGGCGGCGTTTCGTTTCCTCGATCGGTTGCGGCTGCTGCGCTTCGCGGTC
Source organism: Sphingomonas sp. AR_OL41 (assembly GCF_029911635.1). Taxonomy (GTDB): domain Bacteria; phylum Pseudomonadota; class Alphaproteobacteria; order Sphingomonadales; family Sphingomonadaceae; genus Sphingomonas. The sequence goes on from NZ_JARYTI010000007.1 coordinate 68,305, forward strand.
AGCCTTGGCGGGTCGGAGACGCTGATCACCCATCCGGCGACCACCACCCATTATGCCCTGACCCCGGAGGAGCGGGCGATCGGCGGCATCACGCCGGCGACGCTGCGGCTGTCGGTCGGCATCGAGCATGTCGATGATCTGATCGCCGACCTCGCTCAGGCGCTGGAGGCGGTGTGAGCGGGCACGACGTTCACGCGATCGACGGCAAGCTCCCCGCCCCCGACGCTTTTTTCGATGTCGTCGTGGTCGGCGCCGGGGCCGCCGGCACCGCCGCCGCGATCGAGGCGGCGCAGGACGGTGCTTCGGTGCTGCTGCTCGACGAAAACCCCGTTCCCGGCGCATTGATCGGCACCGACGTGCCGCTGTTCTTCGGCGGGCGAATGACGGCGGCGGTGCAGCAGCCGGGGCGCATGCTCGAACAGGTCTTCGCCAGCAACCCGGCGCTCGAGACCGCGTTCGAGGCCGGCGTCGATGTACGGCTCGGCACCTGTGCCTGGGGGCTGTACGTCAACGGCCCGGCGATGCGCGCGCTCGCCGCCCCTGTGCTCGGCATCGCCGATTCCGAAAGCGCGACGATGATCGGTTTCGGGCGGCTGATCCTCGCCACCGGCGCACGCGACCTCGTGCTCGGCTTTGCCGGCTGGAACCAGCCCGGCGTGATCGGCGCGCAGGCCTTCGCCTCCTTGTTGACGCGCTACGACGCGCTGGCGACGCGGCGCGTGCTGGTCGTCGGGTCGGACAAGCTCGGGCTGGAGACGGCGCTGCTCGCACTGTCGGCCGGGATCGCAGTCGCCGGCGTGGTCGAGATCGCCGATGCCGTGCAGGGACCGGCCGAGCTGGCGGCGCGCGTCCGCGACGCGGGCATCGACATCCATCTCGACCACACCATCGCATCCGCCTCGGGCGGCATCGACGGCGTAGAGCGCGCGATGCTCGTCTCCCTCGCCGGCGGCGAACCCTTCGCGCTGGACTGCGACACCATCTGTCTTGCAATCGGCGCCCGCCCGGCGACCGAATTGCTCGACGCCGCCGGCGCGTCACCGGGCGACATCATCACCCTGGTCGGCGACTGCGCCACGCTCCGGCGACCCGCCGCCGAGCGCATCGCGGCCTGGGCGGCGGCGCTAGGCGCGCATGCCCCAGCCGACACGATCGTCTGCCAGTGCGAGGAAGTGACGCGCGGCGACCTGCTCGGCGTGCAGCCGCCGCACTATCTCGACCGGCCCGAAAAGATGGCCGCGCGCTCGCTGTCGAGCCTGCTCAATGACGGGCCGGCGCATCCCGACCAGATCAAGCGCCTGACCCGCGCCGGCATGGGCGCGTGCCAGGGCCGGCGCTGCCGCGATCAGGTCGCCTGCCTGCTCGCGCAGGAGCAGGGCGTGCCGCTGAGCACCGTGCCGGTGGCGAGCTTCCGCGCGCCGGTCCGCCCCGTCCCGCTCGGCATTCTCGCCGACTGGCAGGAAAGCGACGCGATGGCGGCGGGCTGGGACGTGTGGTTCGGCATCCCGACGCAGTGGACGCCCTATGCGGTGATCGGCACCGCGGAAGAGGCCGACCATGTCGCCGGTCTTGGCGGCAACATGCATGTCTGATCCGGTCGTTCCAACAGGCGCGTCGGTCGTGGTGATCGGCGCCGGCGTCACCGGGCTCAGCGCGGCATGGTGGCTGGCGCGCTCGGGCGTCGATGTCGTGGTGATCGACAAGGGTATCGTCGGCTGGGAGGCTTCGGGCCGCAACGGCGGCGGCGCCTCGCATTATCAGAGCCCGCTGTTCGCCGAGGAACAGCGCATGTGGCCGATGATGGACGAGCTGCTCGGCTATCCCACCGAATATCGCCGCGAGCGCATCATCATCCAGCGCGACCCCGACCTGCTCGACCATTACCGCGCGGTAGGGCGGATGTGCACCGCGATGGGCTATCCGGTCGACGATCTCGATTCACGCCAGGCGCAGGAGATGGTGCCGCTGACCGACGCGACCTGCCTCGGCGGCATCCATCTGCGTTTCGGCGGGCATGCCAACCCGCAGCGCACCGTCCAGGCCTATGCCTGGGCGTTGCAGGATCTCGGCGGGCACATCCTGCAGCATTGCCCGGCGCTTTCGATCGAAACGGCCGGGGGCAAGGTCGTCGCGGTCGAGACCCCGCGCGGACGGATCGCCTGCGACGCTTTGGTCGTCGCGGCGGGGCCGCAGAGCGGCATGCTGCTTGCGCCGCTCGGCGTCGATTTCCCGCTCGCCGCCGCGCGCGCCGAGATGATCGTCACCGAGCCCGCGCCGCTGATGGCGATCGGCGGCGTTGACGGCAACGGCCTGTACGGACGCCAGACGCTGCGCGGCAATCTCGCCTTTGGCGGCGGACCGCACGAATGGATCCCGACGACGCCGACCGGCCCGTTCGCGCGCCCGACTTCGCCGCTGGTGCGCAACCTCGCCCGCCGCGTCGCCGAGATGTTCCCCAAGGCGGCGCAGCTCAACGTCATCCGTTCCTGGGCCGGGGTGATCGAGAACACCCCCGACGGCCGCCCGATCATCGACCGGCTCGACAATCCCGGCAACGTCACCGTCGCGACCATGTCGGGGGTCGGCTTCGGCCTGTCGCCGGCCAGCGGCCATGCGATCCGCGATCTCGTGCTCGACGGCAGCTGTTCGTTCGCCGACATCGCGAAGCTCGGCCTGGCGCGCTTCGCCGGGCTCGAACCCGACTGGCGCGAACAGCGCGGCTGGGCAGCATGACGCGCTATTCCGCGCTGGCATTGCTGAAGGCGGGCCTGACCGGGCAACGTCACTGGCCGCGCGCCTGGCGCGATCCCGAACCGCGCAAGCATTATGACGTCATCATCATCGGCGGCGGCGGCCACGGCCTGTCGACGGCCTATTACCTCGCCAAGGTGCACGGCTTCAAGTCGATCGCGGTGCTCGAAAAGGGCTGGATCGGCGGCGGCAATACCGGGCGCAACACGACGATCGTCCGTTCCAACTACCGCCAGCCCGCGCTCCACAACCTCTTCGATTTTGCGCTCGGCCTGTGGGAGGGGATGAGCGACGAGCTCAACTACAATGTCATGTTCAGCCCGCGCGGCGCGCTGTTCCTCGGCCATTCGGATTCGGACATGACCCGGCTCGCCGAGCGCGGCGATGCGCTGCGCTGCAACGGGATCGATGCCGAATTGCTCACCCGCGCGCAGGTGCAAAGCCTCGTGCCGCTGCTCGACATGTCGCCCGACGCGCGCTTCCCGATCCATGGCGGGATGATCCAGCGGCGCGGCGGCACCGCGCGCCACGACGCGGTCGCCTGGGGCTATGCCCGCGCCGCAGACCTGCTCGGCGTCGACGTGATCCAGCAATGCGAGGTCACCGGCATCACCATGGCGGGCGGGCGCGTGACCGGGGTCGAGACCAGTCGCGGCGCCATCGGCGCGGGGCGCGTCGGCATCTGCGTCGCGGGCAATAGCGGACCGGTCGCGGCGCTGGCCGGCATCACGCTGCCGATCGAGGCGCAGACGCTGCAGGCCTTCGTCACCGAGCCGGTCAAGCCGATGATCGACACCGTGATCATGTCGCAGTCGCTGCACTGCTATATCAGCCAGTCGGACAAGGGCGGTATCGTGCTCGGCGGTGATCCCGACCAGTTCCCCAGCTACGCGCAGCGCGGCCTGCCGGCCCGGCTCGAAAAGGCCGCCGCCGAGGCGATCGCGCTGGTTCCCGCGCTGTCGCGGCTGCGCATGGTGCGTTGCTGGTCGGGCACCACCGATATGAGCTTCGACGGCTCGCCGATCATCTCGGCACTGCCGGTCGATGGGCTCCATCTCAATGGCGGCTGGTGCTATGGCGGCTTCAAGGCCACGCCGGGTTCTGGCTGGTGCTACGCGCACCTACTGGCGACCGGCGAAGCGCATCCGCTCGCCGCGCCATTCACCTTCGGCCGCTTCGCCGAGGGCGCGACGATCGACGAGGCGGGGGTCGGCTTCATGCCGCAGCTGCGCTGATGATGCGGATCGACTGCCCCTTTTGCGGCCCGCGCGCGCAGATCGAGTTCACCTATCAGCGCACGCTCGATTCGATCGTGACGCTCGACATGCCAGCCGAGGAGGCGGTGACGCGGCTCTACGCGCGGGCCAATCCACGCGGGCTGGACGATGAATTATGGCAGCACATATTCGGCTGTCGCCAGTGGCTGGTGCTGCGCCGCCACCGTACGACCCATGACATAATTAGCGTCGCTTCCTTCGACCCGGCGGTGCACGAATGAGGATCGACGGACAGGCCGAGGCGACCTTGCGCTTCACCTTCGACGGCGTCGCGCTGCGCGCGCGGCCCGGCGAGACGCTGGCGGCGGCCTTGCTCGCCAACGGTGTCGGGCTGGTCGCACGCAGCTTCAAATATCACCGCCCGCGCGGGATCATGGCGGCGGGGGTCGAGGAACCCAATGCGCTGGTCACGGTCGGAGCGGGCGGGCGCACCGAGCCCAACACGCGCGCGACCGACCTGTTCGTCTATGACGGGCTCGTCGCGACCAGCCAGAATCGCTGGCCGAGCCTCGCGGTCGATCTCGGCGCGATCAACGGACTCGCCGCGCCGTTCTTTGCCGCCGGCTTCTACTACAAGACTTTCTTCGGCCCGCCCTCGCGCTGGATGCTGTACGAAAAGCTGATCCGCCGCGCCGCCGGCCTCGGCAAGGCGCCGACCGAGGCCGACCCCGACCGCCACGAGCACCGCGCCGCCTTTTGCGACGTACTCGTCGTCGGCGCCGGCCCGGCCGGGCTCGCGGCGGCAGCCGAGGCGGCGAAAGCCGGCGAGCGCGTCATGCTGGTCGAGCAGGACCGCGAGCTTGGCGGCAGCGCGCTGCGCGACGGCACGCCACTGCCGGTGACAGCTGACGCGCTGACGGCGGCGGGCGTGCGTATCCTGACCCGCACCACCGCATCGGGGCTGTGGGATCACGGCTTTGCCACGCTGGCGCAGAAGCTGGTCGAGCCGGGCGAGGCCCCTGACCCGGGCCAGCCGGTGCAGCGGCTATGGCATGTCCATGCCCGGCGCATCATCCTTGCGACCGGTGCGATCGAGCGGCCGCTGACCTTTGCCGGCAACGACCGGCCCGGCGTGATGCTGTCGCAGGCGGTGCGCAGCTATATCCGCCGCTTCGGCGTGCTGCCGGGCCGCCGCGTGGTGATCGCGACCAACAATGACGATGCCTATACCACCGCCGATGCCGTCGCCGAGGCCGGTGGTACGGTCGTCACGATCCTTGACGCGCGTCCCGAGCTCAGCGCCGTCGCGCGTGACGCGAAGGCGCGGTATGAGGTCTACACCAACGCCTTTCCGCTAGCGACCACGGGCAGCCGGCACGGCCTCAGCAAGGTCGACGCGGACATCTGGACCGAACAAAGGTCGTTCGACGCGGACTTGCTCGCCATGTCGGGCGGCTTCACGCCGGTCGTCCACCTGCACAGCCAGGCCGGCGGCAAGCTCGACTGGCGTGCCGACATCCAGGCGTTCGTGCCCGGCGCGACGCTCCAGGCGATCAGCAGTGTCGGTGCCGCCGCCGGCGAGGTCGAGCCGATCGCGGCTGACGTCGCGGCGCTGCCCGACCCCAAGCACGCCTTTATCGATTTCCAGAATGACGTCACCGCCGCCGATGTCGATCTCGCCTGGCGCGAGGGCTATCGCTCGGTCGAGCACCTCAAGCGCTACACCACGCTGGGCATGGCGACCGACCAGGGCAAGACCAGCAATATGGCGGCGCTGGCGCGGCTGGCGGGCGCGGCCGGGGTGGCGATCCCGCAGGCCGGGCTGACCACCTTCCGCCCGCCCTACACACCGCTGACGCTGGGCACTCTCGCTGGTGCCGATGGCGGTGGCCATGCCGCGCCCAATCGCCAGTTGGCGCTGTACGAGCGCCACCAGCGCCACGACCCGCTGTGGCAGCCGCTCGGTTACTGGCACCGCCCGCGCGCCTATCCGCTGGCCGGCGAGACGCTGCACGACGCCGCGCTACGCGAGGCACGCGCGGTACGGACGGCCGCCGGGATCGTCGATGTCTCGACCCTGGCCAAGTTCGCGGTAACCGGCCCCGATGCGGCGGCGCTGCTCGAGATCGTCTGCGCGACGGGCATCGCCAGGCTGGCGGTGGGGCGCGGCCGCTACACCTTCATGCTGCGCGAAGACGGCATGGTGATGGACGATGGCACGGTGTGGCGGCTCGGCGAACAGCGCTATCTGCTGACCAGCTCGACCGGCGGCGCCGACCGGATGGAGGCGCATCTCGGCTATGCCCGCCGCGTGCTGGCGCCGCAGCTCAGGGTCTCGGTCGTCGCGCAGCAGGAGCATTATGCCGGCATCGCGCTGGCCGGGCCGCAGGCGCGCGATATCCTGACGCGGCTGACCGGGGCCGAACCGCCCGCGCATATGGGGCTGGCCGAGGCGCGCATCGCCGGGGTGCCGGTGCTGATCCTCGCGGCAAGCTATAGCGGCGAGCGCGCGTTCGAGGTCTATGCCAGCGGCGACGCCGCCCTGCCGGTATGGGACGCGCTCGACGGTGCGACACGCGACCGTGGCGGTTGCCCTTACGGCCTCGAAGCGCTCGAATATCTGCGCATCGAGAAGGGCCATATCGTGATCGGTGCCGAGGCCGATGGCCGCACCACGCCGCACGACCTGCGGCTCGAGCGCATGCTGCGCAAGGGCGGCGGCTATATCGGCGCGGCCGGGCTGACGCGGCCAGCGCTGGCGGCAGCGGGCCGCCTGCAGCTCGTCGGGCTGACCGCGAGCGGCGGCGCCATCCCCGAGGGCGCGATGCTCGTCGCGAGCCATGGCCAGCCGGTCGAGGGCCATGTCACCTCCGCCGCACGCCAGGTGCTGGGCGAGGGATCGATCGCACTGGCGCTGCTCGCCGGCGGACGGACGCGCGGCGGCGAGACGCTGCTCGCCACCTCGCCGACGCGCGGGCAGCAGGTGGCGGTGACTGTGACCGAGCCGGTGTTCTACGATGCAGAAGGAGCGCGCTATCGTGACTGACGCGCCCGTCACGCTAGCCATGGCGCCCGCCGGCGATGTCATCGTGCTCGACCTGTGGGGCGGGACGCTGCCGGCGCTCGACCCGGCGATCCGTGCGCTGCCGGTCGAACCACGGCGCTGGTGGCTGATCCATGCCGCACCGCATGCCGACGCCCTTGCCGCTACGATCGCCGACACGGGCACGCTGACGCCGATCGGCGGCGGGCTGGTGCGCGCGACGCTGGCCGGGCCGGGCTGGCGTTGGTTGCTGACGGTGAGCGGCTGCTTCGACAGCGAGCATCCCGACTTCATAACGGGCCGGGTCGCGGCGACAGTGATCCACCATGTGCCGGTGTGGATCGCGGTGACCGGCGATGCCGCGTGCGAGGTCTATATGGCGGCGAGCTATGCGCCGACGCTGGCCGGCTTGTGGACGACCGCGATCGATGCCCAGCCGCCTTCCCTGCCGCGTGCGGGCAGTGCATGAGGTCGCGATAACGATGCCGAGGGGGGCCACCGCATGACACCGACCACACCGCGTCTCGAATCGACCCGCTGGTATGTCGTGCTGGTGCTCGGGCTGGTCTATGCGCTCAACATCGCCGACCGCTATGTCGTGTCGACCGTGCTCGAGCCGATCAGGCTGGAGTTCCACCTCTCGGACACCGGGGTCGGCTGGCTGACCGGCGTGTCGCTGGCGCTGTTCTACATCACCGTCGGCATCCCGATCTCGCAGCTCGCCGACCGCTCGAACCGCCGTAACATCGTCGCGGTGGCCATGGGGCTGTGGTCGGCGATGACCGCGCTGCTCGGGCTGACGCAGAATTTCTGGCAGTTCCTGCTGGTGCGGATCGGCGTCGGTGTCGGCGAGGCGGGGGGCACGCCGCCCTCGACCTCGATCATCGCCGATTACTTCCCGCGCGAACGCCGCGCCTTTGCGCTGACCGTCTATGCGCTCGGCCTGCCGCTCGGCGCGTGGCTCGGATCGAACGTGGCGGGCCAGGTGGTCGACCACTTCCACAGCTGGCGCGCCGCCTTCATCGCGCTCGGCCTGCCCGGTGTGGTGTTCGGGCTGATCATCTTCCTGACGGTGCGCGAGCCGGTGCGCGGGCGCTTCGAGAAGATCGACGCCAGCGAAACCCCGCAAGCCCCGCTCGGCGACACGCTGCGCTTCCTGTGGTCGCAGCGCTCGGCCTGGCACATCAACGCGGCGGGCACCGTAATCTGCCTGTGGGGCTGGGGCCTGATGTACTGGACGCAGACCTTTCTCGAACGAACCTATGGCCTGACGACATCGGAAGCCGGTGCGCGGCTGGGGACGATCTACCTCTGGGCCGGCATCGCCGCGACGCTGGCGACGGGCGCGATCTGCGCCATGCCGCAAATGCGCGAGCCGCGCCGCATCGCCTGGTTCCTCGCCGGCATCACCTTCTGTTCGACCATCCCGTCGTTCATCATCTACTGGACGCACTCGCTGGCGGTGGCGACGGCGATGCTGTGGATCGTGGTGCCGGCGATCTACCTCTATGTCGGCCCGACCATGGCGCTGTTGCTCAACTTCCTGCCCGCCTCGATGCGCGCGCAGGGCATGGCGATCAGCCTGCTGACCGCCAATGTCGCCAACCTCATCATCGCGCCGATCGCGGTCGGCTGGATCAGCGACACGCTCGCCGGGCCGCTGCACGGCAATGCGGAATCGCTGCGTTACGCCTTGCTGGCGCTGTCACTGACCGGCTTCTGGGCGGCGTACCATTACTGGACCAGCGTGCGGACCTATGCCGAGGACGACCAGCGCATCCACCTTATCGGCGCATCGGCCTGACGCCCCGCCCCCTATCCCCAGCCCTTCAAGGAGACTTGATGTCAGCGCAGCCCTTCATCCTTGCCTTGTCGTGCCAAGACCAGCCCGGCATCGTCGCCGCGGTCTCGGCGCATATCCTGGCGTGCGGCGGCAACATCACCGATTCGGGCCAGTATAACGACGCCGAGCTCGGCGGCTTCTTCATGCGCACCGCCTTCGCCATCCCGGCGGAGACCGATGCGACCCCATTACGGGCCGGCTTCGATGCGCTCGCGGCGCGCTATGGCATGGCACTGACGCTGCGCCGCGCCGATGCGCGGCAGAAGGTGCTGATCCTCGTCTCGAAGTTCGACCATTGCCTGGTCGACCTGCTCTACCGCCGGCGGATCGGCGAGTTCGACATGGACGTGGTCGGCATCATCTCGAACCATCCGCGCGACGCGTTCGGCGCGCTCGACCTTGACGACATCCCGTTCCACCATTTGCCCGTCACGGCGGCGACCAAGGCAGCGCAGGAGGCGCGGATCTGGGAGATCCACCAGGCGGCGGGGACCGATCTGGTCGTGCTGGCGCGCTACATGCAGATCCTGTCCGACGATCTCGCCGCCAAGTTCGCCGATCGCTGCATCAACATCCATCACAGCTTCCTGCCCGGCTTCAAGGGCGCCAAACCCTATCATCAGGCGCATGCGCGCGGCGTGAAGCTGATTGGCGCGACGGCGCATTACGTGACCGGCGACCTCGATGAGGGGCCGATCATCGAACAGGATGTCGAGCGGATCAGCCATGCCGATACCGCCGAGGATCTGGTCCGCAAGGGCCGTGACATCGAACGCCGCGTGCTGTCGCGCGCGGTGGCGCTCCACCTCAGCGGCCGCGTGCTGGCGAACGGCGCGCGGACCGTGGTGTTCCGGGATTGAGGGTGTGGTTCTCTTCTTCACTTAGCCCCTCCCCTTCAGGAGTGTCGGCGCAGCCCTGTCCCCCGGACAGGGCCAAGGGCGCCGACACTCCTGAAGGGGAGGGGCTTAGAATGATCGCGGAGACCGACCCATGACCCTCTTCCTACTCCTCGCCGCCGCCGCAGCACCCGCCCCGGCGATCGACTACCGCCGGCCCGACACCTGGCTGTGCCGGCCGGGCCGGGTCGATGTCTGCACCGGCGACATGGCTGCGACGATCGTCGCGCCCGACGGGACGATGCGCGCGGAACCGCCCCACCCCAGGGCCGCGCCGAAGGTCGATTGCTTCTACGCCTATCCGACCACCTCGATGGACCCGACGCCGCATAGCGACATGACCCCCGATAAATCCGAATTGGGCATGGCGGCGTCGCAAGCCGGGCCGCTGCGCGATGTGTGCCGGATCTTCGCGCCGGTCTATCGCCAGGTGACGCTGCCCGCGCTGCGCGTCGCGATGGGCAAGGGCATGCGGTTGCCGGCGTCCGAATTCGACCTGCCCTATGCGGATATCCGCGCGGCGTTCCGCGACTATCTCGCACATGACAATCGCGGGCGGCCGTTCGTACTGATCGGGCACAGCCAGGGCTCGGTGATGCTCAAGCGGCTGGTGATGGAGGAAATCGACGGCAAGCCGGTGCAGCATCGGCTGCTCTCGGCGATCCTGCCCGGCGTCTCGGTGATGGTGCCGCACGGCAAGGACATTGGCGGCGACCTGAAGGCAATCCCGCTATGCCGCGCCGCGACGCAGACCGGGTGCGTCGTGACCTGGGTAAGCTATCGCGACGGCAACCCGCCGCCAGCCAATGCGCTGTTCGGCCGAACCCCGCCGACGGGGAGCGCCGCCGCCGGGCTGGAGGCGGGCTGCACCAACCCGGCACAGCTCGCAGGCGGCGCGGCGCCGCTCGACCCGATCCTCGGCTTTCCCTGGTGGCGCGGCGGGGTCGCGCATTTCGCCCGGCCGGCGGTGTGGACGGCAAAGGGCGTGCCGGTGCCGACGCGCTTCGTCCGTACGCCTGGGCTGCTATCGGGCGAATGCGTGACGCGCGGCGGGTTCAGTTATCTCGCGGTCCACGTCACCCCCGGCGCCGCGAGCGACCTCGACGATGCGGTGGCCGGCCCGGCGGCGATCGGCGACAGCGACTATCCCGACTGGGGGTTTCATGTCGTCGACCTTCAGATCGTCGAAGGTGACCTGATCGGGCTGGTCGGGCGGCAGGGCGAGGCATGGTACGGGCGACGATAGCGCGGGTCTGACGCAGGCGCGGGAGGAGCATGTGGCGAAAAGTCGCCACGCGACCGCCACTGCGACCTGTTCTTCCTGCTCACATTTTTTTCGCGCCCGTTCGGTTGGACATTGCGCACGCCGATGTCTTGGATTTGTAACGACATGACGCGGGAAGATGTTGGTGGCGCCGCTCCAACATAACAGGTGCGGAGCAGGACGGCGGAGCAGGCGCGAACAGGGCAGAACAGGTCCTGTTCCCGGCGCGAGCAGGACCTGCTTCGCCAGGGTTACGCCGCGAGCGGCGATGATCCTGTGACCGACGATGAGAATGAGCGGCGCGACGCGGCGCGTGGACGGGTGTAGCGAGGGGCGGCGCGGGGTTGAATCGGGACGCCATGCGGCGCGGGCGAAAAACCTTTGATGCAAAATCAAAAAGGGTCGCGAGATCTACCGTGTCCTGGAGGACGGGCCGAGCCGGCCGCTTCACATCACGCTAGATGCAGTACAGGTCCGCGCCAATTGAGCGCACTATTACCCAACCTCTAGTCTTTCTTCTTATCATCAAAAGAAAGTTCGACTCCTCCTGAAATAGCAATAATAACCGATGTAGCCAAGCTCGTTATTAATATATAAACAAATAGTTGTGAATTGCTACTAAGAAATTTTGGCCTAATCTCGCTATAAATCGCAATAGGATATAATATTTGAATCGCAACAATGAAAATATAGAGAGCATATGTCCTGATGAATATGCGCTTGTTAAATTTGATCTTCATTTTTCATTCCGATCTGCACATCCTGATATATCGCAGGCGAGCGTCCAGCGCTTTAACAACCTTGTGATCACCCTCCGACATTCCCCTTCCAAGATCAATTGACCACGTTGCCCAAAGACCGAACAACGCGCCGCGGACGGTTATTGCTATCTCCGTTCCCAGTCTTCGGATACATGCCTACGGAAATTCCCAGGGCCCAACTTATATAGTCAATCGACTGACTATCCAAGAACGCCAAGCTCTCGGTATCGCTTTGGTGCTCGTTGCCCATGCCTTGCGGCGATGTACTTAACCCAGGCTTGGCGCTCGCGCTTGTTAGCACGTGCAAAGGCCCCTCCCCGTCAGGGGAAGGGCCTGCATTAAGTCAAACAGTCAGTCGTGGCGGCGCGGTCCGCCGTCAGAACTTGACCTTGGCCCGGATGCCAATGGTGCGCGGGCGGGCGAGGGTGATGCGGTCGCCGGCCTGATAGACCTTGTAGTATGTCGCACGGCCGACATTGGTGACCTTGACGCCGTCGAACAGGTTGTTGCCGTAGACGCCGATCTCGAACTTGCCGATGTCATAGGCCAGCGAGGCGCTGACATTGTTGGTGGCGGGGATCACCGCGTAGCTCGAGCTCGCGCCGTTGCGCGTCAACACGCCGCCGACGATCTTGGTCGCGAAGTTGTTGAAGGTCGTATATTGCTCCGACTGGTACTGGTAGCTGAGCTGCGCGTGCACGCTGCCCGACCCGACATTGCGATCGTAGAACACCGCCGCCGACGCCGTCCAGGCCGGGAAATAGGGCGTGCGGTCGCCGTCGAACGCGCCGACTGTCGGGATGTCGCCCTTGGCCTTCGAGCTGTTGTACGATGCGCTGCCGACCAGCGTCACCTCGGGACTGGCCTTGACCATCGTCTCGAGCTCGACGCCCTTGCTGGTGATCTTGCCCTTGTTGTCGGTAAAGAAGTAGGAGCAATCGAGCCGCAGGCGCGTCTGCACGTCGGACCAGTTGATGTAATAGGCGCTGGCATTGAGCGTCACGCGGCCGCCGGCCAGCTTGGCCTTTTCACCGATCGTGTAGTTCCACAATTTGTCCGGGCCGAAGGTCAGCGGCGCGGCGGTATAGCCATAGGCCGCAAGGTTGGTCGTGCACTGGCCGGCGACCCCGGTCGAGCCTAGCGGCACGGGCTGGTTGGCGCCGCCATAGCGGAAGCCCTTGGCCGCCTCGCCATAGACCATGAAATCATCGCTGACATGGAAGGTGACGTTGGCGCGCGGGTTGACCCCGTTGGACTTGAGCGTTGCCCGCGTTTCCAGCGGCACGTGGTTGACCACGCCATAAACGCCGCCTTCGAACAGGTAATAGCTCTCCTTGAAGTTGAAGTAGCGCAGGCCGGCGGTGAGATCGACCACCGGTCCGAGATGCAGCGTGCCATCGGCATAGAGCGCGAACTGATGTTCGTTGGTGTCCTGCAGGCCCGAGAAGATGTCGTTCGACTGGAAGGCGGCATCGACCAGCTTTGAGTCATATTTCCCGCCCGGCGTCGCGAACGGGCCGTAGAAATAATTCATGTACGACAGCGTGTCGAAGCCCGGGGTCGGGATGTCCTGACGCAGGTGGCGCGTCTGCTGCTCGTAGAAAGCGCCGACGGTCCATTTGAACGGGCCACCTTCCTTTCCGACGAGCCGGAACTCGCCCATATAATCCTTCAGCTTCTGGTCGATCTGATAAAGCTCGGCCGGGATCTTGTTGGTAATCGCCTGGTTGTAGGTGGTCGGCGCCTGGAACAGCGGATAGGTCGTCGAGCTGATCGGCAGGCCGCTGCCATAATCCTGGAAGAAATAGCCGATCTGTGGCTCGGGGCTGGCGTCGAAACCGATCGCGCGATCGGTATAGGCGCCGGTGGCGATGATGTTGGCAAAGCCGGCATCGTAATCGAAGCCCAGCGTGTAGAGCCGGAAGCGATCGTCGGTACCCTCGGGACCGTTGCTCGACACGGTATAGGGCGCGAGGCCGCTCAGTCCCTGGTTGAGGCCATGCGCGACGCTGCGTTCATAGGTGAAACTGGCGTCGACGATGAGTTCGTTGACTGGCTTCCAGCGCACCGCGACACGACCCTGTGCGGTGTTGTTGCTGTTGGCGTTCTGCGTGTTGCGCAGGCCGATATTGTCGATGTAGCCGCCATCGCGACCGACATAGACATTGGCGCGCACCGCCAGCGTGTCGGACACGATCGGCAGGTTGATCATGCCGCGCAGATTGTAGCTCGCCGCGCCATGCTCGGTCGTCGCGGCACCCACCTCGGCCGTGCCGAAGGTGGTGGCCATGCTCGGCTTGGCGGTGACGAAACGCACCGTCCCGGCCATCGAACCGGCGCCGTACAGCGTGCCCTGCGGGCCGCGCAGGATCTCGACGCGCTCGAGATCATAGACCTTGAGATCGGGGGTCTGGCCCTGCACCGAGATCGGCGTGTCGTCGAGATAGACCGCGACGAGCGTGCGATCCGAGGTGTCCGACGAGGCATAGCCGCCCGTCGACAGGCCGCGCATGTTGAACTTGTTATAGCCCGGCGCGCCTTCGGTGATCGACAGCGAGGGGGTAAACTTGGCGAGGTCGGACAGATTGCCCTGGCCCGACTTGGTGATCTGGTCGACATTCACCACCGACACCGCGATCGGCACCTTCTGGAGCGATTCGGCGCCCGAACGGCTGGCGGTGACGACGACGTCGGCGAGCTGGTTGTCGGCGGCGGGCGGTGGCGGCGTGGTCTGCGCCATGGCCGGGGTCATTGCGGCGACACTGGCGCCCGAAGCGAGCAGCAGCGCGAGCAACCGAACCCGACGACCAGCCTGGTTCGCATCATCATGTGACTTCGTCATTACGTCCCCCCATTTAAACCACGCTCCCTCGGCCCCGCGCCAGCCCTTGTTCCGGGCTTCTGCAGCGATGGGACCTTCGGGCGTTTCCCGATTGACGCGAAGGTCACCCGATTCCGACCAGCCGGGAAGCAAAATTATCGGATGGGGGCATGCAATATAGTCATCGATCTGAAACGTCGATGCCCTGCGATGGCGTGGCCAGTGCCCTTTCGAGCGGCGCCAGCCAGGGCGCGAAATGGCGCCATTGATCGAGCCCGTCGCGGAAGATTGGCCGGCGCACCTGCTCCGAACTCGGCGTCCGCACGGCGCGCGCAGCGGTGTGGAAGGTCAGACAGGCTGGCTCGAAGGCGAGCTCGACATGGTCAAGCAAGCGGCGCGTTTCACCTTCGGCATCTTCGACCAGCGCCTCGTAGGAGACACGCAGCACCCGGCCCGGCAGCACCCGGTCGACATGCGCCATCAGCGCGACATAGTCGGCATAATAGCGGCCGAGATCGGCGAGATCGTAGCTGTAAGCCTGGCCGCGCGCGAAATTCTGCTTGAACAACGACAGACAACAGCCGCGGGGATCGCGTCGGACATCGATGATCCGCGCGTTGGGCAGCATCAGGTGGATGAGCCCGACATGCAGGAAATTGCCGGGAAACTTGTCGACGAAAAAGGCGCGGCGCTCGGGGCGGTGGATCGCCGCCCGGTCGAGATAGTCGGCACCGGCAGCGGCGAAGTCGGCCGACGGGAGATCGGCGAGCACTTCCGGATAAGGCCGGTCGTGCCCGCCGCGTGCCGCCAGCGCGCGGGCGATCGCGGTGACATAGGGCAGTTCTGAGGCGCCCTCGACCGCGCTGTGGCTGGCGAGAATTTGCTCGACCAAGGTCGAGCCCGAGCGCGGCATGCCGAGCACGAAGATCGGATCGGGCGCCGTCACCCCCGCACCAGCGCGTGCGGCGAAGAACGGCGCGTCGAAGGTCGCGATCGTCCGCCGGATGAAGGCGCCATGCGCATCGGCATCGTGCGGGGCGAGCGCGCGGCGGGTTTCGTTGGCGTGGCGATAATGTGCGAAGGATTCGGCATAGTCCCGCTCGTCCTCCAGAGCCTTGCCGAGCGCGAAAAGCAGGCAGGCGCGATCCTCCGGCGCCGGGTCGGCGGCTAGCGCGGACCGCATCGCCTCGATATCGCCCGGGGCGAAGCGCCACGTCTTGAGGTTGGCGAGGCTCCACCATGGTTCGCCGAAGCCGGGCGCGAGCGCCAGCGCCCGGCGATAGGCGGCGACCGCCTCTGCTTGCCGGCCGAGCGCGCGCAGGGCGTGGCCATGACTGTGCCACAAGGCGGCATTGTCGGGGTCGAGCTTGAGCGCTGCGGCATAATCATCGATCGCCGCCGCTTCCTGCCCGATCTGCAGGCGGATCGCGGCGCGCAGCGCGTGGTGGGCAGCGACATCGGGGTGAGATGCGAGCAGCGGCTCGATCGTGTCGTGCGCTACGCCGCCGCGATCGAGCAGATGCAGCGCGGCGGCGAGATGATAGCGCGCCGCGGCGAAGGCGGGCGCTGCGGCGACGGCGCGCGCGAGCAACGCGGCGGCCGCTTCGGGGCGATCCAGCCGCAGGGCGATATCGGCCAGCAGGCGCGTCGCTGCGACATCGTTGACATCGAGCCCGAAGCGATCGCCGAGCGCGGTTGCCGCGGCGGGATCTTCGGTATCGAACCACCGCGCCGCGACCTTGGCCAGCACGGGGTCCCCTGCCCCGGCTGCCAGCGCATGACGATGCGCCGCCGCCGCGTGCGCGTCCTGGCCGAGCGTCGCATGCTGATCGCCGAGCGCGTGCCATGCCAGCCAGGAGCGCGGATTGGCCCGCGTCGCGCGTTCCAGCGCCGCGACCGCCGCTGCGCCATCGCCGAAAGCGGCGAGCGCCATGCCATGCTCATAATGCAGCCCCCAGGCTGATGGGTGCGCGGCGGCGAGCGGCGCCAGCACCGCCAGCGCCTCATCCAGGCGACCGATGCGGCGCAGCGCCGCGCCGAGAATGAACGATACTTCGAGCGCGCCGGGCGCGTGTCCGGCGATCTTGCGCGCATGCCTGGCCGCCGCCGCCGGATCGATGCGCAGCAGGCGCCGCGCCTCTGCGGTTGCCGCCGCCATGTCGAAAGGAGCCCCTGCCATGTTCGCGGTCCTAGCAACGCCGCGTGCGTTTTGCATGCCGCACGCGCGTCGCACGGCGAAATGCGATGGCGGGATGGCAAAAAGGCATTGGCGGCGGGATAAGCGGGTCCGCACGCTGGCATCCGCCACGGGAGAAGGAGTGATCATGCCGGGTTCGCGCCGCGATTTTCTTGCCGCCGCCGTCACGGGCGTCGCGCTGGGCCATGGCTCGGTCGCGCGGGCCGGGGCGGCGCCGGGCTGGGCGTTGCCGGCCAAACAGGGGGTGAAGCGCATCGATGTGGTGCGCATCAAGATGCATGACGGGGTCGAACTGTGCGGGCGGCTATGGTTGCCGGCCGATGCGGACAGCAAGCCGGCGCCGGTCGTGCTCGAATATATCCCCTATCGCACGCGCGATGCCTACAGCGCGGCCGACGATTATTGGGGCGACACGCTGGCCAGCCACGGCATCGGCTTTGCGCGGATCGACATTCGCGGCTCGGGGGATTCGGGCGGGTTGCTGCACGACGAATATCTGGCGAGCGAACAGGACGATGCGGTCGAGATCATCGCCTGGCTGGCGCGCCAGCCCTGGTCGAATGGCGCGGTCGGCATGCGCGGCATTTCCTGGGGCGGCTTTTCGACGTTGCAGACCGCGATGCGCCGGCCGCCGGCGCTCAAGGCAATCATGCCGATGGCCTGTTCGGATCGCCGCTACACCGACGATGCGCATTATGTCGGCGGGTGCCTCGGCCTGACCAATGTCAAATGGGGGGCGAACTTCAAGGGCGTGATGGCCGCGCCGCCCGACCCCGCCATCGCCGGGCCGGGCTGGGAGACGATGTGGCGCGAACGGCTCGAGGCGTCACCGCCGATCATCGCGCGCTGGACCGGGCACCAGCGCGAGGATGATTATTGGCGGCACGGCTCGCTGCGCTTCGATTATAGCGCAATTCAATGCCCGACCTATGTCGTGGGCGGCTGGGCCGATGCCTATGTCCATTCGGTGCCGCGGCTGCTCGAAGGGCTGACCTGCCCGCGCAAGGCGTTGGTCGGGCCATGGGGCCACACCTATGCCTGGCTGGGCGGGCCGGGGCCGGCGCTCGACTGGGCCTATGAGGAAATCCGCTGGTGGTCGCACTGGCTGCTTGGGAAGGCCACCGGCATCATGGACGAGCCGATACTGCGCTTCTACCTGCCGAGCGCAACGCCGGCACAGTCGGCGCCGGGCGAGACACCGGGGCGATGGGCGGCGGAAAGCGCCTGGCCGACGCGCAACGTGCGCATGCGCGCCTATCACCTGACCGATGGCGGGCTGTCGCCGGTGCCGGGACCGGCGACGATCCGCCGGCACAGGTCGGACAACGCCGTCGGGCTGGCGACGCCGGAATGGGTTCCGTTCGGGCAGCAGGAAATGCCCGGCGACCAGCAGACCGACGACCGGATGTCGCTAAGCTATGATCTGCCCGCACTGGAGGCCGATGCCGAGCTGCTCGGCGTGCCGGCGGTCCGGCTGCGGCTGGCGGCGGACAAGCCGGTGGCGCAGGTCGCAGTGCGGCTGTGCAAGGTGTTGCCCGACGGGCGATCGTGGCGGCTGGCCTACGGCCTGCTCAACCTGACGCACCGCGACGGGCATGATGCGCCGAAGCCGCTGGTGCCGGGCATGGCCTATGACGTGACGGTTCCGCTCGGTTTCATCGCGCAGCAGTTGAAGGCGGGCGAGCGGTTGCGGCTGGCGATTTCCGAAGGGTTGTGGCCGCTGGTCTGGCCCTCGCCCGACAGCCCGACGCTGACGCTGCACGCCGCCGACTGCCGGCTCGAGCTGCCGATGCGCGTCGCGCCGGCGGTCGAACCCGCCATGCCGATCACCAGCGTGCCGATCGCGCCCGACAAGGGCGATGTCGTGGTGACGACGACCAGCGAGCATGGCGTGATGACGGTGACCGGCAGCTGGCCCGACAAGCCGCGCAGCTGCGCCAACGGAACGGTGCTGTCGGGCTATGGCCCCAACACGGTGGCGCGGATCACCGCCGGTGCGCCGAACAGCGGCATGTGGTCGGGCCAGCGCGTGAGCCGTTATCGCCGCGACGGGTGGAACTGCGAACTGCATATCGACTTCACGGTGCGATCGACCAAGACGCGCTTCGAAGTGGCGGAGTCGATCACCGCCTTCAAGGACGGCGCGCAGATCTTCACGCGGGCGACGACGCAGTCGATCAGGCGGGATCTGGTGTGAAGAGATAGGCTGAGTTCAGATATTTCCTTCCCCGGCGAAGGCCGGGGTCCAGTTGGAATCGCCTAAATAACAAGGCGCTCCGGCCGTTACAAAAGCCTTCCCAGCTGGGCCCCGGCCTTCGCCGGGGAAGCAAAAGGGGGAACGCTGCGCCCCTCAATCCCCCAGGAACAGCCGGTCGACGATCAGCGCCGCCGCCTGTTCCGGCGTCATCGCCGTGGTGTCGATGCGGATGTCGGGATTGGCCGGCGCCTCATAGGGCGAGTCGATCCCGGTGAAGTTCTTGAGCTTGCCCTCACGCGCCTTGGCGTAGAGGCCCTTGACGTCGCGTCGCTCGGCCTCGGCCAGCGGCGTGTCGATATGGATCTCGATGAACTCGCCCGGCGCCATCATCGCGCGCACCATGTCGCGCTCGGCGCGGAACGGCGAGATGAAGGCGGTGATGACGATCAGTCCGGCATCGGTCATCAGCTTGGCGACCTCGCCGACGCGGCGGATATTCTCGACGCGGTCGGCATCGGTGAAGCCGAGATCGCGGTTGAGCCCGTGGCGGACATTGTCGCCGTCGAGCAGGAAAGTGTGGCGGTTCATCAGCACCAGCCGCTTCTCGACCAGATTGGCGATGGTCGACTTGCCCGCGCCCGACAGGCCGGTGAACCACAACACCGCGGGCTTCTGGTTCTTGAGATCGGCGTGCTTTTCGCGGGAGACGTCGAGCGCCTGCCAGTGGACATTCTGCGCGCGGCGCAGCGAGAAGTTGAGCATGCCCGCCGCGACGGTGGCATTGGTCAGCTTGTCGACAAGGATGAAGCCGCCCAGCGTGCGGTTGTCGGCATAGGGCTCGAACACCAGCGGCTTGTCGGTGGCGAGCGTCGCAACGCCGATGCCATTGAGTTCGAGCGTCTTGGCGGCAAGCTGCTCCATCGTATTGACGTTGATCTGATATTTGGGCGGCTGGATCGTCGCGGTGGCGCGCTGCGTGGCGAGCTTGAGCCAATAGGGCCGGCCGGGGAGCAGCGGCTCGTCGGCCATCCACACCAAAGTCGCCTCGAACTGGTCGGCGACCTGCGGCGGTGCCTCGGCGGCGGCGATGACGTCGCCGCGGCTGCAATCGACCTCGTCGGCGAGCGTCAGCGTCACCGCCTGGCCCGCCACCGCAACGTCGAGATCGCCACCAGCGGTGACGATCCGCGCGACGCTGGACGTGCGACCCGAGGGCAGCACGCGGATCGCATCGCCGGGCCGCACCGTGCCGCTGGCGATCAAGCCAGCAAAACCGCGGAAATCGAGATCGGGCCGGTTGACCCATTGCACCGGCAGGCGGAACGGCCGCGCGGCGTCGGCCTCGGCATCGACGGTGACCTGTTCGAGATGCTCGATCAGCGTCGGGCCGCTATACCACGGCATATGCTCGCTGGGCGTCGCGACATTGTCACCCTTGAAGCCCGAGATCGGCAGCGCGAGGAAATCGGTGATGCCGAGATCGCTGGCAAAGGCGCGATAGGCCAGGCGGATACGGTCGAAGATCGACTGATCGTAGCCGACCAGATCCATCTTGTTCACCGCCAGCACGATGTGGCGGATGCCGAGCAGATGCGCGAGGAAGGTGTGGCGCCGCGTCTGCGTCAGCACGCCCTTGCGTGCATCGACGAGGATCACGGCAAGATCGGCGGTCGAGGCGCCGGTGACCATGTTGCGGGTATATTGTTCGTGTCCGGGCGTGTCGGCGACGATGAACTTGCGTTTCTCGGTCGCGAAGAAGCGGTACGCGACGTCGATCGTGATGCCCTGTTCGCGTTCGGCGGCGAGGCCGTCGACGAGCAGCGCGAAGTCGATTTCCTGCCCCTGCGTGCCGATGCGCTTGCTGTCGGCCTCGAGCGCCGACAGCTGATCCTCGAAGATCATCTTCGAATCGTACAGCAATCGGCCGATCAGCGTCGACTTGCCGTCATCGACCGAGCCGCAGGTGATGAAGCGCAGCAACGTCTTGTCGCGATGCGCGGCGAGATAGGCGTCGATGTCCGAGGCGATCAACGCATCGGTCTGGTAGATGGTGTCCGTCATGCGCCAACACGCTCCGCGTCTCCGCGTCTCCGCGTGAAAAAGATTGGTTCGCGCGGAGGCGCGGAGGCGCGGAGAAGAAGAAGAAGAAGAAGAAGAAGAGCAAACATCAAAAATACCCCTCCTGCTTCTTCTTCTCCATGCTGGCCGCCTGGTCGTGATCGATCGCCCTGCCCTGCCGTTCCGACGTTGTGGTGAGCAGCATTTCCTGGATGATCCCTGACAGCGTGTCGGCCTCGCTCTCGACCGCGCCGGTCAACGGATAGCAGCCGAGCGTGCGGAAGCGGATCGAGCGTTCGACCGGGGTCTCGCCGTCGCGGAGTGGGAAGCGTTCGTCGTCGACCATCAGCAGCATGCCGTCGCGCTCGACCGTCGGGCGCTTCGCCGCGAAATAGAGCGGGACGATCGGGATCGTCTCGGCCTGGATATATTGCCAGATGTCGAGCTCGGTCCAGTTCGAGATCGGGAAGACGCGGATGCTCTCGCCCGGCGCTTTCATGGCGTTGTAGAGGTTCCACAATTCGGGGCGCTGGTTCTTCGGGTCCCAGCGATGCGAGACGCTGCGGAAGGAGAAGACGCGCTCCTTGGCGCGGCTCTTCTCCTCGTCGCGCCGAGCGCCGCCGAACGCCGCGTCGAAGCCATATTTGTCGAGCGCCTGTTTGAGCCCTTCGGTCTTCCAGACATCGGTATGATAAGCCGAGCCATGGTCGAACGGGTTGATCCCGCGCGCCAGCGCGTCGGGGTTGCGATGGACCAGCAGTTCCATCCCCGCCTCGCGCGCCATGCGGTCGCGCAGGTCGTACATCGCCTTGAACTTCCACGTCGTGTCGACATGCAGCAGCGGAAAGGGCGGCGGCGCGGGATAAAAGGCCTTGCGCGCGAGATGCAGCATCACCGCGCTGTCCTTGCCGACCGAATAGAGCATCACCGGGCGCTCGGCCTCGGCGACGACCTCGCGCATGATATGGATGCTCTCCGCCTCGAGCCGGTCGAGGTGGGTGAGGCGCGGTCGCGTCGGGCGGGGGTCGGGTGCGTTAGCTGTCATGGGGCCGATCGGTCGAATTTATGGCCCCATGCCATGCGCGCGGCAATCCTCGCCGCAAGGAAATGTCATGCGGCGCAAAGCTCGCTTTGGCCGCCGCGCGCATCGCGGCGCGCGGCAGCTGGTAGATCACCAGATATGGACGCGCGCGGTTGGCGCGAGATAGAGCTTCTGCCCCGGCTTCACCGCGAACGCCTGGTACCAGGCATCGAGGTTGCGCACCGTCTGCACGCGCCACATCGCAGGCGCGTGGACGTCGGTCGCGATGCGGCCGCGCAGCGACTTGTCACGCATCTTGGTGCGCCAGCTCTGCGCAAAGGCGAGGAAGAAACGCTGATCGCCGGTCAGCCCGTCGATCACCGGCGCCGGGCGCCCGCCGAGCGAGGCGTGATAGGCTTCATAGGCGGCGGTCAGCCCGGCGACGTCGGCGATGTTCTCGCCCAGTTCCTGCGTGCCGTTGAGGTGCAGCCCGGGCAGCGCCTCATAGCCGTCATATTGCGCGACCAGTGCCTTGCCCGCATCGTCGAAATGCTTGAAATCGCTCTTGGTCCACCAATTGTGCAGCCGGCCGGTCGAATCGAAATCGGCGCCGAGATTGTCGAAGCTGTGGCTGACCTCATGGCCGATCACCGCGCCGATTGCGCCGTAATTGGCGGCCGCATCGAACTTCGCATCGAAATAGGGCGTTTCAAGGATCGCGGCGGGGAAGTTGAGCGCGTTCTGCACCGGCAGGTTGACGGCGTTGACGGTCTGCGGCGTCATCCACCATTCGCGGCGATCGACCGGCTTGCCGATCTTGCCGATCTGGTGGCGATATTCGAACAGCCGCGCGCGCTGGAGATTGCCGACCGGATCGTCGGCGTTGATCGCCAGCGTTCCATAGTTGCGCCACGTCTCGGGGTAACCGACGCCGACGATCAGCACCTTGAGCTTGCGCCGCGCCTCGGCCTTGGTCGCCGGGGCGAGCCAAGGCAGGCCGGTGAG
The DNA here is from genome assembly GCF_029911635.1 of Sphingomonas sp. AR_OL41. Taxonomy (GTDB): domain Bacteria; phylum Pseudomonadota; class Alphaproteobacteria; order Sphingomonadales; family Sphingomonadaceae; genus Sphingomonas. The sequence goes on from NZ_JARYTI010000007.1 coordinate 91,379, forward strand.
GCGATGGTCGAACGCCGCGACGATGTTTTTCACCATGCCCTGGATTTCGAGCTTGGACGAGGCGGGGAAATATTTGCCGGCGTAGATCTTGCCGACTGCGTCGCCGAGCGCGCCGTTGACCGCGGCGATCGCGCGCTTGTCGCGCGGCTGCTGCTGCGGCGTGCCGTTGAGCGTGTGGCCGTAGAAATCGAACGAGGCGGCATCGATCGCCTTGGGCAGCGCTGCCGTCACCTGGTTGATGGTGTGGAAAGCCAGCCAGTCCTGCCAGCTCTGCAACGGCTCGCTGGCGACGAGCGCCGACAGGCCGGTGATCGCCTCGGGCTGCCACACGCTGAACTGCTGCTGGCGCGGCAGGCCGGCGGCGGTCCAATAGGCGTTCCAGTCGATCCCCGGCGCCTTGGCGGCGAACTGGCCGCGCGACCAGCTCTGCGCCTTGTGCGCATCTTGGCTGGCGACGATGTCGTAATGCGCGCGGGCGATCTTCATCTCCAGCGCGACGATGCTGTCGGCACGGGCGCCCGCCTCGCTCGCCCCGGCCAGCGTTAGCAGTTTCTCGACATAGCCGCGATAGGCGGTGCGCAGCTCGACCATGTCGGGCTTGTCCGAGGTGTAGTAATCGCGATCGGGCAGGCCGAGCCCGCCCTGCATCAGATAGGGCACCGTCACGGTCGGATGGTTGAGATCCTGCGTGACGAACAGTCCGAACAGATTCTCGGTGTGGAAGTTGCTGGCGTTGAGCGGATCGGTATCGGCGCGCATCGAGGCGCCGAGCGCGGCCGACAGCGCCGCCTTGTCGTGGATCGCGGCGATTGCCGAGAGCTGGCCGGCGAGCGGCGCCATGCCGCGCGCCTCAATCGCGGCGGTGTCGGTGAAGGCGTCATAATAGTCGGCGATGCGGCGCGGGTCGCTGCCGGGCGCTGCCCTGCCCTCGGCCGCCCCCTTGATGATCGCGGCATTGCGTGCCTCGGCGACCTTGAACACGTCATAGCCGACGCCGACGCTCGACCGGTCGGCGGGAATTTCGGTGCGCGCCGCCCAGGTTCCGCTGGCATATCCGTTGAAGTCGTCGCCCGGCTTGACCGCGCGATCGACCAGCGCCGGGTCGACGCCGGAAAGCTTGCGCGCGGACGGTCCGGCGACCGACGCCTGGGTGGTGAGCGCGGTGGCGAGCAACAAAGTGAGCAGCAGCGGACGCTTCATAAGGGGGGCCTCTCTTGTCGGTGTATGAGGTGGCGGATACACCGCGCCAACCGGTTACGCCAGATACCAGTTGGCCGTGCTGCTTGGAGCATCGAGCGGCAAATTTTTACCGTTCGTGCTGAGCTTGTCGAAGCACTGTTCTTTCTACCGTTGCAAAGCAGAGCAGCCCTTCGACAAGCTCAGGGCGAACGGAAATAGGGTGCTTCAGACTCAACGCACGAGGCTCTACCCTGCTGCAACGGGTTCCTTCAGCGTGCGCAGCAACGCCTGGACGACCTCGCTGCCCGCAAACGCGGCGGAATCGGCGTGCGCCGCCGGCACGATGCCGATCGTCCGGGTGAAGGTGAAATCGGCCAGCGCCGGCCGCACCACGCCGGGGTGGCGGAAGCAATCGGGCATCACCGTCACGCCAAGACCGCGGCGGACGAGCGCCAGCGCGCGGTCCTCGCTCGTCGTGCGCGCGGCGAAAAAGGGGCGCACGCCGTGGCTGGTGAAATAACGGCTCGTCTCGGACAGCAATTCGCAGTGCCGGCGCACGATCATGACATTGTCGGCGAGCTGGCCCGGCGCGATCACCGGCAGATGCGCCAGCGGGTGATCGGCCGCCATCGCCAGCGCATAGCCTTCGGTGAACAGCGGCATGGCCGACGATCGATCGCGCTCGCCGCGCAGGATGGTGACGGCGGCATCGACGCGGCCGCGCGCGAGGCGTTCGTTGAGATCGCGCTCGCTCGCCTCGACGAGTTCGAGCCGGGTCGTCGCCCCCGCGCGCCGCAGGTCGATCAACACCGCCTCGATCAGCGGGGTCGGAATTGTCGCCAGCACGCCGAGGCGAAAGGTCGCGCGCCCCGGCGATTCGTCGGCGGCACGTTCGGCGACGAGGAATTCCGCCTCGATCCGCCGGGCGTGCGCGGCAAAGTGCGCGCCCGCCTCGGTCAGCTCGACGCGGCGGCTGGTGCGACGCAGCAGCACCCGGCCGAGTTCGCGCTCCAGCTTGGCGATGCCGACCGACAGCGTCGGCTGCGACACGCCGCAGGCATCGGCCGCGCGCGAGAAATTGCCCTGGTCGATGACGGCCAAAAGATAACGCAGCAGATAGCGGTCAATCATAGATGTCATCTATAGCATGGCCGCAAGAGGTTCAATTTTTCCCACGCAGTCCGACGTGCTATCGCCCTAGCAGGATTGGGTGGAGAGACTGATGGCCATGACCCTGGATTTCGCCCTGGGCGAAACCGCCGACATGATCCGCGACACGACGCAACGCTTCGCGACCGACAAGATCGCGCCGCTCGCCGCGAAGATCGACGCCGAGGACTGGTTCCCGCGCGAACTGTGGCCGGCGATGGGCGAGCTCGGCCTGCACGGCATCACCGTCGCGGAAGAAGATGGCGGGCTCGGCCTCGGTTATCTCGAGCATGTCATCGCCTGCGAGGAAGTCAGCCGCGCCTCGGCCTCGATCGGGCTGAGTTATGGCGCGCACTCCAATCTGTGCATCAACCAGATCGCCCGCTGGGCCAACCCCGAGCAGAAGGCCAAATATCTTCCCAAGCTGATCTCGGGCGAACATGTCGGCAGCCTCGCCATGTCGGAAAGCGGCGCCGGTTCCGACGTCGTGTCGATGAAGCTGCGCGCCGAGCCGGTGCAGGGCGGCTATGTCCTCAACGGCACCAAATTCTGGATCACCAACGCGCCTTATGCCGACACCTTGGTGGTCTATGCCAAGACCGGGGACGGATCGCGCGGCATCACCACCTTCCTGATCGAGAAGGACATGCCCGGCTTCGCGATCGGCCAGAAGATCGACAAGATGGGAATGCGCGGCTCGCCGACCGCCGAGCTGGTGTTCACCGATTGCGAGGTGCCCGAGGAGAATGTCATGGGGCCGACCAATGGCGGCGTCGGCGTGCTGATGAGCGGGCTCGATTATGAGCGCACCGTGCTCGCCGGTATCCAGCTCGGCATCATGCAGGCGTGCCTCGATGTCGTGTTGCCCTATGTCCGCGAGCGCCAGCAGTTCGGCAAGCCGATCGGTGCGTTCCAGCTGATGCAGGCCAAGATCGCCGACATGTATGTCGCGCTCAATTCGGCGCGCGCCTATGTCTATGCGGTCGCGCGCGCCTGCGACGCGGGCAAGACGACGCGCTTCGATGCCGCCGGCGCGATCCTGCTGGCGAGCGAGAATGCCTTCAAGGTCGCCGGCGAGGCGGTGCAGGCGCTGGGCGGCGCGGGCTACACCAAGGACTGGCCGGTCGAACGTTTCCTGCGCGACGCCAAGCTGCTCGACATCGGCGCCGGGACCAACGAGATACGGCGCATGCTGATCGGCCGCGAACTGATCGGAGCCGCATGAGCGCGCCGGTCCTCGAAACCCGCCTGTCGTCCGACAGCGAGACCTTCCGCGCCAATGCCGCGCACAATCGCGCGCTGGCAGAGAAGCTTCGCGCCGATGTCGCGCAGGCCGCGCTGGGCGGCAACGATAAGAGCCGCGAGCGCCACACCAGCCGCGGCAAGCTGCTGCCGCGCGATCGGGTCGAGCGGCTGCTCGATCCCGGCAGCCCGTTCCTTGAAATCGGCCAGCTCGCCGCCAACGACCTGTATGACGGCGAGGTGCCCGGCGCGGGGATGATCGCCGGCATCGGTCGCGTCTCGGGGCGGCAATGCATGATCGTGTGCAACGACGCGACGGTGAAGGGCGGCACTTATTATCCGATGACGGTCAAGAAGCACCTCCGCGCGCAGGAGATCGCCGAGGCCAACCTTCTGCCGTGCATCTATCTGGTCGACTCCGGCGGGGCGAACCTGCCGCACCAGGCCGAGGTGTTCCCCGACCGCGACCATTTCGGGCGGATCTTCTTCAACCAGGCCAATATGTCGGCCAAGGGCATCCCGCAGATCGCCTGCGTGATGGGCAGCTGCACCGCGGGCGGCGCCTATGTCCCTGCCATGTCCGACGAGACGATCATCGTGCGCGGCCAGGGCACGATCTTTCTTGCCGGCCCGCCGCTGGTCAAGGCGGCGACCGGCGAGGTGATCTCGGCCGAGGAACTGGGCGGCGCCGATACGCATGGCCGCAGGTCGGGCGTGGTCGACCATGTCGCCGAGAATGACGAGCATGCGCTGACCATCGTGCGCGACATCGTCTCGACGCTCCAGCCGCAGGTCATGGCGGGCGCCAACCTGAAGGAGCCGCGCCCGCCGAAATTCGACACCGAGGAACTGTACGGCATCGTGCCGCAGGACGTGCGCGCGCCCTACGACGTGCACGAGGTGATCGCGCGGCTGGTCGATGACAGCGAGTTTCACGAGTTCAAGGCGCTCTACGGCACAAGCCTGGTGTGCGGTTTTGCGCATATCTGGGGGCTGCCGGTGGCGATCCTCGCCAATAACGGCGTGCTGTTCAGCGAGAGCGCGGTGAAGGGTGCGCATTTCATCGAGCTCGCCTGCCAGCGGCGTATCCCGTTGCTGTTCCTGCAGAACATTTCGGGCTTCATGGTCGGCGGCCGCTATGAGGCGGAAGGCATTGCCAAGCATGGCGCCAAGCTCGTCACCGCCGTCGCCACCGCGACCGTGCCGAAAATCACCGTGCTGATCGGCGGCAGCTTCGGCGCGGGCAATTACGGCATGTGCGGCCGCGCCTTCGGCCCGCGTTTCCTGTTCAGCTGGCCGAACTCGCGCATCTCGGTGATGGGCGGCGAACAGGCCGCCGCGGTGCTGGCCACCGTCCACCGCGACGCCGATGGCTGGAGCGAGGAACAGGCCGAGGCCTTCAAGGCCCCGATCCGCCAGCGCTATGAGGACGAGGGCAATCCGTGGCACGCCACCGCGCGGCTGTGGGACGACGGCATCATCGACCCGGCACAGACGCGCGATGTGCTGGGGTTGGCGTTTGCCGCGACGCTCAACGCGCCGATCCCGGAGCGTCCGGCGTTCGGTGTGTTCCGGATGTGATGCCGGAAGCGGGACCGAAAATTCCTCCCCGGAACGGGGAGGGGGACCGCGCGAAGCGCGGTGGAGGGGCTGGTCGGACGCTCACCGGGCCGATGCAGACCGTCACTCGCGCACGCCGCCTGCGCCGGGAAATGACGTTGCCGGAGGTGTTGTTGTGGCAGGCATTGCGCCAAAGGCCTGCTGGCTTGAAGTTTCGTCCGCAACACCCTGCCGGCCGCTATGTTCTCGATTTTTACTGCGCGAGCGCTCGTCTTGCGATTGAAGTTGACGGCGAAGCGCATAATCGCGCCGACCAGCCGGCTCGGGATGACGCTCGCGACCGCTGGCTTGCGCGCGAAAACGTCCGCGTCCTGCGTATCCCTGCCGACCTCATCCTCAAGGACATGGCCGCCGCGATCGCCTACATCGTGGCACAGGCTCTGCCCGACCAGCCCCTCCACCGGCCTTCGGCCGGTCCCCCTCCCCGTTCCGGGGAGGAACTGAAAGGACAATGATGATCCTCCCGCTCCTCCTCCTCGCCGCGCAGATCACCCCGGTCCAGCCGATCGTGAAGGGCACCGCTTTGCCCCCGCCCGGCAGCGAGGAAGCCGGCGTGATGGTGCCGGTCAACGGGCTGCTCGCGGGCATTGCCGCGCGCGATGGCCAGGCGATGGCGAAATATCTGCGCCCCGACGGCAACGCCACGGTCGCGACCGAGAAGCCCGACGGCACGCGCACCGTCACGCATATCAGCGCCGCCGACCTCCTCGCCCGCTTCACGCCGGGGCCGGAAAAATATGACGAGCGCCTGACCGACCCGGCGATCGAGATCAACGGCGACATTGCAATGGTGTGGTCGCCCTACACCTTCGCGATCGACGGCAAGGTGCATCATTGCGGCGTCGACCATTTCTCGCTCGTTCGCGAAGCCGGCAGCTGGAAAATCGCCAATCTGAGCTGGTCATCGCGCACCACCGGCTGCGCCGGCTGATGCGTCCGGCGCTCGTCCTGCTCGCGCTTGTGCTTGCGCAGGCCGCGCACGCGGCGCCGGATCGCTACAAGCCGATGCCGTCGATATCATACGAGCGCTACGAGAGGCTGATCAACCGGTTGATTGCGCACCCGCCGAGGCTGAGCAAGGCCCGGTTACCGGAGGGGTTCAAGATCGGCCGGTGTCTACTTGTGGTCGATGGGCGAACCCTGATCTCGGGCCCGTGCAGCTATTCCATCGCTACGCACGCGAACATACCAATGCCGCCCGGCGACTTCGAGTTTCACGGCCCGCACCAGGTCTATGCCGGCATCGATTATCCAGAGCCCGAAATCTATGCGGAGCACATCTCGACCGACTATTTCGTACAGGTCGATCATGCGCTGCTGGACGACGGGTCGACCGGCACCGGCTGGGAAGCGCACTGGAACGAGGACAGGCACGCGACGCACGCCCAATCCGAACTCGGCCCCGTGACGCGCAAGGGCGCCTGTTACAGCAATGCGAGGACCAGGATTTGTCTGTGGAAAAAATGATCCAGTCCGTGCTTATCGCCAATCGCGGCGAGATCGCCTGCCGCATCATCCGCACCGCGCGGAAGATGGGGATTCGGACCGTCGCGGTCTATTCGGATGCCGATGCGAAGGCGCTGCACGTCCGCCAGGCCGACGATGCGGTGCATATCGGCCCCTCGCCGGCGCGCGAGAGCTATCTCGTCGGCGAGAAGATCATTGCGGCGGCGAATGCGACCGGCGCCGAGGCGATCCATCCCGGCTATGGCTTCCTGTCGGAGAATGCCGATTTCGCGCAGAGCGTGATCGATGCCGGGCTGATCTGGGTCGGCCCGCGACCCGACAGCATCCGCGCCATGGGGCTGAAGGACGCCGCCAAGGAGCGCATGATCGCCGCCGGCGTGCCAGTGACGCCGGGCTATCTCGGCGCCAACCAGGACCCGGCGCACCTCCAGGCCGAGGCGGACAAGATCGGTTATCCGGTGCTGATCAAGGCGGTCGCCGGCGGCGGCGGCAAGGGCATGCGGCGCGTCGATGCGGCGGCGGATTTCGCCGACGCGCTGCTGTCGTGCCAGCGCGAGGCGGCCGCGTCGTTCGGCGACGAGCGCGTGCTGATCGAGAAATACATCCTGAGCCCGCGCCATATCGAGGTGCAGGTGTTCGGCGACAGCCATGGCAATGTCGTCCACCTGTTCGAGCGCGATTGCAGCCTGCAGCGCCGCCACCAGAAGGTGATCGAGGAAGCCCCTGCCCCCGGCATGGACGAGGTAACCCGAGAGGCGATTTGCAACGCCGCAGTGCGCGCGGCCAAGGCGGTCGATTATGTCGGCGCCGGCACGATCGAGTTCATCGCCGATGCGAGCGAGGGCCTGCGCGCCGACCGCATCTGGTTTATGGAGATGAACACCCGGCTGCAGGTCGAGCATCCGGTGACCGAGGAGATTACCGGCCAGGATCTGGTCGAGTGGCAGCTGCGCGTGGCGAGTGGGGAGGTGCTGCCGAAGCGGCAGGATGAGCTCGCGATCGATGGTTGGGCGATCGAGGCACGGCTTTATGCGGAGGATCCGTCGAAGGGGTTTCTGCCCTCGATCGGCCGACTCGACTTTTTCGATATTGGCGAGAGCCACATTGTCCGCATCGAAACCGGCGTCGGGCTCGGCAGCGAGATTTCACCCTATTATGATCCGATGATCGCCAAGATCGTCACTAAAGGTCGCACACGCGACCGCGCCGTTTATCAACTGGCTGCGGCTTGCCGGAATTCGATCATCGCACCGGTCAAGACCAACGCGGCCTTCCTCGCGCGGGCGCTTTCCCATCCGGATTTTGCCGCCGCCAATATTGATACCGGCTTCATCGCCAAGCACGAGGCGGAACTTGTCCCTGACGGCAAGCCGTCACACGATGTCATCGATTCCGCCGCGATGGCGGTGCTGCACGCCGAGATGGGCGATGCGGAGTCGGTGCAGCTGTGGCGTTACGAAAGCCGCCGCGCGCCTCAGCCCTATGTCGGGTCGGTGTGGCGCTCGCTGGCCGGGTTTCGGCTGGCAGCCGAGGACCACATGCGGATCGCGCTCAGCCGCGATGGAGAGACCTTCGTCGTCGACCGTCCGATCGACAAGCCGGCGATGCTGTCGACGATCATCAAGGACGACCAGATCCTCGTGGCGGACATGGGCGAGAGCTTCCTTTTCACGCGCGCGCGTCCGTCGGGCGCCACCGCCGGCACCGCCGCCGACGGCGCAATCCTCTCCCCCATGCCGGGCCGCATCATCGCCGTCGCGGTCGCGGCCGGCGATGTCGTCACCAAGGGCCAGAAACTCGTCACGCTCGAGGCGATGAAGATGGAGCATTCGCTGACCGCGCCCTTCGACGGCACCATCGCCGAACTCGATGCCGAGACCGGCGCGCAGGTCAGCGAGGGCAAGATGCTGGTGCGCGTGGAGAAGGCGGCCTGAGCGCGCTCGCCATCCGCGAGGCCATACGCGACGACCTACCGGCGATCGTCGCGCTGCTCGCCGACGATGTGAACGGCGCGAAGCGCGAGGATGCCAGCCTGCCGCTCGCCCCCGGCTATAGCGCCGCGTTCGACGCGATCCAGGCCGACCCCAACCAGATGCTCATCGTCGCCGAGCGTGACGGTCGCGTCATCGGCACGCTGCAACTCTCCTTCCTGCCGGGCCTGTCGCATCGCGGCGCGTGGCGCGGGCAGATCGAGGCGGTGCGCATCGCCAGCGACCTGCGCGGCCAGGGGCTGGGCGCGGAGCTGATCGCCTGGGCGGTGGAGCAATGTCGCGCGCGGGGGTGCCGGATGGCGCAGCTGACCTCGAAGAGCGATCGGGTGGATGCGCATCGCTTCTATGAGCGGCTCGGCTGGGACAAAAGTCACGCCGGGTTCAAACTCTCCCTCTCCCCCTTGGGGGAGAGGGTCGGGGAGAGGGGGTAGCGCCAAACGCAACGTCCGCGTGACTGCCCCTCTCCCCTACCCTCTCCCCGCAAGCGGGGAGAGGGAGAAATAGTTCAGACCGTGAAGCTCTCGCCGCAACCGCAGGCGCCCTTGGCGTTGGGGTTGTTGAACACGAAGCCGGCGGCGAAATCGTCCTCGACCCAGTTCATCGTCGAACCGACCAGATAGAGGATCGACCCGCCATCGACGAACAGCGTGCCGCCAGGCGTGTCGATGCGCTCGTCGAACGGCTTGGCCTCGCTGACATAGTCGACCGAATAGGCCAGCCCCGAACAGCCGCGCTTGGGCGTCGACAGCTTGACGCCGACCGCGCCCTCGGGCGCGCGCGCCATGAGGTCGGCAATGCGCGCCTCGGCCGAAGGCGTGAGGATCAGCGCGGCGGGGCGCGGGCGGCGGGTCGTGGTCGTGGTCGTGGTCATTTCCGTTCCTTCCTCCCCTCCCGCCTGCGGGAGGGGACCGAGGGGTGGGCGCCCGGTTACTACAAGCGATGCGCTCGTGGAGAGCGGGAGCCCACCCCCAACCCCCTCCCGTAAACGGGAGGGGGCAAAATTGCTTACAGCATCCCCAGTTCGAGCCGCGCCTCGTCGGTCATCTTGGCCGGGTCCCAGGGCGGATCCCATACCAGGTTGACGTCGGCGGTGGCGATGCCGGGCACGGTGCTGACGCGCAGCTCGACCTCACCCGGCATCGATTCGGCCACCGGGCAATGCGGCGTGGTCAGCGTCATGGTGACGGTGGCATGGCCCTCGTCGGTGACGTCGACGCCGTAGATCAGCCCGAGATCGTAAATGTTGACCGGGATTTCCGGGTCGTAAATGTCCTTCAGCGCCTCGACCACGCCCTCGTACAGCGCGCCGCCCGGGCCGCTCGCCGATTCGACCACCGGCTTCTGCGCGAGGAAACCTTCGAGATAGTCCCGCTTGCGTTCGAAGCTTTCGGTCACGCTCGCCGATTTTTCGGCATGAGCGTCAACAAGGGCGGCCTCGACGCGCGCCTTGGGCGGCGCCTCGACCGACGTGACTTCCTCGACTTCAATCTTGCGTTCTTCGTTCATGCCGAACCCTACCCGAAAATCCGTGTGACGCGTTCGATGCCCGCGACCAGCGCGTCGATGTCGGCCGCCTCGTTGTACACCCCGAAACTCGCCCGCGCCGTCGCCGGCACGCCGAGCACGTCCATCAGCGGCTGCGCGCAATGATGCCCGGCGCGGATCGCCACGCCCGCCTCGTCCAGGATGGTGCCGATGTCGTGCGGATGCACCCCTTCGATCGCGAAGCTGACGATCCCGGCTGATTCCGCCGGCCCGAACAAGGTGACCGAATTGATCCGCCCGAGCGCCTCGCGCGCCTGGGCGACCAGCGCGTTCTCGTGCGCATGGATGCGTTCCAGCCCCAGCCCCTCGACATAGTCGATCGCCGCGGCCAGCCCGAGCGCGCCGACGATATGCGGCGTGCCGGCCTCGAACCGCGCCGGCGGCGGGGCGTAGGTCGTTTTGGCGAAGGTCACGCGGTCGATCATCGCGCCGCCGCCCTGCCAGGGCGGCATTGCGTCGAGCAGCTCCGCTTTGCCCCACAGCACACCGATGCCGGTCGGGCCGTAAAGCTTGTGGCCGGAGAAGACGTAGAAATCGCAGCCGATCTCGGCGACATCGACCGGCAGCCGCGCCACGGCCTGGCAGCCATCGAGCAGGATCTTCGCGCCGACACCATGCGCAATCTGCGTCGCGCGCTTGGCGTCGAGCATCGAGCCGAGCACGTTCGAGACATGCGCAAGCGCGACGAGCTTGTGCGCCGGGGTGATCATCGCCGCCATCGCGTCGAGATCGATGCGCTGGTCGGTCGTCAGCGGCACGACGTCGATGACCGCACCGACGCGTTCGGCGACCAGCTGCCACGGCACGATGTTGCTGTGATGCTCGAGCGTCGAGAGCAGGATGCGGTCGCCGGCCTTGAGTTGCGTGCCAGCCCAGCATTGCGCGACGAGGTTGATCGCCTCGGTCGCGCCGCGCACGAAGACGATCTCTCGGCTGTCGGCGCCGATGAACTTGGCGGTCTTCGCGCGCGCCGCTTCGAACGCCAGCGTCATGTCGGCCGAGCGCTGATACACGCCGCGATGCACCGTGGCATAGGACGTGTCATAACCGCGCGTGATCGCGTCGATCACGACCTGCGGCTTCTGCGCGGTCGCAGCGGTGTCGAGATACGACCAGCCGGCGGGGATGGCGGGGAAGTCGGCGCGGACGTCGAGCAGCGCGCTATTGCTCCCCTCCCGCTTGCGGGAGGGGCTGGGGGAGGGCTCGCGCTCACCTGCGACGATGGTGCCGGTAGAGGTTGCGTGCCCTCCCCCGACCCCTCCCGCAAGCGGGAGGGGAGAAGAAAGATCGCCACTCACAACAACCGCTCCAGCGCGGCCTGCGCCGCTGCCTCGACTCGCTCGCGCTCGACCTGATCCTCGATCCCGTCGAACACCGAACCGATAAAGGCGCGCAGCAACAGCGCCTTGGCCTCCGCCGGCGGCAACCCCCGGCTCGCCAAATAGAACAAAGCCTGCGCGTCAAGCTCACCGACCGTCGCGCCGTGCGCGCATTTCACGTCGTCGGCGAATATCTCGAGTTCGGGCTTGGCGTTGGCGGTGGCGGTGCGCGTCAGCAGCATCGCCTTGACCGACTGGCCGGCGTCGGTCTTCTGCGCATCGCGCGCCACTGCGACCTTGCCGAGATAGGAGCCGGTCGCCATGCCGCCGAGCACCGAGCGCACGACCTGGTTGCTGGTCGCATTGGGTTGGATATGGTTGAGCGTGGTGACGATCTCCAGCGTCTGCTCGCCGCCGCCGAGAATCGCGCCGCCAAGCTCGAAATGCGATCCTTCATGGCAAGTCACGTCAATCGCCACGCGGCCATATTTGCCGCCGATGTTGAGCACATGGAATGTCGCGGTCGCGCCGGCGTGGAGTACGACGCGGAAATCACGGATCGCAACGGCATCGAGCGCGGCATCCTGGACAATAACGCGCGTCAGCGACTCGCCCGCGGCAACCTCGATCAGCTCGGCCGCCGGCACCGGCCACACCGAGGCGACCGCCGCCAGATCGGCATAACGCCACGCCTCGTCGCGCCGCGTGGGAAGGGCAAGCGCCGTCACAGCCGCATACCCTCCGCGCCTCCGCGCCTCCGCGCGAACAAATTATCTTTCTCACGCGGAGACGCGGAGACGCGGAGACGTGAAGTGCGCTTCGCGCCTTCGCGACTTCGCGTGAATCCATTTTTCTCACGCGAAGCCGCGAAGGCGCGAAGGAAAAGCGATGCGCCTGCGGCGCGAAGATCGATCACGCCGCCACCGCCGCATAACCTTCGGCTTCAAGCTCCAGCGCCAGCTCCGGCCCACCCGAGCGCACGATGCGGCCATCGGCCAGCACATGAACGAAATCGGGCCGCACATAATCGAGCAGGCGCTGGTAATGCGTGATCAGCACCACCGCCTTGTCGGGCCGGCGCATGATGCGGTTGATGCCCTCGCCGACGGTGCGCAGCGCGTCGATGTCGAGGCCGGAGTCGGTCTCATCGAGGATCGCCAGCTTGGGGTCGATGATGCCCATCTGCACCATCTCGTTGCGCTTCTTCTCGCCGCCCGAGAAACCGACATTGACCGGGCGCTTGAGCATCTCGGCGTCCATCTCGAGCTTCGCCGCCTCGCCGCGCGCCAGCTTGAGGAACTCGGCACCCGACAGCGGCTTCTCGTCGCGCTGCTTGCGCTGCGCGTTCAAGGCCTCGCGCAGGAACTGCACGTTCGACACGCCGGGAATCTCGACCGGATATTGAAAACCGAGGAACAGCCCCGCGGCGGCGCGCTCATGCGGCGCCAGCGCGAGCAGGTCGGCACCGTCGAAGCTGACGCTGCCCGCAGTGACCTCATAACCGGGCCGCCCGCCGAGAACATAACCCAGCGTCGACTTGCCCGCGCCGTTCGGCCCCATGATGGCATGCACCTCGCCCGCATTGACGCTGAGCGAAAGGCCCTTGAGGATTTCCTTGCCGTCGATTTCGGCGTGGAGGTTATTGATGTTGAGCATTGGGGACTTTTCCGGCTTTCTCATAGGCAGCGATGTCAGCGCGGATCTTCACCGCCATCACCTGATCACTGTGGTGCAAAAGATCTTCCGCTTCGGCGTTCGCTCGCGTCGCGTCCATGCCCATATTTTTGAAGTGCTCGGCGATCGCAGCGGCAGCGACCTGGCGTCGGGGCAGGCAGGTCTTGAAAGCTCCCTCGACCGCGTAATCGACCGAGTGCCAAAGGCCGTTTAACGCCGCGGTCCTTCCAAGACATTCTGCATAGCTGCGCGCCGCCTCCAAACCCGGGACTGGCGGAGCGCTGACATCAGCAGCCTGAAGCACCAACGGCAATATTACGGCCAGCGCAATCACCCCACGCTCCCCTCGAGCGAAATCCCCAGCAGCTTCTGCGCCTCGACCGCGAATTCCATCGGCAGTTGCTGCAGCACCTCGCGCGCGAAGCCGTTGACGATCAGCGCCACCGCCGCTTCCTGGTCGAGCCCGCGCTGCATTGCGTAGAACAGCTGGTCATCGCTGATCTTCGAGGTCGTCGCCTCATGTTCGATCTGCGCGCTCGGGTTGCGCACCTCGATATAGGGCACGGTGTGCGCGCCGCACTGGTCGCCGAGCAGCAGGCTGTCGCACTGGGTGAAGTTGCGCACGCCCTCCGCGGTCGGCCCGACGCGCACCAGCCCGCGATAGGTATTGTCCGAGCGCCCGGCGCTGATCCCCTTCGACACGATGGTCGAGCGGCTGTTCTTGCCAAGATGGATCATCTTGGTGCCGGTGTCGGCCTGCTGGCGGTTGTTGGTCACCGCGACCGAATAGAATTCGCCGACGCTGTTCTCGCCGGCCAGCACGCAGCTGGGATATTTCCAGGTGATCGCGCTGCCGGTCTCGACCTGGGTCCAGCTGACCTTGGAATTCTTGCCCTGGCACAAGGCGCGCTTGGTGACGAAATTGTAGATCCCGCCCTTCCCTTCCGCGTCGCCGGGGTACCAGTTCTGCACGGTCGAATATTTGATCTCGGCATCATCCAGCGCGACCAGCTCGACCACGGCGGCGTGGAGCTGGTTCTCGTCGCGCATCGGCGCGGTGCAGCCTTCGAGATAGGAGACGTAGGAACCCTTGTCGGCGACGATCAGCGTGCGCTCGAACTGGCCGGTATTCTCGGCGTTGATGCGGAAATAGGTGCTCAGCTCCATCGGGCAACGCACGCCTTCGGGGATGTAGACGAAGGTCCCGTCGGAAAAGACCGCGCAGTTGAGCGCGGCGAAATAATTGTCGTGCTGTGGCACGATCTTGCCGAGCCATTTCCTGACCATGTCGGGATATTCGCGGATCGCCTCGCTGATCGAGCGGAAGATCACGCCGGCTGCTTCGAGCTCCTTGCGGAAGGTCGTCGCCACCGAGACGCTGTCGAACACCGCGTCGACCGCGACGCGGCGCGCGCCCTCGACCCCGGCGAGCATCTCCTGCTCGGCGAGCGGGATGCCGAGCTTCTCATAGACGCGCAGGATCTCGGGATCGACCTCGTCGAGACTGCCCAGCTTCGGCTTGGCCTTGGGCTCGGCGTAATAATAAGCGTCCTGGTAATCGATCGGCGGGACGTTGAGCTTGGCCCAGTCGGGCGGCGTCATCGTCAGCCACAGCCGGTACGCCTTGAGCCGCCAGTCGAGCATCCATTCGGGCTCGTTCTTTTTGGCCGAGATGAAGCGCACGGTGTCCTCGCTAAGCCCCTTGGGCGCGAACTCCTGCTCGATGTCGGAATGGAAGCCCCATTCATATGTCTTGTTGGCGGCGGCATGCGCCTCGGCGTTACGCGTGGCCATTATGCCGGCACTCCCAAACTGACGTCGCTCTTCGCCGCGACTGCGGCGCCCGGAAGGCGGGAAAGGGTAGCGAGCGAAACCCCGGCCAGCGCCCCGCGCACCGCGCCGTTAACGGCGTTCCAGTGCGGCTTGACGCGGCAATTGCCCTCGACCACGCAATCATGGCTGCCGGCATCGACACAGGCCGTCAGCGCGATCGGCCCCTCGATCGCCTCGACGATATCGGCGAGGCTGATCGTCGCCGGCGGCCGCGCGAGGCGAAAACCACCGCCGGTGCCGCGCGAGCTTTCGATCAGCCCGGCGGTCGATAGCTTGCTGACCAGCTTCTGCACCGTCGGCAACGGCAGCCCCGTCTCTTCCGCCAGCAACGTGGCGTTGAGCCGCGTCGCACCGCAGACGCGGGCGGCGGCGGACATCATCACCACGGCATAGTCGGCAAGACTGGAAAGACGCATCGACCCTCAATCGGACAGAAATGATCCGATTGCCATGTGGGCGCTGCACGCCGATGGGTCAACCCACTTCTTATAACTCCCCGGCACGGGGAGGTATCGAGAAAGTCAGGTCCGGCTCACCAGCGGACTCACCCGATCGCCCAGCGCGGTGCGTTGCGCGGTGACGAGCTGCGACAACAATGTCGGCTCGGCGTGGAACTGGCGCGGCGTCATGCCGGTGAACTGCTTGACCTCGCGGATCATGTGCGACTGGTCGTAAAAGCCGCGCTCGATCACATCGTCCAGCGTCTCGACTTCGGAAGCGAGCGCCACCGCCGCCTTGAGCGCACGATATTTGCGCGCCAGCATCTTGGGCGGCGCGCCGTACATCGCCTTGCACTTGCGCTCGACCTGGCGCCGCGACAGCCCGGTGATCGCGATCAGATCGTCCATCGCCGGCGAGGGCGAATCGGCCAACCAGCCATCGACCTGACGCACAAAGCGCAGCGCGCCGGTGCAGCGTTCCTGAATCAGATAGCGCACCAGCGGCTCGGCGATCGCGGCGCATTGCTCGACCGTCGTCGCCTGGTCGAACGCCCCATAAGCCGCGCGCAGGCGAGCAGCGCCGAACAGACCGATCGCATCGACGGTACGATTGAGCATGCTCGACGCGTCGATGCCGAGCATCGCGGTCCACCCCGCCGCCGTCAGCCCCATGCCGAACAGCCGCAGCGGCCCGATCGCCCGACCCTTGACCGGCCCGCAGGTCGGCCCGAGCACATGAATCTCGGTCGATGGCTGCACCACCCCGTCGGCAAAGGCATATTGCGATGCGCCCGGCGAAAGACGGAAACGCAATTGCGCATAGTCGGCGCGCTCGACGTCCTCGAATATGGGAACATCGGCACGGAAGTAATAGAAAAGCGTGATATATTCGGTCAGGTCTGCGGCCGGGACCGCATAGTCCAGCTGGATATCGACCACGATGAGCGCCCCGTTCTTTTCTATGCGACACAGACTAACCTGTTTAGCCGCCAAAGAAAAGTGGCCCGGATGGTTACCCATCCGGGCCAAAGTGAAAGAGCCTCCCGTCAGGGAACCTCTTCGGGTCGCAAGCATGGTCTAGCCCCGGTCCGACCTGCTGTATTGGATGAAAACGCCAAGATCGCGCAGATCGCTTTGACCCGCCGCACCACGGCTGGCAGGGGAGCGCGCGATGGTTTTTCCGATGATCCGCCCCGCGCTGTTCGCGCTCGATGCCGAGCGCGCACACGGCCTGACGATCGCCGCGCTGGCCGCTTGGGGCGGGCGCGGCGCCGCCGGCCCGGTTAACCATCCACGGCTCGCAACCACCGTCGCGGGCCTGGATTTCGCCAATCCGGTCGGCCTCGCCGCCGGGGTCGACAAGGACGGCCGCGCGATCGACGGCTTTTTCGGGCTGGGTTTCGGCAGCGTCGAGATCGGCACGCTCACCCCGCTGCCGCAACCCGGCAACCCGCAACCGCGGCTGTTCCGGCTGGTCGAGGATGCCGCAGTGATCAACCGCATGGGCTTCAACAATGGCGGCCTCGCCGCCGCGCTGCCGCGCGCGCTCGCCGCGAAACGCCGCGGGCGGCTCGGCATCAATGTCGGCGCCAACAAGCACGCCACCGATCGCATCGCCGACTATGTCGCCGGGGTCGAGCAGGCGGCGCGGATCGCCGACTATGTCACGATCAACATCAGTTCGCCCAACACGCCGGGCCTGCGTGACCTGCAGCACGGCGCCGCGCTCGCCGAGCTGCTTGCCGCCGCCGATGCCGCGCGGCGCCTGCCGATCCAGCGCCCGCCGCTGTTCCTCAAGGTTGCCCCCGATCTCGCACCGGCCGAGATCGATTCGATCGCCCGCACCGCGATCGAACATGGCGTCGACGCGCTGATCATCGGCAACACCACCGTCTCGCGCCCTGCGCTCCACTCATCGCTCGCCGATGAAACCGGTGGACTGTCGGGCGCACCGCTCGCTCGGCTGGCACGCCAGCGGCTGGCCGATTTTCGCACCGCGACCGGCGGCGACATCGCGCTGATCGCCGTCGGCGGGATCGATTCGGGAGCCGAGGCCTATGCCCGCATCCGCGCCGGGGCGAGCCTGGTGCAGCTTTACAGCGCTTTGGTGTTCCACGGCCCGGGCCTGGCGCGGCGCATTGCGCACGATCTGTCGGCGCTGCTGGCGCGCGACGGCTTCGCCAATGTCGCCGACGCGGTCGGCACCGGTTGACGTAGCGGCCTCCCCCGCTACGCTTTACGACGATGATCACCCGCTTCTTCGCTTTCGCCCTGCTCATGCTGTTCCCGCTGGCCGTCCAGGCGCAGGGCATGGTCAGTTCCGCCGATCCGCGCGCCAGCGCCGCCGGCGTCGAGATCCTCAAGGCCGGCGGCAGCGCGACCGATGCCGCGATCGCAACGATGCTCGCACTGAACGTGGTCGAGCCACAGAGTTCGGGCATCGGCGGCGGCGCCTTCATCGTCCATCATGACGGCAAGCGCGGCACACTGGCGACCTTCGACGGCCGCGAGGCCGCCCCCAAGGCCGCCGACACGCACTGGTTCTATGGCCCCGACGGTAAACCGCTGACGATCTTCACCGCCGTGCCCGGCGGCCGCAGCGCCGGCGTGCCGGGCGATCTGCGCGCCATGGCGCTTGCGCATCAGCGCTATGGCCGCCTGCCCTGGGCGCGGCTGTTCGCCCCGGCGATCCGCCTTGCGCGTGACGGTTTTGCCGTGACACCTCGGCTGCACAATATCATCGGCAATTTCAGCCGGCACGTCGATCCCTGGGCACAGGGCCACTTCCTTGGCGCCGATGGCCAGCCGCTGCCGGTCGGCGCGATCCTGAAAAGCCCCGAACAGGCGGCGCTTTTCACCCGCATCGCGCGGCGTGGTCCGACCGCCTTCTATACCGGCCCAACCGCGCAGCGACTCGTCGCCGCAGTCAATGGCGCAACGCATAACCCGTCCAAGATGACGCTGGCCGATCTCGCCGGCTACCGCGCGAAGGAACGCGCGCCCGTCTGCGGGACCTATCGCAACTATCGCATCTGCGGCATGGGCCCGCCCTCCTCGGGCGGCGTCGCGGTGCTGCAGATTCTCAAGCAGCTCGAACGCTTCGACATGGCAGCGCTGGGCAAGGACAGCCCGGTCGCCTGGCACCTGTTCGCCGAGTCCGAGCGCCTCGCTTATGCCGATCGCGACATGTATCTCGGCGATCCCGATCATGTCACGGTGCCGGTCAAGGGTTTGATCGACCCGCACTATCTTGCCGCGCGCTCGGCGCTGATCTCGCCCGACGCGACGATGGCGACGGTCACCGCCGGGTCGCCCGCGGGTGCCCCGCCGCGCGTCAAGGCACCGAACGCCGATGTGCCCGGTACGACCGATCTGGTCGCGGTCGATCGCCGGGGCAATGTCGCAGAAGTGACGACCACGATCGAAAGCCCGTTCGGCTCGGGCCTGTCGGTCGATGGCGTGATGCTCAACAACGAGCTGACCGATTTCGACTTCGTGCCCGAGCGCGACGGCTATCTCGTCGCCAACCGCGTGCAGGGCGGCAAGCGCCCGCGCAGCTCGATGTCGCCGACGATCGTCTACGACGCCAGGGGCAAGGTGCGCATCGCCCTCGGCGCGGCGGGCGGCTCGACGATCATCGCGCAGGTATCCAAGGCGCTGGTCGCCGTGCTCGACTGGAACATGTCGGCGCAGGATGCCATCGCGCTCGGGCTGCTCTATGCGCCGGGCCACACTGCGGTCGCCGAGAAGGGCACCCAGCTCGAAGCGATGGTGCCTGCACTACGACAACTCGGCGAATCAGTGCAGATTGCCCCGCTCGGGCTAAAGGCCAATGCGATCGAGCGCGTCGGCGGCCGCTGGGTCGGCGCCGCCGACCCACGCAGCGAGGGCGTTGCGATCGGTGAGGACGGCAGCGTCACGACCATCGTCCGCGCCGGTGCGCAGATCCGCCCGCCCGAATGATTCACGACATGCGCAGCCGAACACGGCGCGCCCCTCCCCGGGAGAGATGACTTTGCGAACGCTCGAACACTTCCCCAATCTCGTCACCATGTTCCTCACGCGCGCGCGGGAAAAGGGCGATGCGCCGTTCCTGTGGCACAAGGCCGGCGGCAGCTGGGTCTCGACCAGCTGGGCCGAGGCGGCACACCAGGTGGCAAGCCTCGCCACGGGTCTGAAGGCAATCGGCCTGGCGCCGGGCGACCGCGTCATGCTGGTCAGCGAGAACCGGCCCGAATGGTGCATCAGCGATCTCGCGATTATGGCTGCCGGCTGCATCACCGTGCCCACCTACACCACCAACACCGAGCGCGACCACGCCCACATCATCGAGAACAGCGGTGCCAAGGCGGTGATCGTGTCGACCGCCAAGCTCGCGCGGACGCTCCTGCCTGCGGCGATCCGCGCCTCCGACGCCAAGATCGTGATCGGCATGGAGGATCTGCGCATTGGCCAGAGCGGCAGCCTCGACGTTCATGGCTGGGGCAAGCTGATCGCCGACCACGCCACCGACCCATCGGCGCTGGTGATTACCGCGACACGCGAGGACACGGCGTGCATCATCTACACCTCGGGCACGGGCGGCGCGCCGCGCGGCGTGATGCAACATCACGGTGCGATCCTGCACAATGTCAACGGCTGCTGCACCGTTATCTCGGAGGATTTCGGCTGGGACGACGAGGTCTTCCTGTCGTTCCTCCCATTGAGCCACGCCTATGAACATAGCGGCGGCCAGCACTTCCCGATCGGGCTCGGCGGGCAGATCTATTATGCGGAAGGGCTCGACAAGCTCGCCGCCAATATCGAGGAAACGCGCCCGACGATCATGGTCGTGGTGCCGCGCCTGTTCGAGGTGCTGCGCACACGCATCACCAAGTCGGTCGAAAAGCAGGGCAAGCTCTCCAGCTACCTGCTCGACCAGGCGCAGCGCGTCGGCGCCAAGGCCTATGACGGCAAGCTCTCGCTGCGCGACCAGCCGATGCGGCTGCTGGTCAATGCGACGCTCAAGCCCAAGATCCAGCAACGCTTTGGCGGGCGGATCAAGGCGATGGTGTCGGGCGGCGCGCCGTTGACGCCCGAGGTCGGCATCTTCTTCCAGTCGCTTGGTCTGACGTTCCTGCAGGGCTATGGCCAGACCGAGGCAGCGCCGGTCATCTCGTGCAACCGTCCCTCGGTCGGCCTGCGCATGGACACCGTCGGCCCGCCGCTCGTCAATACCGAGGTGCGCATCGCCGAGGACGGCGAGATCCTCGTGCGCGGCGAACTGGTGATGCACGGCTATTGGAACAACCAGGCCGAGACTGACCGCGTGCTGAAGGACGGCTGGCTGCACACGGGCGATATCGGGTTGATCGACGACAAGGGCCGGATCAAGATCACCGACCGCAAGAAGGACATCATCGTCAACGACAAGGGCGACAATGTCGCGCCGCAAAAGGTCGAGGGCATGCTGACGCTGCAGCCCGAGATCGTCCAGGCGATGATCTATGGCGATCGCAAGCCCTATATGGTCGCGGTGTTGGTGCCCGATCCCGAATGGACGCAGGAATGGTGCGCGAAGAACGGCGATGCCTGCGACTTCAAGCGGTTGGCGGAGAACAGCGAATACCGCACCGAACTCGGCCACGCGGTCGAACGCGTCAACAATGACCTGTCGGTGACCGAGCGGATCCGGCGCTTCATCCTCGCCGATGGTCCGTTCACGATCGAGAACGAGCAGCTGACGCCCAGCCTCAAGATCCGTCGCCACATCCTGAAAGAGGTTTACGGGCCTAGACTGGACGCCCTGTACAAGGGCTGAAACCTCCTCCCCCCCGGCGTGCCGGGGGTAGGAAATCAGGGTTATTTCGCCTTCGGGACGACCTGCATCGTCCAGTCGTTCTCGGGCTTGAGATATTTGGCGGCGGTCGCCTGCAAGTCCGCGGCGGTCGCCGCGGCAACGTCCTGGTAAACGCTGCGGACTGCCTGGATCCGCGCCGGGTCGAAGGTCGCCCCGGCGAGCTGGTTCATCCAGAACTGGTTGCCGGTCGACTGGCGCAGGATCAGCTGCGTCATCGGCCCAATCGTGCGCTTCAGTTCGTCGTCGCTGACCGGATGGGCAACGAGATCGGCGGCAATCTCACGAGCCAGCTTGAAGAACAGCGGCAGGTTCTCCGGCGCTACCTGGCCGATCGCGACCATGCGACCGCCGGCGGGCGAACCGACCGGCCAATCGTTGGAGACGTTCGGGCTGTAACTCGCGCCAGCCTCGGAGCGGAGCCGATCGAACAGCCGGTCGGAGAAGATGTTGGCGAGAATCTCGAGCCGGCGCGATTCATCGATCCCGCCGATGCCGCCACCCGTCGGCCAGGCGATCACGGCGACCGCGCGATCCTTCGCGCCGTCATGCGTGCGCACCACCGGCGTCGTGACATGTGCCGGGAACCGCACCGGCGGTGGTGCCATGTTGCTGCCGGTTCGCGCCGGCAGGGCGCCGAAACTCTTCGCTACCGCCTCGACCGTCTTGTCGGCGTTGATGTCACCGAACACCGAAACCTCGATCGGCCCGCTGGCCAGCAACGGCGCCCATAGCGCCTTGAACGCTTCGGGCGTGGCGGCAGCGATGTCCGCGCGCGGCGGCGTGCCCCAGCGCGGATCGCCATCATGCAGCAATGATTCGAGATCGCGTCCGAGCACCTGATCGGGCGACGAATCGAGCGAGTCATAGGTCGACGACAGATAGGTCCGCGCCCGCAGCACCGGGTTGGGGTCCCAGCCCGGCACCGCCAGTTTCGCCGCGAACAGCCGCAGCTGATCCTCGAGATCGGCCGGCGAGGTCATCGCCCCCATCGTGAAGGCGTCGTCGTCGATCGCGAAGTCGAAGCCCATCCGGCGCCCGGCGGTCATCTGGTCGAGGTCGCCCTGCTTGAGCGCTCCGATGCCGCTCTGCATCAGCGCGAGCGGGGCCGGCCAGATCGGCGAGCGCCGATCGGCCGGCAGCGCGCCATAGCCGCCGCCGAAGCGCACGCGGACATAGACGCGGCTCGCTTCGGAACTCGAACTGTTGAGCAATAGCCGCACGCCATTGGCAAAGGTGACGCGCTCCAGCTTGAGCTCGAACAGGTCGAGCTTCTCGCGGCTGGCGACGACGCCCGGCTTGCCGAGCTTTGGCAATTTGGAGAAGCCGACCGACGCCTGCGCAGCACGCGCGCCGCTGCCCTTGACGGTGCCGTTGATCGCGGCGGCCAGCTTCGTCGCAAGACCGTCGGCTGGCGTGTGGACGTTCAGCACGGCACGCGTCGTCACGCCCTTGAACACGCGCTGCGTCGCCGCGAAAACGCGCGCCGGCGAGAACATGCCCTTGCGCTTGGCATCGAGGAACACGCCGTTGATCGTCGCGGCCGATGTCGTGGTTTCGCGGATGTCGACCGCCTGGACCATGTCGTCGGCGAGCTTCGACCCGGCATCGACCTGCGCGGTCTGCATCATGGTGCGGAACGACTGGCCGCGCTCGGCCAGCTCCTGGTCGATCTCGGCCTTGGATGGCGGTGCGGACAGCGCATCGGCAATGACCGCGCGCGCGTCCTTCAGCGCGGCTTCCCAATCGTCGCCGACCGGCTGGACCGACAGGAAGGTGCCGTTGATCGAGCGCGCAAGATCGTCGAGCGAGACCTGCGCAACGAGATAGCTGGCACCGGCACGGGCGCGGCGCTCGAGCCGGCGATTGATCACGTCGAGCGCAACCTGGTCGACGAGCCGGTCCTGGTTGAAGATCACCGTGTCGTCATTGTACTTCCACGGGCGCAGCGTGACCGAGCGTACGAGCACCGGCAGGCCGGGTTCGACGACCGCCGCAGTCGACGGCTCGACCGGCGCGGGTTTGCCGAAATCGGGTTCCGCCGGCTTGGGGCCAATGCCCTGCCAGCCACCGAAATGCTGCGCGACGAGCTTTTCGAACAATGCCGGATCCATGTCGCCGGACACGACGACCACGGCACGCTCGGGCCGGTACCAGCGGTCGTGGAAGGCACGTACCGTATCGGCGGTGGCGGCGTTGAGCGTCTCCAGCGTACCGATCGGCTGGCGCTGCGACAGCGGCTGGCCGGCAAACAGGGTGGAGAACATCGTATCGCCGAAATGCGTCTGCGGCCCGAGGCTCTCGCGCCGCTCGGCCAGCACCGCGGGCCGCTCGGCATTGAGCGCCGCCGATGTGATATTGGGTTTGGTGACCATGCCGGCGAGAATCTTCATGCTCTCGTCGAGTCCGCCCTCGGTCGCGCTGGGCAGGTCGAGCTTGTAGGTCGTACCGGTAAAGGTCGTCTCGGCATTATTGTCCGAGCCGAAGGTCGCGCCGAAACGCTGCCAGATGCGCTTGGCCTCGCCATCCGGCACATATTCGGAGCCGCGGAACGAGAGATGCTCGATGAGATGGGCGTAGCCGCGCTCGCCATCGGTCTCCATCAAGGAGCCGGCGTCGATGCGGACACGGATCGAAACCTGCCCCGGCGGCACGCCGTTGCGGCGTACGGCATAGCGCACGCCATTGCTGAGCGTGCCGAAGCGCCATGCCGGATCGGGCGCGATGTCGCTGCCGCGGTAGAGCCACGCGCTGCGATCGACGATGTAGCGCTCGGCGGCGCCATGGGCGGCGGCACCCTCCTGGCCAATTGCCTGGGGCGCGATGGCGACGAGCAGCGGGGCGGCGAGAAGGACGCGGAATACGCGAGAGGCAAGGTTCATGACGCGCAACCTAGGGGGGTGGTCGGAGACTGGCAACGCCCGTGAGACACGCGTCTTGCTTTCGCGCGGCTGAACCGGGTTTGCGACGGTCTCGCGGCATATGCGTACATCACCGGAGAGATCGCGCAGACAGGGTCGGATATTCCCATCTTCCCGCCATGATTTCGACCAACTGTCGGGCTAGCCCCGGGACAGTCATCTTGGACAAGTTCTAGCAACGGTGGCCGGCGCCGGGTTACGCGGAGGGGGAAGGCTCGGCCCGGGGTGTGTGGAGGCAATAGTGAACGCAGTGAAAACCAGGAACGGCGCGACGGGATTGCGGCATGATTCGGGCGCGCACCAGCGCATCCCCGACGTGACGGCGGTCTCCGGCGCGCCGCATCCCGACGCAGAACTCAAGGCGGAAAGCGGCCGCCCGCTGGTCCTGCGCATCGGCAAACACCTGCGCGGCTTCTTCGATGCGTTGATCTCGTCTTCGTCGCTCGTCACCAACGACCCCGTGCTCGACATGCGCGACTTTGCCTGGACGCAGCTGCTGCGCGACCAGTGGGAAGCGATCCGCGACGAGGCGGTGTCGGTCGCGCTCCAGCCCGAAGCGGCGCCGAGCCTGGCGACGATCTCGCCCGACCACCGCGCGATCGCCAAGGTCAATATGTGGCGCTCGTTCTTTTTGTGGGGCTATGGTTACCCGGTCGATGAGAATCTCGCGCGCTGCCCGGCGACCACGAAGGTGATCCAGCAGATTCCAGGGCTGAACACGGCCTTCTTCTCGATCCTCGCACCCGGCACGCACATTCCCGACCATCGCGGCGTCACCAAGGCACTGATCACCTGCCATCTCGGCCTGATCGTGCCCAGGGACGGCGACGTGCGAATGCGCGTCGACGACCGTATACTGCGTTGGGGCGAGGGCGAGACCTTGGTGTTCGACGACACCTATCAGCACGAGGTGTGGAACGACACGGAGAATACCCGCGTCGTGTTGCTGATTCAGTTCGCCCGCCCGCTGCGCAACCCCGGCAAATGGATCGCCGACACCTTCCTCAAGCTGATCCGTCGCACCGCCTTCGTCAAGGAAGCGCGCGACAACGTGCTCGCCTGGAACGCGGCGGTGAAGCAAATGGATGTCTGACCCGGCCTGACCTCCGCGCCGGCGCGAACCGCCCCGTCGACGGCCTTCGTCATGGGTCGCCTGGCATGGGTGCGGGCGATCCGTCAGCCTGCCTCGCATGATCCAGGGGCCGGCCTTGTCGCACCCTAGGCGGCGACGGATTCCTGCACGGCATCACGCGGTCCGATGGCCCGGTTGCGGCCTGCAGCCTTGGCTTCGTAGAGCCTGAGGTCGGCCGCCTTGATTGCCTCGGCAAAGCCGCTGTCGGAATCGAGCAGCGAGATCCCGGCACTCGCCGTCACCGGCCAGCCGAGTCCGGCAACCTCCCGCGCGACCGCCTGCGTCACCCGGCGACGCAACATCTCCGCCTCCTGCTGCGGCTGGTCGCCATAAAGCAGCAGCGCGAATTCCTCGCCGCCAAGCCGCGCGACATAGCTCCGCTCGGAACGCAGCGCGCCGGCGACGGCGACGATCACGCGATCACCGACATCATGGCCGAAATCGTCATTGACCCGCTTGAACAGATCGATGTCGACGATCGCCACCGCGCGCGGCCGCCGCGCGGCGAAGCGCACCGCCAGCCCGCGCCGATTGTCGAGTCCGGTAAGCGGATCGGTATGCGCCATGATCGCCAGCGCGGCCGCACTCGCCCGCGCCTCGTCATGCTGATGCTTGAGTCGCATCAGGCGATCGCCGATGCCGACCGAGGTCAGCAGCATTTCGAGCGCGAGCGCGGCGAACAGCGCGTAGAGGAACAGCGCGAAGGGCCGGCCCAGCACGATATCGTGATAAAGGCTGGTCGCCCCCACGGCGATCAGGCACGACCAGGCGGCGGTCTGGAAGCGCGCCATGCGGCTACCGCGCGCGATCGCCTGGCCGAGCGCGAAGCATAACAGCAACAACACGCCGACCAGCACGGCGTTGCGCAACGCCATGAAGAGCGGCGGACAGGGGTGGAGCAGCATCGCCGGGCTGGTCAGCGCTACCAGCCAGACCTGATGGCCGAGCAAACGATAGACCCGCGGTGAAATCACGCCCGGTTCCAGCAGGCTGCGCAGGAACAGCCCGATGATGGCGATGGCGGAGTCGAACAGCAGGTCGCCCAGCACCTGCCGCGCGAAGCCATGGCGCGGAAACCATGGGTCGAGCGGCAGCGACGACAGCGTGATCGTCAACGCGATAAGGATCAGCACACGCGCGCCCTGCCAAATCAGGAAACGTTCGCGCAGAATCAGGAAGAAGGCGATATTATAGGCGACCGGCAGCAGCAGGAAGCCGAGGAACGCGCCCGTCAGGACACCAGACCAGTCGAGCGGCGTATGATCGGCAAAGCTCGATTGGGCCGCGGCAGGGGTGGCACTAAGCAGCAAAGCGACCGCGAGCGGCCACCAATGCCTGCATCTCTGCCCTGTCATCGTTGTGCGCCCATCCGGGAAAGTACCTAAGCAAGCGGTTCTGATTTTTGGTTAAGGGCGCCGCATTCCTGCGCTCAGATCGCGCCGCGCACGTCGTGGTCGACATTCGTGACGGGATCCCGGGAGGAAACGGAAACCCGTCGTTTCGCGATCCCTGCTTGATCCGCGCCGTCCGGCAGCCCACATGACGCGCATGTTGATCGAGACCGAAACCACGCCCAACCCCGCAACGCTGAAATTCCTGCCCGGTCGGGCGGTGATGCCATCGGGCACGCGCGACTTCGCCACACCGGAAGAGGCCGATGCCTCGCCGCTGGCGGAGGCGCTGTTCGGGCTCGGCGACGTGACCGGCGTTTTCTTCGGCAGTGACTTCGTTTCGGTGACCGCGGCACCGGGCGTGGCCTGGGCGAGTCTGAAGCCCGATGTGCTGACGACACTGCTCGACCATTTCTCGGCCGATATGCCGCTGTTCAAGCCGGCCAGCGCAGGGTTCGCGGTCGGCGGCGGCGAGGAAAGCTTCGCCGACGACCCCGCCGATGCCGACATCGTCGCGCAGATCCGCGAGCTGATCGAAACGCGCGTGCGGCCGGCGGTCGCCAATGACGGTGGCGACATCGTTTATCGCGGCTTCGACAAGGGCAAGGTGTTCCTCCAGTTGCAGGGCGCCTGCTCGGGTTGCCCATCGTCCAGCGCGACGCTGAAGAACGGCATCGAACAACTTCTCAAACATTATGTCCCCGAAGTGACCGAGGTGCGCGCGATCTGATCGCTGCGCGCCCGGTTCTCCACGTCTTTCCACGTCCACAGCCAAGGTAACCGCCATGGGCAAGCCGCTCGATGACGCCGCACTCGACACGATCTTCCGCGCCGCACGGAGCTATAACGGCTATACCGATCAGCCCGTCGCGGAGAGCGAACTGCACGCGATCTGGGACCTGATGAAATGGGGCCCGACCTCGGCGAACCAACTACCGGCGCGGCTGATCTGGTGTGTGAGCGAGGAAGCCAAGGCGAAGCTCGCGGCGTGCTCCAGCGCGCAGAATGCGCCCAAGATCCTCAAGGCGCCGGTCACCGTGATCATCGGCATGGACCGCGACTTTCACGAACATCTGCCCGAGTTCTTTCCCCATGTCGACGCGCGGCCATGGTTCGCGGACCCGGCGGCACGCGAGGTCTCGGCCTTTCGTAATGCGACCCTGCAGGGCGCCTATTTCATCATCGCCGCCCGCGCGCTGGGACTAGACACCGGGCCAATGTCGGGGTTCGACAACAAGGCGGTCGACGCAGCGTTCTTCGCCGAAACGCCCAACGTGACGTCGAACTTCATCGCGACGCTCGGCCATGGCGATCCGGCCACGATCTTCGGCCGGCTGCCGCGCCCGGCGTTCGAGAAGTTCAACACGATCGCTTGAAATACTTGCGGCATGGCGCAGCGGCAGTAAGCAACGTCGCCGTGGTCCAGGGCCCCCCTTCATGCTGACACTGGTCATCGAAACCGCGACGGCGGCATGCTCGGTCGCGCTCATTGCCGACGGTGCGATCGTCGCCGCGCGTCACGAGGTCGTCGGGCGTGGGCATGCCGAGCGACTGCTGCCGATGATCGCCGAACTGCCGGGTGGCGGGCGCGCCGGCCATATTCTCGTCGATGTCGGGCCGGGCAGCTTTACGGGCATCCGCGTCGGCATCGCGGCAGCACGCGGCCTCGCGCTGGGATGGCATGCCGGCATATCGGGCTACTCGTCGCTCGCCCTGATCGCGGCGGCGGGTTTCACGGCAGAACCTGACAGCGAGTCGCTTGCGGTGGTGCTCGAAGGTGGGCATGGCGAGGTCTTCATGCAGCCCTTCGTCGCCCGTCCGCTTGCGCCGATCGCGCCGCTCGCCTCGCTTCGGCCCGAGGCGGCAGTGGCAGCGCTCGGCGACCGCGTCGCGATCGGCAACGGCATCCGATTCCTTACCGCGATCGTTCCCGGCATCGCCGCGCGCGAGACGTTGCCGCGTGCCAGCGACGCGTTGCTGCTGCCGCCGGACTTCTCGCTCCTTGATCCGACGCCGATCTATGGTCGCGCGCCGGACGCGACGCCCATCGCTGCGCAATGAACACGGTGTTCAACATGGTCGAGCTGCGCGTCGGCGGGGTCGGCGATCTGGCGCTGCTCGAAACCATCATGACGGAAGCCTTTGAGCCACGCTTTGGTGAGGCATGGACACGTGGCCAATGTCTGGGGATCCTTGCCATGCCGGGGGTGTGGTTGACGATCGCGATGGTCGATGGCGAAGCAGCCGGCTTTGCCTTGTCGCGCAGCGTTGCCGACGAGGCGGAGTTGTTGTTGCTGGCGGTAAGACCGGCGCGACGTCGGCGCGGCGTTGGCGCCGCGTTGTTGCGCGCGATGATGACACAGGCGCGGGCGACGGGCGCCGCGCATGTCCATCTGGAAGTGCGCGAGGGCAATGAAGCCGTCAAATTGTACCATGCGACAGGTTTCGCCAAGGTCGGCGAGCGGCGCAATTACTATCGAGGAGCTTCGGGGCAAACATTCAATGCCCTGACCTACCGCCGTGATATTGCTGTGGAACAATAGCCCGCGATAAAAATGGTTGCCCGGCCCCGCGAAAAGCGCGATAGAACCATAATGGCTTGAATTTGAGCCAGCCGGCTGGGGGACGAAAGGTCAAAAATGGATAATAGTGACGAAATGCAGGAAACCTTGATCACGCTGACCGCGGATATTGTCGCAGCGCATGTCAGCAACAACAGCGTCGCGGTCTCCGACCTGCCGCTGCTGATCAACAATGTGCACGGCGCGCTCGCCGGCCTCGGTGGCCCGGCCCCGGTGGTCGAAGTGAAGCAGGAACCTGCCGTTTCGATCCGCTCCTCGATCAAGCCCGACTTCATCGTCTGCCTGGAAGACGGCAAGAAGCTCAAGATGCTCAAGCGCCACCTGATGACGCATTACCAGATGACCCCTGACCAGTATCGCGCCAAGTGGAACCTGCCGGCCGAATATCCGATGGTCGCCCCCAACTATGCCGAGCAGCGTCGTACGCTGGCCAAGAAGATCGGCCTGGGTACCAAGCGCCGCAAGCGCTGAGCGCTAACGCCGCGAGGCATTGAAACGCCGCTGGCGACCCTGTGTCGCCGGCGGCGTTTTCGCGCTCCGCCGGTCACTCTTTCCTTTATCAACAAGCTGCGAGGGCCTACATCGTCCCGATGGCACGCAAGATCGACCTCGAAGCCTTGTGCAATGAAAAGGGGCTGCGCATCACCGAGCAGCGTCGCGTGATCGCGCGCGTGCTGTCCGAAGCCGACGATCATCCCGATGTCGAGAAGGTCTATGAGCGCGCCTCGGCGATCGATCCGGGTATTTCGATCGCCACGGTTTACCGGACGGTGCGTCTGTTCGAAGAGGCGGGTATTCTCGACCGGCATGATTTCGGCGACGGCCGCTCGCGCTACGAACCTGCGCCGGAGGCACATCACGATCATCTGATCGACGTCGAGACCGGCAAGGTGATCGAGTTCGTCGATCCGGAGCTGGAGCAACTGCAAAAGGCCATTGCCGAGAAGCTCGGCTTCCGCCTCGTCGACCACCGCATGGAATTATATGGCGTCTCTCTCGACCGCAAAGGTTAGGACGCTGGGGGCGATCGATCCCGTCGCCCGCGCAGAAGCGGCCGCCGGCATCGCCGCGCCGGTCGATGCGATGGGCTGGATCCGGATCGGGTTGCGCGCGACGGGCCTGGCGCTCTCGCTCCTGCTGGCGATCCCGCTGCACTATCTGTGGCGCCTGCTGCACATCGGTTCGCCCTGGCCGCGCATCTATCTCAGCTGGGCGGCACGTCTGGCGGGTGCACGGGTGACGCGGATTGGCGTGCCGCTGCGGCGCGACGTGTTCTACATCTCCAATCATCTAAGCTGGATCGACATCCTCGCCATCGCCGGACAGAGCGGCACCGCCTTCGTCGCCAAGGAAGAGTTGCGCGACGCGCCGGTGGTCGGCTGGCTGGCGACGCTGAATCGCACTGTATTCGTCAAGCGCGAGAACCGCATGGGCGTGGCCGAACAGATCAACGCGTTGCGCGACGCGTTGACCGAGAACTGGTCCGTCACCGTCTTTCCCGAAGGCACGACCACCGACGGCCGCTCGCTGCTGCCGTTCAAGACGCCGATGCTGCGCGTGCTCGAACCGCCGCCGCCTGGCGTGCTCGTCCAGCCGGTGCTGCTGGAATATGGCAAGGTCGGCGAGGAGATTGGCTGGATCGGAGTCGAGGCCGGCATCGACAATGCCAAGCGCATCCTGTCGCGGCGCGGCAGCTTCCCGCTCAAGGTGCACTTTCTCGAGCCCTTCCACCCGCGCGACTTTCCCGGTCGCAAGGCGATCGCGGCCGAGAGCCGGCGGCGGATCGAGACCGCGCTGATCGCGGTGCTGGGCGAGCCGCTCCGCCCGTTCGCGTTCGACGTCGCACCGGTACGCTATGAGAGCCCGGCCGCTGCGACGGCAGAGGGACTTAATTAAGCGCCGCGCTTCCGTTATAGCGCCGCGATGACCCGTTCCCCCAAGACCCTCCCAAAGACCTATCACGTCAAGTCGTTCGGCTGCCAGATGAACGTCTATGACGGCGAGCGCATGGCCGAGCTGATGGGCGCGCAAGGGCTGACCGCGACCGACGACGCCAACACCGCCGACCTCGTCATCCTCAACACCTGCCACATCCGCGAGCGCGCGACCGAGAAGGTCTATTCCGACATCGGCCGGCTGCGCAAACATGGCAGCGACCCGATGATCGCGGTCGCCGGCTGCGTCGCGCAGGCCGAAGGCGCCGAGATCGTCCGGCGCGCCAGGGTCGATGTCGTGGTCGGACCGCAAGCGTATCACAACCTGCCCGCGCTGGTGGCGCAGGCGGCGGCGGGCACCGCGGCGCTCGACACCGACATGCCGCTGGCCAACAAGTTCGGCGCGCTGCCGGCGCGCCGCAAGGTCGGGCCGACCGCCTTCCTGACGGTGCAGGAAGGGTGCGACAAGTTCTGCACCTATTGCGTGGTGCCCTATACGCGCGGCGCCGAGGTCAGCCGGCCGTTCGCCGCGATTGTCGATGAAGCGAAGGCGCTGGTCGACGCCGGCGCACGCGAGATCACGCTGCTCGGCCAGAACGTCAACGCCTGGGTCGATGCCGACGGGCGCGGGCTCGATCACCTGATCCGCGCGCTCGACCGGATCGCGGGGCTCAAGCGCATCCGCTACACCACCAGCCACCCCAACGACATGACGCAAGGCCTGATCGACGCACACCGCGACGTCGAGAGCCTGATGCCGTTCCTCCATTTGCCGGTGCAGTCGGGCAGCGACCGCGTGCTGAAGGCGATGAACCGCAGCCACAGCACCGACTCATATCTGCGCGTGCTCGACCGGGTGCGCGCGGCGCGGCCCGACATCGCACTGTCGGGCGATTTCATCGTCGGCTTCCCGGGCGAGAGCGACGAAGAGTTCGCGGATACGCTGCGGCTGGTCGATACGGTCGGCTATGCACAGGCTTTCAGCTTCAAATACTCGCCCCGCCCGGGCACGCCGGCGGCCGAGATGGACGGCCAGATCGCGGCGGATGTGATGGACGAGCGACTGCAGCGGCTGCAGGCGGCGATCAACCGCGACCAGGCGGCGTTCAATGCCGCGACGGTTGGCCGGACCTGCGACGTGCTGATCGAGCGCCATGGCAAGCTGCCCGGGCAGATGCTCGGCAAGTCGCCCTGGCTGCACTCGGTCCATCTCATCACCGACGCGATGATCGGCGACCTGCTGCGGGTCGAGATCACCGCAGCGGGCCCCAATTCGGTCAGCGCAGTCGAGCGGCTGCGGATTGCTGCGTAGCGACGGGTGTGGCGTTTGCGGCACGCCGACGCATTGAAGTAGCGGGATCGACGATTTTTTCCTGTCGCGGTCGCACGCTTCCTGTCACATTCGCATGCGAATGATGCGTGCCCGCCCAGCCGTTGCACATCGCGGAGCGATCCGCCTGCCGCACCGTTCACCCTCGTCCCGCTACCGTCGCCCGTCCCTCGCTTCAGTCAAAGGAGCCGCATGAGCCGCAAACCTGTCCCCGCCCAGATCGGTGATCGCAGCCGCGTCGAGCTGCTGTTCGACAAGCCGCAACTCCTCGCCCAGCTGTTCGGCCAATATGACCAGAACCTCGTGGCGCTGGAGAACAGGCTCGGCGTCTACATCACGGCGCGCGGCAACAAGGTCGGGCTGGAAGGGTCGGCCGAACAGGTGGCGATGGCGCGCGACGTGCTCAACGATCTCTACAAGCGCATCCAGCGCGGCGAGGATGTCGATACCGGGCTGGTCGATGCGTCGATCGCGATGGCGGCCGAGCCGATGCTGACCGGAATCGTCCGCGCCGACGGCTCGTCCGCGCCCGGCATCATGATCCGCACGCGCAAGAAGACGATCGTGCCGCGCACCCCGGCACAGGCGCATTACATGCAGCAGCTGGTGTCCAACGACATGATCTTCGCGCTCGGTCCGGCGGGCACCGGCAAGACCTATATCGCGGTGGCGCAGGCGGTGGCGCAGCTGATCACCGGCAGCGTGCAGCGGCTGATCCTGTCGCGGCCTGCGGTCGAGGCGGGCGAGAAGCTGGGCTTCCTGCCCGGCGATATGAAGGAGAAGGTCGATCCCTATCTTCGCCCCCTCTACGACGCGCTGTACGATTGCCTGCCGGCCGAGCAGGTGGAGCGGCGCATCGCCTCGGGCGAGATCGAGATCGCGCCGATCGCCTTCATGCGCGGCCGCACGCTGGCCGATGCCTTCATCATCCTCGACGAGGCGCAGAACACCACGCCGGGGCAGATGAAGATGTTCCTGACGCGCTTCGGCGAGAACAGCCGGATGGTGATCTGCGGTGACCCCAACCAGACCGATCTGCCCGGCGGCGTCGGCTCGTCGGGGCTCGCCGATGCGACGATGCGCCTCGAAGGGGTCGAGGGCATCGCGCTGGCGCGCTTCACCGCCAAAGACGTGGTGCGCCACCCGATCGTCGGGCGGATCGTCGAAGCCTATGAGGGGCAGGAGGCTTGATGGGCGGGATATCCTTTCATATATGAGGGATATCCCGGGAGGACGCGATGGCATCCCTTTTCATCAAGGATAGCGAGACGGCGGCGCTCGCGACCGAACTGGCGGCGAAGCTCGGCAAGACCAAGACCGAGGTGGTCCGCGACCTGTTGCGCGAGCGCAAGGCTGAACTCGCCAAGCTGGAGCCGCAGGACGACATCATCGCGAAGCTGAATGCCTGGCGCGCTGCCAATCCCTTGCCGCCGCCGACGGGTCTGAAAGCCGACAAGGCATTTTTCGACGAGTTGTGGGGCGAAGTGTGACGCTCCTTCTCGACGCTTCGGCGCTGGTCGCGATCATCGCCAGGGAAGCGGAGCGCGAGGATTTCGTCCAAGCAGTACGGAGTGCCGGCGACCGCCTGTGGTCGCCCATGTCGTGCTGGGAGACGGTATCGAGCCTCCGTCGCTCCTATGACATGACCATCGAAGCGGCGCGCCGGGAGGTTGATATGCTCGCCGAGACGCTGGCATTGCGCCTGGTGCCGGTCGGCGAACGCGAACTGACCCTCGCGCTCGATGCTTACCAGACCTATGGCAAAGGCCGGCACCCGGCAAAGCTCAACATGGGCGACTGTTTCGCCTATGCCTGCGCCAAGACCAATGATGCGCGCCTGCTCTACAAGGGCGATGACTTCGCCAGGACGGACCTTGCCTGATGCTTGAAATTGCCCTCTCCTATGTCGAACCCTGGCCCGAACAGGACTGGGAGGCGCTCGCCAAGCGCGCGTCGCACGCCGCGCTCGCGCTCAGCGCGCAGGGCGAGATGCTGACCAGCGCGGCGACGATCGAGATCTCGATCCGGCTGACCGATGACGCGGAAGTGCAAACGCTCAACGCGCAATATCGCCAGAAGGACAAGCCGACCAACGTGCTGTCCTTCCCGATGATCCAGCCCGATTTGCTCGACACGGTGACGACCAATTCGGACGATGGCGAGGTGCTGCTCGGCGATATCGTGCTGGCGCATGGCGTCTGCGCGCGCGAGGCGGAAGAGCGCGGCATCAGCCTTGCCGATCATGCGACGCATTTGATCGTGCACGGCACGCTGCATCTGCTAGGTTACGACCACCTGGGAGAAGACGAGGCCGAGGCGATGGAAGCGATCGAAACCGATGCGCTGGCCTCGCTGGGTCTCGCGGACCCCTATCTGATACGTGAGGACTGACCTACCCCGATGGCCGAAGACCGAAGTAGCACCGCCCCCTCCGACCATGGCGAGAACAGCATCTGGCGTGGTCTGAAGGGACTGATTTTCGGCAATCACGACGATTCGCTGCGCACCCAGCTCGAGGATGCGATCGACGCGCATGAGGACGACCCGGCGCCCGACGCCAAGGGCGACCTCTCGCCGCTCGAGCGCCAGATGGTGCGCAACCTGCTGCATTTCGGCGAGCGCGACGCCGGCGATGTCGGCGTGCCGCGCGCCGACATTATCGCGGTCGAGGAAGGGATATCGTTCGCCGATCTCGTCGCCAAGTTCGCCGAGGCCGGCCACAGCCGCCTGCCGGTGTTCCGCGAGAAGCTCGATACGATCATCGGCATGGTGCACATCAAGGACGTCTTCGCGATCCTCGCGACCGGCGCGCCGCATCCCGCCGACATCAGTGGCTTCATCCGCGAGCCGCTGTTCGTGCCGATGTCGCGCGGTACGCTCGATCTGCTCGCCGACATGCGCCAGAAGCGCGTCCACCTCGCCATCGTGCTCGACGAATATTTCGGCACCGAGGGCCTCGTCACGATCGAGGACCTGATCGAGGAGATCGTCGGCGACATCGAGGACGAGCATGACGACGCGCCCGAGGCGCTGCTCGTGCCGCTCGACGGCGGCGCATGGGACGCCGATGGCCGCGCCGAGCTGGAGGATGTCGGCGAGACGATCGACCCGCGCCTCGCCGAGGTCGATGGCGATGTCGATACGCTGGCCGGGCTGGCCGGCGTGCTGGCGGGGCACGTGCCCGAGATCGGCACCTGCCTCGACCATGCCAGCGGCTGGCGGCTCGAGATCGTCGATGCCGATGCGCGGCGCGTCAACAAGCTGCGGCTGCACCCGCCACGCCCGACGCCGGGCAGCGAGAACTGACGCCAGGGGCGACGGCGGATCGCTGGCCGCTCCCTGTTTCTCGCGGCTTTCTCCTTGATACTCCCTGTTCTTCCCTGTTTTCGGGGCAAATGCGTTTTTGCGTCCGCTGCGCGGGCTCTGGCGATCGATTTGCATGGTAAAGCAATAACATGAGACGATCCCTGTTAACGCGGAACAGGGAGGACGCGCGCGGACAGCGAGCTGTTCCATTTTATATGGGCAGACGATGAGAAGGAGCGGCCAGACTCGTGGCGGGTGATGGTAGCGTGGGAATGCGCTTCAAGCCCGAATAAGTGAATCAGTCCGCCTGCTCTGCCCCCGGCAACGGAATCTCCTTCCCCTGCCCCGCCCGCGCGCCTATTTCAGCGCAATGCGCAATAAGATCCTGATCGCCCTCGGCATGATTGCCGTCATCCTCGCCGGCCTGTGGTTCTGGCTGAGCCGGCCCGATGTCGCCAAACTCTCCGTCGAGGCGGTGACGGGAAAGCTGCCCAAGATCACCGAGCCACGCAACCAGACTTTCCCGACGGTCCAGGTCGCCGATGCGGTGGGCTGGCCGGCGGGCGCGATGCCGACACCGGCGGCGGGGCTGGCGGTGCAGGCGTTTGCGCGCGGGCTCGACCATCCGCGCTGGCTGTACCGGCTGCCCAATGGCGACGTTCTGGTCGCCGAGGCCAATTCGCCGCCGCGCGAGGGCGGCGGGCTGACCGGGATGGTGATGGGCTATATCCTCGACAAGGCCGGCGCGGGCGTCCCTTCGGCCAACCGCATCACGCTGTTGCGCGACGCCGATGGCGACGGTGTGGCCGAGAGCCGCACGGTGCTGATTTCGGGGCTCAACTCGCCATGTGGCATGGCGCTGCTGAACGGCTATCTCTATATCGGCAACACCGATGCACTGGTGCGCGTGCCCTTCACGCCGGGCCAGACGAAGATCACCGCCAAACCCGAGCTGGTGATCAAGCTGCCCGGCGGCGGCAATCACTGGGCACGCAACGTCGTTGCCGATCCCGACGGCAAGAGCCTGTATGTCACGGTCGGCTCCTCCTCGAACATCGCCGAGAATGGCATGGCGGCGGAGAAGAACCGTGCCGCGATCCTGCAGGTGTTCCCCGACAGCAAGACCTTCCGCATCTATGCCGCGGGCCTGCGCAACCCCAATGGCATGGCGTTCGAACCGCATTCGAAGCAGCTATGGGTCGCCGTCAACGAGCGCGACATGATGGGGTCGGACGTGGCACCCGATTATATGAGCCAGATCGAGATGGGCGACCATTTCGGCTGGCCATGGTATTATTGGGGCGGCTATCCCGACCGGCGCGTAACCCCGCCCAACCCGGCGCTGCAGGAATATTCCAAGCGCCCCGATTATGCGCTGGGACCGCATACCGCCTCGCTCGGCATCGCCTTTGCCGGCGACGCGAAGCTTGGAGCACGCTTCGCCAATGGCGCGTTCGTCGGCCAGCATGGCTCGTGGAACCGCGTACCGGTGTCGGGCTACAAGGTCGTCTATGTACCGTTCGCCGACAATGGCTTCCCCGCGGCCAACGCAAGACCGGTGGATGTGCTGACCGGCTTTCTCGATGCCAGGGGACGAGCGCAGGGCCGACCGGTCGACGTGCTGACCGATCGCACCGGCGCGCTGCTGGTATCGGACGATGTCGGCAACACGATCTGGCGGGTCAGTGCCAAAAGCGGGGTGGCGCGTTGAACGATGCGCTGCGGGTTGCGACGGCTCCCCCGAGCCACCGCAACCCGCCGACATCCCCCGCGCTCACGCCGCCTGCCCCGTGGCGCGCCAACCTTCGCGCATACGCTTGCCCCCAAGCGGTTCGCGAAACCCCACCTAACGTTATGGCGGGGCGGCATTCAGCAATGGTTTACCAAATGTGCCGCGCTACCCATTTCGGGTATCGTGACCGGCAGCCTGAAGATGCCTCGCCGCGATGAGCGAGCATGTCGTCACCAACCCCGCGGAGATGGCGACACATTGGCGCGTCGCCATGTCTTCCCTCGCCAACCTGTTCCTGACGATGCATCGGACGCTGGCGGCGCCGATGTCGCTCGGCCCGACCGAGCTCTTGATCTACACGACTATCGCGGTCGCCAATGTGCAGAAGCTGATGCGCGAACGCAGCATCCCGTCGGGGCGGGGCGCGACCGAGATTTTGCCGCGCGAATGGGTCGTGCCGATCTCGCGCAACGCGATCGCCTCGGCGACGGGCCTGCCACGCGAAACGGTGCGGCGGCATGTCGCGCGGATGGTCGAGGCCGGGATGCTGATCGAGGATGAGCGCGGCGGCGTGACGACGCCGATCGGTGTGATAAATGATTTCGGGCTCGAGCCCATGCTCGAGGCATTGTTGACGGAATTCGCCCGCGCCGCCGAGGGGCTGTTGCGCGCGGGCGTGATCGAAATCCAGCCGGGCCAAGGCGCCGGTTGATTGGTGCGGGCGCGTCCGTCAGGTCGCGAAGAGCATCACGTCGTCGGCAAAGGCCTTGAACTCGAGCGCGTTGCCCGACGGATCATGAAAGAACATCGTTGCCTGCTCGCCCGGCTGGCCGACGAAGCGGACATGCGGCGCGATCCCGAACGCAATGCCCGCCGCCGCGACGCGATCCGCAAGCGCGCGCCAGTCGTCCATCGTCAGCACGACGCCGAAATGCGGCACCGGCACATCATGACCATCGACCGGGTTCGACACCGCCACCGGCTTTGCCGCCGGATCGAGGTGCGCAACGATCTGATGGCCAAACAGGTCGAAATCGATCCAATGATGCGAACTGCGCCCCTCGGGACAGCCGAGCACCCCGGCGTAAAAGGCGCGGGCGGCGGCGAGGTCGTGGACCGGGAAGGCGAGATGAAAAGGGCGGAGTGTCATGGCGATGTGATACCGCGCGGCGCCGGCGCCGTCACCCCGGACTTGTCCCTGCGGTCAAGGTGCCGCAAACGCGGCATCGACCGGGCTTTCCGCCCGACCCGTGCCGAAACACGTCCGGCATGAAGCTGTGGGATAGTGGACTTGAACCAGTTGAACGTCGCGACCGCCGCCATGATCGGCCGCCGCTATCCCAATCTCACCGCCCTGTTGCTGGGTGCACTTGCCACGACCGGCTTTGCGCCGCTGGCATGTTGGCCGGTCACGCTGCTGTGCGTCGCGGCGTGGATGTGGCTGATCCACGATGCCGCGACGCTGCGCCGCACGCTGCTGCGCGGCTGGCTGTTCGGGGTCGGGCACTTCTTCGTCGGCAATTTCTGGATGCAACAGGCCTTCACCTTCCAGGACGCGATGCCGCACTGGCTGGGCTATGGCGCGGTCGCGATCGCGGCGATGTATCTCGCCATCTACCCGATGCTCGCCGCCGGGCTGGCATGGCGGCTAGCCAGCCCGCGCGCCGTCGGCGCTGCTGACACCGCCCCGCATCACGGCTTCGTGCTGGTGTTCGGCGCGGCATGGATCTCTACCGAATGGCTGCGCTCGACGCTGTTCACGGGCTATCCATGGAACCCGATGGGGGTGATCTGGGTGCCGACCTTCGTCGCCGGGCTGGCCGCCGCGATCGGCACCTATGCGTTGTCGGGCGTGACGATCATGCTGGCGGGGTTGCTGCTGCCCTCGACCTGGCGCGCATGGCGGTTTTCGGCGCTGCTCGTCCTGCTCTTCATGGCGCAACCGCTATTCATGCTGTCGTTGCGCGCCGCCCCGACCGCGCCGCGTAATACGCCTGACCCGCATGTCCGCATCATCCAGCCCAACCTTGGCGAGGAGGAGCGGCCGACCGACGATTATGCCGAGAACAACCTCGCCGCGATCGAGCGGCTGCTCGGGCGGCCCGGCCCCAATCCGCGCCTGATCGTGTGGCCCGAAGGGGCGCTGCGCTACCTGATCGAGGACGGTTATCCGGCGCGTTATTACTGGCGCGCGCCGCCCGACGAGATCCGCCGTCGCATCGCCTCACATCTCGGCCCGCACGACGTGGTGCTGGCGGGCGGCAACGCGCTCAAGTTCGGCGCCGACGGCACGGTCAGCCGCGTGACCAACTCGGTGTTCGCGCTCGATGCGCGCGGCGCGATCCTTGGGCGCTACGACAAGGCGCATCTCGTGCCGTTTGGCGAATATCTGCCGATGCGCCCCTTGCTCTCGACCATCGGGCTGCAGCGGCTCGTGCCCGGCGATCTCGATTTCGATCCGGGCCCCGGTCCGGGCGCGATAACGCTGCCTGGCTTTGGCCAGGTCGGCATGCAGATCTGCTACGAGATCATCTTTTCCGGGCAGACGGTCGACGAGGCGCATCGGCCGGCGCTACTGTTCAATCCGTCGAACGACAGCTGGTATGGCAGCTGGGGACCGCCCGAGCATCTCGCCCAGGCGCGGCTGCGCGCGATCGAGGAAGGACTGCCGATCCTGCGCGCCACGCCGACCGGCATTTCGGCGATCATTGCCGCCGATGGTAGCGTGCTGGCCAGCGTGCCGCTGGGCCAGGCCGGCGCGATCGAGCGGCCGCTGCCGGCGCCGTTTGGCCCGACACTCTTCGCACGGATCGGCAATATGGCGGCGCTGATCGTCGCGGCGGCGATGCTGCTGTTGGCCGTTGCCTTCCGCCGGGCAGCCCGCTAGGGGAAGGGTCATATAACGAAAGCTTTATATCAGCCCCGGCGCCATGCCGGGCGACTTCAGGCAAGGGTAAAGTGATGCGCGCCTCGTTCCTCTTCACCTCCGAATCGGTCTCGGAAGGCCATCCCGACAAGGTCGCCGACCAGATTTCCGACGGCATCGTCGATCTGTTCCTGTCGAAGGATTCCGAAGCACGCATCGCCTGCGAAACGCTGACCACCACCAACACGGTCGTGATTGCCGGCGAGATTCGCGGCAAGGGGATCATGGATGAAGCGGGCAACTGGGCGCCGGGCGTCCCGGCCGAAATCGAGGCCAATGTTCGTGCGACCGTGAAGAAGATCGGCTACGAGCAGTCGGGCTTCCACTGGGAAACCTTCGAATTCACCAACAAGCTGCACCCGCAATCGGCCCACATCGCGATGGGCGTCGATGAGAGCGGCAACAAGGACGAGGGCGCCGGCGACCAGGGCATCATGTTCGGCTACGCCACCGACGAGACACCCGATCTGCTGCCGGCGACGCTGTATTACGCGCACCGCATCCTCGAGCGGATGGCGGCCGACCGTCATTCGGGCGCCGCGCCGTTCCTCGAGCCCGACGCCAAGAGCCAGGTCACGCTGGAATATCAGAATGAGAAGCCGGTCCGCGCGACCGCGCTGGTCGTGTCGACCCAGCATGCCCCGGGCTATTGCCTGCAGGGCGAGAATGCCGATCCGGCGCTCTATGCCGTGCTGCATGACTATGTGACCAAGGTGCTCGCCGAAACGCTGCCCGAGGGCTTCATCACCGAGGCGACCAAATCCTACATCAACCCGACCGGCGCGTTCGAGATCGGCGGCCCCGATGGCGACGCCGGCGTGACCGGCCGCAAGATCATCGTCGACACCTATGGCGGCGCGGCACCGCATGGCGGCGGCGCGTTCAGCGGCAAGGATCCGACCAAGGTGGATCGCTCGGCCGCCTATGTCGCGCGCTATCTCGCCAAGAATGTCGTGGCCGCCGGCCTCGCCCGTCGCTGCACGATCCAGCTGAGCTACGCGATCGGCATTGCCGAGCCGCTCTCGGTCTATGTTGACCTGCACGGCACCGGCACCGTGCCCGAAGCGAAGCTGGAAGAAGTGCTGCCCAA
Organism: Sphingomonas sp. AR_OL41; assembly: GCF_029911635.1. Classification (GTDB taxonomy): domain Bacteria; phylum Pseudomonadota; class Alphaproteobacteria; order Sphingomonadales; family Sphingomonadaceae; genus Sphingomonas. The sequence continues at coordinate 133,018 of NZ_JARYTI010000007.1, forward strand.
GCTCGTGCGCCTGACGCCGAAGGGGATCCGCGAGCACCTCAAGCTCAACGCGCCGATCTATCAGCGCACCGCCGCCTATGGCCATTTCGGCCGCCAGCCCGACGGCGCCTTCTTCACCTGGGAAAAGACCGACCTGGTTGACCAGCTCAAGGCCGCCGTCGCGGCGTGAGCGCTCAGGCGGCGGGGGTGTCATCCTTCGCCGCTGGCGCTGCCGGATCGGAAACGCCGAGGGTGTGGGTGAAATAGCTGCTGCGGCGCTCGCCCGGTTGGGCCTGCTTGCGTTGCAGCAGCACGACGCAGACCCCGACCAGACCAAGCACGACAAGAATCAGGACAAAAAGCATCGGCGAGCGACTCCTGGGTTGGTAACGCTCTCCCGGGCGCGGTGCTGTTCGGGCCGACTCAACGGCAAGCCGAACAACCGCCCGACGCACATGGTCCATTTTGGATGTATTCGCAATCAGTTCCACGCGGGCGACCGCGTTTGTGGCCGCGATCTTCCCAACCGCCTTCCGGACGCTAGATAAGCCGTGATGAACGACCCAACAACGATTCGCCGTCTCTATGGCCGCCGCCAGGGGCACAAGTTGCGCGCCGGACAGGCGGCGCTGGTCGAGGAGACGCTGGCGCAGGTCAGCGTGCCCGAAGCAGGGCCGCTCGATGCGCGCGTCCTGTTCGGCGACGACCGTCCGCTCGAAGTCGAGATCGGCTTCGGCGCGGGCGAGCATCTCGCCGGCCAGGCGGCGATGCGCCCCGGCACCGGCTTTATCGGCTGCGAGCCGTTTCTCAACGGCGTGGTCGGCGCGCTCAATCATATTCGCGACGGGAAGCTCGACAATGTCCGGTTGCACATGGGCGACGCGCTGAGCGTGCTGGAACGGCTGCCCGACGCCTCGCTCGAGCGTGTCTACCTGCTCCATCCCGATCCGTGGCCCAAGGCGCGCCACGCCAAGCGGCGGATGGTCAATCACGGTCCGCTCGACCTGATCGCCGCCAAGCTCAAACCCGGCGGCGAGTTCCGCCTCGGCACCGACGACCCGACCTATTGCCGCTGGGCGATGATGGTGATGAACGCGCGCAGCGACCTGGCGTGGACCGCGACGCATGCACGCGACTTCCTCGTCCGCCCCGACGACTGGCCCGAGACGCGCTACGAACGCAAGGCGCGGCGCCATGGGCATGAGGTGTGGTATTTCCGCTATCTGCGGACGTGACACGCGCCCAGGGTTCGAGCCAAACAGGGCAACAATGACCTCGTCACGCTTCAACGCGCGCTGGTCGCCCGTCCTGCTGCTGGCGCTCGCACCCCTCGCCGCGCAGGCACAGGACCGGGGCCCGACCGACGAGAGCGGCGATGTGGTGGTGCTGGGTCGCGGGCTCGCTTTGCCGCCCGGGACGCCGGCCTATGGCGCGGTGACGATCGACCGCGACCGGCTGACCGGCGACGCATCGGGGCGGGTCGAGGATGTACTGGCCGACGTCGCCGGCTTCCAGCAATTCCGCCGTTCGGACAGCCGCTCGGCCAACCCTTCGGCACAGGGCGTGACGCTGCGCGCGCTGGGCGGCAATGCCTCGAGCCGCGCGCTGGTGCTGCTCGACGGCGTGCCGCTCGCCGATCCGTTCTTCGGTTACATCCCGTTCAACGCACTCTCGCCCGAGCGGCTGGCGGCGGTGCGCATCACGCGCGGCGGTGGTAGCGGGCCATTCGGCGCGGGCGCGGTGGCGGGGACGATCGAGCTGGTCAGCGCCGGTCGTGCCGACTTGCCGCCGATCAGCGGCAGCGGCGATTATGGCAGCAACAATGCCGAAGTGGTGACCGGCGCGGTGTCGCCGACGCTCGGCGACGGTTTCGTCACCTTGTCAGGCCGGTTCGAACGTGGCGACGGTTTCTACACCACGCCGCGCGACCAGCGCGTCGCGGCGACAGCGCGCGCGCGCTATCGCGGCGGGTCGGGCGGCCTGCGCGTGGTCGCGCCGATCGACGCGCAGACCGAATTGCACTTCAACGGGACCTTGTTCGACGACCACCGCACGTTGCGTTTCGTCGGCGCCGACAGTTCGTCGCACGGGCAGGATGCCAGCGTCCGGCTGGTGCATCGCGGCGGCTGGCAGATCGATGCGCTGGCCTATATCCAGGCGCGCAACTTCACCAACAAGGTGATCAGCGCGACCAGCTTCAAGCTGACGCTCGACCAGCGCAACACCCCGGCGACGGGCGTGGGCGGCAAGATCGAGTTGCGCCCGCCGGTCGGGCCCGACCATGTGCTGCGCATCGGGATCGACGCACGGCTGGCGCATGGCCAGTTGTACGAGGATGGCTATGCCGCCGGGGCGATCACGACACGGCGGACTGCCGGCGGCGACAGCAGCACGCTCGGCGCGTTCGTCGAGGACGACTGGACGATCGGCAGGCTGGTACTGACCGGCGGGGCGCGGATCGACCGCTGGACGCTGACCGGCGGGTTCCTGGAGGAACGCAACGCCGCCGGGGCGACGACGACCGACAACCGCTTCGCCGACCGCGACGGCCAGCAGGCGACGGCGCGCGCCGGGCTCCTCTATCACGCGACCCCGACACTGGCGCTGCGCGCGGCGGGCTATAGCGGCTTTCGCCTGCCGACGCTCAACGAGCTGTATCGACCGTTCGTGGTGTTCCCGATCACCACCCAGGCCAATGCCGCACTCGGGCTGGAGAAGCTCCGCGGGGCCGAGATCGGCATCGACGCGACACCGCTGCGCGGGGTGAAAGTCGGCCTGACCGCCTTCTACAACCGGCTCGGCAGCGCGATCGCCAATGTCACGATCGGTATCAACCAACGCCAGCGCCAGAATGTTGACGCGATCGTCGCCCGGGGCATCGAGGCGACGCTCGAAGCGCGCCACGGCGCGATGTCGCTGACGGCATCCTATGCCTTCAGCGACAGCCATGTCGAAGCCTCCGGCGTCGCGGCGCGGCTTGACGGGCTCGCGCCGGCGCAGAGTCCGCGCCACGCCGCCAGCGCGACGCTCGGCTGGGTGCCGCGTGCCGGGCCGTCGCTCTCGGCGACCCTGCGCCATGTCGGCCGGCAATATGAGGACGATCTGCAGACCGACGTCCTGCCCGCCGCGACGACGGTGGATGCCGTGGCAAGGCTGCCGATCACCCGTCGGCTGTCGCTGGTCGCGCGCGCGGAAAATCTCTTCGATGCTGCGGTGGTCACGCGCAATGCCGCAGGTTCAGTCGACCTGGGCACGCCGCGCACTTTGTGGATCGGGCTACGGTTCGGGAAATAACCGCGCGGTGCACCGTTGCCGGCGGCAGCATCCTCCCGGGCAATTGACGGGCTCACGCCCGACCATTTCGAAAGCGACCCTGCGAGAGCGGCAAGCGGCGGGCCGCCAACTGCGGCCAACCGCCCCGCGTTCAACGATTGTCGAGCTGCGACCTGACGGCGCAAAGCCCCAGCCGTGTCGCGCGGTACGGCCCGCCGCCCGCGCTGGCGATCAGCTTGCGGCGCCTGAGCCGGTGGAACAGCCCGAGCGTGCAATCGCTCAGCACATGCCCGTCACGCGTGAAGCAATCGACCGCGACGATGCGGCCTTCATTGTCGTCCCAGCGGTGCACGATGCGCCCGCCCTGTGCCAACGCGTGCAACACGCGTTGTTCATATCTGGAGATATTCATCGGAAGATCCGGCCCTCGATGAGGGTGGCAGCCCACGCCCAAGCCTATGGGGCTCAGACGCAACGATACCTGTACCGGCCGGGACCGGTCAGGTGATCAGCGGGCTACAATTCCGGACATAGTCACTCCGAGGAAGCGCGATTCATAGCGAAATGGCGGCGATTCCGTCAACCGGTCCCCAACCATGGTCCGCCGAGCATGCGGGCGAGCAGCGCCGGCAAGCCGGGTCGGATCAGCAGCCAGTCGCGCATCGGGGCACCACACGACTCCGCCGGCGGCGCGACACCACCCGTTCTGGCGAGGAGGCGACGCCCATCCTCGTCGTCGAGATAAAGCGTGAACGCCAGCGCGACGCCGTCGCGCGAGACGATCTCGGCGGACAACAGTGCCGCGAGCACCGAATCCGTCGCCGCGGCGCGCCAGAACGCCACCGCACCGCCGCTGGCGATCGCCGCCAGGCGATCAAAGCCGCCCGATACCAGCGCCGCGCCGTCGAGCGCCTCGCGCTCGCCGGCGACGCTTTGGCCGGCATCGAAGGGCATGGGTGGAATCGAAGGACACGCGACCACGCTCCAGCCGCAGCGCAAGGCAGCCGCGCGCAAAGACGCGAAGACGACATCGCCTTCCGCCACCGGCCCCAGGCGCAGCACGTAGAGTTCACTCGCCAGGGCGTGGATCAGCGCGTCATAGGCCGCGTCGGGCATGTCGACAGCAGCGGGAAAACTGCGAAACGGCGCATCGACGCCGGGGACCGTCGCGAGCCGCGCCGCCGCCGGGCCGATGCGCACGAACGGCAGCGCGATGACCGGATCGCCGTCATGCTCGACCAGCAGCGTGCGCGCGGCACCGCCGTGCAGGGCGAGCGCGGCGGCATAATATTGATAGCGCAGGAAACGATGCGACGCCGGCGCCGCACCCGCGACGAGATCGATCGCGGCCGACAGCCCGTCGAGCGGGCACGCGCGGCTTGCCGGCGGCAGGCGCGTGAATTCTGCCAGGAGCATCGGCTTGGTCATCGCGCGTGGCTATAGCGGCGCGGCGGTTACCAACCGGTTCGTGCTTGACCGCAGGCGTTGCCGGCCCGCAAACCCTGACGCATGCAATTCTCGCCCGCCGTCTCGACCATCGCCCAGACGATCCAGCTGTCATTGAGCCCGGTGTTCATGCTCGCCGGGATCGGCGCGCTGCTCAACGTGCTGGCCGGGCGGATGGCGCGCGTCGTCGACCGCGCGCGTGCGCTCGAACAGCTTCACCCGCGCTCGACCGGGCCGGAGCATGACCGGCATGTGTGGGAGCTGCGACTGCTCGACCGGCGCATCTCGATCATCAACGCCGCGCTGTTCCTCGCGGTGACGAGTGCGATCATGACCTGCCTCGTCGTTGCATTGCTGTTCGTCGCCGAACTGGCCAAGCTTCACATCGGCACGATCGTCGCGCTGAGCTTCATCCTCGCGATGCTGCTGCTGATCTCGTCGCTGGTTTCGTTCATGATCGAGGTGCGCGTCTCGCTGCGCGCGGTGCACATCCGCGCCGAACTGCTCGAGCATGATCGCCCCGACAAGCGGCGTCCCTAGCGCATCGAGCTGCAAATCTGAGCCGTTCGTGCTGGTGAATCAGGTCGCCAAATCCCCCGGATTTGGCTGGAAACATCCGGGGGATGTTTCCACCTGATCACTGTCGAAGCACTGTTCTTTCTGCGCCCGAAAAGGAGAACAGCCCTTCGACAAGCTCAGGGCGAACGGGATAATATGATAATCCAGACTTAACGCACGACGCTGCTAGCGCACCGCCTCGACGCTCGCCCCGACATCCGCCGACGGCAGGTAGCGCGGCACGACGCGGGCGTGGCTCGCCTGCTCATAAGCATAGCCCGCGTCGAGCACCGCCTGGTCGCCCCACGCAGTGGCGATGAACGACAGGCCGACCGGCAGCCCCTTGGCCAGCCCCATCGGCACGGTGAGGTGCGGATAGCCCGACACCGCCGGCAGCTCGCTCGCGCTGGGGCCGTCGAAATGGTCGCCCGACACGGTGTCGCTGAGCCATGCCTGGCCATAGGTCGGCTCGACCAGGATCGTCGCATTCGCCTTCTTCAGCATCGCGTCGATCCCCTCGCGCCCGGCGAGACGCAGCGACTTGGCGCGCGCGCCGAGATATTCGGCATCGGTGAGGTCCGCTTTGGTTGCCGCTTCGATGAAGGTTTCCTGGCCGAAGAACGGCATCTCGGTGCCGCTGTTGGCCGTGTTGAAAGCGATCAGCGCGTCGAGTGTCCGCGCCGTCACCGAAGCGGGCGTGGTGGCGAGATAGGCGTTGAGGTCGGCCTTGAGCTCGGTGTGCAGGACGAGCGACTCCGCTGCGCCCAGACCTTCGAGTTTGGGCGCATCGACATCGACCAGCACTGCGCCGGCGCGCTTCAGCGTGTCGAGCGCGGCGGCGTAGACCGGCTTCATTGCCTCGGCCATGTCAGGGTGGAGCACAGCGATGCGCACGCCCTTGAGTGCATCGGGGGACAGGCTGGCGGTGAAATCGCGGGCGTGCGCCGCAGCCGGCGCGGTGGCCGGATCGGCCGGGTCGCTCGCCACCATGCCGGAGAACAGCAGTGCGACGTCGCGCACGCTACGGCCCATCGGGCCCGGCGTATCCTGGCTGTGGCTGATCGGCACGACATGCGTGCGACTGACCATGCCGAGCGTCGGCTTCAACCCGACCAGCCCGTTCATCGATGACGGGCAGACGACCGAGCCGTCGGTCTCGGTGCCGATGCCGACCGCAGCAAAGCTCGCCGCGATCGCCGCGCCGGTGCCGCTCGACGACCCGCAGGCGGAGCGATCGAGCGCATAGGGGTTGCGCACCAGCCCGCCGACCGCACTCCACCCGCTCATCGAACTGTTCGAGCGGATATTGGCCCATTCGCTGAGATTGGTTTTGCCGAGGATGACGACACCGCGCTTGCGTAGCTCGGCGACCAGCGGCGCGTCGCGCCGCGTAGAATTGTCCTTGAGCGCCAGGCTGCCGGCGGTGGTCGCGAGCGGATCGAGCGTTTCGATATTATCCTTGATCAGCACCGGCATGCCGTCGAGCGGGCCGAGCGCCTTGCCGGCCTTGCGCCGCGCATCGGCGGCGCGCGCCTGCGCCAGCGCATCGGGGTTGACCGCGATCACCGCGCGCAGCGTCGGGCCGCGCCGATCCATCGCCGCGATGCGCGCGAGATAGGCCCGGGTGATGCTCTCGCTCGTCGCGCGCCCGGCGACGATCATCGCGCGCAGCTGGTCGATCGACTGCTCCTCGATCTTCGACCCGGCCTGAGCTGCGGCGGGCAGCGGCGCGGCGAACAGGGCAAGAGCGAGGGCGGAGCAGGAGGCAAGCAAAGCGCGCATCGGGATTCCCTGTTTCGGATCGAGTCGATTTTAGGAGGTGTCGCGACATGAGCTTAGACCCTGCCGCTCCACCGACAAGTGCCCGATCGGGCGCGGGTGCACGGCAAATCCTCATCGCGACGATACGGGCTGCAACCAGCGCTGATTACTAGCGCCGATGTATCCTCCCTGGTTTCGCGCCTTTGCCGATGATCATCCCGCGATGCTGTGGTGGCTGGGTGCTGTCGCCGTTACAACCGTCGGCGCAACCCTGGTGGTGTGCGCAGACTTTCCCGACGCGATCCTTGTATTGATTGCGGTGCCGATCCTGGTGATGGCGGGGTCCGCTGCCGCGCTTGCCGAGATAGTGCTGGCCTTCCGCCGCAACCGCGACGATCCGCGCAGCTTCATCGTCGCAACCGCCGGTACCGTCGCGCTCGCCATTGCCGGCGTCCCGCTGACGCTCGCGCTCGCCGCCACGACAGCCAGCATCGCCGACAGCGCGGCGATGATCCGCGACGTTGCGAGCTATCGACAGATCGTTTCCGATCTTCAAAGCGGCGCGTTGAGACCTTCTGCCGTTTGGCAATCGCGTGGCGCCACCCGCTTTCTGGCCGAAGGCCGTCCGCATCTGCGGATCGTCTTTCCTGTCGCGGCGGCCGGCTTTCGCCCGAACAGCATTGTCTATGATCCTTCGGGCGGTGTGGCGACAAGCGACCAGATCGGACAAAATCCCGAAAATCCCGAGCATCGCATCGGTGTTGCCACGGTGCGCGGTTGCAGCGCGACGATCGTGGCGGCTTATTATCGCTGCCACATGTGGGGACTGGACGATGACTGAACCCCGGACATGAAAAGAGCTTGCCGGGACCGCAGTCCCGGCAAGCTCCCAACATGGTCAGCGGCCGGAGAGCTCCAGCCCGGGAGACCATGCGAACCGCTCATCCTGTGGGTGACGTCGCGTTGACTGGGGGAGAATACCCCCCGCGCGCACCCGGCGGATTTAGCGGCGCGTCTCCCGAACGAACTGAACCGACCCCACTGCTGAACCATGAGACATCGGATCACCTCCTTTCGCTAGTTGAAACGTCACATCCGGCATCGGATGCACCCGCAATGTGAGTCATCTGAATCTGCGATACAAGTCTTGTATTCAAATTCGTTTTCGACGATTCTCTTCCGTCTGCGCCGCGTCGCCGGCGCGGCGTCTCCCCCGCCTTCCCTCACTGTCGCTTGAAATATTGCACCTCGCGCTCGTGCTTCTCCGCGGCTGCGCGCGTATCGAACGTGCCGAGATTACGGCGCTTGTGCGTGTCGGGATCGAGCTTTCGCGAATAGCGCCGATATTGGCCGGATTTGAGCTTGCGGATCATGGCTGCCTCCTGCGTCGATAACGCACGACGCGCGGCAGCTATCCGCGGCAATCCTCGACGACGCGTCCGACTTCGGCCCAGCTCGGCACGACGAGCGGCGGCTGCCCGGCCTGCTCGACAATGAATCGCCCGCGGCTGAACGCCATCGCATCGAGGAGTGAATCGCGCGGCGCCAGCGCCACCGCGATATAGGGCTGTGTCCCGCCGGTCGGTTGCGCCGCCAGTGCGCGCAGCGTGGAGCTGGTGCGCACGGTAATTGTGGTCGCCGCGCCCAGGGCATCGCGCTTCGACAGGAAGATCTGCGCGGCGGCGCGGTCGCAGCGCAGCGTCAGCACCGCATCGCTGCCCGGCACGCCGTAAAAGGCGATCGAGCCGCGCGCATCCTGGCGATAGACCCAGTCGCCCGGCGTCACCGGCCAGTCGCGCCAGTCCTGCGCGAGCGGCGTCGGGCTGGGGCGCGGCGCCGGGGCAGGTACATAGGTCGGCACCGGACGCGGCGGCGCCGGCGCGGTCCGCGGCGGGGTCGCGCAGCTACCGACGATCAGCAGCAGTCCGGTCGAGGCGAAGAGACGACGCATGGGCGAGCATCCATGCACGATGCAGGGGCCGCGCTCAACCTCGCAGACAACACCCTGCCCTATCGCCCCTTCCGCGCGCCGCCCATGCGCATCTTCTGGCTCTTGCCGTAGCGGGTCTTGCGCGTGCCGGGCTTGCCCTCATTCGAGCGGCCCATCACCGGCGCGCGCTGCTGGTCGACCGGCAGGCCGAGCTCCTCCTGTTCGAGCGAGCGAATCTCGTCGCGCAGGCGCCCGGCTTCCTCGAATTCGAGATCGGCGGCGGCGGCGCGCATCTTCTTCTCGAGCTCCTCGATATAGGCGCGCAAATTATGGCCGACCATGTGCGGGCGGTCTTCGTCGATCTCGATCGTCACCTGGTCGCGGCTGGCGACGTCGTTGATGATGTCGCCGATGTTGCGGCGGATCGTCGTCGGGGTGATGCCGTGTTCGGTGTTGTAGGCGACTTGCTTCTCGCGCCGGCGATTGGTCTCGTTGATCGCGCGCTCCATCGAGCCGGTCATGCGATCGGCATAGAGGATGACGCGCCCGTCGACGTTGCGCGCGGCGCGGCCGATCGTCTGGATGAGCGAGGTTTCGGAGCGCAGGAAACCTTCCTTGTCGGCATCGAGGATCGTCACCAGCCCGCATTCGGGAATGTCGAGCCCTTCGCGCAGCAGGTTGATGCCGACCAGCACGTCATACACGCCGAGCCGGAGATCGCGGATCAGCTCGATGCGCTCGAGCGTCTCGACGTCGGAGTGCATGTAGCGGACCCTGAGCCCCGCCTCGTGCATGAATTCGGTGAGGTCCTCGGCCATGCGCTTGGTCAGCGTCGTGACGAGCGTGCGATAGCCGGCGGCCGCGGTCTTGCGGCATTCCTCGATGCAATCCTGCACCTGGTCCTCGACGGGGCGGATCTCGACCGGCGGATCGATCAGCCCGGTCGGGCGGATGACCTGTTCGGCGAACACGCCGCCGGTCTGCTCCATTTCCCAATCGCCGGGCGTCGCCGAGACATAGGTGGTCTGCGGACGCATCGCCTCCCACTCGTTGAAGCGCAGCGGCCGGTTGTCGATCGCCGAGGGCAGGCGAAAGCCGTACTCGGCGAGCGTCAGCTTGCGACGATGGTCGCCGCGCGACATGCCGTTGATCTGGCCGATCGTGACATGGCTCTCATCGACGAACAGCAGGGCATTGTCGGGCAGATATTCGAACAAGGTCGGCGGCGGCTCGCCGGGCATGCGCCCGGTCAGGAAGCGCGAATAATTCTCGATCCCCGCGCAACTGCCCGTCGCCGCGATCATCTCGAGGTCGAAGTTGGTGCGCTGTTCGAGCCGCTGCGCCTCGAGCAACTTGCCCTCCGGCACCAGTTCCTTGAGCCGCTCCTGCAGCTCGAACTTGATTGCCTCCATCGCCTGCTTGAGCGTCGGCCCCGGCGTGACATAGTGGCTGTTGGCATAGACCCGGACATAATCGAGGCTGGCGACCTTCTTGCCGGTCAGCGGGTCGAACTCGACGATCTCCTCGATATCGTCGCCGAAGAAGGACACGCGCCACGCGGTGTCTTCATAATGCGACGGGAAGATTTCCAGTGTGTCGCCCTTCACCCGGAAATTGCCGCGCTGGAACGCCGCGTCGTTGCGCTTGTATTGCAGCGCGACGAGCTTGCGCACGATCTCGCGCTGGTCGACCGTCTGGCCCTTTTTGAGGTCGAAGATCATCGCCGAATAGGTTTCGACCGAACCGATGCCATAGAGGCACGAGACCGAGGCGACGATGATCACGTCGTCGCGTTCGAGCAACGCGCGCGTCGCCGAATGGCGCATGCGGTCGATCGACTCGTTTACCGAGCTTTCCTTCTCGATATAGGTGTCGGAGCGCGGGACGTAGGCCTCAGGCTGATAGTAGTCGTAGTAGCTGACGAAATATTCGACGGCATTTTCCGGGAAGAAGCTCTTGAACTCGCCATAGAGCTGCGCGGCGAGGATTTTGTTCGGCGCGAGGATCAGCGCCGGGCGCTGCAGCGTCTCGATCACCTTGGCCATGGTGAAGGTCTTGCCCGAACCGGTCACGCCGAGCAGCACCTGGTCGCGCTCGCCGGCCAGCGCCGCCTCGGTCAGTTCCTTGATCGCCGTCGGCTGGTCGCCGGCCGGCTGATATTCGCTGACCAGCGTGAACGCCTTGCCGCCTTCCGCCTTGGGCGGCCGCGCGGGGCGGTGCGGCACGAACTCCTTGCCGGTTTCGGGTTCGTCGAGCGAGGTGCGAATCTGGATTGCCATATTTCATCAATATGGGAAGTTGCGCGCCAACCCGCAACAAAGCGGGAACGGGCGCAAAAGCTCTTTTTTCGCGAGGTTCTGTCATGATCCGTATGCCGCTTATTGCCATGCTCGCCCTGCCGCTTGCCGCATGCGGATCGGGCGGCCCGACCGTCACCGCGACCAATGCCTCGATGGCCGAAGTCGCGACCAAGGTCGCCGCTGCCAATGCCGGTGGCGACATGATCGCGCCGGGCCGTTGGGAAGGCAGCTTGAAGATGCATGACCTCAAGATGCCCAACATGGACAAGCTGCCGCCCGAAATGCGCCGGCAGATGGAAGCGCGCATGGCGGCCGGCCGCGGCTTCGTCAGTTGCGTGACCGAGGAAGAGATCAAGAAGAGCAAGGTCTTTTTCGGCGGCGGCAATGCGCGCAACAATTGCCGCTATGACCATTACCGCATGGCGGGCGGCAAGCTGGATGCGGCGATGAACTGCAGCCTGCCGACCGGCAGCATGGCGATGACGATGAGCGGCACCTACACGCCCGATAGTTATCATGTTGAAACAGAAGCCAAGAGCGCAGGAAATGGCCCCGTCGGCAGCAGCGCGATGACGATCGATGCCAGGCGTGTCGGCGCCTGCCGCGGCACCGCCGACGAGAATGAGCTCATGCGCCGGCCCTGACCGATCCGCCTTGCCTTCACCGCGCATTGCGGGAATGAGGCGTGCAGATCGAACCGGGGAGCGACGACAATGCGGGGATATTGGCTGATCGCGGGCACCGCGACCTTGACGTTGCTGGCAGGCTGCGGCGCGAAGAATGACGGCCCGGTGCGGCGTGAGCCGGGCAGCTGGTCGCGCACGATCGAGATCGTCCGCTTCGCAGGAAAGGGCGCCACCCCGCAGGCGCGCGCGGAGATGCAGGGCATGCTCGACGCGACCGCGGTCGCGACGCTGTGCCTGACGCCCGATGCGGCGGCCAAGGAAGACATTCTCAAGAACGTCCAGGGCGGCAATGTCGCCGGCCAGAACTGCGCCTTCGACAAGCCGGCTTATGCCGGCGAGCACGTCGCGCTGACGGGCACTTGCAGTGTCGGCGCCGGCAAGCTCCGCCTGTCGATCAAGGGCACCTCGGGCGGTGCCGCGCAGGACCTGCTGATGACCACCGAACAGCTCGATGCCAAGGGCGCGCCGGAAGGCGTGATGGAGATGCGGCTGCGCAGCCGGCGCAATGGCGACTGCAAGCCGGGCGACATCACGCCCCGGCCGTGACGCGCCCGCCTAGACCCGACGGTAGGCGACCCGCCACATCGTCCAGGCGATGCCGGCGCAGAACAGCGACAGGATCAGGCTCGTCGCAGCCCCGCTGATCCAGTGGAAGAGGATCGTGCGCGTGTCCATCGGCGGCATGACGAACAGCCCAAAGCCATAGGTCTGTCCGCACAGGAACAGCGCGAAGCCGGCCAGCGCGCCGATCGCCAGCGCAGTGCGCGGCCCGCGCCTGCCGCTGGCATGCGCGACGATCCACAACGGCCCGCCGATCGCCACGACCGCCATCACGGTGATGACCGTGCCGATGACGAAGCCGACCGGAAAGGCGAACCACGAGGATGGCCGCCCCGCCGCGACCAGCAGCACGGTGAGGACACCCCCCATCACGCCGCCCGCGGCCAGCGACAGCCCGGCACGGTCCAGCGATGTTTCGTAATGGCGATCCATGATGGCCTCAGCCAAGCCGATTCCCTCCCCCGAGATAAACTCATTTTATCACGCCCTGCGCCACTGCCAAAGAGGCAACGTCTTTTGTCCCGTTTCGGTGCGGGTCGCGTCGTCTGTGCGAAAGAGCCCGGACAGCGCTCCGTCAGCGACACGCACCTCTCCTGCAGGCGTGCCGGGCGATGTTTGCATCCAAAGGTCCGGTCAACTCGTGCCGGAGGAGCTCCCGCTTGACCGCGGCACGATCTGTTGTGTAAACACAACAAATAGATTGGTACACAGTGAGTGAGCGTGGAAATATACAACCGCATCGCTGTGTTTCGGGCCGAACGCGGTACGTCGCGTCGTGAACTTGCCGATGCGGTCGGGGTGAACCCCCAGACGATCGGCTATCTCGAGCGCGGCGACTATAATCCCAGCCTCGAACTGGCGATGCGCATCGCCGGCTATTTCGACGTCGCGGTCGACCATCTGTTTTCGTTTCAACCGTTCGAATCGGTCGCGGTAACGCTGCGACGGGTTGACGCTCAGGGGTGACCCGCATGACCCGTTCACTCATCAACCGCCTCGACGACATCGCCTATCTGACGGGCATCCCGCAGCTTTCGGAGCGACTGGCCAAGCAGCAACAGCGCCGCCGCCACCTGCGCTGGTGGCCGATCGTCGCCCTACTGTTTGCGGCAACGGGCATGGTGATCCTTCTTACACCGTCGTTTTTTGGGTTCGGCCTCGGCATCTTGGGGATCGCGCAAGCTATTGCCGGCTTCTTCCCGTTGTATGGGCCGATAAAGCCGTGGGGCACCCTCGAAGGCGTCGACGAGCGCGACCGTCAAATACGCCGAAGCGCCTTTCTCTTTTGCTTCTCCTCCATTGCCGTTGGCCTGTTCATTGCCTTGCCCGTAATTGCAGCTGTGGCCGAGATTTATGAGCTTGCCGCTCATTATCTGGTACGGGTCTTGTTCGGCCTATCATATATCATGATGATTTTATTCGAGACCTTGCCGACCTTGTACGCCAGTTGGTCGACCGAGCCGCTCGACGAGGAATAACCCGCCATCGCGCGAGCGCATTGCGCGACGGGCGGCCGATCGCGACCGTTGGCATTTCGCTTTTATCATCCTAGGCTTGCTTGTCTCACGCGCCGCCCGGCGCGCCACTCCCCGGCCCGCCGATCAGGTGCCACGACAGCAAAGGAAATCGCCCATGCGGCTCGGATATGCGCTTCTCGCCACCACGCTCCTGTCCGGTGTCGCGTTCGCCCAGACCGCGCCCGCCCCGAGCCCGCCGGCGCTCGCCGTGCCGGGTGGCGATATTCCGGCCAAGTTCACCCCGCCGGCCGACAGCAACGACTATATCAAGCGCGTCGAGATGATCCCGATGCGCGACGGCGTGAAGCTCTATACCGTCATCGTCATCCCGAAGAACGCCGTGAACGCGCCGATCGTGCTCACGCGAACGCCGTACAACGCCGCCGCGCGCGCCAGCCGCAGCGACAGCCCGAGCATGCTGGCGACGCTACCGCTGGCCGACGAGCCCTTCGTCAAGGCGGGCTATATTCGCGTCTATCAGGACATTCGCGGCAAATATGGCTCCGAGGGCGCCTATGTCGTGACACGCCCCGTCATCGGCCCGCTCAACGCGACCAGTGTCGACCATGTCACCGACGCCTATGACACGATCGACTGGCTGGTGAACAAGGCTAATTTGCCGCAGTCGAACGGCCGCGTCGGCATGATCGGTTCGTCGTACGAGGGTTTCACCGTCGTCATGGCGCTGCTCAAGCCGCACCCGGCGCTCAAGGTCGCTGCGCCGGAAAGCCCGATGATCGACGGCTGGATGGGCGACGACTGGTTTCACCATGGTGCCTTCCGCCTCGCCAACATCGCCTGGCTCGGCGGGCAGACCGGCTTCAAGGGCGCGGGCAAGGCGCCGCCGACCGGTGGTTATGACGATTATGACAATTTCCGCGACATCGGTTCGGCCGGCGCCTGGGCGAAGAAGGCGGGCTATGATCAGCTACCCTATTGGCAGAAGATGGTGGCGCACCCTGCCTATGACGGCTTCTGGCAGGGCCAGGCGCTCGACAAGCTGATCCTGACCAACCCGTCCGACGTGCCGACGATCTGGGAACAGGGGCTGTGGGACCAGGAGGACATGTATGGCGCGATCCATACGTGGCAAGCGCTGAAAGGCGCCGGCAAGCTCGGCAACAACCATCTCGTGATGGGGCCATGGCGCCACAGCCAGGTCAATCGCGAGGGTCGCAGCCTCGGGCCGTTCCAATGGGACGGCGACACCGCGCAACAGTTCCGCGAGCAGATGGTGGTGCCCTATTTCAATCAGTATCTGAAGGACGGGCCGGCGGTGACATTGCCCGCCGCGACGATCTACAATACCGGCGAAAATCACTGGGATCGCTTCACCGACTGGCCGCTCGCCTGCGCGAAGGATTGTCCGGCGCCACTGACGCCGCTTTATCTCCAGCCCGCCGGTGGCCTCGGCTTCTCGGCGGCGGCGAGCGGTGAGGACAGCTATGTGTCCGACCCGGCCAAGCCAGTGCCGCATCTGCCGCGTCCGGTGAACTTCAACGACGGCCGCTGGGGCGACTGGCTGGTCAGCGACCAGCGCGGCGTCGATGGCCGGCCCGACGTGCTGACCTGGCAGACGCCGGTGCTGAGCGAAGCGGTGCGCGTCTCGGGCGTGCCGATGGCCGACATCTTCGCCAAGACGACCGGCACCGACGGCGATTTCATCGTCAAGGTGATCGACGTCTATCCGGCCGAGAACGCCAGCGACCCCAAGATGGGCGGCTATCAGCTGGCGATCAGCATGGACATCTTCCGCGGCCGCTATCGCCAGAGCTTCGAGCATCCCAGCGCAATCCCGGCGGGCAAGGTGCAGGAATATAAGTTCCGCCTGCCGGCGATGAACCACGTCTTCCTGCCCGGGCACCGCATCATGGTGCAGGTCCAGTCGAGCCAGTTCCCGCTCTACGACCGCAACCCGCAGACCTATGTCCCGAACATCTTCCTCGCCAAGCCGGGCGACTATAAGAAGGCGACGGTGTCGGTCACCTATGGCGCTGCGGGTGCGAGCGCGGTGTTGTTGCCGGTGGTAGCGGCGAAGTAGCGACGCGGGGTGGACCAGCGCTCACCCCAACCCGTCATGCCAGCGAAAGCTGGCATCTCAGGGTGAAATGCGGATGGACCTACATCATGACCAATCGCCGTCACGGCGTGCTCTACACCGGCGTCACCGCCGATATTGCGGCCCGGGTGACGCAGAACCGGACTGGCAAAGGCTCGGCCTTCTGCCGTCGTTATAATTGCGTCCGCCTCGTGCTGGAGGAGCCGCATGATTCGATCGACTATGCCATTGCTCGCGAGAAGGTATTGAAGTCATGGAAGCGCGCGTGGAAAATCGAATCGATCGAGGCGTCCAATCCGGAATGGGATGACCTTTACGATCGGATCAACGGGTAGCGCTTCACAACGGGGAGACCCCAGCTTTCGCTGGGGTGACGAAGAAAGAAACACGTCAACCCAGCTGACCCTGGAATTTCAGAGTCGCACCCCTTCCCCTCACGCCAGCAGCTTCTCCCGCGCGATCTTCTCTTTCCACACCAGCGGCGCCAGCTGGTGGACGTTCGCCCCTTCGCTATCCACCGCCACGGTCACCGGGAAATCGCTGACCTCGAACTCGTAGATCGCTTCCATGCCGAGATCCTCGAAGCCGACGACCTTCGAGCCCTTGATCGCGCGCGCGACGAGATAGGCCGCGCCGCCGACCGCCATCAGATAGGCGCTCTTGCCCTCGGCGATCGCCTTGGTCGCGTCGGGCCCGCGTTCGGCCTTGCCGACCATCGCCAGCAGGCCCTGGCCGAGCATCATGCGCGTGAAGCTGTCCATGCGGGTCGCGGTGGTCGGGCCGGCCGGGCCGACGACCTCCTCGCCAACCGGGTCGACCGGGCCGACATAATAGATCACGCGGCCGTTGAAATCGACCGGCAGCGGCTCGCCGCGGTCGAGCATGTCCTTGATCCGCTTGTGCGCGGCATCGCGCCCGGTGAGCATCTTGCCGTTGAGCAGCAGGCGGTCGCCCTGCTTCCAGCCCTGCACGACCTCGGGGGTCAGCGTGTCGAGGTCGACGCGGATCGCCGCCTTGTCGGGCGTCCAGTTGACGTCGGGCCATTCGTCGAGCTTGGGCGCCTCGAGATAGGCCGGCCCGGAACCGTCGAGCGTGAAATGCGCGTGGCGCGTCGCGGCGCAATTGGGGATCATCGCCACCGGCTTGCCCGCGGCATGGCACGGCGCGTCGAGGATCTTGACGTCGAGGATGGTCGACAGCCCGCCCAGCCCCTGCGCGCCGATGCCGAGCGCATTGACCTTGTCGAAGATCTCGATGCGCAGCGCCTCGATGTCGGTCCGGGCCCCGCGCGCCTTGAGCGCGGCCATGTCGATCTGCTCCATCAGCGCCTTTTTGGCGAGCAGCACGCAATGCTCGGCGGTGCCGCCGATGCCGATGCCGAGCATGCCCGGCGGGCACCAGCCGGCACCCATCTGCGGCAGCATTTCAAGCACCCAGTCGACGATCGAGTCGCTCGGGTTCATCATCTTGAACTTGGACTTGTTCTCGCTGCCGCCGCCCTTGGCCGCGACGTCGATCTGCACGCGGTCGCCCGGTACCATGTCGACATGCAGCACGCACGGCGTGTTGTCTTTCGTGTTGCGGCGCGTGAAGGCCGGATCAGTCAGCACCGAGGCGCGCAGCTTGTTCTCGGGGTTGAGATAGGCCAGCCGAACGCCTTCATCGACCACATCCTGCAGCGAGCGCGAGGTATCGTCGAGCCGACAATCCATGCCCCATTGGACGAATATGTTGACGATTCCGGTGTCCTGGCAGATCGGGCGATGCCCCTCGGCGCACATCCGGCTGTTGGTCAGGATCTGCGCGATCGCGTCTTTCGCCGCCGGACCCTGTTCGGCGTCATAGGCGACACCCAGCGCGCGGATATAATCCATCGGGTGATAGTAGGAGATGAACTGAAGCGCGTCGGCGACGCTCTCGATCAGATCGGCGGTGCGAATGATGGTGCTCATGGGCAGCCCCATAACCAGCCCGCAGACCTTTCGCTACTGCTTGACCGTAGCCCGTCACGCGCGTCTCATCCGGGCAAAACGGGAGGTTGCCATGCGCAGGATCGTTGCCCTCATGCTCGTCTTGCTCGGCCTTGCGGCGGCGCCACCGGCGGGCGCGCCGGTCAGCACGCTCGATGGGCGGCATCTCTCTTCCAGCGACATAGACGCGGAAGTACGGAAGCTGATGGCGGCAACGCGAACGACCGGCCTTGGCGTGGCGTTGATCCGCAACGGGCGTGTCGTCTTCCTGCGCAGCTATGGCATGCGCGACGTCGCGGCGGGTCTGCCGCTGACGCCCGATACGGTGATGTACGGCGCGTCACTGACCAAGGCGACCTTTGCCTGGTTCGTCATGCAACTGGTCGACGAACGGCGAATCGACCTCGACCGACCGATCGCCGCCTATCTGCCCAAACCGCTTCCCGAATATCCCGACTATGCCGATCTTGCCGGCGACTCACGCTGGCGCCAACTGACCTTGCGCATATTGCTTAACCACAGCAGCGGCTTCGCCAATCTGCGTCGCTTCGAACCCGACCAGAAACTCCATTTTCACCGCGATCCCGGGACGCGCTACGGCTATTCGGGCGAAGGGATCGAACTGGCACAGTTCGTGGTCGAACAGGGGCTTGGCCTCGATGTCGGCGCCGAGATGCAGCGCCGCATCTTCACCCCGCTCGATATGGCGCATACGGGCATGACCTGGCAGGCCGGCTTCGGCGACAATGTCGCACGGGTCTATCCTGACGACGCACCGGCGAAGGTCTTCAAGCATCGCACCCGCGCCGACATGGCAGGATCGATGGCGACATCGCTCGCCGATTGGTCGCGCTTCCTCGCCATGGTCGCGCGCGGTGACCGGCTGAGTCGCCAGGCCCGCGCCGAGATGGTGCGATCGTCGATCGCCATCGACAGCCCGTCGCAATTCCCCACGCTGAACGATCAGCGCACCGACCGATGGAAAGCGATCCGACTCGGCTATGGCGTCGGCTGGGGCCTGTTCGACACGCCCTATGGTCACGCCTTCTTCAAGGAGGGTCATGACGACGGCACCTCCAACTACGCGCTGTGCATCGATCGTCGACGCGACTGCATCCTGTTTCTGGCCAATGACAACAAGGCCGAGTCGATCTTCGTACCGCTAGTCGATCGCCTGCTCGGCCCGGTCGGGCTGCCATGGCCATGGGAGGGCTATCGCCCCTACGACGCTCAAAATGGGTAGGTCGCAACCCTAATTGATCTCAAGCAAACTTTTCAGCAAGGATGCTTTGCTAGACACGTCATGTGATCGCCCCGCTTCACCCCTTTCGTGCCATTGCCGGTGCCGCCGGCGGCCTGCGCGATGATCTCGTGCCGGGCGCGGTTGTGGCCGAAGCGCATGACGAGTCGCTGCGCGATCAGGTCCGGCAATTGTCCGCCGCCTGGCCGCTGGTGCTGCTGGCGCTCGCATCGACGAGCGGACTCGTCGATCATGTCGCACGAATGCTCGGCCGTCCCGACATCGTCGCGCGGGTCATGCTGCATAACGGCCTGATCGGCGCACTCGGGCTGGTCGTTCTCATCGCGCTGAAGCTGCCCTTTACCCATCGCTGGTCGCCCCATGCCAAGGTCCGGCTCGCGACGGTTTCTGCCGCCGGCATCGCCGTCGGGCTGCTTTCGCTACTGTCGATCACCGCCGGCTTTCCGATCGGCAATTACCGCCTCGCCAGCTTCGTGGCGGTGTTCGGCACGATCATCATCACCGTCGTCGCGCTGCACCCGGTGCGCGCCGCCACGCTGGGCTTCGCGACGGCGATGGTCGCGACGATCGGCGTGCAGGCCGGGCCGGGCCTCGTCTGCGGGGTCGGCGTCGCGGCATTGCTGTGTCTTGCGCTGGCGACCTATCGCCTTGCGCGCTTCGACGAAGCCAATGCGCGTCAACGCGATCGATCGCAGATGCAGGGCCGCATGGCGACCCGCCTGATCGCCGAGTTCGAATCGCACTCGACCGGCTGGTTCTGGCAGACCGACAGCGAGGGCCGCGTGACCTATTTGTCGGAAAAGGTCGCCGCCGAACTCGACCTGCCCGACATGCCCGCGATCGGCGAGATGCTGACCGCGCTGTTCCGCGTCGACAGCGTGCTGCCCGAAACCGAGCGCACGCTCGCCTTCCACCTTTCGTCGCGCACCGCCTTTTCGAACTATTCGGTGCGTCCGGCGAGCGCGAGCAAGCTCGAACGCTGGTGGTCGATCTCCGGCCGGCCGATCGCCGACGATGTCGGCCGCTTCCAGGGTTTCATCGGCTCGGGCAGCGACCTTACCGAGCGCCGCCGCGCCGATGCCGAGATCACCCGTCTCGCCTTGTTCGACGGCCTGACCGGCCTCGCCAACCGCCAGCGCATGCGCGTCTCGCTCGACCAGACGCTGCACCAGCCAGGCGGCGCGCATCGTGCTTCCGCGCTGTTCCTGCTCGATCTCGATCGCTTCAAGGCGGTCAACGACACGCTCGGCCACCAGACCGGCGACAGCCTATTGAAGCAGGTCGCGCAACGGCTGCAGCGCAGCATCGGCGAGGCCGGACTCGTCGGCCGGCTGGGCGGCGACGAGTTCGAGGTCATCCTGCCCGGACTCGCGCAGCGCGACCGCCTTGCCGCGCTCGCGACCGAGGTCATCGCCGCGCTCTCCCAACCTTATTTCATCGACGGCTCATCGATCACGATCGGCTGTTCGATCGGTATCGCGATCGCGCCGGAGCATGGCGAGGACGCCGAAAAGCTCGTCCGCAATGCCGATCTCGCGCTTTATGCCGCCAAGGCCGACGGGCGTGGCATCCACCGCTTTTTCCGCGAGGAATTGCTGGTCGGCGCGCAGAGCCGCAAAGAGCTCGAAGACGATCTCCGCCAGGCACTGGCGCACAACCAGTTCCACGTTGCCTATCAGCCGGTGGTCAGCACGATCAGCGAGCGGATCGTGGGGTACGAGGCGCTGGTGCGCTGGAACCATCCGACGCGCGGCGCCGTCTCGCCGGGCGATTTCATCCCGGTGGCCGAGGAATGCGGGCTGATCGAATCGATCGGCGAATGGGTATTGCGCACCGCCTGTCTCGAAGCGGTCAACTGGCCGCGCGACGTGCGCGTCGCGGTCAACGTCTCGCCGATCCAGTTCGCCAATCCCAATCTCCCGACCATCGTGACCAACGCGCTGGCGCGCGCCGGGCTTTCGCCGGGCCGGCTCGAACTGGAGATCACCGAGGGCGTGTTCCTCGACGACAATGCCTCGTCCGAAAGCATGTTCAAGCTGTTGAAGGGCATCGGCGTGCGTCTCGCGCTCGACGATTTCGGCACCGGCTATTCCTCGCTCGGCTATCTCAAGAAAGCGCCGTTCGACAAGATCAAGATCGACCAGAGTTTCGTGAAGGGCGCGGCGATCGCCGGCAACCGCAACGCCGCGATCATCAAGGCGATCGTCACGCTTGCCGACACGCTGGGCATGGAAACCACCGCCGAGGGGGTCGAAACCTTCGACCAGATCGAGCTGATCCGCGAGCTCGGCTGCAGCCACATCCAGGGCTATGTCTATGGCAAGCCCGCCCGCGCCGAGGACGTCGCGCAGCAACTGACCGTCAATGGCGGCCAGGCGACCGCGACCGGTTATCGCATCAGCCGTGCGCCGCGCACCACCATGCTGCGCAGCGCGAAGATCGCCGCGATGGGCGCCGAGGGCGAGGTGCGGATCCGCAACATGTCGTCGACCGGCGCGATGATCGACGGGATCGAGATCAGCGGCGATGCGAAGGATGTCGACATCATGATCGAGCTGCTCGAGGACCAGATGTTCCCCGCCAAGCTGCGCTGGGCGGCCGACGGCAAGGCCGGCCTCGAATTCGCCCAGACCTTCAACCTCGAGCGGCTCAACCCCGCGACCGTCGCCAATCCCGCACGCAAGGCGGGCTGACACCACCGCCCGGCATCGCTGCCGGACGGTGGCGTCGCGTGTCACTTGACGGCGTTGGCTGGTGCCGGGGCTGCGATGGCCGGCGCGGCGGGCGCGCAGCCCGGCGCGGGTGGCGGGCCGTCGCGATCAGGGCCTTCGCGACCTTCGGGACCGTCGCGCCCCTCTGGACCGCCCCGTCCCTCCGGACCGCGATGGCCGAAGTGCCGGCCATGCCGCGGGCCGACCGGCTCGACCGTACCATTCTGGTCGACCAGGAACGAAGCATGCAGCTGGCCATCGTCATAACGGCCCTGCACCGTCAGCGGCGCGCCGGCTTGCAAGTCGCGGGCGGCCCGCCCGGCATCGACCATCGTCCGGCCACTGCCGTCGGCGATGACGAAGCGATCGCCATAGACCTCGGCGACCTTGCCCTTCACCGTCACGATCCCCTGGCGCTGCGCCAGCGAAGAAATCGCCACCGCATTGGCCGGCGCCATCTCGACCGCCGGGCGCGTCATATGCGCCACCGCGCCGCCGCCTATCGCGCCCAGCGCCAGCAGCGCCGCGCCGCCGAGACCGAGCGTCGCCCGGCGTGACATCATCTTGCTCATATCGACCATCTTGCTTCTCCTTTGCTTGTCGTCCCCCCTTCTCTAGGCTCGGCTTGCCGACGCGCGCTGAACCCGGCCGTTCAGTTTCGGTTTAGCGCCACGCCCTAACCGGGCGGCGGGAATGAGAGGCGAGACGATGCGGATCCTGCTGGTCGAGGACGACACGGCGCTCGCCGACGGCATCGCGAGAGCGCTGCGCCGCGAGCATTTCGCGGTCGATCTCGCCGCCAATGGCGAGGATGGCGCGCATCTCGGCGATACCGGGCGCTATGACGCTGCGGTGCTCGATCTCGGCCTGCCGGTGAAGCCGGGCATCACCGTGCTGCGCGAATGGCGCGCGGCGGGGCGCGACCTGCCGGTGCTGATCCTCACCGCGCGCGACGGCTGGTCGGACAAGGTCGAGGGCTTCCGCGCCGGCGCCGACGACTATCTCACCAAGCCGTTCCGCGTCGAGGAACTGGTCATGCGGCTGCGCGCGCTGGTCCGCCGCGCCGCCGGCCATGCCGCGGCGATCGTCAATTGTGGCCCGCTGGCGTTCGACGCGCAGACCGGCCAGTTCGAGCTCGACGGCCTGCCGCTGCGGCTCACCGCGTTCGAATGGCGCGTGCTGTCGGCGCTGATGCTGCGCAAGGGCGTGGTGATCGACCGGCTCGACTTGCTCGAGCGCGTCTATGAAACCGATACCGACCCCGACTCAAACTCGCTCGAGGTGATTATCGGCCGGCTGCGCCGCAAGATCGGCGCGACGATGATCGAGACGGTGCGCGGGCGCGGTTACCGCCTCACCGACGGCGTCTTGGCATGAGGCTGTTGCCGCGCTCGCTCTATGGCCGGCTGGTGCTGCTTTCGGTCGTCGCGACGCTCGCCGCGCTCGCCTTTGCCGCGCTGGCGATCGGCGCGATCCTGGAACGCTTCGTCACCGCCGGGCTCGACGACCGGCTCGACGCGCAGATTGCGCTGCTCGCCACCGCCGTCCGACCCGATGGCAGCATCGATTCGGGGCGCGCCCCCGTCGCCGCGCCCTATGACGATGCCGATTCAGGCTGGGGCTGGCGGATCGTCGCGCCGCGCGGCACGCTTGCCTCGCCCACCCCGCCGGAGGCCGAGGGCGCCGACCTGCTCCCCGCCCCGCCGCCGCC
>NZ_JARYTI010000080.1 GCF_029911635.1 Sphingomonas sp. AR_OL41
ACCCCCGTTCCTTCGACGCCATCTGTGACGCGCTCAAAACCATCCTCGAAAAATTCAAACCCGGCGAATACTCAAATTACATCCGACACTCAGGATATGTGCAAACCTGAACGGGTATGAGTCTAGAAGGCGCGCTGGCCGACGACATTGCCGGCCGGCGCGTAACGGCAAACGAGATAATCGTTGTCGCGATTGCTCGCCAAGGCGCAGCCGACCGCCGTCGTATTGCGCCAAACCATCTGCGTGTAATGCGCGACATCGCCCCAACGGCCGGTGGTGCTGAAATCGGGTGTCGGCGCGGGCCGATAATGAAGCCGCTCGTCGATCCAGTGGCCGAGCATCTCGTCATAGCGATAGGCGCCCAGCGTCCCCATCCACAGATTTTCGCCCTCGCGCGACGAACCCTGCGGCTGGGCGGCGTGTTCGAAGCGATTCTTGCGCGCCAGCGTGGCGGCATAAGCGGCGGCGTCGGTCGCGAGGCGATCGTCCCACAACAGCGGTGCGACCCCGACCGCGTCGCGCGCGGCATTGTGGCCGCGCAGCATCGCGGTGCGCAGCGGTGCCTCGCCGCGCGGCGCGGGTGCCATTGTCGTCCGCCGTTCGACCACCTGGGTCGGCGCCTCGGCGGCGCAACCGGCCAGCGCCACCATTGCAAGCAGGATCGCGCGCATCTTCCCACACTCCTCGACGCACGTCATAGCGCCCTCCCATGAACGTCGCCGAAACGCCGCCGCTCGCGCTTTATGTCCATTGGCCGTTCTGCGTCTCGAAATGTCCCTATTGCGACTTCAACAGCCATGTCCGGGACACCGTCGACCAGACGGCGTGGCGCGAAGCGCTGCTCGCCGATCTGGCGCATGAGGCGGCGCTGTTGCCGGGGCGGCGCCTGGGGTCGATTTTTTTCGGTGGCGGCACGCCATCGCTGATGCCGCCCGAGACGGTCGCGGCGATCATCGACGCAGCAGCCACGGCATGGCCGTTCGATGACGACATCGAGATCACGCTGGAAGCCAACCCTTCGTCGGTCGAGGCCGCGCGGTTCGCGGATATCGCGCGCGCCGGGGTCAATCGGGTGTCGCTCGGCTTGCAGGCGCTCGACGACGATGCGCTGCGCTTTCTCGGGCGCGCGCACGGCGTCGACGAGGGACTCGCCGCCCTTGCGACCGCGCAACGGGCGTTCGCGCGCGTCAGTTTCGACATGATCTACGCCCGACCCGAGCAGCGCCTGCCCGACTGGGAGGCTGAACTGGCACGGGCGCTGGCCTTTGGCACCGAGCATTTGTCGCTTTACCAGCTGACGATCGAGCCCGGCACGCGCTTCGCCACCGATGCCGCCGCCGGTCGATTGCACATTCCGGATGGCGACGCCTCCGCCGACCTGTTCGAAGCGACGCGCGCACTGACCCGGGCGGCCGGCCTGCCCGCCTATGAGATTTCCAACCATGCCCGCCATGGCGCCGAGAGCCGGCACAATCTGACCTATTGGCGTTATCGCGACTATGCCGGGATCGGCCCCGGCGCGCATGGCCGACGCGGCGGCATGGCAACGGTGCGGCACCGCAAACCGGAAAACTGGCTGTCGGCGGTCGCGCGCAACGGCCATGGCGCGCAGAGCGAGGATCCGCTGATCCCCGCAGACCGCGCCAAGGAAGGGCTGCTGATGGGGTTGCGGCTGCGCGAGGGCATCGACCTCGGCCGGATCGCGCAATTGGGCGAAGCGCCGATCGCCGCGCTGGTCGACGAGGCGGCGATCGCGCGGCTGGAGGACCAGGGGTTTGTCGCCCGGACCGGCGACCATCTGCGCGTGCGCGAGGCAGGCATGCTGTTGCTCGACGCGATCCTGCCCGCCGTCGTGGCGGAATAGGGCTTCGCGGCCGGCGACATCGCCAATGTCGGCGAGCGGCTCGACAATGATGTCCCGGTCGCCGAGGCGAACAGCATGATGGCGATCCAAATCAAGTTCGGCGGTGGGACCTATAATTCAGGTCCAGCGATAAGACTGCCGCTGCGATGGTACGCATCTACGCTCGCTGTCCGAGATCCCGGCACGGCC
Source organism: Sphingomonas sp. AR_OL41 (assembly GCF_029911635.1). Taxonomy (GTDB): domain Bacteria; phylum Pseudomonadota; class Alphaproteobacteria; order Sphingomonadales; family Sphingomonadaceae; genus Sphingomonas. The sequence continues at coordinate 2,054 of NZ_JARYTI010000080.1, forward strand.
GCCCGTCAATGGCGAGGTTCGCGAAGATTGACCCTGATCGGCACGACGCCGAAGGTCGCACTATGGCGGCGGACCGATGCGAAACATGCCTCGAGCGAGCCATGTACGCTGCCGTGAACCAATACCGATCCAGCAAGGTCCATTCTGCGCCAGCTCCAATTCGTCGAAACTGGCCCGCCCGAGTTACATCCGGCAACCGACTCAACGAAAACCTCGTATTTTTGTGGATGGTCGATCATGCAATTAAAACTCTTGATCGCATCAATAGTTTCAATTGAAAATTACAATTCACAGATGGTCGCGATTAATAATGTCATCTTGTAAAATATTTACGCTGAGGCCATCATCTATTGGCATAGAAGGTGCCGCATCTTTTGTTCCGGATGTTGATCATGTTTACCATCATCGGAGCCAACAAAGCGCCCTTTGGGCCGAGCCGGCGATCAGGACCGATTTCACCGGCAAGCCGGGCGCGCTGCAAATCGCGTGCCTCGAACCTGGCCAGCAACGCCGCCAGATGATCGGCCGCCGCTTGTGCCTTGACCTGATCGCGCACGCCGCCGCGTACGGATCGCCCTTCACATCATAGATTCCCCTTGCTGCGCCGCCACACCACCGACCGGCGGCGCCACGCCGGCTTGGCAGCGGCGCCCGCACCGATCATAGCGCGGCATGATCACCTGCCTCGCAATGTGCCGTGACGCGCGAAAGCATCATCCGGCGCCTTCTGCCGAACCCGGCGGCAAGGCCCCGAACCTGGAGCAAGCATCATGATCCGCAAAGTGTTGCTCGGTTTCCTCGGCCTCGTGGTGATCGGCGCGATCGCCTTCTTCATCCTGGCGCCCGGCATCGTTGAGCGGGGAATGAACAAGGTCGAGCCGGTGCCACTCAAGATTACCGACCGCGCCCGGGCGCTGCACGCCACGCTCCAGGTCGCCGATATGCACGCGGATACCCTGCTGTGGCAGCGCAGCCTGCTCGACCGCGCCAACCGCGGACAGGTCGACCTGCCGCGCCTGCTCGCGGGCAACTACGCGCTGCAGATATTCTCGTCGGTGACCAAGACACCCAAGGGCCAGAATTACGACGCCAATCCGGCCGACACCGACAACATCACCGCGCTCGCCATTGCCGACCTTCAGCCGATCCGAACCTGGGGCTCGTTGCTGGAGCGATCCTTGTGGCACGCGCAGAAGCTGCATCGTTATGCCACCAATTCGAACGGGCAATTGCGCGTGATCGAAACGCCGGCGGAACTCGACCAGCTGCTCGCCGATCGCGTCCGCGGCAAAAAGGTCGTCGGCGCGATGCTGTCGGTCGAGGGGCTGCAGGACATCGAGGGCAAGCTCGACAATCTCGACCGGCTCCATGCGGCAGGTTTTCGCATGGCTGGGCTCGCGCACTTCTTCGACAATGAGGTCGCCGGATCGATGCACGGCATGGCCAAGGCCGGGCTGACGCCGCTCGGCCGGCAGGTCGTGCGGCGCATGGAAGCACTCGGCATGGTGGTCGACATCGCCCACGCCAGCCATGCCACCGTCGCCGAGGTGATTGCGATGGCGCAGCGCCCGATCGTCTCCAGCCATGGAGGCGTGCAGGCAACCTGTCACGTCAACCGCAACCTTACCGACGACGAAATTCGCGGCATCGCCCGCACCGGCGGTGTGATCGGCATCGGCTATTGGGATGCCGCGATATGCTCGACCCGGCCCGAGGCAGCGGCGGCGGCGATCGCGCATGTCCGCGACATCGTCGGCATCGACCATGTCGGGCTGGGCTCGGATTTCGACGGCGCGGTCACCACCGGCTTCGATTCGAGCCAGCTTGCCGCGGTGACCCAGGCGTTGATCGATCGCGGCTTCTCCGACGCGGACATCGCAAAAGTAATGGGTGGCAACGTCTTACGGGTGCTGCGCGCGGGCATGGTTGCCGGGCGGTGATTATTTCGCGCCGCGTCTAACCAAGTGCTAACCAAATCCGCGCTACAGCGCACGGGGTGAGCAACCGGCACTCTTCCCAATTCGCGCAACCGCGCATCGACGCGCGTGCCCTGCTGGGTCTGTACGACCCGCCGGATTCGACCGACTGGGCGCCCATTCGCGCCGCCCAGCTCAATGCCGGGAGCCAGCTGGCGCTGTTCATGCTCGGCGCCAACGTCATCGGCGCCGCGCTGGTGGCGATCCTCGTCGACCGGTTCGTCCCGCATTGGGCGGTTGCCTCCTGGGGCGCGATGGTGGCGGCGATCGCTGCGACCGTCACGCTGCGCCGCCTCGGATCGCGCGAGCGCACCGCACAGACCGCGACGCTCAAGGATGTGCGCGATACGATGCTCGAAGGTCTCGCGCTCGGTGTCGTGTGGTCGGTACCGCCGATCGCGATCGGCCTGCGTGCCGATGCGAGCACCGCGCTCGGCCTGTGGATCGTGCTGTCGTTGCTGATGACCGCGTCCGCCGTGGCAATGGCGGCGCTGCCGCTCGCCACGCTCAGCTTCCTGTTCGTGCTCGGCGCTTCGGTGTCGACGATGCTATATGTGGTCGGCGGGCCGGTCCTTTCCGCGGCCTCCGCGCTGTTCGCGACGCTGCTGATGATTGCGTGTTTCGGACGCGGTAAGTCGCTGGTGGTCATTCGTGCCGGCGAAATCGCACTGGCCGAGCGTGATGAAACGGTCAGCCTGTTGCTGCGCGAGTTCCAGGACCAGAATGGCGACTGGCTGTGGGAGACCGACGCCAATCGCCGCGTGATCCGCGCCTCGCCGCGTTTCGCGTTGTCGTTCGATCTCGACCCCGCCTCGATCAACGGCCTGCCCTTTTTGCAGGTCCTCGCTGGCCCTACATGGGAAGGCGGCAACTTCACTACCGGCCTGCGCGAGCTGGCCGACAAGATGAAGCGCCGCGAGGGCTTTCGCGACCTGCTGCTCGCCGTCCATATCAAGGGCGAGGAACGCTGGTTCGAGATCGCCGCGACCCCGCGCTTCGACGATGACGGCACCTATACCGGCTTTCGCGGTGTCGGCTCCGACGTCACCGAGCAGCGCGCTTCGGCCGACAAGATCAACCGCATGGCGCGGTTCGACACGCTGACCGGCCTGCCCAATCGCCTGCTGGTCAATGAGGCGCTGGCCTATGCCATGGCCGAGGCTGAGAAATGGGGCTCGCGCTGCGCCTTCATGATGATCGACCTCGATCGCTTCAAGGCGGTCAACGATACGCTCGGCCATCCGATCGGCGACCGCCTGCTCGGCCGCGTATCGGAACGGCTCGGCCAGCTCGTCACCGAGAATGAAGTGATCGGGCGGCTCGGCGGCGACGAATTCGCCGTGGTGGTGCGCGACGCGAGCGACTCGCTGCGCTGCGAGCGGCTCGCCCAGGCGATCATCGACACGCTGTCGCGGCCCTATGAGCTCGACCAGCACACGCTGTACATCGGCGCCAGTGTCGGCGTGGCGTTCGGCCCGCGCGACGGGCGTACCGCCGAGATGCTGATCCGCTCCGCCGATCTCGCGCTCTATCGTTCCAAGGACAGTGGCGGCGGCGCCTTCCATGTCTATGAGCCACAGCTGCACGTCGATGCCGAGGAACGCCGCGTGCTCGAAATGGCGTTGCGCAAGGCGGTGCAGAACAACGAGATGCACCTCAACTACCAGCCGGTGGTCGACGCGGCGACCGGCCGGCTCAAGGGGTTCGAGGCGCTGTTGCGCTGGAACCATCCCGAGCATGGCAATGTCTCGCCGGTCAAGTTCGTGCCACTGGCCGAGGACGCGCGGCTGATCGTGCCGATCGGCGAGTGGGTATTGCGCACCGCCTGCGAGGAAGCGGCGCGCTGGCCGTCGCAGACGCGCGTCGCAGTCAACGTTTCGCCCGAGCAGTTGCACAATCCGAGCTTCGTCACCGTCGTCGCGCAGGCGCTCGCCAATAGCGGCCTGCCCGCCGAGCGGCTCGAACTCGAGGTCACCGAGAGCGTGTTCATGCGCGAAGGCACCTGCGCGATCCAGGTGCTCGAACGCATCCTCGATCTTGGCGTACGCCTCAGCCTCGACGATTTCGGTACCGGCTATTCCTCGCTCGGCTATCTCAGCCGCACGCGCTTCTCGTCGATCAAGATCGACCGCAGCTTCGTGCAGGGTGCGTCGAAGGGCGAGAAGGAAGCGATCGCGATCATCCGCGCCGTCGTCGCGCTGGCGCAGAGCCTCGGCATGGCGACCACCGCCGAAGGCGTCGAGACCGAGGCCGAGCACCACATGGTCCAGGATCTCGGCTGCACCAAGGTACAGGGCTATTATTTCGGCCGGCCGCTGCCGGTCGAGGAAGCGCGCGCGATCGCAGAGCGCGACTGTGGCGAAGGTTCCGCCGCCGCCGCTGCGTGAAGCGCTTGCCCGCGGCGATACGTCACGCTAAGGCCCGCGACGGCCTAGGGGTGTAGCTCAGTTGGTTAGAGCGTCGGTCTCCAAAACCGAAGGCCCTCGGTTCGAGTCCGAGCTCCCCTGCCACCCGCCACAAGCGATATCCAGCGTGCCGGCACTGGCGCTTCGTCGCCAGCCCGGGGTTGCAGCAGGGTTATAGGGCAGCTACCCGCTTGCGTCTTGCATCTTGCGCCAAATCGGGACAGCGGCGCCGCATGGCGTTTGCCGCACTGTGCAACGCGGCTCCCCCCCGGACAAACGAAAGCTCATGACCCAATATTTTTTTCACGTTCACGAATGCGGCACGGTAATCGAGGATCGCCAGGGCAAGATCCTGATCGACCTCGCCAGCGCCTTTCAGGTCGCGATCCGCAAGGCATGGTCGACGATGGCGCATGAGGTGGCCAACGGCAAATTGTGCCTCGCCTGCCATATCGAGATCGAAAATGGCGAAACCGGCGAACGCACGCGGGTACCGTTTCGCGAGACGCTGCGGCTCCAGGGTATCTGAGCGTCGCGGCGCACGCCGGTAAGCGCGCAGGACGCGACGATCAGGCCGGCGCCAGCCAGATCGGCGCACCGCCCAGCGAATCGTACATCACCACATCCTTGTCGAATTCCTGCGGGGTGCCGATGTTCGAGGTGTGCTGGAACATTTGATAGCCGCGATGCGCCACGTCGACGATCTTGCCGTCGGCGCGCCAGTAATGCTGGGTGTGCAGTTCGAAGAACAGCTGCTCGGGCGTCAGCCAGACGTTGAAGCCGACATAGACGCCGGGGACATACCCTGCCGCCACGACCGGCGCGATCCAGGCATTGGCGTAGCCGATGATGTCGGCCGCCGGCGTACCCTGCGGAATGTCCTCGAGATCGAGCCAGAGGTTGACGCCCTTGGGCATGCCGGCGGCCTGCGCGAACTGCGCCGCCTTGGTGCCGTAATCGGTGCCGAGTTGCACCGTCGGGACCCAGCCATGCGCCGCGACATGCTGGACGATCATCAGGGCGAGCCCGGCCGACAGGATCGCCTTGCCCTCCGCGACAGACAGGTCGGCAAGGCCACGCGCCGCATTGGCGTCGCGCGACTTGTCGGTGCGGCTGACATAGCGGATGCAGAACTGGAAACCCTTCGCCGCATAGCCCTTGGCTGCGGCCGCGCTGAGCGGTACCGCAGTATCGAAACCGATTGCCCCGATCGGCGCGAATTCCACCTTGCCCGTCAGCATCATGTTACCCCCTGTCCCATGTCGCCTGCCTAGCATGGCGGGACCGGCACCGGAAAGCGCGGCCCTTGCCTTTGGCCGCGCCCGGGGTTATTGCCCGCGCCATTCCACATCGGGAATGAATCGTCGTCGGTGCCTCTTGGCGGGACCGGGCGGCGGTCCCATGTCCCGAGTTCGGTATTGAAAGTGAGTGCAGGCAAGGTGGCGAAGACGACCCCGATCGAATTCATCCGGCAGGTGCAGGCCGAAACGCGCAAGGTCATCTGGCCGACGCGGCGCGAGACGGTGATGACCGGGGTGATGGTGATGATCATGACGTCGATCCTCGCCATCTTCTTCTTCGGCATCGACACGATGTTCGAAGCGATCGTCAAGGTCCTGCTCAGTCTCGCGAATTAAGGTTCAGGATCCCATGGCACGCTGGTACATCATCCACGCCTATTCCGGTTTCGAGGGCAAGGTCCGCGACTCGATCATGGCGGAGGCGACCCGCATGGGGCTCGACGCGCTGGTCGAACAGATCGAGGTGCCGACCGAGACGATCACCGAGGCGCGTCGCGGCAAGAAGGTTTCGGTCGAGCGCAAGTTCATGCCCGGCTATGTCCTCGCCAAGCTCAACATGAACGACGACGTCTATCACCTGGTGAAGAACACGCCGAAGGTGACGGGCTTCCTTGGCTCGATGGGCAAGCCGCAGCCGATCAGCGAGGCGGAAGCCGCGCGGATGCTCAATTCCAAGGAAGAGGCCGCCGCGGCGCCCAAGACCAAGATCAAGATCGATTACGAGATCGGCGATTCGGTCAAGGTGCTCGAGGGTCCGTTCGCGAGCTTCAACGGTATCGTCGAGGAACTCGATTTCGATCGCAGCCGCGTCAAGGTCTCGGTGTCGATCTTCGGCCGCGCCACGCCGGTCGAACTCGAGTTCGAGCAGGTCGAGCGCTCGAAATAATCTCGCGTCACCCCAGCGAAAGCTGGGGTCTCGTGCATCAGGCCGTTCCCTTGCGGCTTGAGATCCCGGCTTCCGCCGGGATGACGAAGAGAGGGAGAAGCGCGGGAGACTGTTCTCGGACAGTTGCTTGAACCGCTAAACTTGAACCGGGGCAAGGCGATGTCGCCGCGCCCCACTACAGAGTGAGATAGATGGCAAAAAAGATTACCGGCTATATCAAGCTGCAGGTGCCCGCCGGCTCTGCCAACCCGTCGCCGCCGATCGGCCCGGCGCTCGGTCAGCGCGGCGTCAACATCATGGAATTCTGCAAGGCGTTCAACGCGCAGACCGGCGATGTCGAGAAGGGCACGCCGCTGCCCACCGTCATCACCGTCTTTGCCGATCGGTCCTTCTCGTTCGAGACCAAGACCGCACCGGCGACCTTCCTGATCAAGAAGGCGGCCAATCTGAAGTCGGGCTCGAAGGAGCCGGGCAAGATTTCCGCCGGCAAGATCAAGCGCTCGGCGCTGACGGCGATTGCCGAGCAGAAGATGAAGGACCTGAACGCCAACGATATCGAGGCGGCGACCCGCATCATCGAAGGCTCTGCCCGCGCGATGGGCCTCGAAGTGGTGGAGGGCTGAGATCATGGCGAAGATCACCAAGAAGCATAAGGCGATCACGATCGATCGCGAGAAGCTGCACGGCATCGACGAGGCGATTGCGCTGGCCAAGGCCGGTGCCACCTCGAAGTTCGACGAGACGATCGAGATCGCGCTGAATCTCGGCGTCGATCCGCGTCACGCCGATCAGATGGTCCGCGGCGTCGTCACGCTACCCAAGGGCACCGGCAAGACGGTGCGTGTCGGCGTGTTCGCCAAGGGCGCCAAGGCCGATGAGGCCCGTGAGGCGGGTGCCGACGTGGTCGGTGCCGAGGACCTGATGGAAATCATCCAGGGTGGCACGATCGATTTCGATCGCTGCATCGCGACCCCGGACATGATGGGCATCGTCGGTCGTCTCGGCAAGGTGCTGGGTCCGAAGGGCCTGATGCCGAACCCGAAGCTCGGCACCGTGACGATGAACGTCGCCGAAGCGGTCAAGGCCGCCAAGGGCGGTCAGATCGAATATCGCGTCGAAAAGGCCGGCATCATCCATAGCGGCATCGGCAAGGCGAGCTTCCCGGCCGAAGACCTGCGCGCGAACTTCGACGCGCTGGTCGACGCCATCGTCAAGGCCAAGCCGTCGGGCGCCAAGGGCAAATATGTCCGCAAGGTCGCGGTCAGCTCGACCATGGGCGCCGGCATCAAGGTCGACACGGCCGAGGTTGCCGGGGCGTAAGTTCCTCGCTCTTCAGCCAAGACAATGAACGGGGGTCGCGAGCACAAGCTTGCGGCCCCCGTTATTTTGTGATTCCCTTCTCCCGCTCGATGGGAACGGGGGACGAGAGATGCGCCATATATCAATCGCGGTAGCGCTATTGGCGACCGTCGCGAGCACGTCGCTCGCGGCCGCACCGGCGCCAGAGCGTTACGACCTGCAACTGCGCATCACGCGCCAGGGAACACTCGTCGCTGCGCCGCGCCTCATTTCGCGCGCGGGCGAAGCGGCAACCTTCATGAGCGACGACGGCAAACGGAATAGCTGGTCGATCAAGCTGAAGGCCATGCCCGACGTGGCGCATGACGGACATGTCACGGTGGATTGGTCGATGACCTTCACCCAACCCATCGCGACCGGCGGTATCAGCACACGGTCTACCTCGACCACCTTGTCGATGCGCGACCCGGGGCACGCCGCGCTAGATCTGCCAGCGGCGGGACCGGAAGTAGCGCCGCTGCACGTGGAATTGGCGATCGCTCGCATGGCCAGCGGCGGCTAGCCGCGCAACGATGCGTATCGAGCTCGACGTGGACGACGCGTTGCTTGCTGCGGCGGAGGTCGCCAGCGGCATAGCGGGCACGTCCGCGCTGGTCCGGGCAGCGCTCCACGCTTTGATCGAACGTGAAGCGGCGAAAAGTCTTGCACGACTGGGCGCCAGCGACCCCGACGCATCGCACATTCGTCGTCGCCGATCGAACTGGGAGGGCCGCCCCGTTCTTTCGTTATCCGATGACACGAAGCAGGTCGATTGAACTGCGCCGGACAATTTCCGACACTGACGCATCACGGGGGACCATCATGACCGAGATGCACAACGCCACGCTGTGGAATCCCGATCTCGCCCCGACGGGCCCGGGGCAGCGCACATGGCTGTGGTATCACTACGCCGCCTTGTGGGTCGGCATGATCGTCGCGGTGCCGGCATGGATGCTCGCCGCCGGGCTGATCGAACAGGGCATGTCGGCCGGACAGGCGGCACTGACGGTGCTGCTCGGCAATCTCATCGTGCTGGTGCCGATGCTGCTCGTCGGCCATGCCGGCGCCAGGCACGGCATCCCCTATGCCGTGCTGGCGCGCGCCTCGTTCGGCACGGTCGGCGCGCGGTTGGCGGCGATGGCGCGGGCGCTGGTGGCGTGCGGCTGGTTCGGCATCCAGACCTGGATCGGCGGCGAGGCGCTGCTGACCCTGCTCGGCATCTTCCTGCACGCCGACCTCAAGGGTGCGCCCCTGCCCCTGCTCGATATCGGCATCGGCCAGCTGCTCGCCTTCGCCACCTTCTGGGCGCTGCAATTGTTCTTCGTGCGCAAGGGGCTGACGACGATCCGCCGGCTCGAGACCTGGACCGCGCCGGTCAAGATCCTGGTGTGTGGCGCGCTGGTCTGGTGGGCGGTCGATGCCGCCGGCGGGCTCGGCCCGATCTTCAGCGCACCGTCCGCCTTCGTCGCCGGCGGCGCGAGGGCGGGGCAGTTCTGGACGGTGTTCTGGCCCGCGCTGACCGGCATGATCGGCTATTGGGCGACGCTGGCGCTCAACATTCCCGATTTCACGCGCTTCGCGAAAAGCCAGCGTGATCAGCTGATCGGCCAGTCGCTCGGCCTGCCACCCGGCATGGGGCTGATCGCGCTGGCCAGCGTCATCACCACCTCGGCGACCGTCGTTATCTATGGCAGCGCGATCTGGGACCCGGTGGCGCTGTCGGGTCGGCTCGCCGGGCCGTTCGTGCTCCTCGGGCTGGTGGTGATCAGTATCGACACCATCTCGTGCAACATCGCGGCCAATCTGGTGGGCGCGGCCTATGACTTCTCGTCGCTGGCGCCGAAACGCATCTCCTATCGCAGCGGCGGACTGATCACCGCGATCATCGGCGTGCTGATCATGCCGTGGAAACTGCTCGCGACGAGCGGCGGCTACATCTTCGTCTGGCTGACGGGATACTCTGCGCTGCTCGGCCCGATCGCCGGCATCCTGATCGCCGATTACTGGATCATCCGGCGGACCGAACTCGATGTCGCCGCGCTCTACCGCGCCGATGGCGGCTACACCTATCGCGGTGGTTGGAATCCGGCCGCGCTGGTTGCGCTGGCGCTGGGCGTGGCGCCCAACGTACCCGGCTTTCTCGCGATTGCCGCACCGGCGCGTTTCGGCCAGATCGGCGAACCGTGGACGACGACCTATACTTATGCCTGGTTCGTCGGCCTGGCGATTGCGCTGCTGAGCTACACCGTGCTGATGCGCGCGCGACCCGCCGAGGTGGCTGTAAGCGCCGAAACTTGACTTTGCCGCCAACCCGGCTAAAGGCGCCCGCTCATCCGTCGGCGGAAACGCCTGCGGGTTCCGTCCGAGACAGCAAGTGCCGGCTTCCGGCTTAATTTCTTGCCGAGGCGGGGACAGGATATTCACCGGGTCGCCCTGGCGCCCGGTCTGCCGCTCCTTTTTGGGAGCGTCGGTTCCCATTCCCCATCGCTGGACACCCCATGCGGCGCATCAAGCGTCACGTGGCTTGTAACCGGGTCCGTTTCGGCGGGCCCAGAATGTGGAGAATGGCATGGATCGTGCTCAAAAGGCCGAGTTCGTCGCCGAGCTGAAGCAGACTTTTTCCGAAGTGGGCGTGGTCGTCGTGACCCGCAACCACGGGCTGACCGTCGCGCAATCGACCCAGCTGCGGAACAAGATGCGCGACGCTGGCGCCGCCTATAAGGTCTCGAAGAACAAGCTTGCCAAGATCGCACTCGATGGCACCGACTATAGCTCGCTGGGCGATCTGCTCACCGGCCCGGTTGGCCTCGCCACCTCGATCGATCCCGTCGCGGCTGCCAAGGTGGCAGTCGATTTCGCGAAGACGAACGACAAGTTCGAAATCGTCGGCGGATCGATGGGTGCGACCGCACTCGACGTCGAAGGCGTTAAGGCGCTCGCGACGTTGCCGTCTCTGGACGAACTGCGTGCCAAGATCGTGGGGCTCATCGTTGCGCCCGCGACCAAGCTCGCAACCATCGCCCAGGCACCGGCAGCGCAGCTGGCCCGCGTCCTCAGCGCGTATGCGGAAAAGGAAGCTGCCTGAACTTCAGGCGAACCGATACTTTCACTGAAAACGACGGGGCGATGCCCCGAAATGGAGAATATACATGGCAGACCTGAACGCGCTGGTTGACCAGCTGAGCGCCCTGACCGTCCTCGAGGCGGCTGAGCTCTCGAAGTTGCTCGAAGAGAAGTGGGGCGTTTCCGCCGCCGCTGCCGTCGCCGCTGCCCCGGCAGCCGGTGGCCCGGCTGCGCCGGCCGCCGAAGAGCAGACCGAGTTCGACGTGATCCTCACCGGCGACGGTGGCAAGAAGATCAACGTCATCAAGGAAGTCCGTGCGATCACGCAGCTCGGCCTGACCGAAGCCAAGACGCTGGTCGAGTCGGCTCCCAAGGCCGTCAAGGAAGGCGTGTCGAAGGACGAGGCCGCCAAGATCAAGGCGCAGCTCGAAGCCGCTGGCGCGACCGTCGAGGTCAAGTAATTCAACCGCCTCCGGGCGGGAGATCATTACGACAAGTGAAGGGGCGGCTCCGCAAGGGGTCGCCCTTTTTCTTTCGCGTCACGTCTTCGCAACGCCGGGCGCGGGCACAACGGCAAAGAAAACCCAGATCAACACTTTGGCGGCGAAAAACCGTTCAACCGCAATTCGATAGTCTGCTCTGATAATCTCGGCTAAGCTCAATGTAACGGGCGCGATAGTCAAAGCTATCATCATCATTTTGCGCGCTGGCTTGCCTGATCGGACAAACTGGCGCGTTCCACAGCAGGGGGACCAGCAAATGACGAGATTAATCAAAGCATTCGCACTCGCTGTATCGGCGATGTTGCTTGGCCTCGGTTTCGCTGCGCCGGCGAGCGCGCAGGCAACCCGCACCTGGATTTCCGGCGTTGGTGACGATGCCAACCCATGCAGCCGCACCGCGCCGTGCAAGACCTGGGCCGGCGCGATATCCAAGACCGCGGGCGGCGGCGAAATCGATTGTCTCGATCCGGGCGGCTTCGGTTCGGTCACCATCACCAAGTCTATCACGCTCGACTGCGGCGGCGGTAACGGTGGTCAGGCGGGCGGCATCCTGAATTCAGGCGTTACAGGCGTCATCATCAACGATCCGAACGGCGCCACCACGCCGACCCTCAAGGTCGTTCTGCGTAACATGAACATCAATGGCGCGGGGACCACCGTCGGTACTTATGGCGTCCGCTTCCTGAGCGGAAAGTCGCTGATGCTGCAGAATGTGAACATCAGCAACCAGGGCACGGGCGGAGCGCCGGCCGTCAGTTTCGAACCGAGTTCGGCCAGCGTCGGCGCGAAACTGGTGATGAGCTATGTCAATATCTCCAACACCGCTCCTACCGACCCAACCTCGGGGAACGCCGTGCAGTTGCAGTCGGTCGGCGGTGTCGCCGTGACCGGCCTGCTGGATCATGTGACCATCACCGACAGCGCCTTCGCGGTCGACGCCGAGGAGGGCGCCACCGTAACAGTGAGCAACAGCACCCTCTCCAATAGCTACCGAGGCGTGCATGCGAATGCCACCTCTGCACACGGCGCGGTGGTCAATCTCGTCGGCGTCACCATCGCCAACAACGCCAATTTCGGTATCGCTTCCGTGGGTACTGCATTGGTCCGGATGGCAAACACGTCCCTCGTAAATAATGTCAGCGGCATGAAGCTCGCACCCACCGCAGCGATACAGTCGTTCGGCAATAACCTGATCGGAGCCAATGGCGGCAACGGCGGCGCGAACCCGGCACCGTCGCCGATCTCGCTCCAATAGGGCGGACTCGAGCGGCGGTAGCGCGGCTTCGGCCGCAATGTCGCTTCAGCCAATGAGGCGGTGCCGCGAGGCGCCGCCCTTTTTCGTTGCCCGTGGCAGATCGTTTTGCCAGCATCGCGCCGCCATGCTTCCACGCCCTCTCACCACGTTTGTCGCCGTTTTGGCGCTTGCCTGCGCGCCATCGGTCCATGCCGGACCGATCAACGATCGCATCTACCCCGCGCCGAAGGTTGCGCTTACGCTGGAGGGTGCGCCGAACGGAACCGCGGCGATCACGGTCGTCACGCGCGATGGCCTTTCCCTCATCGGGCTGGCGTTGCCTGCGCAGCCTGGCCGACCGACGCTGCTCGCCTTCCACGGCAATGGATCAAGCGCGACGACGTTGATGCGCTGGTTCGCCCCGCTCGCCGCCAAGGGATATGGCATCGTCGCCGCCGAATATCGCGGTTACAGTGCCAATCCGGGCAAGCCGTCCGAGCCCGGTCTCGCAGCCGATGCCGATGGCTTTCTCGCCTATGCCAGCGGCCTGCGACCGACCCGCCTGATCGTCGTCGGCCACAGCCTCGGCGGCGGCGTCGCGCTCGGGCTGGCCAATCGCGCGAAGCTCGACGCCGTGGTGACGATCGGCGCGTTCACCCAGCTGCGCGAATTCGTGCCGAAGATCGCCCGCGGACTCGTCAGCGACCGCTATGACAATCTTGCTGCGGTCGCCACGCTCGACGAGCCATATTTCCTCATCCATGGCACCGCCGACGAAACCGTGCCGTCGCCGATGGGCTCGGCCCTGCACGGCGCCGCCGGCACGGCGCATCGTGAGGGCGCGTCGTTCGTGATCATGGGTGCGGGCCATGCGCCGACCGGCGAGCATCTTGCCACCATCATCGATGAGATAAATCGCCACCTCGACGGCGCCGCGTTCGACGCGGCCCGGCTGCCGGCGGAGATCAAGCTGGTCCCGTTCGGTGAGACCAGACCGATCAATCCCTAGAGCGTGCTGCGAATAGGTGAAATCTGGCTATTCGCTATCAAGCACGCGACCACAAGGAATCCAGAGCGTGCTGCGCTTCCATCGAAATGCGGCTCGCTCTAGCGATCGACGGCAATGGTATATTCGAGCGCACCGACCTGATCGTACATCCGCGACGTATCGAGCCGGAAGGCGCCGAGACGCGTGTCCGCCCCGCGATCGATGCCGATGACGAAGGAGCGTGCGGTCTGCCCGCTGCCCCCGGCCCAGTCATAGGTCAGGTTGACCGTCATCACCGGCAGGAACATCACGCGCCCCTCGACCGTCATCGCGTCGACCTTGTCGCCCGGCAGGATCCCCATCCCGCCCAATTGTACTTCTGCGTCAGGCGGCAAGTCGAACGCGCCCGTAATCGAGCGATCGATCGGTGCGGCGAACAGCGCGGAAATCAGCGCATCCTGCTGCGCGCCGGCGCTGAGCAGGCGAACGTCGAGCCGAACGTCGGTCGCGACGACCTTTCCGAGATTATGCACGATCAGGTCATATTCGACGGCGGCACCGGTCAGATTCGTCCCGGCGCGACGCGGCATGAGCTTGATGGCGAGCGTCGCGCGCTCCGCTGCCGCATCCTGGACGCTGATCGGCGCGGGCGCCGCCGCTGCCACCGGCTCGATCGGCTGAAACGGCACGCGATCGGGTTGGGGTGCTACCGGCGGCGGGGCCGGCGACGCTTGTGTCGGCGCGATCGGCAGCGGTAACTCGGGCGCGGTCTCGGGTGCTGCTGACGGCGGCGGTGCCGCTGATGGCGATGGCGATGGCGGTGGCGGCGCAGGCGGCGGTGCCAGCAAATCCACCCCGAGATCGAAACGCTCATGGCCGGCCGCGCTTCGCTCGTCTTCCTCCGGCACCGCGTCCTGCTCGCCGCGACGGCGACGTATGAGCCACAGCGCGAGGCCCAGCACGAACACGACGCCGCCGCCGATCGCCAGCGTCGGGACGAGGTCGCTCATGCTCGCAAGCGTATTGCGCAGCGTCAGGCGTCCCTCGTCAGTCGGTACGTCGACCGGCGGCAGAGCCGTCGACGTCGCGGCCGGGGTAGCTTCGGGCACGGGTGTCGCTTCGATCGGCGTCGCCCAGTCGATGGTGCTCGCCGCCGACGACATGTGCTTCCCGACCTATCGCGTTCAGGGCTGGCTGATCGCGCGCGG